>JAZOAG010000021.1:0-84821 GCA_045595325.1 Lachnospiraceae bacterium
CGGCAAGGTAATGCATAAGGCGGTATTTGAAAATAACATTGATGAAGCGCTGTCTCTTTTAAATGGTGAGAATGCTGTCTCAATGAATTTCGGGACAATTAACGAATACGAGATAGAGGATTTGCAGGACTGTATTGAGGAAAGATTTGTTACAGATAAAGTATACGGTATTCGCACCTTCTACGGAATACAACCCAACGCTTTTAAAGAAGAGCCTGATTGGGAAGAGAAGTTATTCATGCTCGAATGTGCCGTGGAGAATGATACTGTTTATAAGAACGTAGCGTTTTTTCAACATCTGCATCTGATACGAAAATGAGTAACCGGACATACTGTGTCAGGTAAGAAAAAACGGCATTTCTCGCTTTGTGTCGTGGATTTTACCTGAGAGATTTTTTATCATTTAAATATCCGGCGGAATAAGGAGGCGTAATTCATTGGACCAGCAGAAGGCAGGCAGATTTTTAAAAGAACTGCGTAATGAGAAAAAATTAACGCAAGAACAGCTTGCGAATATTTTTCATGTGAGCAACAGAACCATATCAAGATGGGAAAACGGTAGCAATCTTCCTGATATTTCATTATTGGTTGAGATTGCAGATTTTTATGATGTGGATGTAAGAGAAATTATTGAAGGAGAAAGAAAAAGCGAGATGATGGACAAAGATGTAAGAGAAGTGGCCACGGAAATGGCAGAGTACGCGACGGAAGAAAAAAGTGTACTTTTAAAAAGAATGCAAATAACCTCTTTTGCGGGAGTACTGGTTTTACTACTATCGATTGTATTACAAACCCAGACATCTCCTGAATTAATAAATAAAGTGGTATTGATTGTAACATTTATCGCACTTGCCATAATGTCGATTGTTACACTATACATAACAGGAATACTGGAAAAGATAGTGAAAAAGAAGAAGCTCATCCGGGTAATCGGGATTGTTACAATCGTGGGGATGATTATTGCGTTGTGGCGGACAATTGTGGTGACTGTTGCTATAGGACTTCTTCTTTTGTCTTCCTATCTTGCCCCGATTGAAGTATATGATGATATATCCGGCTATCAGGAGTATATGACCTTTTCCAACGGCGGGTATGAGAATGCCGACAGCAAGTGGACGAAATGGGGCATGGATGAAACAATATGGCCGGCGGAAATAACGGATTCCATGGAAGTTGAGGATTTCAAGATGGTTTATTATAACCCGTGGGATGCGCAGTATCTGGGATATCTGGTTGTTGACTATACACCGGAAGCATATGCAGATGAGGTGAAAAGACTGAAGGCATACGACTCAACGGAGTATGTCGGATATTACGGTGTTGTAGAAGAACAGACCTATGAGCTTCTTGCAGTAAATGCCGATTCCTATCAAGGTTTTGTATACGCATTGACAGACGGAGAAGGAAGAATCATCTACGCAGAGCAGATATTCTGTAACTATTTCATGGATTTGGATTACAACAAATATATTCCGGAAGAATATCTCCTGGATGGTTTTGATGCAACAACAGATAACGCATATCAGATAAAGATGCTGGATGAGAACTAAGAGTATCGTTTTATAGGTGAGACCGGCTCACGTTTGTTTCTAAACAAGAATGAGGTTGCAATTGCATTTTTACAACATTAATATTAATACAGAATGAGAAAAAGGAGGCGCGTTATATGCTGAAAAGATACGTTATCGCTCAGTAGTCTGAGCTTAAAATAACAGGAATCGTTAAGCTCAGATGAATCCCCGTAAAAGAAAAAGGAGGATTAAAATGAGCTATATCAGTGCGGAAGAAGTTCTGCCGCAGGAGTTAATAGAAGCGATTCAGCAATATGTAAGCGGAAAGAATATCTATATTCCGTGTAAGGAGAAAATGGTCTGGGGAAGCCGGACCGAAACCAGGCAGTATTATGCAGGGAGGGATCGTGAAATCTGTTTAAAACACAGAAACGGCATTCCGATTCCTAAACTTGCGGATGAGTATGCCCTGTCCGTCAAAAGCATACAAAGGATTCTGAGATCCGCGAAGCAGCAGGAGCGTCCAGCGTCATAACCATGTCAGCGAACAAAGTGTATCACCGTTGCGGCGGATGCGGTAAAAAGCAGGAATTCATCAATTCCGGCAAGTTTCGCGTGAATGCCAACGGAAACCGGGTCGATGTCTGGCTGATATACAGATGCAGGAAGTGCAAGCATTCATGGAATCTCACGATTTATGAACGTGTGAAACCATCCCGGATTAAACCGGAGGATTACGAGCTTTTTATGGAGAATGATCTTGAACTTGCTTTGCAGTACGGAAATGATATAGATTTTTTAAAAAGAAACAATGCTGAATTAAAATGAGCTGTTTTCGTACATGCTCTTTAACGGGATACCTTGTAGTGAAGGTATCCTTTTTCTTTGCTTTATAAGAAAAAGGGATGCACCTTCTCAAATTCCCCGGCACTAAACAACAATTTCTCTTGACAGCTAATTCGAATTAGCCTATACTACAAGAAAAGCTAATCGCAATTAGCCGAGGAGGTTTTATGGATACAAAGAAGAAAATTTTAGATGTTGCATTAACACTATTTTCGGAGAAAGGTTACGGAAATGTTTTCGTCGGCCAGATTGCCGAGGGCGTTGGAATCAAGGCACCGTCACTTTATAAGCATTATAAAAGCAAGCAGGATATTTTCGAAGCGATTCTGGATGAGATGCGTAAGCGTTATGATAAACAGACTTCGCAGATGAATTTTACGGGAAGCGATATTGGAATGGATTTCGAAGTATTCAACAGCATTTCGGAAGAGACGCTTGTACAGATGGGAAAAGGTCTGTTTCACTTTTTCTTACACGATGAATATGAGTGTAAATTCCGTAAAATGCTCACACTCGAGCAGTTTGCAGATAAAGAACTTGCGGAGCTTTTTTCGAAGCAGTATTTCAATGACCCGATGCTGTATCAGACCGGTGTATTACAGATGATGATTCTGCAGGGAAAGATGAAAGCGGAGGATGCGAATGTGATGGCGCTGCAGTTCTACGCACCGATTCATTTGCTTCTGACAGTTTGTGACCGTGAGCCTGCACGTGAGCAGGAGGCACTGGAAATGCTTGAGAAACATATCAGGCAATTTAACAGGATGTACGATAGTGTCAAATGACTTATTAAAAAGTCGTATAGGGAGGGATAGAACAATGAAGATTGTAATGATAAACGGACAGAACCACAAAGGAAGCTCGTATCATATGGGAAGGATGATTGCGGACAAAATAAACGGCACTGAGATTGAGGAATTTTTTCTTCCGCGGGACTTAAATCATTTTTGTCTTGGTTGTTATGCCTGCATTGATGATCCTGTGAAATGCCTCTTTTACGAAGAGAAGAACAGGATTATGGAGGCGGTGGAAGCCGCGGATGTTCTGATTTTTACGACGCCGCTTTACTGTCTGAGGGCGTCGGGACCGATGGAGAGTTTCCTGGATATGACATTTAATTACTGGATGGTACACAGACCGCGTGAATGCATGTTTACGAAGAAGGCGGTTATTGTATCGACTGCTGCGGGAAGTCCGTCGAAAGGTGCAATTAAGGATATCAAAAATGCACTTTCCAACTGGGGTGTCCCTTTTATTCTCTCTTGCGCAATGCCTGTTCAGGCGATGAACTGGCAAGGCGTTTCCGAGAACAAAAAGAGTAAAATTGACAAAATTACCACGAAGCTTGCGAACAGAATCATGAAGAAAAGACAAGTGAAACCGGGCATCAAAACAAAGGGATTGTTTATGATGATGCGCATGTTACAGAAAGGCGGCATGGGGTCCGGCGAGGCAGAGAGGGCGTATTGGGAAGAGAAAGGCTGGCTTGGCGCAAAAAGACCTTGGAAATAGCTATTTTTCTTTTACACGGAGATTAAAATATGGTAAAATCAAATTGCTGTGTAATATGATAATATAGTAAAGTGTATATTGGGATATCGGGAGAAAGAAGATGAAGAAAGTTATTATTGTGACGGCAATTATTGTAGTCGCAATTATCATTGGTATATTTGTTATTAATATCTATGAAGCCGATACGGAAGTAACAAAAGAGACAACGAATATAGGGATTATTCTAAACGGAAAGATTGATGACGGAAGCTGGGGACAGTCCCATTACAAGGGACTTGAAACAACTGCCGAGGAACTTAATTTATCCATCCTTTATAAGGAAAATGTGACAGCGGATGAAATACCGCAGATTATTGAAGAATTTGTGACTGCGGATTGCAGAGTTGTGGTGGCAAATTCTTTTGAGTTCGGTGATGCTATGGTTGAGGCTGCGGCGAAGTATCCGGAAGTATATTTTTTGCATGCTACGGGAACTGCTTCAGATAAAAATTTGTCCACATACTTCGGCAGGATTTATCAGATCAGGTATCTGTGCGGCATTGTGGCGGGATTACAAACCGAGACCAATGAAATCGGATATGTTGCAGCGTTTCCGATTTCGGAAGTAAACAGAGGCATCAATGCTTTTACTTTAGGTGTGCGGAGTGTGAACAGTGAAGCCAATGTATATGTCAGTTGGACAAATTCATGGGAGGATGATGCGGCCACAGCAGAAGCGACAAAGAACTTGCTGGATGCTCATAATATTGATGTGCTCACAATGCATTCTGATTCTTTGATCCCGCTTGATATTGCGGAGGAAAGAGGGGTAATGTCAATCGGATATAACTGGGATAACAGCACGAATTATCCCGAGACGTATCTGACGGCTGCCGTATGGGACTGGGAGTCCTTCTATATGCCAATAATTTTGAAGTGTCTTCAGGGTAAATTTGAGGGAAAGAATTACTGGGAAGGTATTGATTCCGGTGTGGTTGATCTGGCCCCGCTTACAGATAAAGTAAATCCCGAAACACGGACTGTGATTTTGCAGGAAATGGAGAAACTCAGAAGCGGAACATACGATGTTTTTTATGGCCCGATTTATGATAATGTGGGCAATTTGCGTATAGAAGAAGGCGAGTGTATGACGGATAATGCCATGTTGAATGAATTTGACTGGTATGTTGAAGGAGTAATGATTGATGAGTGACAGCAAAAAGAAACCATATTGGCTGCTTGTGTTGGCTGCGGTTATTTTGATTTGTATTCTATTAGTTATTTTTGGAATTAACGGTGGAAAAGAAGAACCCAGGAAAGTGGGACTGATTTTAACCGGAGAGTCTGCTGATGAGGGCTGGAACGGAGCACATTATCAGGGTGTGAAATCTGCCTGCGAGCAGCTTGGGGTAGAATTACTGGTAAAAGAGAATGTGGAAGAAGGCACCGGAGAGTGTGCGAAAGCAATTGATGAATTGGTAAAAGAAGAAGCAGGCATGATTATTCTTTCCAGCTATGCGTATCCGACGGAGGTAAAAGATACAATTCAGAAGTATCCGGAGGTTGCTTTTTATGGGATTTCAGCAGATTACTATGCAGATAATATGACCTCATACTTCGGAAGAATGTATCAGGCAAGATATCTGGCGGGAATTCTGGCCGGTATGAAGACAGAAAGTAACGTTATTGGTTATGTTGCTGCGATGCCAAACAGTGAGGTAAACAGGGGCATTAATGCTTTTACCCTGGGTGTCAGAAGCGCAAATCCGGAGGCGGAGGTGCATGTAATCTGGACGAATGAGTGGGAGTCTATGGAGAATGAGAGAGTTGCTTCAAAGAAGCTGATTGAAGAATTTGGAGCAGACCTTCTTACGTATCATCAGAACCGGCATTGGGTGGCGCAGGAAGCGGATGCGGCAGGTGTGTATTCCATCGGATATAATTCCGTGGCAACCGGTTTGTCTGATAAATATCTGACGGCAGCAGTATGGGATTGGAACGCTTTGTATTTTCAGATTATCAAGGAATACCTGCAAGGGAATGCCAATCACGTAAAGCGTCACTGGTTTGGCATTGATACAGGTGTGGTTACGTTGGAAGAATGCTCCGCCCGCGTGGATGAGAATATTCGGATAAAGCTTGAGAATGCAGAGAGAGAACTGGGCGAAGGAAATAAAGTTTTCTCCGGTGTGATTTATGATAATACGGGTGTTATGCACTGTGATGAAGGCGAATCCATAAGTGATGAGATTCTGTTGGAAAAGATGAACTGGTTTGTTGACGGAGTAGTAATTCATGAGTAAGAATAATATATTTATGAAATTAAAAAATAACCTCGGTGTGATTGGTGTCAGTTTTATTATTCTGATCATTGTCTGTATTGCCATGTGGTGGAAAATGCAGGATATTATCAATGAACATCTGGAATATCATGTTGCGGAACAGGGGAAAGCATTGTCAAAGATTGTGAATAACAGTTTTGATGAAGAATTGCGTCTGTTAAGTGAAGTGACGGTTTTTATTGATATGGAGACCGGCGAAATAGAACAATTCATGGAGGAAGAAGACGGCATTTCATATGGTGTTTTGAAAATTGACGGTGAAGCCACGTATGGTGACAAAATCGATGCTTCCTCGTATGAAGGTATTTTTGAGGCGATTCACGGAAATCCGGCTGTCAGCTGCGGAGATAGTTCGACGGTTCTTTTTACGGTGCCTGTTTACAGTGGTGAAAATGTCAAATACGTTTTGTATAAATTATACGACGGCGCAGTTTTGGCAGAGAGGATTGATTTATCCTGTTACGACGAGAATGGAATTTGCGCCATTATCAATATTGACGGTGAGATTTTGCTGCAAAAAGAGAATGTATTCCCGGGGAAAGAATTTTTTACTTCGGAAAGTAATAAAAAGGGGTTTGAGTCAATCCGGGATAAAATGAATATCAACGTGGCGGCCGCGGCAGTTGCAAAGGCACCCGGAGATGATAAGGTGTTGTTTGCCTCAGAGACGGCATATTCGGGATTATATGTGGTAGGCAGCGTACCGATGAAAGCGGTAGCGGGTGACATAACGTTACTGATTCCGCTTGTATTATGGTGCTTTGGATTGTTATGGATTTTGCTGGTGATTGTTACTTTTTATCTGGTTAATGCAGAGAAAAAGGCAAGTGAAAGCGATGAACTTCGCCAGGCCAAAAAAATTGCGGAGCAGGCCAACCAGGCCAAATCGGATTTCCTTGCAAATATGTCTCATGAAATCCGTACGCCGATTAATGCGGTTATCGGTATGAATGAGATGATTTTGCGGGAATGTGAAGAAAAATCAATTCTGGAATATGCAGGGAATATTGATATTGCGAGTCAGAATTTACTCTCCATCATCAATGATATTCTGGATTTTTCCAAAATCGAATCCGGTAAAATGGAGATTGTGAATAACGAATACAAAACGGGGGAAGCGCTCAATGATGTTGTCACAATGATAGAGCTGAAAGCAAAGCAGAAAGGACTTCAATTCGAAGTCGAAGTTGCAAATGAATTGCCTGAGACTTTATATGGTGATGATGTCAGAATCAAGCAGGTTTTGCTGAATTTATTGAACAATGCCATAAAATATACGCCAAAAGGAAAAGTACGACTGGAGGTGTCAGGAGAAGAAATTTCAGAGGAATCAATGAATTTGATTATGAAAGTTCATGACACCGGGATCGGAATCCGGGAAGAGGATATTGCAGGACTGTTTGAACATTTTCAGCGCCTTGATCTGGAGGCAAACAGAAACATTGAAGGGACAGGACTCGGGCTTGCAATTACGGATAATCTGGTTCAGATGATGGGTGGTAGGATTACTGTAGAGAGTACATATGGGAAAGGATCGACGTTTACGGTATATCTGACACAGAAAAAATGCGGAAACGGACTGATCGGAGATTTTGTAAAAAATTATCGTAATTCTTCCGGACGTTTGAGCAAATATCATACTTCATATACAGCGCCGCAGGCACATGTACTTGTCGTTGATGATAATCAGATTAATCTTCAGGTGGTAACAAATCTGTTGAAAAAGACGATGATGCAGGTGACATGCTGTACAAGCGGCCGGGAGGCTTTGGAGGAGATGTGCCGGAAGCAATATGATGCGATTCTTTTGGACCATATGATGCCGGGGATGGATGGCATTGAGACGCTCAAAAAAGCCAAAGAGCTTGAGGATAATCTGAATAAGCGTACAGCGGTTATTGCGTTGACGGCAAATACGATTTCAGGTGCAAAAGAAATGTATATGAAGGAAGGGTTTACGGATTATTTAGGTAAGCCTATTGTAGGTAAAATTTTGGAAGATAAACTCGCGAAATATATTTCTGCGAATAAACTTGAATGGATTAAAGAAGCAACATCGGAAGAAACGGAGAAAGTAAAAGATTCCCAAGTTACAGAATCGTTATTAAATATTGAGATGGGATTGAAATATTGCGGTTCAAGCAAAGAAGTTTATGCGGAAATTCTGCAAATGTTTTGCAATCAATACGAAGAGAAAAAATCATCCTGGGAAAAATTTTACGAAGAGAAGAATTGGAATGATTATACAATACTTGTTCATGCGTTAAAGACGAATGCGTTGAATGTTGGATGTGAAGTGTTTTCTGCGAAATGTTTAGAGTTGGAGAAAGCAGGGAAGGTGTTGCGTGAGAACGATGCGTCGGAAGAGGCTTTGGAGTTTATCAGAGAGAATAATGATAAAACGAAGCAGTTCTACAAAGAGGTAATCGAAGCGGCAAAAGAGTATTTAAGCAAAGGGGAATAACGGGATGAAGAAGATTTTGATTGTGGATGATGACAGTATTAACTGTATGCTGGCCAAACATGCATTGGCAAGTGATTATGAGGCGGTAACGGTAAATTCCGGAAAAGAAGCCTTGCTTTGGCTGGAAAAAGAGTTGCCGGATTTGATTTTGATGGACATTGAAATGCCTGAGATGGATGGCAAAACAGTTGTGAAACAAATCAAGGCCTGCAAAGCATGGAGCAAAATTCCCGTTGTTTTTCTGACGGCAGATTCAAGCCCGATTACCGAAGCGGAATGTTTGCAGTGCGGAGCGGATGATTTCATTACCAAACCGTTTGTGGTGGATGTTATGAAGAGACGTGTAGCCAAGGTTCTGGAAGCTCATGAGATGCGTAAAGGGCTGGAACAGGCACTGGATCAGGAAACATTGAAATCCTATACGGATGCGCTTACCGGATTGAAGAACAGAGCGTGGCTTGAAAAAGAACTGAATCGTTTATTGGACGAAGGTCATGGAGGAACTCTGTTTATGACGGATTTGGATAATTTCAAATCCATGAATGATGTCTATGGTCATATGGTGGGAGACGAAGTCTTGCAGAATTTTGCCGATACTTTGAAGCAGTATTCCAAAGAAGGAGATATTCTTTGCCGTCTGGGTGGTGATGAATTTGTTGTTTTCTTTACGGATGTGACGGAACAGCGGATTGCAGAAGAGAAGGCGGCAGGTATTATTAAGACATTTGCAGAGAAGATGGGAACGATGGGATACGCGGGAATCGTATCTGTTTCAATCGGTGGAAAGATTACCTGGGGAGGGGAACCGTTTGAAACGCTTTACAGCGACGCGGATGATACCTTGTATTTTGTAAAAGAAAATGGGAAGAATTCCTATCATTTCTGGAGCGAAAAAAAAGAAGAAAAAAATATTGCACTAAAGATAATTGATACAGATGCTGACCTGGCAGGTATCCATCGCATGATTTTGGAAGAAAAGGGCGAGACCGGTGGTGCGTTCCATGTAGCGTATGAGGATTTCAAAAAACTGTATGATTTTGCCATGCGTTCGGTGGTACGTAACGGAAGAGCAGTTCAGACGCTTTTGTTTACGTTAGAAGCTGCTGAGATGCAAAACGAAGTTGCATTGGATGAAATTATGGAAATTTTGAAACAAACGATTATTTCTTCTTTGCGCTCCGTAGATACCGGAACCAGATACAGCTGCAGCCAGTATATTTTATTGTTAATGGATACGGATGCAGAACACGGCCGTCTGGCAGCTGAACGGGTGATTGAGAAGTTTTATGGCAATCAGGCGGTTGCGGAGTCAGGCGTGAAAGTAAGCTATGATATTCAGCCACTGCAGGGGAATTAGTAATTTTATTTGACTGTTAGTAGTGAATACGGAGGATAATCAGGTATGAAGATTTTAGTCATCGGAGGTACTCGTTTTTTCGGCATACCTATGGTAAACGCGTTGCTGGAAGCAGGGCATGATATCACTATTGCAACCCGAGGCAGGGCAGCAGACCCGTTTGGCGAGAGGGTACAAAGAATCCGCTTGGAACGGACGGATGCGCAGAGTATGAAGGACGCGTTGCAGGGACGCTTTTACGATGTGATCATTGATAAAATTGCATACTGCTCCAATGATATCAGAAGTCTGATGGAGGCTGCAAAGTTCGGGAAGTACATCTATATGTCCAGTACTGCCGTATATGCCCCAAAGCGTATGAATACGGTCGAGTCGGATTTCGACGGCATGGGCGGAGAATTAAGATGGTGTGACCGCGCGGATGGTTCCTATTCGGAAGTAAAACGTCAGGCAGAATACGCACTTTGGCAGCAGTATGGGGATAAAAATTGGATTGCAGTCAGATACCCGTTCGTAATCGGTCGGGATGATTATACAAACAGACTTGCTTTTTACGTGGAACATGTGATAAAAGGAATCCCGATGTACATTGATGATTTGGATGCGCAGATGAGTTTTATCCGTTCCGACGAGGCTGGTGAATTCATGGCATTTCTTGTGGACAAGGATTTGACGGGAGCAGTAAACGGAGCTTCCGGCCAAACCATATCCATCAGAGAAATTCTTACATATGTGGAGTCAAAGATGGGGACGAAAGCAATTCTGAATGAGACCGGTGAACCGGCGCCGTATAACGGTGAAGCTCCTTACAGTATCAATACGGATGCGGCAACAGGTTTGGGCTACCGGTTTTCGAATCTGAAGGATTGGATTTATGAATTGCTGGATGAATATATTGCCCAATCCATCAATAGAGGATAGAGCTTCTGCAATTAAAAAACAGATGGAGAATACAGATGTCTTTGACAGCGTTTTGATGAATGGCCCGGTTATTTACGTAAAGGATAACCGGGCTTTGATATTAGCAAAACAGGAAAAGTTTCTCCTTGATTCACGTGATATCTTATGTGTGTAGCTACAACACAAAATGAAAGGAGATGTTTGGATGGACCTTGCGATTATTCAGAAGTCTATCGATTATATCGAGGATAATCTGAAGGCCGAGATTACGGCAGAAGAGTTAAGTGAAATGGCAGGCTTTTCGATTTTTCATTACTATAGGTTATTCCAACGTGCGGTCGGTATGCCGGTTATGCAGTATATTACAAGGCGAAGACTTTTAAATGCCCTTTATGAGATGCATTGCGGTGTAAAAATGATTGACGCAGCGTTGGATTACGGATTCGATACGCAGGCCGGATTTTACAAAGCTTTTGTCCGTGAGTTTGGATACACACCAACAGAATTCCTTCATGTGAGCAGAAAAGGGAAACCATACAAGGTTAATTTGTTTAAGGAGGAACACATAATGGTATCACACAAGAAAATAAAAGAAGTATTAGTAAACTGGGGGTTGGAAAACGAAAAAATCGCGGACATTGTATATGCAGAGACAGGAAATGTCAGTGAATCTGCCTGCTATGTAGGTAATGATTACATCATTAAATTTACGGCGAATTTGGGAAATGCCGAGAAGCATATTGCGCTCTCGCAGGCAATTGAAAGCGTAGGACTTTCTTCAGCAACGCCGATTGCTGCAATTACGGGTGAATATGTGGTTTCACACGAAGATTTGTATTTCTATGTTACCAAACGACTCAAAGGAAAACAGTTAAAAGCAAGTACGATGTATCTGGAGGATTATATTCCGAAAGCCCGTTTTATCGGCGAGATTATCGGACAGTTAAGTATTGCGCTGGGTAAGGTTGATGTGGTAACAAATCATGTGAATATTTTGCAGACTGCAACAGACTGGGCAATTCCTGTACTGGTAGAAAAAATGGATTTGCCGAAAACATTTGTGGAAGAATACAAAAATGAATTTGCGTCAGTATATGATACCCTTCCGCAGCAGATTATTCATCGCGATCCTAATCCGGGAAATCTGATTCTTGATGGAGAGAACTGGGGAATTCTCGATTTTGATTTGAGCGAAACCAATGTCAGAATTTTTGATCCCTGCTATGCAGCAACAGCGATTTTGTCCGAAAGCTTTGAAGCGGGGAATACAGAGAAGCTGAAGCAATGGGTTGATGTGTATAAAAATATAATGTATGGTTATGACGAAGTTGTGAAATTGTCAGAGAACGAATGGAAGGCAATTCCCTATGTGGTGATTACGAATCAGTTAATCTCAACTGCATGGTTTGCAGGACAGGAAAAGTTTCAGGAACTGTACAAAATCAACCGTCAGATGACTGAGTGGATGTTACAGAATTTTGACAACCTGATTTTTGACTAGTCTAAAAGATTAAAAAGTTTTCATGTTTTGTGTTGACAATTCGGATTATCGGGAGTATTATCAAAAACAATTATTTACTACTACAGGAAAGGAGTTCAAACAATGCAGAGAAATTACAATCTTCCGCAGCTTCATAAGATTGTCGTCGAACTCGTCTGGTTATGGCCGTGGGGTTTTGTTGCTGATGGAAAAATATTGCATTGTGAGAATTCGGACATTCTATAGTGGAAGGTTATTTCGGTATAGGATAGTTTTATATAATCATATATTGCAAGAAATTTTACACCATCAGCGAATATTCGTTGGTGGTGTTTTTGGTTTACTTATAACAAAAAAAGGAGGAAAAGAATATGGAATTTAGAAAGGCAAAGAAAGAAAATCTGGAGCAGGTATACGAATTGGTGCAGGAAACAATCAGGGAAGTATACCCGAAGTATTACTTGAAAGAAATCGTTGATATGTTCCGCGAATTTCATAATAAGGAGCGCATTGCACAGGATGTGGAAGCGGGAAATGTCTATATTCTTTTCGATGAGGGTAATCTTATCGGTACCGGAACAATCAATGCGAATCATATTACAAGGGTTTATGTTTGGCCGCGGTTTCAGGGCAGGGGATACGGTACTTTTATCATGAACTGCCTGGAAGAGTTGATTCGGGAAAACTATGATTCTGCTGACATTGATGCATCTTTACCGGCCTGCAGATTATATGCACATTTGGGATATGAAACCACAGACCATGGAATGTGGGAATGTGCAAACGGCGTCATTCAGGTATACGAAATCATGAAAAAGCAGTTAAAAAAACATCCGGCAGACAGCCTGAGATTCCGACCATATAAGCCGTCTGATGCGGAAGCCATTGTAAGCTGGATTAAGGACGAAACGGTTTTCCGCAAATGGAGTTCGGACAGATTCGGAGATTACCCGATTAAGCCTGAAGATATCAACTATAAATATTTAGAATGCAACGGAGACTGTGAGGAGCCGGATAACTTTTATCCTATGACGGCAGCAGATGAGAACGGACCGGTCGGACATTTGATTCTTCGCTATACGAATCCGGAGAAGACCACAATCCGCCTTGGGTTTATCATCGTTGATGAAAGCAAGCGCGGCAAGGGATATGGGAAAAGAATGGTGCAGATGGCAACGAAGTATGCTTTTGAGATGCTGAAAGCCGAGAAAGTTACCCTGGGTGTTTTTGATAATAATCCGGCAGCATATCATTGTTACAAAGCAGCAGGGTTTGAAGAAATCACGTTGGAGAAAGAGATTGTTCTCGAAATTCTTGGAGAGCAGTGGAAAATCATAGAATTGGAGAGGAAGAGAGAATGAATTACATAGAGAATTATTACGCAAATTATGACGAAGAAGGAAGACTTCTTAAGAAATACGGGCAGGTGGAATACTTAACGACAATGAAATACATTCATGAGTGCAGTGGTGGCGACGTGACCAAAAAGATTCTGGAGGTAGGCGCCGGTACGGGGCGTTACAGTGTTGCGCTTGCCAAGGAAGGGCACGAGGTGGATGCGCTCGAGTATACACTGCATAATCTGGAGATTATGAATTCCAAAATCGACGGCCTTACCACAATCAGAACGCACCATGGAACGGCACTTGACTTATCGCGTTTTGCGGATGAGTCCTTTGACTTAACACTTGTGTTAGGTCCCATGTATCATTTGTACACGAAGGAGGATAAAGAGAAAGCGTTGCAGGAAGCCATTCGTGTCACAAAAAAGGGCGGCTATATTTTAGTTGCATACTGCATGAATGAAGCCTGTGTCATTCAGTATACTTTTAAGGCCGGTAATATTTTAGACTGTCTTAAGAAAAATATGCTTACCGAAGATTTCAGATGTATTTCCGAAGAGAAGGATTTGATCGAGCTTGTACGTATGGAAGAGATTGATGAACTGAATGCATCGTTCGAAGAAATTGAAAGAATCAAAATTGTGGCTGCGGACGGCGCAACAAATTACATGCGTGAATGCATTGAAGAAATGGATGAAGAAACGTTTGAGGTGTGGATGAAGTACCATTTCGCTACTTGTGAGAGGATGGATTTGATTGGAGCAACGAATCACAGTCTCGATATACTGAAAAGGGTTTGTTAGCAGATATATTCATGGTTGGCATATTTTCTCATATGTGCTATAATTTTCCTGAAAAACATAATGTTTTAGGGGAAATTTAAAGACGTAAAAAGGAGAAAATTACATGAAGAAAAAAATTGCAACGTTGGTTTTGGTAACATTGAGCGTACTTGCATTGACAGCTTGTACGGCAGAACCGTTTACATGTGACATGTGCGGTGAAGAGAAAACCGGTAAGAGCTATAAGTCAAGTGAAGAACTTGATATGGTAGTCTGCGAGGATTGTTATAAGACTATTAGCGAAATCATGAATGAGATAAACTAGTTGTATATTAGTAATATATTGGGCACAGGGAATAAAATGATGACAATCAAGGAATTCTAAAGGAAAAAAGGAGGTATTTGGTATGGCAGCAATAACGATTACAGCAGAGAATTTTGAAGCGGAGGTTTTAAAGTCAGACAAGCCGGTTTTACTTGATTTCTGGGCAGCATGGTGTGGTCCGTGCCGTAGCCTTATGCCAATTGTGGAGGCGCTTGCAGAAGAGCGAAATGATATCAAAGTCGGTAAAATCAATGTGAATGAGCAACCGGAACTGGCGAAACAGTTTCAGATTATGGGGGTTCCGACTTTTGTTGTAATGAAAGACGGCAAGGCTGTAAACAGACAGACCGGTGCCGACGGCAAAGAGGATCTGTTGGCGCTTATTACATCATAAGACAACATCGTTGCCGGAAAGCTGCTTTGCAGGGAAATTCGGATGCTAAAAAGAGTGGAAGAGACCTCCAAATTCGTAATGGATTTGGAGGTATTTTTTGTGTATAATAATTACATGTGTACTTTGATGGTAACAAAGCAGAGCGAAAAGGAGCCGGATGAGATGATTTATAAATGTCCGAATTGTGATGCAGCACTTACATATAATCCCAGTCTTCATATGATGGAGTGTGACAGCTGTGTAAGTTTCTATGAACCTGAGCAGGTGTCCTATCAAAGTGATGGAGTGCAGGAAGATTTTGAATTGAAAGAGAATAACGCAGAAGCGTTTCTGGAGGAGAATATCTATGCGGAAGACAGCGACTATATTCAGCTTAGAATGTATCGCTGTACGGCCTGTGGAGCAGAACTTGCGGTTGGTGATACGCAAGTGTCATCTTTTTGCGCATTTTGCGGTCAGCCAACCGTGATATATGACAGGGTTTCGAAGCAACGCAAACCGACTTATATCATTCCGTTTGAATATTCACGAGAGCAGGCTGCTACCGTAATTCGCAACAGATTACGCAGAAGAGGCGTTTTTGTTCCCAAAGAAATTCAGAATCTTGAAGTGCTTGAGAAAATGCGCGGTATATATGTGCCGTATTTTCTTTTTCATGTGAAATATAAGGATAATCAGGAAATACAGCGCAGAGACAAAAAAAGAGTACAGCGTTTCCACTTGGAGGCTGAGTGTGATTTTCGTCAGCTTACCTGTGATGCGGCATCAAGGATTAATGATGAAGTAACGCAGAGAATTGAACCTTTTAACATGAACGGTTTAAAACGTTTTGAGCCGGGGTATTTGTCCGGGTTCTATGCGGATTCCTTTGACTTGACGGCGAGACAGCTGACGAATGTTGTGAAAAGACGATGTGAAGAGTTGTTTGATGACCGCGCCAGACGCGAGATTAGTGCTACTACGATGGTATATACAACCAAAACGTTCCCCCAATGCAACATTTTACATTCGGAGTACGCTCTTTTTCCGGTGTGGTTCATGACCTTTCGCTATAAAGGCGAATCCTATACGATGTTGGTAAACGGACAAACCGGTAAAATTGCAGGAGGACTTCCGGCTGAAAAAACGGATTTGGTAATCATGTTTAGTGCTATTGCGGTATTCTGTGCGGCATTGCTGATTGCAATAGGTTTTTTCCTGGAAAGTTTTGCGGGACTCGGTGTTTTGGTTGTAGTATTTGCAACGGTTCCCGGATTTATCTGCTGGATATTTGGTCTTATACCGTTTTTGAAAAACAGAAAAGCATTAAAGCGCTCCAAGACAATTGAGTTGAAAAGATATATAGAAGAAAGACAGGAGGCGGATGAATAATGATGTATTTGCTGATAATAGCTACGGCAGTTTTCGTATCAACAGGATTAGCTTTTTGGGTTGTTAACGCTGTTTTCTACCGCTCGAATCAAATGGGAGAAGAGAAGCCTGGGTTGGAGGATTTTGGGACAAATACGTTTGTCGTGACTCATAAAGGAGAAGATACAGGTTTCTTTTAAAAAATTCTTCTTTACAAGGAGATAGAAATATATGAATTCAGATTGGAAAATATACATCGGTTTAGCGGCGGGAATTGTTGCGTACATAGTATTGGCATATTTGATAAAGTGCGTTATTAATCGGGTTATGAAGCTTCCTGAGTTGCCGGAACAGTATGCAGGGAAAGAGCCGGTTTTGATTTGTAAGTACAATAGCCTCGTTTCCTGCCTTTTGTTAATGATACCGGTATGTTTTTTCGCGCTTCTTGGATGGGCATTTGTTTTGAAAATCCGGGAAAACGGATTTGATTCAAATATTTGGGAATACCTGTTGATAGTCGCAGCGATTGGGATGCCTATGGCGGTGTTGTTTGTTTTTTTGTGGAGAATGCTTGTGAATAATGTTTTCCTCTTTTTTGAAGGCGGAGTCGTGTATCGCGATTGGTTTGGTAAGGTCCGTTATGTTGCAGACGAAGAAGTACAATATGTAACGGTATTGGACCTTACCCGTCGCAGATTTATCAGAATTCATACAGAAAGAAAAGTGATTTCCATATCCCATGCGGCAACGAATTATTATAAGGCTGTGGAATATGTAAAAGGAAAATATATTGACCGTTTGACCTATTGGGAAATGCATAAAGAAGAGATTGAGCGGCAGAATGCGGAGCCAAAGAAGGAATTACCGAAGGAAAACGAACAGCAGCCGGAAGAAATCAGAATATCTTTAAAAGATGCACAGAATTGTTTGTTACAGCAGACTACGTCATATCAGAGGGATTGTCCTATCCTTTTTGCGACAAATAAACAGAACGAATTGTTTCTGGTTTTTTATTTTAGTAATACTTTTTATATTGTAAAAGCGGAATATGCAGATGGTAAATTGAAGGTTGCCTATGATTACCGGAAGAAGCATCCGGCGTTGACGGGCTTTAAGTATACGAAAGAGAAAGAGCGTGTGGTGGCGATTCTTAGCATGCATGGGGCGAAGGTAGAGTTTACTTCGCAGGCAAATTTCAACTATCACGGAATGGGATGTAAGGTATCGGTAAATCAGGTTAGCGCCTACACGGATTTCATGGATCACATTGAGGTGTATCATAAGAATATAAATGAAACAGTTGAGATGTTAAACCACAGACCGGATGATCAGGAGTTGTTGGAAAAAACAAAGAAAATAAGCAGAGAAGATAACAAAGCTATTTGGGAACTTTTGAACAAAGGTGATACCCTTGCGGCAATCAAGATGATTCGGGAGACAACAGGACTTGGTTTGGCGGAATGTAAAAAAATAGCGGAGAATCCCTATCGATATTTGTAAAAGCACGAAGCAATCAGAACAAAAACGGTTGCATTGCAGAAGTAAGGAGGAGTATAATTCTTCACATATACGAAAAAAGAAGTATTTTCGTCGGCGTAAAATGAAAGGATTGTCTGAATGAGAAAAATCGGTATTTTGGAAGATGATGAAGTATTGGGAAGAGAATTGCAGTACTTTCTGGAATCAAACGCTTATGAGGCTCGGTGGATTAAGCCGGAAGAATATGAGAATCATACAATGCAGGAGCTGCTTTCTTTGCTGCTGGCGGAGAATCTTTACCTGCTCTTGCTGGATATCGGGCTTCCGGGAGTGAATGGTTTGCATCTTTGCAAAGAGTTTTGCACCTGTTCGGAAGTTCCGGTAATAATGATTACCAGTAAAAATGATGAATTAACCGAACTAATGAGCATTAATAACGGTGCCGATGATTTCGTGGCAAAGCCTTTTAATCCGCAGATTCTGATTGCACATATGGAATCGGTATTAAGAAGGGCATACAAGACATCCGGAGTCGGTGAAGAAGTGCGTATTACGCAGGAAATTACGGATTCCAAGGGAGAAGTGAGGCGTCGGGAGTTTGTTTTTGAGCCGTTGCGGGGACGCATTGTCAACGGGGAGAGCTCGGTGGAATTATCTAAAAATGAGATTCAGATTTTGCAATCTTTGGTGAAACGGCAGGGTGAAATCGTTTCCCGCGATGAAATCATGAATGCACTTTGGGATAACTGCATGTTTGTGGATGATAACACGTTGACGGTGAATATGACTCGCTTAAAAGGAAAACTTGAAGAAATAGGAATCTCCGGTGCGATTGTGACGAAGCGGGGAATGGGGTATCAGTTGTTATGAAATACGGACGGTATCTTTTAGAACATAAAATATGGATTATATTGTTTGGTGGGTTTGTTTGTTCACTTGAGATATTTTTATTGACTTTTTCGGGCAGCGGGTGGCTGATGTTATATACGGCAGCAGCTGCCTTGCTTACATTTTTTCTGGGCACTTATTTCGAATATTACCGTTGGAAAAAATATTTCGAAAAGCTGCAGGGGCTTATGGCAGGTCTTGATAAAAAGTATCTGCTTTGCGAACTTCTCGAAGCGGGCGAGACGCAGGAAGAGAAGCGTTTGCAGGAACTGTTTTACGAGATGGAAGTAAGCATGAATGAGCGGGTGGCCGGATACCGCAGAAACTCCCGTGAATATAAGGAATATGTGGAGACCTGGGTGCATGAGATTAAGATTCCCATCGGAGCCATGAAAATGATTCTTGCCAATCATGCGCAGGAGGATTACGGACTGTCACAGGAAATCCGTCGTGTCGAAGGCTATGTGGAGCAGGCATTGTTTTATGCCAAAAGCAATGATGTGGAAAAGGATTATTTGATTAATCCGGTTTCCTTAGAGAAAGTTGCGCAGGGGGTCGTTCAGAAGAATCGCAGGGTTTTGCAGGAAATCAATGCCCATATAAATTTGCATGATCTGCAAA
The DNA here is from genome assembly GCA_045595325.1 of Lachnospiraceae bacterium. Classification (GTDB taxonomy): domain Bacteria; phylum Bacillota; class Clostridia; order Lachnospirales; family Lachnospiraceae; genus UBA3766. The sequence continues at coordinate 19,574 of JAZOAG010000021.1, forward strand.
TATGCGTACAAAGTGACAGCAAGTGGCTTGAATTTATGGTCGGACAGGTTGTGGAAAACAGTATTAAGTACAGGAAACAGGATGATTTTACTTTGGAAATCTACGCAGAAGAAACCAAGAACGCTATTTTGCTGCATATAAAAGATAACGGTTGCGGAATCAAAGAATCAGAACAAAAGAAGGTATTTGACAAAGGTTTCACCGGAGGGAACGGACGAATTGCTTCGAATGCCACCGGTATCGGCCTGTATCTTTGCAGGAAGCTTTGCAAACGTTTAGAACATGATATCCGCATTGTATCCAAAGAAGACGCCGGAACTACGGTATCATTTGTTTTTCCAAATTCATCACTGACAGATATGAGATAACCTTACAGAATTGTAAGGTTATTGTAAGTTTAAACGATGGTTCATTAAGCAAGACCGGTGTAAGCTTAAGCCATGAAAACGAAAACAACTTCAGGAGGAAGAAATGAGTACGGTTTTACAAGTATCAAATGTTGAAAAATATTACGGAACAAAGGCAAGTCTTACGCAAGCACTTGATGATATCAGTCTGTCAGTGGACCGGGGAGAGTTTGTGGGAATCATGGGAGCCAGCGGCAGTGGGAAAACAACGCTGTTAAACTGCATCTCCACAATTGATAAGGTAACCGGAGGTAAAATTCTTGTGAATAATCAGGATGTGACTGCTTTGCGCGGCGGGGCGCTAAACCGCTTCCGCAGGGATGAGCTTGGTTTTATTTTTCAGGAATTCAATCTTCTGGATACCATGACGGCGTACGAGAATATAGCGCTCGCGCTGTCAATCCAGAAAGTACCGGTGGCAGAGATTGAAAAAAGAGTACAGGATGTTGCAAAAAAGCTTGGTGTTGCAGATGTGCTTTCTCACTATCCGTATCAAATGTCCGGCGGACAGAAACAGCGCGTGGCAGCTGCAAGGGCTGTGATAACAAACCCGAAACTGGTTCTGGCAGACGAGCCTACCGGGGCTTTGGATTCTAAGTCGGCAAGGATGCTTCTGGATAGTTTTATGACGATGAATAAGGAGCTTGGTGCAACCATTCTGATGGTAACCCACGATGCGTTTACGGCAAGCTACGCGTCCAGAATTATTTTTATTAAGGACGGTAAAGTCTTTACGGAACTGACGAAAGAAAAAACAGAGTCAAGAAAAGACTTCTTTGAAAAAATCATCCATGTCATGACTCTCCTGGGAGGTGAGATGAATGAACTGGTATAATCTGGCTTTTAAGAATATAAAAAAAAGTGTCCGCGATTATATGGTCTATTTCCTGACGCTGATTTTGGGTGTTGCGATTTTTTATGTGTTCAATTCGGTCGGAGACCAAAGCGTGGTAAAGACTCTTTCCGAAACAACTTATGAATCAATTCAGCTGTTGCTGGTTTTATTGGAAATGCTTTCCGTCGGCGTGGCATTTGTGCTGGGCTTCCTGATTGTATATGCCAATCAGTTTCTGATTTCCCGCCGTAAAAAGGAATTTGGAATTTACTTTTTGCTGGGGATGGACAAAAGAGATGTTTCCAAGGTTTTGTTCGCAGAGACCGCATTGGTTGGGTTGATTTCCCTGGTGACGGGAATTGTAATCGGTGTTTTTGCATCCCAGTTTATGTCCATTCTGGTGACGAAGTTTTTTGACGCGGATTTAAGTGCCTATGTGTTTACTGTTTCCATCGGCGCTGTCATCAAAACAATCATCAATTTTGCAATCATATATCTGGTGGTGCTTCTGCTTCATTCCATCAACATTTCCAGGGTGAAATTAATTGATCTTCTGCATGCGGAGAAAAAAGCAGAGAAGCAGATTGTTGAAAAACCGGCATTGTCAGTGATCGTTTTTCTTGTATCTGCTGTTGTACTTGGTTTTGCGTATTATTTTGTCGGATTCCGCAGTGACGAATTGACGAGAAACGGACTGATTGTCTGCATTTTGGCAGGGATTGTGACCAATCTTGTGATGTTTCGGTTTGCAGCGGGCTTCCTGCTTGGCATGCTGCAAAAGATGAAAGGCGTTTATTTCAGAGAATTAAACAGTTTTGTAATCAGACAGTTTTGCCGAAGCATCAATTCTTCTGCAATCTCCATGGGAATAATTTGTCTTATGATTTTCGCGATGATTTGTACTTTCTCCGGAGGCATTTCCGTAGCGTACCGGTTACAGCAAAATGTACGTGAAATGACACCGGTGGATTTCAGTATCATGTATACGGCAGATGAAACGGTAACGGAATGTTTTGAACGGGAAGGAATACCTGCGGAAACATGGACAAACGACTATATTGAGATTCCATTTTATAACTGCGAAAGTGTAACCTGGGCAACGGCGCTCGGAAGCCTGATTGACGCTGCAAAGGAACAGTTCCCTGCGGCAAGATGGAATACACCGGAAACGATTCTTAGCGTATCGGATTATAATCGTCTTGCAACCATGTACGGAAAGGAAACATTCGAATTAAAAGAGGATGAATATCTGGTTGTCTGCAATTTTTTACTGTTACAGGAATTCCGTGACAGAAACCTTGCACAAGGTGGAACCCAGCAGGTTGGGAATACTGTTTTGAAGCCCGCACTTCCTAAGTGTGAGGATGGATATCTGATGATGTCAGGTATGAACAGCAATACGGGAATTCTCATTCTTCCGGATGCCGTGATTGAGAAAGAGCAGGGAGTTATTTACAGAGCCGGTTCCGTGATGAGCGGAAATTATTCGGTGAAAGGGCGGGAAGAAATCAAAGAAATAAATGACCGCCTGTGGGATGCGGTAAGTACGTATACGGTCTATAACTATATGAACGAGAATCCGATTCCTCCCATGTTTTTTGAGACGGGAATGGATATCAGGGAATCCAATAACGGCCTTACGATGATTGTGGCTTTTCTTGTAATCTATGTCGGTGTGGTATTTTTAATCGCCAGTGCGGCAATGCTTGCCTTAAAAGCACTTTCCGAGGCGATTGATTCCACAGGAAAATATGAGATTCTTAAAAAAATCGGTTGCGAAAACCACATGCTGAAAAGAGCCTTATTCGGTCAGGTCGGAGCATACTTCGGATTGCCGCTTTTGGGTGCTATGATTCACTCAGTTTTTGGTCTTCTCTATGTAAATAGAGTGATTAATTCTGTTACCAGACAGAACATCGGATGGGGAATTGCCGCTACCGTAATTGTGCTTGTGATATTGTATGGAGCATACTTTATCGCCACATACAGCACAAGCAAAAGAATAGTCGGATTAGAAAGAGAAATAAAATAAATGGAAAGAAAAGGGAAAACAGAAATGAAAAATAAATGGAAGAAAATAATTTGTCTCGGAGCAGCACTGATTATGGGCATGGGGATGCTTACCGGTTGTGGCGACAATGCTGTGAATGCACAGGAATTTGCTGCTTATGCAAAGCGTGTAAATGAAATAACAGTACCGCAGGAGGCCGGAATTGTTGCGCTCGGGGAAGCGACGCATGGAAATAAGGAATTTCAGGAGTTGAAGCTGGATGTTTTTGCTCATCTGGTGGAAACCACTTCTGTGAGAGCATTTGCGCTGGAGGGTGATTTCGGCGGTTGTGCAGTGGCGAATCAGTACATTTTGTACAATGAAGGGACTGCCGAAGAGGCTGTCAAAAATCTCGGATTCCAGATTTATCGTACCGATCAGATGCTGGAGCTGGTGGAGTGGATGCATGATTATAATCTTCAGGCTGCAAAAGGGGATAGGGTCAGATTATACGGCTTTGATATGCAACGGGATTTCAGAAATGTGGATCTGGTGAAAGGCTTTTATCTTGAAGCGGATTCCGTGAAAGCAGAAGAATACGGGAATTCTCTGGATTCTTTGTACGATATGGAAGCGCGTACCTACGATCAGGCTAAATTCCCTGAGATGGAAACACTTCTTAATGAAATTGTTTCGGATCTGGAGGAGCAAAAGGCCGCATATGAGGCGGTTGACGAAGAAGCATATGCGTATGCCTTACGGGGCGCGAAGTGTTTGTTACAGGATATCGAACTGCAGACCGGTACCAATTACAGTCAGATCAGGGATAAAAATATGGCAGAAAACGTGAAATGGATTTATGAGCGTGAAAAGAATGTTTACGGTAGCAAATTAATGATTTCCGGTCACAACGGCCATGTGGCAAAAGTGGTGAACAGCAGCTATACGAATATGGGTGTATATCTGGAGGAAGAGCTGGGAGAGGAATATTTCGTAATCGGAACGGACTTTTACAATACTACCTGTAATATGCCTACACAGGATGGTCGTGCTGATTATGATTTCTGTTCCGATGACCCTCTGGCAGCTGCAGTAGGTAATCTGGAAGAGAACGCTTATTATTTGGATTTGGCGGAGGCAGGAGCCTCGCCGGAACTTGCAGGGTATATTGACAACCCCATTCCGACAGGAAGCCTTGGCGAAAGTTATTCTCCTTTGATGGAAGTATTAAAAAATACCTATCAGATTAATATTGCACCGAAAGAATTGTATGACGGAATGATTCTGGTGTATGAAGCAACACCCATTCAGGTGTGGGATTATTCAGAAAGCTAAAGTGAAATTTGAGATTGAAAAACTCCTTTGGATATATTAGGATAGGTATGTAATCAATAACTATACTAAAATCAAAAGAGGGACAAAAAATGAATGATCAGACAATGAATTCACAGGAATTACAGGATTTGGCAGCTTTAAGACAGATACACAAGGGTAAGGGAGTGGGTGCAATCGTTCTCGGCATTATTTCTTTAATCGGATGTTTGGGACCTATTTCATTTATTTGCGGTATCATTGCTATCTGTTTGGGTGCCAGTGCACGCAAAAAGAGTCGTAAAACAACCGGTACGGCAGGTATGGTGCTGGGTATTGTAGGTGTGATGCTTTCCGCAGTCACTGTTTTAACAATTGTTCTTATGCTGAGTGGTGTTATGGGTCCGCAGCTTTTGGCCTATTCGGCGAAAGCAGACGCTTCTAATGATATGATGGTTTGTGATGCAGTAAGAAGTGCCGTGACAACTGCAATGCTTGATCCGGAGGTTGTCACAGATGAAGCTTCAACAGAATTTATTCAGCAGTATTGTCAGGGCGGTTATTATGATGTTGAAATATTGTTTGAGGAAGACAATGCATTTACAGAGACTTTCCGGTCTTATATGGATGCAGATTCTTATGATGATATTTTAGACAGCTTGAAGTCAAAAGATGCAGATTCAATAGAATTCGCGGTTGAAGACGGAATTTATGTTATCGTAAGAATTCCGGGAACAGATATCGAAATTCCTTAATTTTTTCTTGTTCGACCCTATAACCTGATCCGGGTAATGCCGGCGTAGGGAGCAAAAAGAATGTACATTGCAGGGTTGCGATTTGATTGCAGAAGATGAAAATGTGCTTTTGATGCCTTCGCCGGATTTTCCGGTCGAAGGCATTTTTTATTGCAAAACACATTTATATTTCTAGGAGGTTAAATTTATGAAAGCAAGTATCGCAATTCAGGTTCTTCCTGTAGCACCGAATCAGGATGAGATGATTCGGATTGTAGACGAGGTTATCGCCTACATCAAGAGTAGTGGATTACACTGTCATGTGGGTCCTTTTGAAACCACAATTGAAGGGGAAGATTACGATCAATTTCAGGCTCGCCGGGAGAGATTGCCGGAGAGATTATTATTGCAAAGCCCAGGCCGCGAAATGAAGATTTTGTTTTATCCGCAGATTTTACGGAGTATAAAAAGAAGATTCTCTCACTGCTTTCTGCGGGAAATGAGAAAGACTTAGGAAGAAGTTTTGAGATTTAAGCGGGAAAGGATGATTTGTATTTACGAAATCAGTTTAGATTGGGTAAATGATATTGTGGAATTTGTAAAAGAGATGTGATAGGATAAGAAAGGAGTGTTGGGAAAAACGTTTCAAAAAAGATTTTATAGGAGAAAAACATGAGAAAGAGTTTGGTTTTGTTAATGTTAGCTATGCTGGCAATTGCTTGCGCGGCATGTCAAAAAGAAGAGATGCAGGAAGCTCAGACTTCGGTTGTGGTAGCAGAGCAGGAATCTGAAACAGAGGCTGAAACAGAAGAGAAGAGTGAGGCGGAGGAAGAAAGCGGTACGCAGGAAAGTACTTCCGAGGAACACAGCGAGACAGGGGAAGATGAGGATAAGGACGAGGCAAACCGGAAAGCATTGGAGTTGTTTCGGGAACTGATTCTGGAATCCCGCGGAGATGAATTGACACAAGAGGAGAACGATTTATTTGTTGCGGGTGCAGTACGGATTGAAAACAGCCCCTTTCTCGGGGAATGGAATCGTACAGAAGTCAGGCTGGGAAACGCAGGAAACCTTATCATTACGGAGAATGCGGATCAAAGCGTTATGGCAAGCGGTGATTTTTTTGCGTACGGAAATTCCGGATATATCGGGGAAGCACCGTGTTTGTTCCTGAATGATGTCAGCTTAGTTATTCTTGATGAAGAAGGAAGTGCCACCTATCTGCTTCAATTGAATGCAGACGGAATGCAGGTGTCACAGTACGGTTTCGGCTGTATGGGGGCAGGTGCATTCGGATACGGCAAGTTTGTTAAGGGAGCGCCTGTGTATACGGATGCCTTTGAGATTCAGGAGACTTTCACTGCGGAAGAACTTGCGGCAGTAGAAGCGCTTATGCAGGTAAACGGTCTGGATTATGAAGAGTATTTTATTAATGCAATCAGTGGCTCCTACGGACCTATTATAACACCGATGCCGGCGGATTTAGAAAACGGAAGCCATGTGGATGGAAGGCTGATAGAGGCATATGCGCCTCATGGATTAACGAGAAATCTGGTAATGTACATTGACAATAACGGAGATATTTATATGACATCATCGTTTAATTTCTCTGATGCCCCCGAGTATTACACCACCAATTCAAGTCAGACGTATATGCCTGCGGGTGAATAAGATAAGTTCCTGTTTTTCAACAAGAAAGGAAGAGAGATATGTTGACATTTACCTGTACAAATTGCGGAGCGGAATTGTCAGTAAGCCGAATTGGTGCACTGTCCTGTCCGCATTGCGACTCCAAGAAGTTTTTCACGGACGAACAATTGAAAGAATATAAGGAATTCCGTCTTAAAATGCTGGAGTATTTAAGCGCTGAGGCCCAAAGCGAAGAAGCAACGGAAGGTAGCAGACAGTTATGGAACAGTGCGGAGCAAACCGTATTTAAGTCCATGGACGGAGATGATATTACCGTGGAATATATTTACAAGGGCAGCGATGGCGCGGCTTCCGTTTACGTAGCCCGAAAAAGTGTGATTTACTTTTTCCCTGCCGGTCATACGCAGGACGCACAGCAGATGCTCTCTCTGATAAATAAGGTTACATATCCCCAGGCGGATATGAGAGGATTAGAACGCAGTTTCCCTGCTCTTAGCGGGCGTTTTACGTTAAGAGACGGGGGGATGCTGCTGGTATTCTCCAAACCGGAGAACGCTTATCCGGCAATTCTTTTCGGGGACCTTTCCGCGAAACATGTGGAGTGGATTATTTCCCGTATGGAAAATATTGCATGTGTTCTTGCTTACAGTAATCTCGAACACGGCGGGATGAATGCAGAAACGCTTTTTATTAATCCCTGGACCCATGAAGCCATTCTTTACGGCGGATGGGCTAAGGCAAAGACCATTGCCGGGACAACGACTACGGATTTGGTGAAAATCCGCGAATGCGGCAGACAATTGCTCGGAGACGGTTTTCAGGCTGCTCCCGCGCCGCTGATTCGCTTTTTGAAGAGTTCCCCTAAGAGCAATGCATATGATGATTTTGCAGTTTGGGATGATGTCATTGAAACGCAGCTTGGCGGAAGACATTTTACAAAGTTTGAAGGTTAGTATTCTTAAAAGATAAGGAGATAAAAGAATGGGAAGAGGAAGTTATACCAGTGCAGATTGGAGTAAATTAAAGAACAGTTCTAAAATAACAGAAACCTCCACAACCTCTCAGATTTTTAAGGCAGAAAAGATGGAAGAACGTTTCGACCCGCGTTTCGTGAATGCCCGTGAAGCGAGAGATTCGGAGGAACATCCCGATTCAACGCCCATTATTATCGGATTGGATGTAACGGGCTCCATGGGATATCTTTCCACGGAGATTGCAAAGAACGGATTGAATGAAACCATGATGAAGATTTATGCCACCAATCCCGTAAAGGATCCCCAGATGCTTTTTGCAGCAGTCGGAGATGTAAGTGATTATGCGCCGCTTCAGGTGACGCAGTTTGAATCGGATATCCGTATTGCGGAGCAGCTGCTTGCACTTTGGTTAGAGGGAAACGGAGCGGATTCACCGGAGGATTATGAACTTCTGTGGTATTTTGCGGCGAAACATACAAAGATTGATTCCTTTGAAAAGAGGGGAAAGAAGGGATACCTTTTCACCATCGGAGACGCAGATTGTCATCCGAATTTAAGCGCAGGAGCCATTAAAAGAATATTTGATGATGACACGCACGGATTCACATCGGAAAAACTGGCAAGTATGGCAGGCGAGAAATATGAGGTATTTCATATTCATATTCAGTCTTCTATGGATAAGCCGCCCAGAAAAATGGCAGAGATTCTTCCGGGACGAATTCTTTGTATTTCCAAACAGGCAGTTTCTCACTTGCCTGAGATTATTATCAGTGTAATGGAACTGGTAAACGGTAAGGATATGGAGGAAGTGATTTCGCAGTGGCCTTCCCTAAGTCAGCCGGTGGTTAAGTATGCCGTGAAAGATATTGTGTTAAAACAGCCGAAGAAAGGATTTTTCTTTTGAAAAAACCATATTTTAGTGCGGTAATCGGTCGGGGCTTCGGGGATGAAGGAAAGGGAATGATGGTGGATTATCTGGCATCCCAATCCGAACATTCTCTTGTGATTCGTCACAATGGCGGTGTACAGTCGGGACATACGGTAGAGATTCCGGGAAATCGTTTTGTTTTTCACGGACTTGGGTCCGGAACTTATCGGGGCGCTCATACTTTTTGGGCAGATACTTTTTTCCCGGATTTGTACAAATTCGGGGAAGAGGTGGAAGCTTTTCAGAAGGAGGCCGGTTTCAGACCTTGTATCTACGCGGATGTGAACACACCGGTTACCATTATTGATGATGTATTGCTTAATATGGCGGCAGAATTAAGCCGTAAAGACAAACGTCACGGCAGCTGTGGAATGGGCATCTATGAGGCGCAGTGCAGAACCATGGCAGGATATGACATCCGGCTGGGGGAATTTAGGACATTGACGCAGGATTCCCTGACAGACCGGCTGGGTCTGATTCGCAGGGACTATGTACCGGGACGGATGAAGGAACTTGGAATATGGCCCGATGCCTGTGACAGATGGGAAGAATTACCAAAGACCCTGCAAAGAGAGGGAAGGTGGTCTGATTCCCTGGGTGAGTATCTGGAAATGTTACAGAATGATACAGTGCTTCGAAATGCGACGGAACAGATGCTGGCAAACTTTAAGTATGTTTGCCCGGTGGAAAATGTTGCAGCTTTTATTACCGGATATGAGAATGTTATTTTTGAAAACGGACAGGGACTGCTCCTGGATTCGGAGAATTCCTTTTACAGTCCCCATGTGACGGCATCCAGGACCGGACTTACCAATCCGTGCAAAATATTGCAGCGAATGGGAGAGAAGCTGGACGCGGTGTTCTATGTGACCCGAAGTTACGTAACCAGGCACGGTGCCGGCTATCTGCCCGGTGAATGTACGGCTGCGGAATTAGGAATTCGGGAAGAAGATTCCACTAACACATACAATCCCTGGCAGGAATTTTTAAGATATGCAAGACATGAGTCGGTGGAGAAGCTGCTTATGCCGATAAAGGAGGACATTAAGAATCTGAAAGAATCAGGGATGTCGGGAGCAGAGGTAAATATTCTTGTTACACACTTAAATGAAACGGATGGATGTGTAGTGACAGAAGAAGGGGATGTGCCTGAGGTATTGTTTACAGAGTCTGTTCTGGTGAATGGGAGTATTCACCGGGTGGGCGTGAGTGAAACACGCTACAGCCGGGAGATAAGATGGACAGACAGCAGAGGGAAGGATTTGACAGAGTAGAGAATAATGCGCAGGTTTTTGAAAGAGGAGATTTGAATAAATGAAAAAGAAAGTTGTTGTGTTGGGAGGCGGAACGGGCTCTTCCACACTGTTAAGAGGATTGAAAGAGTTTCCCTTAGATATTACCGCCATAGTTTCTGTCTGTGATGACGGAAACAGTACGGGTGTACTGCGGGAGGAATTCAGTATTCCTGCCGTTGGAGATATTCGCCGGGTACTGGTGGCGTTGTCGGAAACGGAGCCACTGGTAATGGATTTGTTTAATTACCGGTTTCATACTACCAGTGATTTGGATGGGCATACGGTGGGAAATCTTTTGCTGACGGCCTCGTCCGAAATAACCGGAAATCTATCTGACGGAATTGAAGCTTTGAGCAAAGTTTTTAACCTGAAGGGGAAAGTGGTTCCTTTGACGGAGGATAACGTGGTTCTCATGGGAGAGATGTCGGATGCAGAGATCATCGAAGGAGAACATAATATTACGAAATACCGGAAGGGAATTAAAAATGTATTTTATAAGGAGAAGCCTGTGCCTACCAAAGCTGCGGTGAACGCAATCCGGGAGGCGGATTTGATTCTTTTAAGCATGGGAAGTCTTTTTACCAGTATTATTCCCAACCTGATTTGTGATGAGATTGTGGAAGCCATGGATGAGAGCAAAGGCAAGATTATGTATGTCTGCAATATGGTGACCCAGCCGGGAGAAACGGAGAATTTCACCGTTTCTGACCATGTAAAACTTCTGAACCGCTATTTGGGGAAACGTAAGGTAGATGTAGTGGTGGCAAACACCGGTGAAATTGATGCCCAAATGGCCAAAAGGTATGAATCCTTAGAACAAAAGGATCCCGTGATACTTGACAGGGACGAAACGGAAGCATTGACAGAAACTTTGATTTGTGATGATTATGTGACGGTCCGCAACAATTTACTGCGTCATAATGTCCTGAAACTGGGAATGCATATTTTTGGATATCTTTTGGCAGGCAGTGATATGGAGTAACCGGAGCATTTTTTTGCAAATAGCTAAAAAACAATAATATATCCCTATTTTTGTGAGAGAATATCCCTTGTTTTTGAGGGATATTTCTTTTATGTTATAAAAGGAAAGTGCAAAGGGGATGCAATAGTAATCGTGAATCCTTTGCGATAATATATTTAATGGAGAAAAACAATGAAAAAATGGATTCGACTGGCTGCCATAGGAATGGCAGTGTCCGTCTTAACCGGATGCGGTGGAGCAGCGGATACGGAACTGGAAACAATCACGTTGGATACTTATGAACGCACTACATATGAAACAGCAGAGGTAATGCAGGGCGATTTGATTCCGATGGTATCTCTTCAGCTGACACCTTCAGCAAAGGAAAGCGTGACATACCAGCCTTTGAAGGACAACATGGAAGTAAAACAGGTATATGTGAAAAACGGTGATTATGTCCAAAAAGGTGATGTCATGGTTACTTTCAAATCAGAGGAAGTAGATGAGAAAATCAAGCAGTATAACGAGGAAGTTGATATGATGGTTATGCTGGTGGAACATTACGAGAAACTGATGGAAGTAAACGATGAACTGGATTATAAGGATGATATCGAACAGCTTAAGAAGGATATAGACATTAAGCGCATGTATATTTCCGAAGAGAATGCGAAATTAAGCAGTTACAGCATCAAGGCGGAACGAAGCGGAGTGGTTTCTTCCGTATCAGACCTTTTGTATTACGGAACCGTTGGTTTAGGGGATAAAGTTGTTACGGTGATATACAATGAAGGGGATTATTATGATGCTACTACGGATGACTATCCGTTTCAGGTCGGCGATATCTATGAGGCCAAAGCTTCTCTGGGGACATTTGAAGTGGAGCTGACCTCCATCGAGGATGGAAATACGTCAAGAACCCTTCATTTCCGGCCGTTGGATATGCGTAATACTGCTAATATCAATCTTTTGGAATTGAATATTATCAAAGATGTTAAGAAGAACGTTGTATATATTCCTCAAAAGTGTGTAATGGAACTTGGAGAAACAACCTTTGTGTATTGTCTGAGTGAAGAAGGATATAAGATTCCCGTGGAAATAGAAGTGGGAGAAGAAGTGGAAGACAACATAATTGTGAATTCCGGATTGAAAGCCGGAGATAGGGTGGTAATTAATTGATGATGAAAAAGAGCGAATATTTCAATAGAGGATTAGGAATTTTGCTTGCCGGCACACTGGTATTGCCCATTGCGTTGTCCGGATGCAAAAGCAAAATGGCAGAGGCACCGGAACTGCTGGAGTCAGCAGTAAGTACGGAGGCTTACAGACCGGTAGCGTATGGTGATGTAGGAGATTTGGATATTCTGGATGCGACGGTAGTACCGGAGGATTATTGTCATTTCTGGGATACCAATATTGCCATTGATAATATTGCCGTTAATATTGGAGATTATGTAGAGGCCGGTGATGTTCTGGTAACGGCTGATGTGGAGGTTGCAAAGGATACGATTGCGGATTTACAGGCAGCGAAAGCTGACTATATGGATTCTTTTGAATCCGACACCAGAATTTATGAATTGAAATTACAGGAGCTTTCATATCGTCTGGAAGGATTTTTGCGTCAGAAGAGTAAGGACGGTATTAGCAATACCAATACGGAAATCTCCGTGTTAAAAGAGAATCGTCGTTATGATGAGCTTTTATATGATTATAAGATTAAAAGTTATGATGAGGATATTGCGAAACAGAGCGAGATTTTATCCAATGGAGCATTAACGGCCAGACACAGCGGATATGTTACTTTTATTAAAGATATTAAAAATGGTGCAGTGGCAACCACATTGGAAAACGTGGTGGTGGTTTCTGACTATGAGAATTGCCATATAGAGCTTAACGGAGTTACCATCGAGGAAGACATTTTTAAAAAGTATGATTCCATGTATACCGTAATGGGAGGCAAACGCTATTCATTGGTAGAGTATGCATATTCCACATACGAAGAGTTAATGGCAGACGGTCGGGATATGTTCCCTGCAACCCGATTGAAATTCGAGGAAGAAGGAATTCTCCCCGGGGTCGGAACCAGCCTTGCCGTTGTTTGTGAAAAGGACGCGGCGATGGATGTTCTTTATGTGGGAAAAGATTCTTTATACAAAGACGCCATGGGTGATTTCGTTTATGTGAAAAATGGTGATAATCGAGAGGCAAGATACGTCAAATTAGGAAAGAAGGATGAGTGTAATGTAGAAGTTCTTTCCGGACTGGAGGAAGGTGAAATGGTATTCTATGCTTCCTCTTCCGTAGAGCCTTACGAGTATTCCGTATATACCGCACAAACATCGGATTATATCAGTACGATGGAATGCGATGCGGTGATGAAGCAGGAAACACAGAAACAGGTTATGTATTTCCCTATGGAGGGGGAACTTCAGGAAGTTTTTGTTGGTGAAATGGGAGACGTAGCAAAGGGCGATTTGCTTTGTACCGTTAAGGTTAGCCAGGGCAGTGCTGTTTTGGCGGATATGCAGAACGGGATTGATAAGCTTACCAAATCCCATGAAGACCTGATGCATTCCTATGATGAGCAGATTTGCCTTTTAGAAGAACAGAAGAAGGCTATTGCAGACCAGAAAAAGAAAGAAAAAAAGCAAAAAGACAAGAATGATAAAAAGGACGATGCAGCGCCTGATGCGGCAACAGAGGTGCAACCTTTGGAAGAGGCTGCAATGACACCTTTCGATGAGGATACTTCCGAAGATAAGCCTTCCGAAGAGCCCCCCTCCGAAGAGGATACTTCCGAGGAGATACCTTCTGAGGAGCAGCCTTCCGAGGAAGAACCTTCCGAAGATTCCTCTGAAGAAGACTCCGAAAATCCTTCCGAAGAAGATTCATCAGAGGAGGATTCCTCCGAAGAATCTTCGGACCAGGAGATAACCATACCTTCTACTTTAAGAGATTATCAGTACGAAGAGGTGCTGTGCCAGATTGAGAGTGTGCAGGAGATGAAGGCAAGAGCACAGCGTTCATACGAATATCAGATCAGTGTTTTGCGGGGGAATCTGGCAGATGTAAAAAAAGACAATAACGGTGCCGGAATCGTAAGTATTTACGCAGAACATGACGGAACGGTTTCTCAGTTATATAACAAAGAAGGAACAATGGTGGAGCCGGGAGATTTACTTTGTTACATTGCAACACCCGTTAAGCCTTATGTGGAGGTGGCAACACCCACAAGTCTTTCGTTAAACCAAAAGGTTGAATTTGTAGTACCCGTTAAGACTGATACGGGTGTGATTGATGAGGTTGTTTATGCCGGAACCGTTGTAGGACTCAACGGTCAACCCATAGCGCAAAAAGTATATTCCAATATTATTGACGGAGAGGTTTACCTGACCCAGTGTACGGTTGACCCGACGATGGGAAACAGGGCTTATGTTGTGCCGGATGATGAGGATTTCTTTGAAGGATATTCCGTGATTGATAAGGACAATTTCGGAAGATATTCGGCCAAAGTTGTACCTGATACCATTGTGCTTCCTACCGGTATTTTGGTGGAAGAGGATATTCCGGGAAGCAATGACAATAAGTATTTTGTCTGGAAAATCGTAGATGGTGCATTGGTGAAACACTATGTACAGCTTTACGAAAGCAGCCTTGATTCAAACGGATATCGAATTGATTGTATCATCAGCGGAATTAGTGCCGGAGAACAGTTTGCCAATACAAGGGGGAAAGAGTAAGAGATGTTTAGACAGATTATTAAGAAAATACAGAATAAAAGATGGCTTACTCTTTGCCTGATTCTCGGTTTATCTTTTTTGGTGGCCACCCTTTGTTGCCACCCTATGTTTGAAGCCGGTTCTTTGGATAAACTTGTGCAGGATTTGAATTATGAATATATTCAGGCGAATAATGCGTATCCGACTCAGCTTGGTGCGGAGAAATCCGTGAAAGGCGGTGTTTTTAAATCTTCGGATGATGTATTGGTCGATATGAAGGAGAAAGAAGATCGCTGGGATGCCGCAATCGGATTGCCTGAGATTGCTACCCAGGAATATATGAATTTTCAGAGACTGGGTGCGGACAGTACTTACGGAATAAGAAGTTATACTTATACTGTTACATATATGCCGGAACTGATGGAGCATGCCAAAATCGTATACGGCGAAAGTCTGGAAGAATATCAGGGGGATGCCATTCCCTGTCTGGCTTCCGATGCGGTACTGGATAAATTTGAAGTAATGGTAGGAGAATATCTTGAGTTTGATGACTTCAAGACCTCTTCCGGTAAAAAACTAAAACTTCAGATTGTAGGAGTCGTGCAGACTAAGGATTTGTCTGACCCTTTCTGGATGACTCAATTCTCCTCCATGCCCTCAAATCTGTTTATTTCAAAGGAAGCCTTTGATACGATTGCGAAAGAATATGATTATGATTTTATATTTTACTATTTGAATAAGGTTTATGACTACAGAGCAATTGACTATTCTAATGCGGAAGATGTGGCAAGGGGCGTAATATCTTTAAGCAAGACGGAAGAGAAATTCATGGAAACATTCTCTCCTGTGTTGAAGGAATATACGCAGGGAAAGCAGACTGTAGGGGTTACCTTGTGGGTATTGGAGATTCCCATTATTGGTCTGGTGCTTACCTATATCTTTATGGTTGCTTCCCAGATTGTAGATACGGAGAAGAGTGAGATTGCCATGCTCAAGAGCAGGGGTATCAGCCGGTTCCAGATTATCAGAATGTATTTATTACAGTCTGTGATACTCTCTGGCGGCGGGTTGCTGGTAGGTCTTCCGCTGGGATATATTCTCTGCAAAATAGGTGCGGCCACAACGGACTTTTTAAGTTTTGCACCGGACGATTTGTACCTTTATACCGCTGTCTGGCAGATGATTCCGTATGGATTGGCAGCAGTGGTAATCGGCATTATTTTTATTCTGATTCCGGTCATTACTTCTTCCGGGATCTCTATTGTACAGGCAAAGAATTCCGATAAGATTAATAAAAAACCCATTTGGGAAAAGTTCTTTTTTGATATTATATTACTTGCGGTTTCCATCTACTTATTGGTTGTTTTCAGCCGCAGCATAGAGGAACTTAGAGTGAATGCTTTGTCCGGAACCAAAATGGACCCCACAATTTTTATGGATTCCGTATTGTTTATTTTGGCATTGGGCTTGTTTGTGTTGCGTTTGATTCATTATCTCGTAATAGGGGTATATAAGTTAGGACGCAAAAAATGGAAGCCTGCGGTATACGCATCCTTCCTGCAGATTACAAGAACTTTTAACCGTCAGGGGATTATTTCCGTATTCCTGGTACTTACGGTTGCTCTGGGTCTGTTTAATGCAAATATTGCAAGAACCATTAACCAGAATAACGAAGACCGCATTGTTCATGAGAACGGTGCAGATGTGGTACTGGATGAGCAATGGGAAAAGAAGTGGTATATGGAAGGCAAGCAGGTTACGGATTACGAATATGTGGAGCCTGACTATGCGAAATTTGATGTTCTGGTTAATTCCGGCGTATGCGAAAGCATTACCCGTGTGATTAATGACCGAAGAGCAGAGGTTTCTTTTAATGTACCATCCGGTACAACAAACAAGAACCAGAAGGGTGTTGTGCAGAATTGTATTCTACAGGGAATTAACACCAAAGAATTCGGTGAAACAGCCATACTGAAAGATGATTTCAGCAGGGAAGTACACTGGTATGAGCATTTGAATGCATTGGCGGCAGAGCCTAACGGTGTAATCCTTTCCCGGAATCTTGCTGAACGGCTTGAGGTTTCCGTAGGGGAACAGGTAACATTGACCCGTTACTGTGATGTGGGGGTTTTGGAGAATCAGGAGCGGGGAAGCATGAAGGCAAAGGTGTGCGCCATCGTTGACGGCTGGCCGGGCTTCAATCAATATGAATATGTGGGAAGCGAAGTATGTGAGCAGTATCTGGTGGTAGCCAATTTCAGTGCGATGTACAAAATCTCCAAGGCTTCTCCTTACAGCATTTGGATGAAACTTGGCGATGGAAAAGATGTTGAAGATCTTCAGGAAGTTCTCTCTACGATGGAATTAAGTGTACCGCGAATTTATTCCATAGATCAGGATATAGACAGGATGAAGAACTCTACACTGATTCAGATTACAAACGGAATGTTTACTCTAAGCTTTGTAATTGCGCTGGTGCTTTGCATGGCAGGTTTTATGATTTACTGGATTTCTTCCATTCGCCAGAGAGAACTTCTTTTTGGTGTATATCGTGCCATGGGTATGAGTGTGAAAGAAATAAATATCATGTTGGTGAATGAGCATATTTTCAGTACGTTTCTTTCTGTACTGGCAGGCGGTGCGGTAGGTATGATTTCCACGTTCTTATTTGCGAAGCTGTTTGGTGTCATTTATCTGCCGAAGAAGCATTCGCTGGATGTTTTTCTGCATTTTGAAGCAGGGGACATGGTTAAAATCGGCATTGTAATTGTGGTAATGATTGTAGCATGTATTATTGTGCTCCGTAATATTGTGAAGTCCCTAAATATTTCCCAGGCGCTGAAATTAGGGGAAGACTAATTACGTGATTTTGTAAGGAGAAGTTGAATGGATATCGTATTGGAAGCAAAACAGATTGTGAGAGCCTTTAAGACCGGAAGCGGAGAAGATTTTTATGCGCTGAAGGGTGTTGATATGCAGGTGCCTAAGGGTACGCTTACAATTCTTAAAGGAAGGTCCGGAAGCGGAAAAACCACGCTGTTAAATATTTTAAGTGCATTGGATGAGCCTACCGGCGGTGATGTTATTTTTAACGGAGCCTCATATAAGAACATGAGTCTAAACCGCAAGGAGTTGCTTCGCAGAAAGGAAATTGGATTTGTGTTTCAGTCGGTGGCTTTGATTCCTATCATGAATGCATATGAAAACGTAGATTTTGCAATGCGTCTGGCAGAAGTGGAAGGAGATTACCGAAAGCAGATTGAGTCCGCATTAAAGATTGTAGGTATGTCTGAGCGCATGTCTCACATGCCCGGGCAGATGTCCGGTGGAGAACAGCAGCGTATTGCCATTGCAAGAGCGATTGCACATCGTCCCAAGGTTGTATTTGCAGATGAACCTACCGGAGCGCTGGATACAGAGTCCGGTATCCGAGTAATGAAATTGTTCCGTCACCTGATTGAAAAAGAGGGCTTGACCATTGTCATGACAACCCATGACCCGAACCTGATGGAACTTGGTGATGTGATTTATGAGATGGAGGATGGGGAACTTGTTGAATCAAAGCGAAATTTCTAATGAAGAACCAATTATTGTTTGCGATAGTCTGGTCAAAATTTATAAAACCGATGAAGTGGAAGTAATGGCCTTGCAGGGACTTGAGTTGGAAGTGAAGCGGGGAGAGATTTTGTCTGTCATCGGAAAAAGCGGTAGTGGAAAAAGTACATTAATGAATATTATCGGTGGTCTGGAGCGCCAGACTGCCGGTAAGATTGTGGTGGACGGGATTGATTTGTCCGAGATGTCAGAACGTCAGATGGTTCAGTATCGAAAGAAAAAAATCGGCTTTGTCTGGCAGAAAAGCTCCCGTAACTTATACTTTTACCTTACGGCTCTTGAAAATGTGGAAGTTGCCATGAATTTTACCGGCATAAGCGGTCGTGAGAAACGTAAGAAAGCGATGCATTTGCTGGCTTTAACCGGAATTGAACACAAAAAGGATTCTTATCCCAGCCAGATGTCCGGTGGTGAGCAGCAGCGTGTGGCAATTGCGGTAGCCCTGGCGAATGAACCGGATATTCTTTTGGCGGATGAGCCTACCGGTGCAGTGGACTCTAAGACATCCTCCATGATTCAGGATCTTTTCAGAAGTCTGAATAAAGAAACCGGAATTACCATTATCATCGTAACCCATGATGTGAAACTGGCGAATAAAGTAGACCGTGTGGTAATGATTTCTGATGGCAAAATCAGTACGGAGAAAGTCATGAAAGCCCAGGTTCGGGAACAGATTGACAGCGTGGAAGACATTGAAGTGGATGAATTCTCTCACGATGAATATTCCGTTATGGATAAGGCACATCGTGTGCAGTTGAACACTGACATGTTAGAAGCAGCCGGTATTGAGGGAAATAAGGTGAAGATCAGTGTAGAGGGCGATAAAATCATCATTACCGGAAATAATTAAACAAAAGATTAAAACGCACAAAAGATTTTGTAAAATATAACCAAAATACATGGAAATAACAAAAAATATTTCCAAACACGCACTAATTGTGATATAATTTCCCTGTATAAGGGTTTTGTTCTACGACAATGGTTTTTGTGTGTAAGCGGGGAATATTTTATGAAAGAATGGGGAAAAATAATATCCAGAAAAATGCTTGGGATATCTGTTGTGGTCATTTTGATTACAGCAGTATCCCTTTTTGGTTTCAGATGGATTACCGTGTTAGAGGAGGAACGGTGTTTGCGGGAATTGGAGATTTCCGCGTCTGCATCCGCCAGTGAGATTTCCATGCGTCTTAACGATAACATAAGTATTCTCCGCCTGGCCGGTACTGATATCGGAGCAGAGAACCATGCGAATGATATTGCGAAGATGCAGCAGCATCTTACATCCTTCCAGAATCTGACCATTTTTGAACGCATTGATTTGATTTATCCTGACGGAAGTATTATTTATCAGGACGGTGCCAAGGGGACACTCAGTGCCGAAACTGCTTTTGAAGACCTTCTGGCTAAGGGAGAGCACATGTCGGAACGTATGGCAGATATGCGCATGCCGGATAAATTTGTGGTATGTTATCATATTCCGGTGTTTGAGAGAGGAGAAGCCATTGCCATTCTGGTAGGGGTACTTCGTTGTGACAAGATGGCAGATGAATTTACTACCACCATATATGACGGTGCAGCGGACATTTGTATTGTAGACCGTCGGGACGGCGCCTTCATTATGAAAAGCGGTATCGGTGTAAGTGAACATGTGAGTGATTTAGAATCGCTTGAAATGGGGGAGGAATACAAGAATGATAATGTGGCTAGGCTTATTGCAGATGGAGAAACCGGTGTGGTTTCTTTTATACCTGCAGAGGGAGAGTCAGAAGAATATCTTTACTTTAATCCCATTTCCTCTTCCGATTGGGAACAGCTTGTAGTGGTGGAAAAGGATGTTATTTTTCAGGGATTAATCCGGTTGCAGTGGCTTCTGTTGTCCATTCTTGGACTTGAGACAATAATACTGATTGTTCATTTCATCTCATCTATCTGGAATAGTTTGAAGTTGTTGAAAACGAAGAGTCAGGTAGAGCAGCAGTTGGAGGTTTCCAACACTCTGGTGAGGTGCATTTCTGCTCTGTCTGAGAATGAAAACATTGATACGGCAATCAACAGGATGCTTCAGATTATTTCTGAGTTCTTCGATAGTGACCGCGCTTATGTATTTGAAGTAGATTATGAGCAGAATGTGGTGAATAATACCTACGAATATACAAAGGCGAATGTGTCAAAAGAAATCGATATTCTGCAGAATATTCCTATTTCTTTGGTAGAGCCCTGGTTGGAAGCATTTCGAAAATCCGGATATGTTGCCATTGAAGATATCAATAATGATATGGACAATGAATCTGATACATACCGTATTCTTGCGGAACAGGCAATTACGTCGCTGATTGTTATGCCGTTATTTGAAAACGATGAGATCAGCGGTTTTTTGGGAGTAGATAATCCGCAGAAAAATTATAATAATAATTCCCTGATTCGTTCCGTGACTTATTTCCTCATGGACAGTATCAGCAAGCGTAAAACGAGAGATAGGCTGGAGCATTTAAGTTTTGAAGATGCACTTACGGGAATCTATAACCGTAACAAGTTTAACCAGGATATGGAGGCATATTCTTCCAGGCGTATTTCATCCCTGGGATTTGCATATTTTGATATTAACGGGCTGAAGGCCACCAATGACCGATACGGTCATAAAACGGGAGATATGCTGATTCGAAACGCATCTCTTTGTCTGGTGGAGGTTTTTGGGAACAATACATACAGAATCGGCGGTGACGAGTTTGTGGTTATTATGCCGGAAATCAGCAAAACGGATTTCAATACAATGGTAGAAAGGGCGATTGAAGAGCTGGAAGAGAAGAAAGTCAGCATTTCCGTTGGTATCTCATGGCGGGGTGAAATGAATGACATTATGTTACAGATGCACGAGGCGGATGAGAAGATGTATCGCTCCAAACAGAAGTATTATGCCGGAAGGCTTGACCGTCGCAAAAGGGTGAATTGAGTTTATATATTTTTAAGAAAATACACGGAATGTTAAGAAATATTTTTTGACGGATATGGTAAAATAATGGTACCGGAACGTATTATTTGGATACGCCGGTACCATTTTTAATACGGTCGGTTTGTGATCAGACAGGCATGACAGAATAAGTTTAAGAAGTGAAGAAACGGGGAATATCGTGAAATTAATTATAACTGATTTAGAATCGTTACCCATGCAAATCGAGGGTGAATACAGATTGATTAATCCCAAAGGAAATATTAAGAATTGTATCGGGTGTTTCGGGTGTTGGGCCAAGACACCGGGAGAATGCGTAATTAAGGACGGGTATGAGAATACAGGTGTGCTTATGGGAAACTGCACGGAGATGATTATTATCAGTGAGTGTTGCTACGGAAGTGTCAGCCCGTTCATCAAGAATGTGCAGGATCGGGCAATTTCTTATGTGCAGGGCGATTTTGTAATCAGAAATGGTGAAATGCACCATAAGCAAAGATATGACAATAAGATTTTATTGTCCGCATATTTTTACGGCAGTGATATTACGGAAGAAGAGAAGAAGACCGCAAGGGATATTTTAGAAGGAAATGCAGAGAATTATGAGGGCGAACTGAAGGGGGTATATTTTTATTCCTCACCGGAGGCGCTTGGGGAGGTTGTTTTATGAATATAGCATTGATTAATGCCAGTCCGAAGGCGAGGGGAAGCTCCAGCGGTATTTTGCTGGATGACCTGAAACGGTGCCTGGGACAATATAACCAAATCGAGGAATTGTCTTTCCGTACTGCTATGGTATCGAAAGAAATGGTAGAAAAACTGAAACAGGCGGATACCTGGATATTTGCATTTCCCTTGTATGTGGATGCGCTGCCGGCACATTTTCTATCCTGTCTGATGCAGTTAGAGAAGCTGGTGTGGGAGAACGGCAAACGAAGAATCTACGGTATCGCCAATTGCGGTTTTTATGAAGGAAAGCAGGCAGAGCCTGCATTAAACGTATTAAAGAACTGGTGTAAAAAGATAGGCTTTGTTTATGGCGGCAGTCTTGGCATCGGCGGAGGCGGTGCAATTGCAGTCACTGAGAAATATGCACCGGATAAGGGGCCTAGAATACAAATTTTCCGGGTCATGAAGAAGTTTGCCGGCTCTATTTTACAGAATGAAAACAGTGAGAATAAGTATGCAACAGTTGCATTCCCGCGTTTTGTGTATAAAATTTGCGCCCAGAACTGCTGGAGGCAGATGATTAAATCAAACGGCGGCAAAGTGGCGGATTTAAAGAGACGGCCGTAAATATTCTCTTTGGGAAGGATGTAGTAAGAAACGATGAAAGCTGTAATATTTGATATGGACGGAGTGATTTTTGACTCGGAGCGGGCTGTGGTATCCTGTTGGGTTGAATTGGCAGAAAAGTACGGGATTTCCGGGATAGAAGAGGCTTGCGAGGCATGTATCGGGATTAATGCTGCGGCAACCAGAGAAACCATGAAGAAGATTTACGGAGAAGAGTTTGATTACGACGGTCTTGCCAAAGAAGCTTCTGTAATGTACCACCAAAGATACGACGGAGGGCGGTTGCCCATGAAACCCGGTGTGAAAGAACTGTTGCAGGGCTTGAAAGAGATGGGCTGTTTGATTGCACTCGCATCCTCTACCCGCAAGGCACTAGTCGTACAGCAGTTACAGGATGCAGGTTTGATTTCTTTCTTTGACGTGATCATAGGCGGTGACTGTGTGGAACGTTCTAAACCGGCGCCGGATATTTTTCTTGCGGCAGCACGGGAGCTGGGAGTCGAACCGGACCGGGCATATGTGATAGAGGATTCGTATAACGGAATACGGGCGGCGGTGGCGGCCGGAATGCATTCCATTATGGTTCCGGATATGTTACCCGCCAATGAGGAGATGCGTGAAAAGGCAGAGATGATTCTTCCTTCCCTGAAAGAAGTGTTAGATTATTTTATAAATGTGAAAAAAATATGAAAAAAAGGTTGACAAATATTCAAACTGTCTGCTAAGTTAAGTGTAACAATTGAATATTTAGTGAGGGAGTAGTGGCGCGTAAGCGTGGCAAGTCACCATCCCGGCGAAAGCCTGGCTTGTCTTAAATAACGAGACTCATGTATTGCAAGTATGCCATACATAGGGTCATTTTACGTATATTTCCTTTATAGTGAATTATTTGAACCGGATATGGCGAAAGCAATATCCGGTTTTTTGCGGTCTGAAGAGAAAAATATTTTCAGGTGCACTGTTACCGGGTTCTATCAGATATTTCACAAAAAGAAAAGGAGGCAGCGTATGTTTTTGGAAATCAACGGAATCAAAAAGAGTTTCGGAACGGATGAGAGCAGGGTGGAAGTATTGAAAGGAATTGATGTGAATATTGAGAAGGGGGAGATTTGTGTTCTGTTAGGACCGTCAGGTTCCGGGAAATCGACCCTTTTAAACATTATCGGAGGCATTGATTCGGCGGATGACGGATACATCAGCATTGATGGTGAAAAAACAGCAGACATGAGTGAAGCAGTACTTACAAATTACCGTCGCAAGCATTTGGGATACATTTTTCAGATGTATAACTTAATTCCGAACCTCACGGTAAGAGAGAATATTGAGGTGGGCGCATATTTAGGAGATAATCCGCTGGACACGGATGAGATTCTTCGGGTTTTAGGATTGGAAGAACACCAGCATAAAAAACCGAATCAGTTATCGGGCGGCCAGCAGCAGAGAACCGCAATCGGAAGAGCAGTGATTAAAAATCCGGATATCCTTCTTTGCGATGAACCTACCGGGGCATTGGATTATAACACTTCAAAAGATATTCTGAAGTTGATTGCAGATGTAAATAAGAAGTACGGTTGTACGGTTTTGATGGTAACCCATAATGATGCCATTAAAAATATGGCAGACCGGATTATTAAACTTCATGACGGCAGAATTCGTTCCACGGAAATCAATACAAACAAGATTGATGCACATGATCTTGACTGGTAGGAGGTGTGGTATGAAAAATCCTTTAAACAAAAGATTTATCAGAGAATTCAAAAGCGATTTGCCGAAATACATCGTTATTTTCACCTTCTTATTAATCATGGTGGGATTTGTATCCGGTTTTTTGGTGGCTGCAGACAGCATGTATAAAGAACATGTGGCAAGCTTTGGCAAACGTAACATCGAAAGCGGAAATTTCGAGTTAGTCATGGAGGCGGACGAGGAACTGCTTTCCCGGCTGGAAGAAGAAAATGTAAGCATTTATGAGAATTTTTATATAGAAGAAGAGACACAGGATTTTGACAGTACACTTCGTGTTTTTAAAATCAGAGAGGGGATTAACGAAGTGTGTTTAATGAAAGGGGAGTTACCGGATGAAGAGAAAGAAATCGCGATTGACAGGGTTTATGCATACAACAATGAAATCAGCATTGGAGATTATATTGGATTTGGTGGTGGAGACAATCGGAACGTTCCTGGGGACGGCAGTGAGAGTGATAGCGGAAGTTCTGATGTGTATCTTCTGAAAGTTACGGGATTTATTTCATTACCTGACTACACTGCATTATATCAGAATACTACGGATATGATGTTTGATGCCAAAAAGTTCGGTGTGGGTGTGGTAGCGAAAGAGTATTTCGAAAAAATCGAAAGCAGTCATTTACATTACGTATATTCTTTCCGGTTTCACGATAATCCTACGGAGACGGAGACTAAAAAAGAGTTATGTGATGACTTCCTGGAAACGTTAGCTGAAGAAGCTCCGGTAATCGGATTTGCGCCGGAATATTCCAGTATGGCAATTCATTCTGCAGGGGATGATTTGGGAAAAGACCGTATTATTGTGGAAGTCTTTTTGTATATGGTTGTAGCAATTCTTGCTTTTATATTTGCAGTGACCTGTGCCAATACCATCCGACAGGAATCCTGTGTAATCGGAACCCTACGGGCGTCCGGGTTCCGGCGGGGAGAGCTGGTAAGACATTATTTGTTCGTACCGGTTTGTGTAACCTTAGTGGCAGCACTTCTCGGAAATGTTCTCGGATATACTATTTTTAAGCAGATTGCATCAGATATGTACTACGGAACATACAGCCTTCCTTCCTATGATACGGTATGGAATGCAAATGCGTTTTTAAAGACGACGGTAGTGCCCGTAATCATTATGACACTGGTAAATTACATTATGCTTTCCGTAAAATTGCGTTTGTCGCCTCTTAAATTTATCAGAAGAGATATCAGTGGCGGTAAAAAACGTAAAAGCGTACGTTTAAGTCCCAAAATGTCTATTATGTCCCGGTTTAGGATAAGGATTTTCTTACAGAATATTCCTAATTACCTGACATTAATCTGCGGCATTTTTTTCGCAAATACGATTTTGCTTCTGGGTCTGGCGTTGCCTGCAATGATTAATCACAATAAGGAGTCCATCGTCTCTAACATGCTGGCTACTTACCAGTATGTGCTGGCGGCACCGGCGGAAACCGGGAATGCAGAGGCGGAAGAATACATGATGACTTCTCTTTCTACCCTTGAAGGAAGACTGCCTTCCGAAAGCATCAGTATATACGGAATTGTGGAAGACAGTCAGTATGTGAAAGCGGACTTCCCGGAGGATGCAGTACTTCTTTCCGTGGCATTTGCCCAGAAACACAGACTGGAGCCCGGCGATGAAGTAACGTTGAAAGAATCCTACGGGCAGAAGGAATATACTTTCACCGTGGGTGGTATATATGATTATCCTGCAGCGCTGGCTGTGTTTATGAGCCAACAGATGTATTGCGACGTCTTTGACGCAGAGGAAGAGGCGTTTACCGGATATTTCTGTGAAACCCCCATTGAAGACATTGATGACACGCTTATCGCGGCCAAAATCATGAAAGATGATTTTACCAAACTGGCAAATCAGATGGACACCTCCTTCGGACAGCTGATACATTTGATTACAGCCTTTGGCGTGATTATGTTTATGATGATTATTTTCCTTCTGTCCAAACTGATTATTGAGAAAAATGCAAATTCCATTTCCATGTGTAAGATTCTCGGCTACACGGATTCGGAGCTGTCGTTTCTCTATATTCTGGCAACCGGGGTTATTGTGGTAATATCTTTAATCGGAACCATTCCCATTGCCGACGCCATTTTAGGGTATGTATGCGTGGAAATGCTTTCCTATTATCCCGGATGGATTCCTTATTATGTGCCGGTGGATACATATTTTAAAATGTTCTTATTGGGGGTTGCTTCCTACGGCGTGATTGCTTTTCTCCAATTTTTAAAAGTAAAGAAGATTCCCCTGCAGGTTGCATTAAAAAATGTAGAGTAGTATGATGGTGGAAGGATAAATTCCTGCTTGATAAAAGCATATGCAGGGTATGTGTCATAAAAGTGTGGCAGAATGGAGAGAATTTTATGAAATGGATGATTGCATCGGATATTCACGGAAGTGCATATTTTTGTAAAAAGATGGTGGAACGATTTGAAAAAGAAGGGGCAGATAAAATGCTTTTGCTGGGAGATATTCTTTATCATGGTCCCCGAAATGATTTGCCGAAAGAGTACGCACCAAAGGATGTAATTGCCCTTTTGAATCCGCTGAAAGACAGTATTCTCTGTGTGCGGGGAAACTGCGATGCGGAGGTAGACCAGATGGTGCTGGATTTCCCGATTTTATCAGAGTCAATGGAGCTTTCTGTCGATGACCTGACAATTCATGCGACACACGGACATCACCTGGATGTTACGAATTTGCAGGGGATTGCGGAAGGGAGTTTGATTCTGGGAGGCCACACTCATGTGCCGGTGGTTCAGAAAGCAGGGACATGTTTTTATGCGAATCCCGGCTCCGTTTCCATTCCGAAAGAACAGAGCCCTCACAGCTATATGATACTGGAAGACAAGTGTCTTATCTGGAAGGATTTGGAGGGACAGGAATACATGCGCTTTGAATTGTTAGAAAATTAACAAAATATGCTTTTAAAATACTGTTTCTTTGTAACTTTTTCTTCTTGCATTAGAGAGTGCAATGGGATATATTTTTAAAGGAACTTTTTGGTGGTATCCGGAAAGTCTGTATGTATATAAGAGAAGAACTGAAATACATGCTCAAAAAAGCACTCGGAGGTGTATGTAATGGAATTGTTTGGCGGAGTGATTTCCGTAAGCGGAATCAGTTTTTTAATGTTTTCGATCATGCTGATTGCGGTGTTGGGATATGTGCTGGGGCGTTTTACCATTAAGGGAATTAACCTTGGGACAGCCGGTGTATTTATTGTAGCGCTTCTTTATGGTGCGTTCTTTGGTAACGTGCTGGGAGATACGGTGGTGCAGACTGTGAACGGCGAGGCCGTGAATATCAGTGCCAACGCATTAAAGATGGTTGAAAATTTAGGTTTGATTATGTTTGTGGCTGCGGTTGGTTTTATTGCGGGTCCTAACTTTTTTAAGAACTTAAAGAAGAACTTTAAGTCTTACATTCTTCTGGGTCTTGTAATCATTTTGTCCGGTGGTCTTGCCTGTGCGGCATGCTATTTCATCGGAAGAGGCTGGGAGAGTGATCCCAAAGAATTTATGGCGCTTCTTGTAGGAATTCTCGCAGGAGCCCTGACCAGTACACCTGCTTTCTCTGCAGCGAAGGCTACTGTATTGCCGGAATATGAGGATGCCGTGGTAGTCGGATACGGAATTGCATACCTCTTCGGCGTAATCGGTGTAGTTTTGTTTGTACAGTTGATTCCCAAGCTTGTACGTGCTGATATGGATAAGGAAAGAGCATTAATCAGTGTCGTTGATACCGGAAAGTCTGAAGATGCGAAAGCAGGTAAGAAGTTATTAAAAATGGATTCCTTCGGATTCTTTGCATTTGCCCTGGCAGCAGTTGTGGGTGTTCTCGTGGGAGCCATTAAGATTCCTCTGTCAGCAAAGGGGCTGGACGGAACGACTTTCTCTTTGACAACAACCGGGGGTGTTCTTCTTACAACTCTGGTATTTGGTCATTTCGGTAAAATCGGTCCTGTCAGTTTGAAAATTGAGAAGCGTATTCTGGAAGTATTCCGTGAGTTCGGTTTGATGTTGTTCTTAATGGGTGCAGGTGTTGCCGGCGGTATGAAGTTCGTGGAATATTTCAAACCGGTTTACTTCCTGTATGGTGTTGCAATCACATTACTTCCTATGATTATCGGTTTCCTGTTTGCAAAATATGTGCTTAAGTTAAGCCTGTTTAATAACTTAGGTTCCGTTTGCGGCGGTATGACCAGTACACCTGCTCTTGGTACATTGATTAATGTATGTAAAACGGATGATGTGGCTTCTGCCTACGCGGCAACTTATCCCATTGCGTTGATTGCGGTGGTGCTGGTAGCACAGTTGTTGATTATCCTGCTGTAGCAGACTGTTCTAAAAAAATATTCCGGATAAAGAAGATTTTATCCGGTGATTCATTTGAACCTTATAATGACGGTGACGTCCCTGTGTCATGCATAGAACATCATGACATTGCGGCCTCGCCGTCTTTTTTATCTTGTAATAAGCGCAAATTATTGTTTTATATTTTTTATAAAAATATGTAGTTTTTTTAAGGAATGTACTATATAATAGGGTTAATCATTCAGAAACCGTATAAAATACTTTTATATGAGACTGAATAGAAAATACAAACACAGAAAAAAGGAGGAATTTTTTGTGGAATTTATAATTGCAATCGTATTAGTTATTGCTGTCATTTGTGGTATCGGAATTTTGCTCTTCGCATTGGGTTATGTAAAGGCTCCCCCTGATATGGCTTATATTATTTCAGGTATTAAGAAAAGACCGAGATTTGCCATTGCGAAGGCGACCATCAGAATCCCGTTCTTTGAGCGTCTGGACAAATTGAATCTTCGATTGATTCCCATCGACGTAAAGACCAGCAATGCAGTACCTACGGCGGACTATATCAATATTAATGTGGATGCAACTGTCAACATCAAAATCAGTAGTGAACCGGATAAGATTTCTCTGGCTGCAGAGAACTTCTTAAATAAGCCTACCGAATATATTGCCAGCGTTGCCAGAGAAGTTTTGGAAGGTAATGTTCGTGAAATTGTAGGTAAGATGAAATTGGAAGAAATGGTTTCCGACCGTCAGAAGTTTGCTAACCTTGTAAAAGAGAATGCAGAGCCTGACCTGGCAGCCATGGGTCTTGATATCATCAGCTTCAATGTTCAGAATTTCGTGGATGGTAATGAAGTAATTGAAAACCTCGGTATTGATAACATCGTTAAGATTAAAAAGGCAGCTGCTATCGCAAGAGCGGAATCCGAAAGAGATATTAAGGTTGCACAGGCAGCAGCTGACAAAGAGTCAAATGATGCTAAGGTTGCAGCTGAAACAGAAATTGCAAAGAAGCAGAATGAACTTGCTATTAAGAAATCCGAGCTTCAGATGGAAGCTGATACCAAGAAGGCTATGGCTGACGCTGCATACGATATTCAGCGTGAGGAACAGCGTAAGAGCATCGAGATTTCTACTGCCAATGCGGATATCGCAAGACAGGAACGTGAGATTGAATTGAAGCAGAAAGAAGTTGCTGTTAAAGAGCAGGCTTTGGAAGCTGAAGTTAAGAAGCAGGCTGAGGCAGACAAATATGCTGCACAGCAGAAGGCAGATGCTTTATTGTACCAGCGTGAAAAGGAAGCGGAAGCGAAGAGATTCGAAGCACAGCGTGAAGCAGAAGCAAGAAAGGCTCAGGCGGAAGCAGACCGTTTTGCGAAGGAGCAGGAAGCGGAAGGTATCCGTGCCGTGGGTGAAGCGGAAGCGGCTGCAATTGCTGCAAAAGGTCTTGCGGAAGCGGAAGCAATGGAGAAGAAGGCAGAGGCTTATGCGAAGTATAACAAGGCCGCTGTGGCTGAGATGATGATCAGTGTTCTTCCTGAAATTGCAGGCAAGGTTGCAGAACCTTTGAAGCAGATCGACAAGATTACCATTATTGGTGGAGAAGGCGGCAATGGTGTAGACCAGGTAGCCGGCAATGTGCCTGTTGTAATGGCTAAAGTGTTTGAAAGTATGAAGCAGGCAACCGGAATTGATATGGCAAATATCATCAATGCTGATTCCTACGATGCTAAGGTAAATCGTAATGTTAACGTTACGGGTTTGGATGATATTAACCTTGTTGTAAAAGAAACTCCGAAGTCCGATAACGATATTACAACCTTATAATAGCGGTGCTTGGGATTGCGGATAAACCAATTAAAAAGGAGTATTGGCGTTGCCAATACTCCTTTTTTTAAGAAGAAAGGGTTATGGAGTAAAAGTAATATCTTTTATAAATGGGGGGCATTTAAAAAGATATACTTTACATGAGATAATCATATCGATAAAGTGTGTTAAAAGTGTGTTTTTTCTGAGAATTTTTTTTGCAATATGATAAAAATATGATAGAATAGTAAAAGAGAAAACAGGCCTGTAAACATTGCGTGAGTGTAGTTTGCGGCTACAGCAGCAATGAGCGAAAATTGTCAAAAAAGGAAGGGACCGCGTGTGACGTTAGAACAATTACTGCAGTATAATCCGATTACAATACAGTGTCATGATAATCCTGATGCAGATGCAATTGCCTCGGGATTTGGATTATATCTTTTCTTTAAAGAGCACGGAAAAGATGTATCCCTGATATACAGTGGTTTTAATAAAATACAGAAATCCAATCTTGTGTTAATGCAGCAGGAATTGAAGATTCCTATAGTATATTATTCCAAGGAGCGCAAAGGGGAATATTTTCCCGGTTTGCTTATTACGGTGGACTGCCAGTACAGCGCCGGTAATGTAACCCGTTTCGAAGCCGATGAAGTGGCTGTCATTGACCACCATCAGTATGAGATTGAGAACATTGCGTTAAGCGAGATTCAACCCGGCTTGGGAAGCTGCTCCACCCTGGTATGGGATATGCTTCGCAGGAGTGGATTTACGGTTTCCGACGATAATGGTTTGGGAACGGCTCTTTACTATGGTCTTTTTACGGACACCAATCAGTTTTCCGAATTACAGAATCCTTTAGACCGTGACGCAAGAGATTCCCTGCCTCACAATCAGAGTCAGGTTACCATGTTCAAAAATTCCAATATATCTTTTGCAGAGCTGGAAGTGGCCAGCGCAGCAATGCAGCGCTACAAATACGAGAAGAACCGCAAATATGCCGTGATTCAGTCCCAACCCTGTGATCCTAATATTCTGGGGTTAATCAGTGACTTTTTATTACAGGTAGATGGTGTTGACTGCTGCGTTGTATTTAACAAAAACGGGGATGGATATAAGATTTCCGTCCGCAGCTGTATCCGAGAGGTGAATGCGGGAGAACTGGCGACGTTTCTGTGTAGCGGTGTAGGGTCAGGCGGCGGTCATTATGAGAAGGCCGGCGGTTTCATCAGTGAGAAACTGTTGAAAGAGAAAACTGCTTCCGTGGAGGTGGAAGTAGAAGCTTATCTGACGAAACGCATGGATGAATATTTCGAGAGTTTTGAGATTATTTACGCAACGGAATATGAAGCAGATTTGTCTTCCATGAAATTATATGAGAAATGCAAATATCCCATCGGATATGTTAAGGCTGACGAAGTACTTCCTGTGGGAACTCCCATTACAGTGCGTAACTACGAGGGTGACTTCGATATGTTTGTTCAGCCGAATTTGTATATCATCATCGGAATTAAGGGTGAAGTTTATACCATTATGCAGGATAAATTTTTCCGTTCTTATGAGCCGGATGATACGCCCTATGTATATGAAGAGTGTGTGATTTCGGCGGACTATATTCCTAAGATTAAGAATCGACTGGATGGCTCTTCCTTGTTGTTGACGGATTATGCCAAACGTTGTATTGCCACCGGTGATGTTAAGATTTATGCCCGTCCGGCAGAAAATGGCGTGAAGGTCTTCACCGCATGGGAGAAGGAGCATTATATGTCCGGCAAGGCAGGAGATTACATTGCGGTTCGAAGCGATGATTTGCATGATGTGTATTTGATTGAAAAGGCTGTTTTCCACAAATCTTACAAAGAAGTTGTGCAGTAAAAACTGAAGGTGGGTTTTTGCTGCCGGGAAAACGTTGTGCTTTTGGGACATGTTTTTGCGCTTAAGGTTTTTATTTTTTTCTGTTTGAATATGACGGAATATCTCCGTGTATGGCAAATGCTTTGGGAGAGCAGCCTACGTATTTTTTAAAAGCTTTGCGAAAGGTGCTGTAATCCCTGTAACCGCATTGCAGCAGACATCTTTTAATATCACGGGAATCAGACAGAAGTACTTTGGCCAGACTGATACGACGCAGATTCAGATAGGTAATGAGAGTAGTTCCGGTTTCTTCACGAAACCGGTGGCAAAGTGTGGAAACACTCATATAAAAATGCGAGGAAAGCTCCTGCAGGCTATAGTCTTCGGTAAAGGATTCATTTAAAAAATCCAGAATCTCTTCCACGGGATTGTACCGAATCTCCTCCGGGGGCTTGCTTTTATGATTGAAAAGAGTTACCATACGAAGGAGCAATTCCCGACAGGCGTGATGCGTGCAAAGTGAAACGTCGAATCCGGTAGGAGCGGACATCCTATGAAAGAGCGTTTTTACGTGTTCGCATTCCTGCAGATTGAGTTTTCTCATATGATGAAAGTCTGTCTGAATATTGCCGAAGGCGGCGATGAAAGTGTTTCGGTTCCGATCGAGCGTTTGAAGATATTCTTTGTGGACGATGAGAAGGAGTGCTTCTGCTTTGGTATGGTCAGGATGGATGAACAGACATTCAAAAGGTCGGATGATCAGGATATTGTTTGCGAAGCATTCATAAAGATGATTGTGAAGTAACAGGCGAAGTTTGCCGGATCGGATATAAATGATACAATAGAAATCAGATGAAACCAAGGGTTCCGTGGGAAATTGCTCTTTGAGATGAACGAGAGTAAAGGATTTGTTTGTAAGACAGGTCTCAAAGGCATCCCTTACAGATGATTGGACATGCATAAACGATACCTCCCTAAGGGGAAGTATACAAAAAAATATAAAATAATGCAAGAATGAAATGAAAGTGAGAAAAGAAGATGTATAATGATTGGTTCTCCATTGGGAAAATAACAATTCACGGCTATGGCGTGATGATCGGGCTGGGATTTTTGACGGCAGTAATGCTTTGTTATTACCGCGCCAAAAAGAAGGGCATGAATCATGATGCAATTCTTGATTTGGCTTTGTGGTGTGTGCTCGGCGGTTTTGTGGGCGCGAAGGCACTGTATTTGATTGTGGAGTGGAAGACTTTTATTGCAAATCCTTTGTCAGCCATCAGTGGCGGCGGATTTGTTTTATACGGCGGTGTAATCACCGGTGTTCTGATCGGCTTGGCGATTTGCAGGATTAAGAAGATTTCCTTTTTTGAGTACTATAATATGATAGCTCCGCAGATTGCTCTGGCACAGGGGCTTGGCCGTATTGGTTGTTTTTTTGCAGGTTGCTGCTATGGTGCACCAACGGATTCTTTTCTCGGCATCACCTTTCCGGCGGGAGGTATTGCCCCGGCCGGTGTGAAGTTGTGGCCTACACAGCTGATGATGTCTGCCGGCGATTTCCTGATAGCAGGACTGCTTTACCTTCTGGAAAGAAACGAGAAGTGCAAGAATCATATTGGTGCAATTTATATGATTTTGTACGGTGTGGGACGTTTCTGCATGGAATTTTTCAGAAGCGATGCGAGAGGAAGTGTGGGTGTGCTTTCCACATCCCAGTTCATTTCCATTTTTATCATTTTAGGAGGTACGGCTCTTCTTGTACTTCGTTTAAAAGGAGTTAGTAAGTTCGGTAAGGAGACTGCCAAAGCAGAAAAATCAGAGAAATAAAAGTTACTGATACAGGCTACAGAATGTAGTTTTTGACATATCATGGTAAGGAAAATGAGTTCCGGCGGAGGAACAGTATGATTCATTACTATGGTTTGGATCGCAATGACAGAACGGATGAGACACGACAAGGTATGAAAGAGGAGGCGACACCGGTAGTGCCTCTTCCCAATCCCGGAGAAGGAGGTCCTGTTTATTCACCCGAACAGGGAGTGAGCAAACCGGTAATTCCCCTTCCGAATCCCGGTGAAGGTGGCCCGGTATTCGGTGGTATATTGAAGCCTGCGAAACCCCAGAATCCCGGCATGATGCAACCTTCTCCTTTTATTATGCTACGGTTTGCAAATATGGTTAGCGGATATGAACCTTTTAGTGTGTACTTAAATAACCGGTTGTTTGTAGGTGCTCTTTCTTTTCAGGAAATTACAGGCTATGAGCAGGTGGTGAAGGGTGAGTATACGATTTCGTTAGTTGGCCCGGATGGGTATATCTATTTGCAGAAAATGATTCGCATTCAGGGATGCCGTGATATTACCATTGCAATTGTTTCCAACGGATCAAATCTTGATTTGTGGGAATTGCCGGAGAATAATTGCAGATAGCGTTTTGGAATAAGAACAGATATTGACAATGAATGAAAAGTGAGTATACTAATATGAGAATCATTCTCATATTGGTACTCACTTTTTTACGTGGAAGAAATTCATGTGAAGGGTATCTGTGGGGATGCAGGTTTGATATTTGTAGAACGGAGACCGAAAGGTATGAAGAAAATATATTGTGTTCTTCTGTTTCTGCTTTTGGGCTGCATGGTTTTGGCAGGGTGTAACGGCGGGATGACGGAAGAAGAAAAGTGCTCAGTGGTATGTACCAATTTTTCGTCTTATGACTGGACAAGAGAGGTGCTTAAAGGTCTGGAGAGTGATGTAGAGATTACGTATCTTTTTGATGATGGTGCGGATGTGCACAGTTTTCAGCCCGGAACAGAGGATTACATTTTAATTGCTGAAAGCGATGTATTTATCTATGCAGGGAACGGAACGGAGACCTGGATCGAAGAGGCGCTTGCATCTAATCCTGACGAAAATCGGATTGTGCTGAATCTTTCCGAAACGGAGGGGGTTAATTGTCTTCCGGCCGGAGAAGTGCATGTGCATGAGGAAGGAACAGCAGATGCACATGAGGAAGCCATCGATGAGCACATCTGGCTTTCTCTTCGAAATGCAATTTTTTGTACAGAGGCAATCGCAGAGTGCATGGTGACTGCCATGCCGGCTTGGAAGGCACAAATTGAATCCAATTGTCAGTCTTATGTGGCAGAATTGCGGGAGTTGGATCAGGCTTATCAGGAGATGGTGCAGCAGAGTGTTAATCCCTACATGATTGTTGCGGACCGTTTTCCTTTTCTGTATCTGGTACAGGATTATGAGATTGAATATGATGCGGCTTTTACCGGCTGTCAGACAGAGGCAGAGGTTGATTTCGACATAGTAATCGAACTGGCCGGAAAGGCGGACGAAAGACAGGTATCCTATCTGGTCATTACCGAAGTGGGAAATGAGGAACTGGCGCTGACCATTCGTGAGAATACAGCTTCCGCGAATCAGGAGATTCGGGTGATGGATTCCATGCAGGCTGTAACCAAAGAGATGGTGGCAGCGGGCAAAACTTATTTGCAGAGCATGCAGGATAATCTGACAGTTTTGCAGGAGATTTTAGCGAAGCCGGAATAGGCGGAGGTGTTTAAATGGCACAGATTAGTTGTAAAAATGCTATTTTGGGATATGAGAAAAAAGCGGTTACCTCTGAAATTTCATTTCAGGTAGAACAAGGTGATTATTTATACATTTTAGGGGATAACGGTTCCGGAAAGTCAACATTGATTAAGAATATACTGGGATTATGTAAACCAATGAAAGGTTCTATTGAGTTTGGGGACGGTCTTGTACAGAAGGAAATCGGATATATGCCCCAGCAGACCATTGTTCAAAGAGATTTTCCCGCATCCGTGGAAGAGATTGTCCTTTCGGGATGTTTAAACAGTACCGGTTTGCGTCCCTTCTTTTCCGGAAGGGAAAAGGAACTGGCTGCAGAGATGTTGAAAAAGATGGAGATTGAAGATTTGCGTAAGCGAAGCTATCGTGAATTATCCGGAGGACAGCAGCAGAGAGTTCTTTTGGCAAGGGCGTTATGTGCTACCCGCAAAATGCTGCTTTTGGATGAACCTGTGGCAGGACTTGATCCTCTTGTTACCAGGGAATTATATGAAATGATTCATAAACTGAATGTGGAAGACCATATTACGGTCATCATGGTATCCCATGATATTGCGGCAGCATTTAAATATGCAACACATGTTTTACAGATTGGCCGCGAAAATTATTTCGGCACCATAGAAGAATATGCCCAAAGCACGAACGGACAACGTTATGCGGCAGTTTGGGGAGAAGAGTAAAAGCAGGAGAGAGAAGATGGAACTGATAGTTAAATTGGGAGATTATTTGTCATATCCGTTTGTACGTTATGCCATCATTGTCAGTGTACTGATTGCTCTTTGCTCGTCTCTGTTAGGCGTAATTCTTGTGCTGAAAAGACTTTCTTTTATCGGAGACGGATTGTCGCATGTGGCTTTCGGAACCATGGCTTTTGCCATGGTGCTTGGTTTTACCAACGAAATGGTTGTCGTGCTTCCCGGAACCATGCTGGTTGCCATTCTTTTGCTGTGTGGCGGAAAGAAAGCCAGGATTAAAGGGGATGCGGCCATTGCCATGCTTTCGGTAGGGGCATTGGCCATAGGTTATCTGGTGATGAATGTATTTCCGAACCGGGTCTCCGGCGGAAACGTGGCGGGTGATGTGTGCAGCACACTGTTCGGAAGCACCTCGTTATTGTCTGTTTCGGAAGGAGAAGTATGGCTTTGTATCGGTCTTTCGTTGCTGGTTTTGCTGGCGTATTTGTTCTTTTACAACAGAATTTTTGCCAATACCTTTGATGAAGATTTTGCTTCGGCCACCGGCGGGAAAGTGGGATTTTATAATGTGTTGATTGCAGTTATTACCGCAATTGTGATTGTGCTGGCAATGGATCTGGTAGGATCTCTTTTGATTTCTGCGTTGATTGTATTCCCTACGGTTTCTGCCATGAGGGTGTTTAAGAGTTTCCGGGGAGTAGTGATTTGTTCATCTGTGATTTCCGTCAGTTGTGCTGTTGCGGGAATTGTTTTATCCATTCTTTTTTCCACACCGGTGGGAGCAACGATTGTTGTAATGGATGTTCTGGCATTTTTCCTGTTTTGGGTTGTGGGAGGAATTAAGAGATGAAAGCAGCGTATCAGACACAGCAGAGAAAAGCTTTGCTGGATTTTTTACAAACCAATAGAGAACATCCCATGACGGCGGCAGAGCTTTCGGAGGAATTAAAAGAACAGGTTCCGATGAGCTCCCTGTATCGTCTGCTGAAAAAACTGGAAGAGGAAGGCCTGGTGCGTAAATGTACCATGGCAGGAGAGCGGACTGCCGCGTACCAGTTGGTGGAGAGTAAGGAGTGCCATTCCCATCTTCATCTTCAGTGTACAGGCTGCGGCAAACTGGTTCATTTAAGCAAAGAGGCTACGAAGAAGACAAAGCAACTTATGTCCGGGGAAGATGGCTTTGATTTGGACTATGAGAAAACCCTTCTTTACGGGGTGTGCAGGGAGTGTAAGTTTAAAGGCCAAAGCGAAGCGTAGCAGGGGCGTTGGTATTTTATTTTAAAATAAGATTGTGTTAAGGAGAGTTCCCTTGCGAACTCTCCTTTTATATGGTAGACTATAAAAGTCTTGGAAAAATAAAACATTAGATGGAGGGTTATATGAACAATTTAGTGATTTATGCAGTGATTTTTGCACTGTATCTTCTCCTGATGGTAGGAATCGGATTGTATTTCTTCTTTAAAAACAAGAATGTATCCGATTATGTATTGGGCGGAAGAAGTTTGAATCCGTGGGTTGCAGCGATGTCAGCACAGGCTTCGGATATGTCCGGATGGTTGTTGCTGGGACTGCCCGGTACTGCTTATGTTCTGTTTGGAGGTACAACAGAAGCAATCTGGACAGCTGTAGGTCTTGCAATCGGTACATATTTAAACTGGTTGATTGTAGCCAAAAGATTACGTAAGTATACTAAGGTGGCAGGGGATTCCATTACAATTCCGGAATTTTTCGCCAATCGTTTTCGTGATACAAGTGGTATTATCAAAGGCGTTTCCGCTGTGTTTATCGTAATTTTCTTTACATTCTATACAGCTTCCATGTTTTCTGCCAGTGCGAAGCTTTTTAAGAATGTGTTTGGTCTTTCTTATGAAGTGGCATTGCTTCTTGGCGTAGTTATTATTATCGCATATACATTTTTAGGAGGATTCCTTGCAGTTTGTTGGACGGATATGATTCAGGGTATGCTCATGTTTGTTACATTGGTTATTACCCCTGTGGTGTGTCTGGTTCGCCTTGGCGGTATGGATGCGGTTTCGGCAGCTGTTGCTGATATGGGAATTTCTTTCAATATTCTTCCTTATCTTGATAACGGCGCTCTCAATGTGGCGCTTCTGGTGTCCTCCCTTGCATGGGGGCTTGGATACTTTGGACAACCCCATATTTTGCCCCGTTTCATGGCAATCCGCTCTGCGAAAGAAATTCGGCCTGCAAGAATCATTGCAACCATCTGGGTTGTGATTACTCTGGCGGCAGCGGTTATTGTAGGTGTGTTGGGACATTTCTTAATTCCCGACCTGGCAGATCCCGAATCTGTATTTATGAATATGACAACGACACTTTATCCTGCTGCTATCGCAGGTATTATGCTTACTGCCATTCTTGCGGCAATTATGAGTACGGCAGACAGCCAGTTGCTGGTTGCATCTTCTTCTATTACCACTGATATTTATCGCGGTTTGATTAATAAGAATGCAAGCGAGAAGTCAGTTCTCTGGATTAGCCGTATCGCAGTAATGGTGGTTTCTATTGTGGCGGCAGCTCTTGTATTTGTTGAGAATCCTGCAGAAGGAACAATTCTTTTCAAGATCAATGAGTCCGTATTCAAGCTTGTTGCTTTTGCATGGGCAGGTTTTGGTTCTGCATTCGGTCCTGCAGTATTGTTTGCATTATTCTGGAAGCGCATGACCAAGTGGGGGGCTCTTGCCGGAATTCTTGTGGGTGGTATTACTTCCTGCATTTGGTGGCTTTTATCCGGCGGAATTTTCGATTTATACGAAATTATTCCCGGATTCATCTTCTCCGCGATTGCCATTGTTGTTGTAAGTCTGGCAACCAAGGTTGAGAAGGAAATCGAAGAGGAATTTGATAAAGTATCTTCTTGTGAGATTTAAACAACGCTTTTACATAATATCTGTTTTTCAAAAATAAAAATTTGTTCTTTTTGCCCCGGGGGTTGTCTCCCGGGGTTTTTGTGTGAAATTCCTGTAAAAAAAGTGTATTACCATATAAAGTTAAAAATAAGTTAATAATCATGTGGTAATCTGGAATCAGAAACCTATGATTATAATTGAAAACCTTGCGGTATTTTACAAGATGAAATGACACACAATAGTAGAAACCCGGAAAAAAGAGGGAAGCGAAGGATGAAAAAGGGACAAGTTTCCAAGGTGAAAAAAGCAGGTAGCTATACAAAGTCAATATTACGCTATTCCATTATTGCATTTCTTTTGCTGGTGCAGATGTTTCTGGTTTTTGTAGGGGCGTACTATCTGAACCGGTATGTAATCGTGGTTTATTTTGTGCTGGAATTACTCAGTATGATCATTACATTTCCGCTTATTTCCCAGGAGCGTGATGCGGCCTATAAGATATACTGGATGGGAGTTTTATTACTGTTGCCGGTAGCGGGACATATTATGTATCTTCTGTGGGGCAGAATGCTTGTAAACAGGCGAACCCATAAGCAAATTCAACAGTCCATTGATGCGGCCAATGAGTATCAGCTTCATGATGCGTCGATTTTACAACGTTTTGGAGAAAAGTATCCGGAGAAAGAAAAGGCGGCCAGATATCTGTACAATCAAAACTATCCCATTTATCATAATACGGACGTGAAGTATTTCAGGGTTGGCGAGGAAGCATTTGCAGATATGATGGAGAAGCTCGAGGGCGCCACATCTTATATTTTTATGAGCTTTTTTATTATCGCAGACGGTGAAATCCTTGAACAGATAAGAAAAATTCTGGAAGAACGCCTGCAGGCAGGGGTTGAGATTTGCATTATGTATGATGATGCGGGCAGTATGTTACAACTTTCTGACTCCACGGTGGAAGCATTGAAAAGAAGCGGAATGAAGGTCAAGCACTTCAATCCCGTGGATCAGAGTTACCAACGGCTTTTTATGAACTATCGCAATCATCAGAAGATTCTGGTGATAGATGGTCGTTTTGCGTATACGGGGGGGATCAATATCAGTGACCGTTATGCCAATATCAATTCTCCTTTCGGTCATTGGAAGGATACGGGAGTGCGCTTGGAAGGTGATGCGGTATACGGGATGCTACTGCAGTTTATCGGCATGTGGAATACCTATGGAGACCGCCTCAGAGTGGAAGATTATCCTGTTCCTGTCAAAGAAGTGAAGGGCGGCGGTTACTGTCAGCCTTTTGCGGACGGCCCCTCCAATAATCCCAGCAACCCTGCAAAGGATATGTTTCTGGAAGAAATCACCGGTGCAAGAGAGTATGTCAATATCATGACGCCATATTTGATTATTGATGATACCATGCAGGAGATTCTCAGTCTGACTGCGAGAGCCGGCGTTAAGGTACGTATCATTACGCCCGGCATTCCCGATAAGAAGACGGTTTTGCTTCTGACCAGAAGACATTACGGACCGCTTTTAAAAGCCGGTGTGCGTATTTTCGAATACACGCCGGGGTTTGTCCACGCAAAGCTGTGTTCCAATGAGTCTTCCGCGATTATAGGAAGTGTCAATATGGATTACAGAAGCTTTTATCTGCACTATGAAAACGGTGTGTGGATTCCCGAGGGAGAGGTCTTGTCCGAAATAGAGAATGACTTTGAAGAAACGGTGCAAAAAAGCCGGGAAATCACTTACGAAGAATGGAAAAACAGACCTTTCTATATAAAAGTACTACAGGAAATGTTGTATTTTATTAAGTGTCAGTTATAATAAAATAAAATGAGTGAAATTTAACAAAAAAAGCAGAAAATATAATGGAAAAAGTGTGAAAAATCTAGTATAATAATTTTGGGTGGGTGTTTGTAAACGTTTAGCACCTTAATTGATAAAAGGGAATGGAGAATTCGATCGATGATAGCATCTGAAATCAAGAAAATGTGCTTGTGCTGTATGCATATGAGTAAAGAAGATGAGTTCTGTCCCGTTTGCGGAAAGGATAAACGGGGAGCGAAAAGCTATGGCCGGGCGTTAGAACCCGGAACGATTCTCAATGGTAAAATTCTAATCGGAAATATTCTTGGTATGGGTAACTTCGGAATTACCTATATTGGTTTTGACATGCTTTTGGAATGTCGCGTTGCAGTCAAAGAGTTCTTCCCGGACGAAATGGTAGAAC
Source organism: Lachnospiraceae bacterium (assembly GCA_045595325.1). Classification (GTDB taxonomy): domain Bacteria; phylum Bacillota; class Clostridia; order Lachnospirales; family Lachnospiraceae; genus UBA3766. Next base: position 61,365 of record JAZOAG010000021.1, read on the forward strand.
GCGAAGAGGATGGACGGTTGCGTGTTGCCGTTGGAACCACAGAGGAGGAGTACAAGGACGAGCTGGCAGCATATCAGCGTGAGGCCAGAATTCTTGCGCAGTTTTCGAAACATCCGGGTATTGTTTCCATTAAAGAATTGTTCTATGAGAATAATACAGCGTATATGGTAATGGAATATCTGGAAGGCGGAACCCTGAGAAGATATATTGATAATCATGGCGGAAGACTTTCGGTGGAACATACCTTATCTTTGATGGAGCCTGTCATTACTTCCATGGAAGAAATTCATAAAATGGGTCTGATTCATAGAGATATCAGTCCCGAGAATATTATGTTGGATGATGACGGTAGTATTAAGGTGATTGACTTTGGTGCCACCAAGAAACTGAGTAATAAGACCGCTCAGATTTATTTCGGTAAGTTCGGATATGCTCCGTTGGAACAGATGATGGGAGAAGGACAGGGAGCCTGGACTGATGTATACGGAATTTGTGCAACCATGTATTGCATGATTACCGGTGACATTCCCACAGATGCTTACCAGAGAAGTTTAAACGAGCCGCTGATTCCTATTACTGACTACGGCATTCCGATTGAGAAACGTGTGGCTGATGCTATCACCAAAGGTCTTTCCATGGATTGCAATGACCGTCAGCAGGATATGGGACAGTTGAAGAAGAATCTCTATGGGGTGAAAGTAAGTGTGGATGTTTCTTCTCCTACTTATGAGATTGAGAATCCTCGCAGTGACAGTCTTATGCTGTATGATAAGCGGCACCGCAGAGTGTGGTTTGGCCATTACCCCATGAATGAGGTGATGGGTTCTGAACTTACAACAGACATCATTTACGCGAATTATGACGGTTATGACAGAGCAGAGATTGCGGGAAGGAAATACAAACGTTTTTCCACGCAGAATGCACCTGTTTCCAAAGAATACCGTCTTGCAAATAAGCAAAGAATCAAAGAAGCCAGCAGAATGAATCGTATCTTTGAGTTTACGGATATTCCCTGGGTGATTTTACATCAGTCCGGAAATAAGATGATTCTGCAGACGGAATATATTATTGATTTCCAATTATATAACGAGAAATCTTACCTGGATTTTTCGGAGCGTGAGATTTCTAAGATTCGTACGGGAATCAGCTGGGAAAGCAGTAAGATTCGTGAATGGCTGAATCGTGATTTCTTCCGCGAAGCGTTTACCAGGGAAGAACAGCAGAAGATTCTTATCAGTGAAGTGGTTACGCCGATTTCAACATTTACGGATCAGGTTACTTATGACAGAGTGTTTCTTCCTTCCGTGGAAGAGGTAATTACAGGATTTGATTATAAGGCTGTAAGATGCGGTAATACCATTCAGACGCCGGCGAATCAGCGCCAGGTGTTCTATTCTCAGTATGCAGCGGCAAGACGACTTGATGAGTCAATGCCTATGGGATCTGCGTTGAGAACCCGTGGAACCATTAACTATGGCAATGGTACATTAACCTATGGAGAAAGTTGTGAAGGGCATTCCATCCAGGATGGGGTACTGGTATGCTGGAAACTTCACATGCCTATGGGAATTCGTCCGGTTATTCAGGTGGACGTAGCAGATATCGTGGAAGTATAGAGGGATTGAGCGATGAGTAATTATGTGATAAGCGATATCCACGGTCAATACAAAACGTACAAAAGAATGTTACGTGCCATTAATCTTAAAGCAGAAGACACCCTTTATGTTTTAGGGGATGTTATTGACAGAGGATCTGACGGAATTAAAATATTAAATGATATGATGAAACGTCCCAATGTAGTAATGTTTTTGGGTAATCATGAACTTTTGATGCTGGATGCCCTGAAGAATCTTTCGGAGTATCGAAGCGGCGAATGTGATGATTTAGATGATATGGATTTATGGCTTGACCCTTGCAACGGGGGAAAGCGAACCTATGAAGCATTTTTGGATCTTTCATCGGCAAAGAAGAAAGAACTGGTGCAGTATCTTGAGAATGCTTATGTAGCATACAACGTTACAATCGGCAAACAGAAATACCATCTTTCCCATGCATATGTATGTGACAAGAAGGTGGGAGGGGGAATCAGGTATAAGGATCTGACCCATCGTCAGGCGTGGGATGCAGTGTGGGTGAATATTTATGACAGGGCATTTCTTGCAAAGAATGCAGCGCATCTGTTCCCCAATAAAAAAGCGATTTACATAGCCGGTCATACTTTTACCCAGCGTCTTGATTGTATCGATACGAAGGGAAGAGGAATGATATACCATAATCGTAATTATCAGGGATATCATGTGTATAATATAGACTGTGGTATGGCATTGATGAATAAGTCGAGCCAGCTGGCATGTTTGCGTTTGGAAGACAAAGAAGAATTCTATGTTCCGCTAGAGGAAGCCTAGAGAATGAAATACCTCCTTTTGGACAACACTAGAAATAGGTTGATTCAAAAGGAGGTTTTTGTATGAAGGTCAAAATCTATACGATTATACTTGTATTTCTTGCTATTATTTGTTTCTTTGGATGCGATAATTCTGCGCAGAACCCGTCAGATATGGTGAAAAAAAGTTGTACGGAATCAAATCCAGCCGCCATCTAATGAAATAATCTGTCCGGTAAGGTAGTCGGGCATCTCTAAGAGTGCTGCCACCGCTTCTCCTACTTCTTCCGGTGTACCGAAGCGTCCCGCGGGGATTTCCTCGCAAAGGGCGTCTTTCTCTTCATTACTTAGCTGCGCATTCATGCGCGTGTCGATGGCACCGCAGGCAATGGCATTTACCCGGATACCACTGGGGGCAAGCTCCTTGGCCAATGCTTTGGTAAATGCGTTTATGCCGCCTTTGGTGGCGGAATAAGCTACTTCTAAGGAGGCGCCTGCATTACCCCATACAGAAGAGATATTTATGATATGTCCACGCTGTTCTTTTAACATGGAGGGGATTACGCTTCGGGAAATATAAAAGGCGCCGGATAGATTTACGGAGAGAATCCGATTCCATTCCTCGTCTGTCATATCCTGTAAAAGCCCTACATGGGAAATGCCGGCGTTGTTAATTACAATTTCCGGTGCCGGGATTTGCTTGAAAAGCGTTGCGATTTCATCGGAAGATGATACGTCGCATTGTTTGGCAATCACCCGTATTTCATATTTGGCTGAAAGTTCTTCCGCCAGCACTTTTAACGCATCCGTTGCGGTGTGACAGGTAAGAATTAAGTTGTATTTACGGGTTGCCAATGCAGTAGCGATTCCGGTGCCGATACCATGAGAAGCGCCGGTAATAAGAACGTAAGGTTTCATGTTGAGGATTCCTTTCCCAAAGTATTACAGTGCTCTGTTAGGAGCAATGTAAAGATAAGTAATATCTGATTTTAAGTATAGTTGAAAAAAATTAAAAAGTATAGTGCAAACGACAAAAATATGATATGATGAATTCGTTGAAAAGAAAGTTGTCCTGTTGCACCTGTAGCGTCGCAGGAAGAATGAGTGAATAAGGAGGAAAGGGCGATAAGGAAGCAGGAGTGGTTTCCGCAGCCCGAGAACGTTTAAAATGCGTGATTTGGTGATTATAGGTTCCGGCCCGGCCGGAATGGCAGCAGGAATTTATGCAGGACGCGCCAAGCTGGATGCGCTTGTGGTTGAGAAAACCGGCATGGGCGGAGGTGCTGTTTTAAGCACATATGAAGTTGATAATTATCCGGGACTGCCCGGAGAGAGCGGATTCTCCCTGGCTACAAAGCTGACGGAGCATGCGCTTAAGATGGGAACGGTAATTCAGGAGGCAGAGGTGAATGCGGTTTCTGCTTTGCCCGGTGGCGGATATGTTGTGTCTTGTGAAGGCGAGGATATTGAGACCAAAGGTGTGGTGATTGCTACCGGCGCCAAGCATGCGAAGCTTGGTGTGCCCGGAGAGGAAGAACTTGCCGGAATGGGTGTTTCCTATTGTGCAACCTGTGACGGTGCGTTTTTCGAAGGACGCAGCGTGGCTGTTGTGGGCGGCGGAGATGTTGCAATTGAGGATGCCATCTTTTTGGCCAGAGGATGTGAGAAAGTATATTTAATTCACCGGAGGGATGAATTAAGGGCAGCAAAGGTATTGCAGGACGCACTGTTTGCATGTCCCAATGTGGAAGTGATTTGGGATACCGTAGTAGAACGCATTGAGGGGGAGGACAGTGTTGAAAAACTGATTCTTAGCAACAAAAAGACCGGAGAGCAGAGCAGTCTGTCAGTGTCCGGCGTATTTGTTGCGGTGGGAATCCGTCCTAATTCAGAGTTGTTTAAGGGTTTTGTTTCCTGTGATGAAGCCGGATATATTGTTGCGGGAGAAGACGGACGTACATCAGCGCCTTTTGTTTATGCGGTAGGAGATGTTCGAACCAAAGCTTTGCGCCAGATTGTGACCGCGGTAGCAGACGGTGCAAATGCAGTTACTACGTTTCAGACGGATTTAATGAAGAGCGGAGTATAAAGAACCTTAGAAAGGTATGATAAGAACTGTATGGTTTGCCGCAGGAAATACGCCGGGGTCTTCCTGATAGGGTATCGGTGCAAAATGCGCAAAATAGAATTGGAAAATAGCGGTAAAATAGTCAAAGTGTTGACAAAATTACATAATAATGCTATATTGTTACTGGAGCGTAACAAATTCGTAATAATTTGTAACGAATTGTAATCGTATGGAAACATAAAGGAAACGTTCGAAACCAAATTTAGGAGAGCAGTTATGAGACGAAAAAAACTGATATGTGGTGTGTGTGCATCTGTAATTACACTTGCAATCGCAGGGCTTTCCAATTCTGCTGATGCAACTGATTTTACAGAACTTCCCGCAGCCGGCGCAGCAGTTGTTTTAGGAGAAGGAACCGCTTACGACGAGGTGCAGGATAGCATTGAAGCATATGTTGCTTCATTAAAGCAGACCACAGAGAGTGAAGAAGTAGAAACGAAAGTTGCCGGAGGTACGGAAGAAGAAGTACTCCCGACAGAAACAGAGATAGAAGAGGTTATTGCAGAGGAAAGTAATGCAGAGCCTGTTGTAATGGAAATCGCTGAAGTGAAGGATATCAAAGTAATCCCCGCTTCACAGCTTGAGATTCCCGGTGCGGATTTTTGCGTAAAGGAACCGGAGAAGAATGAATTTGAGAATTTAGTAATTGCGCAGGTCAATGATTATGTAAATGTTCGCGAGAGCGCAGATACCGAATCAGAGATTGTTGGTAAGTTATATGATGATTCCGTTGGAACCCTTTTGGAAGAAAAGGATGGATGGTATCAGATTCAGTCAGGTAGTGTTACCGGTTATGTAAAGGCTGAGTACTGTGTTGTTGGCGAAGATGCTGAGGCTTTGGTGGAAGAAGTCGGAACCAGAGTGGCAACCGTTAATACAACTACTTTGAAGGTACGTAAGGAAGCCGGAACAGACGCAACTGTTCTCGGACTTGTACCCATTGAAGAAGAGTTGGTTGTTTTAGAAGAAACAGATGGCTGGGTTAAAGTTTCCATTGAAGAGGGCGAAGGCTTTGTATCAAATGAATTCGTAGACTTGAGGACTGATTTTGTACAGGCAGAGTCCAAGGAAGAAGAAGCAGCCCGCCTTGAAAAGGAAGCAGAAGCCAGACGTTTGGCACGGGAGGCAGCAGCACAGAATACAAATAAGTTCGTTAAGTCCACGGACGTTCCTGTAATTTCCGGCGGTAGCGAGATGGGTGTTGCAGTTGCACAGTATGCATGCCAGTTTGTCGGCAATCCGTATGTATACGGAGGTTCCAGTCTTACCAATGGAACAGACTGTTCCGGTTTTGTAATGAGTGTATATGCGAACTTTGGTGTATCACTTCCTCATTCTTCAACCGCTGACCGTTCACAGGGATATGCGGTGGACGGACTTGCCAATGCACAGCCCGGAGATTTGATTTGCTATTCAGGACATGTTGCATTGTATATCGGAAATAATCAGATTGTACATGCAAGTTCAAGTAAGACAGGAATTATTATTTCGAACGCTGACTATAAGACCATTTTGGCGGTAAGACGTATTTTCTAGGACTTAACGGTCAGCATGAAAGTATTCTGTTTTTGACAGGGTAAGCATATTATTATGACGTTATTTCTTTCATATAGAGATAGAACATTCATACTGTAGCGGTATTGTTTGCTACGGTAATCAAAAGAGAGCGAGAGCGCGCCGATTCATTTGGGGATGAATCGGCGTACTTTTTTTGTTTCGCAAGGGGTCCGGTTTCATAAGGTCAAGTACCAAACAAAGTTTTTGTTAAAAGTGCTTAAAAACACCCTCCTGAAATTGTGTCTCGTCATTTTGCATAAAATTGTAAAAAGCAAGGGGAAAAAGGAAAAAAATAAAGAAAAATGTCGAAAATACTTATCCACAGAAAAAAACGCAATAATCCCCATAAAATCGATTTATACACTAAGTTATACACATTATCCACAGAATAATTGACTGAAAAAGTCGGTAAATACTACTTGGTCGACGAACATTCGTTTTGTACACAAAGTAGAAAATGAATAAAATGTGGAAAAAAAACGAAAATAGGTTGACTTTTTAACTGTCAAAAAAATTATGAACAATTTATGAAATTTTGTCTACAATTAGAGAAAATATTGCAAAAACATGTGCAAATATGCTATAATGTATGTATGCAAGAGAGCAAGTGGTGAAAGGATTATCTTGCATCGAATCCAAATTTTTGAGACTGGATTTGAGAATAATCAATGAAAGGGTGATTTAAATGAAATTTATTATTATCGGAAAAAATATCGAGGTTACTCCCGGATTAAGAGCTGCGGTTGAGGATAAGATCGGAAAGCTTGAGAAGTATTTCACAAAGGAAACAGAAATTCACGTTACTTTGAGTGTTGAGAAGGATCGTCAGAAGATTGAGGTTACAATTCCCGTGAAGGGTAATATCATTCGTTCCGAGCAGGTAAGTAATGATATGTATGTTTCCATCGATTTGGTAGAAGAAATTATCGAACGTCAGCTTAAGAAATATAAGAATAAACTTGTTGATCGTAAGCAGAACAATGACTTCTTTAAACAGGACTACATTGAGAAGGACTTTATGGATGAAGAAGAAGTTAAGATTATTCGTTCCAAGAAGTTTGACATCAAGCCTATGTATCCGGAAGATGCCTGCGTACAGATGGAATTATTAGGACACAGTTTCTTCGTGTTCAACAATGCAGAGACGGATCAGATTTGCGTTGTATATAAGCGCAAAGGCAATACTTACGGTATGATTGAACCTGAAGTATAATATTAGTGATAATATTAGTGTTTCAAGTAAAATACCCCTCACTTTTGAAGTGAGGGGTATTCTTTATATATGGAAAATGTAGTGTGTTAAAATCAGTTTCCGAAGGATGCGCAGATAAAAAGCAATAAGAGTACAGCCAAAACAGCACCAATGGTAAGTAAAACTTTCCAGATAGAAACAGGAGTGCTGCCGCTTACTTTACCGGTCTGTCCGTTTACCATGAACTGATATACTTTACCGTTATACTGGAAAGAAGAAATCCAGATAGGAAGCATCAGATATTTATAGGTAATGTTATTGTAGACGGTATTCATCTTAATATCTTTTACATGGTCTGCATTTTTCTCGCTGCGGACTTTATTGGAGATGGAAGAGTGTAATCTGTTGCGGATTGCCTTCTTGCCAAGCTCCCAACCGTCACTTAAACCGATGGAGTAACGTTCCGCCAAAAAGCCGGCTACGAACTCGGGTTTATAGGTCTTGTTATCTGCTGTATTAAAGGGTTCTAGTCCTTTCAGCATGGAACTGTTATGTCTTGTGGATGCAAGAACCAGCTGATCATCAATCATCTCGCGATAAACACCGCTGGTGGTAAACCAGTCGGTACGCGTTTTGGTGTTTCCTTCGTTGTCTTTGTAACGATGGTCAATACCGTAGGAAGCACGATACCGTGTCTGGGTTGATGCATCGAAGGTCCAATAGGGAAGATAAATTCCCTTAAATGAATCTGCCCGTGCAGACTGTTTGGCAAGCTTCGGACAGAAGAATTTCTTTCCGATCCATTTGCGGAAATTTGCACTGGCGGTATCAGCGTCAAGCTGAAAGGGAACTACGCCGTTTGGTGCTAAGGTATCCTTATCCCGGGCTTCCATAACCTGGTTGGAACCGCAATAGGGACAGGAGCTGGCTACATCCAGTGCATCGTAAATTGTTTCGGCACTACAGCTTTTACAAATAACAGTTTTCTTTTCTGCTCCCCAGTTCCGATTGCCGGTTTTCTCGGCAGAGAGAAAATCCAGTTCTTCTGCGGAAGTTACTTCTTTCTCTTCAAAGGGAATATCTTCTGCATATCCACAGTAGGGGCAGGAAAGCCCTCCCAGAGCGGGTTCAAAAACCATGGTACCGCTACACTGCGGACATTTTTTGTCAGTTTCTTCTTTGGTTTCGACAATGTTAGGGTTGTCGAGCATTTCCTGTGTTAATTCTTCGCTCATTCTTAATCCTTTCTCGTTTGTTGGTATAGAGTAAAAGAAAAGCGGTCTATGCTAAGAAAACACAAACCGCTTATTCGTTAGTTTAAATCATTCATGCAAAACAATTGTTGCGGTTGAACTTTATGACTGTACATCATTCTCGTCAAAAATGTCACCACATTCAGGACAGAATTTGGGGGGCTTTGTAGGATCAGCCGGCTCCCAACCACACTTGTCACACTTGTAAAGAGGTGCTCCGGCAGGTTTCTTTGCGCCACATTCAGCACAGAACTTACCTTTGTTTATTGCACCGCAAGAACAGGTCCATCCTGCAACTTCGCCGGGTTTCTTGCTTCCGCATTCACGGCAGAAGTTTCCGGTGTTGCCCTGTGTTCCGCAAGAACAGGTCCAACCTGCGGGTGCGGCAGCAGCCTGCGCCTGTGCCTGATTCTGCTGTGCGCCCATTGCGAATAAGTCAGCAACGGCATTTCCGCCGGCAGCACCGTTTAACATGCCCATACCTGCGATACCGAGGATGTTTCCGCCTTCGCCCTTGTGAAGGTTTTCAAAAGCAGTAGCCTGAGCGGTAGCCATACGAGCTGCAGCCATGTTCGCATTGGTGAATACAGCGGTATCCTGGAAGGATTTGATTCTGTCTTCATCTTCCTTGGTTGCCTTTAAGGTGTTAAAGGTTACGGAAACTACTTTAAGACCTCTTAACTCGCCCCATTTCTGACTAAGCTGTTCGTTTAACTTAGCGGTAAGATCATCCGTAAGAGTTGTAATCTGGCTGTAACGAAGGCCTACTTCTGAGAAAGAACCAAGAGCAGGCTGTAAAGCTGTCATAAACTCGGAACGAAGGATACTGTGAATTTCTTTCTTATCGAAAACATTTGCAAAGTTTGTACATACGAATGTGTAGAAACGAATAGGGTCGCTGATGATGTAGCTGAACTCACCGTTACACATTAAACTGATGTCACCCTGGAAACCGGTAACTTTATCGTGGATAAAGAACGGAATAGGGCTTGAGGTTCCCCATAAGTTGTTACGAATCTCCTTGATATTAATAAAGTAAACTCTCTGCTCTTTGGGAATTTCACTGCCAAAGGAGATACGTCTTCCCAACTGAATGAATGAATTCTTGATATTCTCGCCGAGGTTTCCGTAGAAGATGGAAGGTTCGGTAGAAGCATCGTAGATAAATTCACCGGGAACTGCACAAATCTCGGTAACCTTACCCTGATCAACAAGGATCATACACTGTCCTTCGTTAACTACGATAATGGAACCGTTTGAAATAATGTTGTCGTTTCCTTTGTTAACACCTTTCTGATTTCTTCTCTGTCCCTTAACTGCGAGAATTCCGGGCTGGAATGCGTCACAGTAGAAATATTCACGATACTGGTCACTAACAACGGAACCGATTGATGCTACAGCTGCGTTAATGACATTTCCTGCAGCACCTTTGGCCATGCTGCCAAGTGTTTCTGCGGTTGCTTTAATTAAACCCATTTTTCTTTCCTCCCTGATTTTAAAATGATATAAATAAGTTTATGTAAATGAAACGTTTGAATATTGCTACGTTCAAGATAGATTATATCTTTTGTTGGCCAAAAAGTCTACCTATTTTGACATTTTATAAGGCTTTTCGTACAATTCGCGTAATAAAACAATGTAAATCGCTTTGGGGAGGGAAATAGATGTATTGCAGAGTGCAACGGATGGGAAAATGCGGGCGTATGCGAAACATGAATTCTGTCATAATATGGAAGAAACAGGAAGTGGAATATAAAATTACACGCAAGACGATACAAAGAAATGTTGCAAATAATATAAAGAAGCAAAATAAAACTGCCGATATAGAGAACGAGAAAGCTCAGTGTGAGCATTTGTGTAAAAGATTAGGAAGAGAAGGAGGCGGATGAGCTGATGCAGATACAAAAAGCAGAAATTGAAGAAGGCATGGAAAAACAGGAATTTTGTGTGTATTATCAACCGCAATACGACTCTTTGACAAATAGAATGACCGGAGCAGAGGCTTTGGCCCGTTGGATTAGAAAGGACGGCACCATGGTGATGCCTTCTGATTTTATTCCCGTTATGGAAGAAGAGGGACTGATTGTTGAGCACGACTGGTACATGCTGGACGAAGTGTGTCGTTTTTTAAAAAGCCAGAGAGATTACGGATTAAAAATGGTTCCCATATCCGTTAATTTTTCCAGAAAGCATATGGAGGAAGAAGAGTTTTTACTTCATTTAAATGCCATTGTGGACTTTTACGAAGTCAGCCATGAAAGTATTGTGGTTGAGATTACGGAGAATAGCTTTAGCAGTGATGCCCGGAAAGCCTTGGATTTTTGTAATAAGGTAAGAGAAGACGGGTATCATGTGGCAATCGATGATTTTGGAAGCGGATTTTCGTCCCTCAGCTTTTTGAAGGATTTAAATGCGGATATTTTGAAAATTGATAAATCCCTTTTGAAAGGCAATTTCGAAGATGATAAGGAACGTATTGTGCTGGAGAGCATTTTCAATTTTGCCAGCAGGCTGAAACTTTGTACAGTGGCGGAAGGTGTTGAGACAAGACAGCAGTTGGGATTCCTTCGCACCTGTGACTGCAACATTATTCAGGGATATCTTTTTGCGGAACCCATGAATACGGAAGCTTTTAAACGCCTTTGTGTGGAAGCACCGCTGGCGGAGGAGGCAGAGGATATTATTACCATTCAGAATACCGGAAGCGCGATACAGTTTTTGCTGGAAGCTGTATTTGACAAATTCCCTCTGGTCATTTTTGCGAACCTCACCAGAAACAGTTACTACATGATGGCTTATGATAATTTCATGACCAAAACCTGTCATTCATCCGGAAACTTTGATGAATTGATTGCGCACGGTTCCACCACCATGCATCCCAAGGATCAGCAGAAATTCCTGGAAACCTTTGATCGTCAGGCGCAAATTGAGGCATATGAGAACGGAGAGAAAAGAATTCGTCTGATTACCCGGCAGTTAGGTGACGATAACGTTTACCGCAAGGTAGAAACAACCAATTATTTTGTAAAAAATCCCTCCAGTGATGATTTACTTGTGATTACAATGTGTAGTACAATAGAATAAAAATGTACCATCAGCGGTGCGGAAAGAGGATGAAATGAGTATTCAGCTTGAAAAGATGCCTAAACTCGGATTTGGACTTATGAGACTGCCCCAAAAAGGGGATGATATTGATTTAGAGAGAGTTTGCAGAATGGTGGATGATTACATGGATGCCGGCTTAAATTATTTTGACACGGCGTATGTTTATCACGGCGGCATGTCGGAAGTGGCAGCGAAGGAAGCCATCGTAAAGCGATATCCCAGGGATTCCTTTTATCTGGCAACCAAGCTTCCTGCATGGGAGATTTCCAGCAAGGAAGACAGAGACCGTGTATTTGATGAACAGTGTGCCCGTGCCGGTGTGGATTATTTCGATTTTTATCTCCTTCACAGTCTGGAAGAAGGAAATAATTATGACAAGTATGTAGAACTGGACTGCTTTGAATGGGGAATTCAAAAAAAGAAAGAAGGAAAGATTCGGCACTTTGGTTTCTCTTTCCACGGAACCCCTGCATTGCTTGAGAAAGTAGTGGATGAGCATCCTGAAATTGAATTTGTACAGATTCAGCTTAATTATGCCGACTGGGACAATCCCGTGGTACATTCCGGAGAACTTTACCGCATCCTGAAGGAGCGTAATATTCCCATGATTATTATGGAGCCCGTAAAAGGCGGCACCCTTGCCAAAATGGACGAGTCCCTGGAAGCATTGTTTAAGGAAGCAGACCCGGAGGCATCCATTGCTTCATGGGCACTTCGTTTTGTAGGCTCCCTGGATGGTGTCATGACCATTTTAAGCGGCATGTCAACGGAAGAACAGATGAAGGACAATCTGGAAACCTTCCGCAATTTCCGTTCCATCACACCGGAGGAGAATCAGGTTATTCAGACAGTGGTTAAAAAAATGCTTGATATGCCTTTAGTACCCTGTACTTCCTGTCGCTACTGTGTTGACGGATGTCCTGCGGGAATCAGTATTCCGGATGTGTTCCGTGCACTGAACACAATACGTATGTACCCTGATGATAACAGACCTCATTTCTTCTACAACGGTCTTGTGGAACGAAGCGGCCGGGCAGGTGCCTGTGTGGCTTGCGGACAGTGTGAAGGGGTATGCCCGCAGCATTTAGAGATTATCAGTCTTTTGCAGGAAGCCAGTGCGAAGCTGGATTAATAAAAGAGCAGGAGCGCGTTTTTATTAAGCGCGCTTTCCATAAATAAATATTATTAGAAAACGGAACCGGTATCGAATGAGAACCTATGTGTGTATTGATCTTAAATCTTTTTATGCGTCAGTGGAATGTGTAGAGCGCTCTTTAAATCCCATGACGACCAAATTGGTCGTAGCGGACAGGGAGCGAACGGAGCAGACAATCTGTCTTGCTGTTTCACCGGCCATGAAGGCACTGGGGGTTCGTAATCGATGCCGGTTGTTTGAAATTCCGGACAATTTATCTTATATTACGGCAGTGCCCCGTATGCAGCTCTACATCGATTATTCCGCGAGAATCTACGGAATCTATCTGAAATATGTTGCAAAAGAAGACATCCATGTTTATTCCATCGATGAAGTGTTCATGGATGTGACGGATTATCTGATTATGTATCGGATGAGCGCAAGGGAATTGGGACTTTGTATTATGGAAGATATTCTGAAAGAGGTGGGGATTCCTGCCACCTGCGGAATCGGTACAAATCTTTACCTGGCCAAGATAGCTTTGGATATTACTGCCAAGAATGTGCCGGACCGAATCGGGGAACTGACAGAGGAAACTTACTGCAGGGATTTGTGGGACCACACCCCTTTGGAGGATTTCTGGCGAATCGGAAAAGGGATGTCACAGAAGCTTGCTTCCAAGGGGATTTTTACCATGGGAGATATTGCCCGGACCCCGGAGGACCTTTTATATCATATGTTTGGGGTGGATGCGGAACTTCTTATCGATCATGCCTACGGAAGGGAACCGGTGACTATCGCCGATATTAAAAACTATAAGGCCCAAAGCAATAGTTTAAGCAGCGGTCAGGTGCTGCCTTGCGGCTATTCTTATGAGAACGGCGCGCTGATTGTGAAGGAGATGGCAGATTTGCTTTGCCTGGATTTGGTGGATAGGGATTTGGTGTGCGAATCGGCAACCCTCCATCTTTCTTATGAGAATCGTCTGATGCGTGAGCCTTCCCACGGAACCGTATCCTTTGATGTAACTACTTCAAGCGCAACCCTGATTTTACCCAAAGTAGAAGAACTGTATATGCGCATTGCCAACCGGGCCGGTGGAATTAAGAAAGTCAGTCTTACTTTTAACAGGGTTGTTCCGGAAGGGTATGGCCAGTACAATCTTTTTGTGGATCCGGAGGAGACGGAGCGGGAGAAGAAGATGCAGAAGGCAATGCTGGCAATCAAGAAAAAGTACGGGAAGAACGCCATTCTAAAAGGAATGAATCTGGAGGAAGGTGCCAAAACCATGGAGAGAAACCAACAGATAGGAGGACACCGCAGTGGCTGAAAGGAAACCTATGAGTGTGGAAAAGCGTGCCAAACAGTTCATGCCGTTTGCTGCATTAAAAGGGTATGAAGATGCGTTACGCTCCATGGAAAAGATTAAGGTTGACAAGATTTCTCTGACGGAAGAGAGGAAAGAGGAACTGGATCGAATCTTGCATGTGTTGCAAAGAAATGATATGGTAGAAGTGGTTTATTTCTGTGATGAAGAATATATCAGGATGCGCGGACGAATCGCGCGGCTGGATTTGGATGCGAGAATTCTTAAAGTGGTGAATACAAAGATTTCCTTTGAAGATATTTACCGGTTAGAGAAGGAGGAATAGGATGGCTGTAAAGAAAAAGACCTTCTTTGGAAAACGTAAAAAAAAGAAAAAAACTTTTTTGAATCTATTGGAAAGAGATTATAAGAGATTTCAGAAAAGATTAAGAAAAAAAATACAGAAAGTTTTAAAAAGAAGCATCAGGAAGAAGAAACATTTCTATAAGATGATGAAGAACGGGGCGCAGTATTTTGAAATCATCATTAACGTTCTCTTCATTGCGACGGTGTTTGTTTTGTTCTGGAAAAAATCAAGGGATCCGGAGTTTTTGAGTGATTTCGGGGCCACGAAATTATAAAAATGCTGAGAAATCGGCATTTTTTTCGTTTATATACGGTTCACATTTTGTTTACTTTTCAGGAGTTGAATAGTTGAAAAAAATCTGTTAAAATAGTCAGGATGTACTATAAAGTAAAATAGAGAATGTATGTCATGATTGGAGTAAGAAAGAATGAAGCTATTTGATAAGGTTTTTGGTACTCATAGCGAGCGCGAGCTGAAGAGGATCAGCGGAACAGTAGATAAAGTGGAGGCGCTTCGTCCTGCAATGCAGGCATTGTCCGATGAAGAGCTGAGAGCGAAGACAGAGGAATTCAAGAAAAGAGTCAGTGAAGGCGAAAGCCTTGATGATATTTTACCGGAAGCATTTGCGGTTGTACGTGAAGCAGGAAAGAGAGCTCTTAATATGGAGCATTACCGGGTTCAGTTAATCGGAGGTATGATTCTTCATCAGGGTCGTATTGCCGAGATGAGAACAGGTGAAGGTAAGACCCTGGTATCAACCCTGCCTGCTTATTTGAATGCATTGTGCGGCAAAGGTGTGTTAATCGTTACCGTAAATGATTATCTTGCAAAACGTGATGCGGAATGGATGGGACAGATTCATGAGTTTCTCGGTTTGAAGGTAGGCGTTGTTTTAAACGGCATGACACCGGAAGAGCGTAGAGAGGCGTATGGTTGTGATATTACTTACGTAACCAACAATGAATTGGGATTTGATTACTTAAGAGATAACATGGTTATTTATAAGGAACAGTTAGTGCTTCGTCCCTTGTACTACGCCATTATTGACGAGGTTGACTCTGTATTAATCGACGAGGCAAGAACTCCTCTTATTATTTCGGGACAGAGCGGAAAGTCTACCCGTCTTTATGAAGCCTGTGATATTCTGGCAAGACAGATGCAGCGTGGTGCTGACATGGAAGACTTGTCCAAGATTGATATTATTATGAAGGTTGAGCAGGAAGAGAGCGGTGATTTCGTAGTAAATGAGAAAGATAAGATTGTTAATCTTACCGCAGCCGGTGTAGAGAAAGTTGAAAAATTCTTCCGCATTGACAATCTGGCAGATCCCGAAAACATTGAAATCCAGCACAATGTGATTTTGGCGCTTCGTGCCCATAACTTAATGTTTAAAGATCAGGATTATGTGGTAAAAGATGATGCGGTATTAATCGTAGATGAATTTACCGGCCGTATTATGCCCGGTCGTCGTTATTCCGACGGACTTCATCAGGCGATTGAAGCAAAAGAACGTGTTAAGGTTAAAAGAGAGAGTAAGACTCTGGCAACCATTACATTCCAGAATTTCTTTAACAAATTTGAAAAGATTGCCGGTATGACCGGTACTGCGTTAACGGAAGAAAAAGAGTTCCGTGACATTTACGGAATGGACGTTGTGGAGATTCCCACCAACCGTCCCGTTGCCAGAAAGGATTTACATGACGCAGTTTATAAAACCAAAAAAGGAAAGCTGAATGCGATTGTGAATGCGGTAGAAGAAGCGCATGCAAAGGGACAGCCGGTATTGGTTGGTACCATTAATATTGATGCTTCTGAAGAACTCAGCAAAATGTTAACAAGACGTGGCATTCGTCATAAAGTTCTGAATGCGAAATTCCATGAGATGGAAGCTGAAATTGTAGCGGATGCAGGACAGCATGGTGCGGTTACCATTGCTACCAATATGGCAGGTCGTGGTACCGATATTAAGCTGGATGATGCGGCAAAGGCAGCAGGCGGATTAAAGATTATCGGTACGGAGCGTCATGAATCCCGTCGAATCGACAACCAGCTGCGTGGTCGTTCCGGTCGTCAGGGAGACCCCGGTGAATCCAAGTTTTATATTTCCCTGGAAGATGATTTGATGCGTTTGTTTGGTTCCGAACGTCTTTTACAGGTGTTTTCCGCACTTGGAGTGGATGAGAATCAGGAGATTGAGCATAAGGCTTTGACCAACGCGATTGAAAGTGCGCAGAAGCGTATTGAGAATAATAACTACGGAATCCGTAAGAATTTGTTAGATTATGATCAGGTAATGAATGACCAGAGAGAGATTATTTACGGAGAACGTCTTCGCGTACTGGATGGTGAAAGTATGCGTGACGTAATCTATAAGATGATTACCGACATTGTGGAGAATACGGTAGATTCCGTAATTGGTGATGATGCTTCTTCGGATGAATGGGATTTGGTAGAGTTGAACACTGCCCTTCTTCCTGTGGTTCCTTTGGAGACAATTACCTTAGAGCGCATTGACAAGAAAAAGAAGAATGCGTTGAAGCAGCAGCTGAAAGAGGAAGCAGTAAAGCTTTATGAAGAGAAGGAAGCGTTGTTCCCTCAGGCAGAAATGATTCGTGAATTAGAGCGGGTAATTCTGCTTAAGGCAATTGACCGTAAGTGGATGAATCATATTGATGATATGGAGCAGTTGAAACAGGGTATCGGTATGATGGCATACGGACAGAAGGATCCTTTGGTAGAGTACCGTATGAGTGGTTTCGATATGTTTGATGCTATGGAACAGAGCATTAAAGAAGAAACTGTTCGTGTATTAATGCATGTTAAGGTAGAGCAGAAGGTAGAACGTGAACAGGTGGCTAAGGTAACCGGAACCAATAAGGATACCTCTTTGGTGAAAGCGCCTACCAAGCGTGAGAGTGAGAAAATCTATCCTAACGCTCCCTGCCCTTGCGGTTCAGGTAAAAAGTATAAACAGTGTTGCGGCAGAAACGCATAAAAAACTTTTGACAAAGAAGGACGGTGACGTTAAGTGGTTGAGTTGGATGCAATGAAATCTGAATTGCAGACCTATAAGGCTCCTTTGGCAGAAGTAAGGGATTCTCTGAATCTGATAGGCAAAACAGAACGGGCCAAGGAACTGGAACGTGAGATGCAGGAACCGGATTTCTGGGATAATCCGGAGATGTCAAACCGCAAGATGAAGGAGTTGAAGAATCTTCAGGATACCATTAAACTGTATGGTGAATTGGAAGGTGCCACGGAAGATATATCGCTTTTGATTCAGATGGCATACGAAGAGAATGATGAAGAAATGGTTTCTGAGATTCGTTCCGAACTCGATTCTTTTATCGAGAAATTTGAGAAGATTAGAATTTCCACCTTGTTATCAGACGAATACGATGGAAACAATGCAATATTACGATTGAATGCCGGTGCCGGCGGTACAGAGAGCTGCGACTGGGCAGCGATGCTGTATCGTATGTATGTGCGCTGGGCGGAACGAAAAGGTCTTAAGGTTGAAGTGCTTGATTATCTGGACGGAGATGAGGCCGGGATTAAATCCGTATCCTGGCAGGTGAGCGGAGAGAATGCTTACGGGTATTTGAAATCAGAAAAGGGTGTGCATCGTCTGGTGCGTATCTCGCCCTTTAACGCCCAGGGAAAAAGACAGACTTCATTTGTTTCGCTGGATGTTATGCCGGAGTTGCCGGAGGATGTGGAGCTGGATATTAATCCGGATGACTTAAGGATTGATACTTACCGAAGCAGTGGTGCCGGTGGTCAGCATATCAATAAGACGTCTTCGGCGGTTCGTATTACCCATATTCCTACGGGAGTGGTGGTACAGTGTCAGAATGAACGTTCACAGCACAGCAATAAGGATAAGGCGATGCAGATGCTTAAGGGTAAGCTTATGATGCTGAAGAAAGAGGCGAACGCAGAAAAGCTTTCCGATATTCGTGGTGAAATCAAGGAAATCGGATGGGGAAGTCAGATTCGTTCGTATGTAATGCAACCTTATACCATGGTGAAAGATCATCGGACCGGAGAAGAAACCGGCAATGTGGACGCGGTTCTGGATGGTGATCTGGACAAGATGATGACGGCATATTTGAAGTGGAAGAGTCTGGGCGGTGTTGCCGTAGCAGACACGGATATAGAATAAAAAAGAGAAACAAAATATAGCGAAGTGCAATTTTTGATGTAAAGGGACGGATTATGGGAAAAAGTGATAATGAGAGTATTCTTGCAGCAGCATTTTCCTCATTATTGAAATGCAGCAAGGACATGATTTTTGTAAAAGATGTTAATTTGGTGTATTGCGCTGCCTCTATGCCTTTTATAGAGATGATTGGTAAAACATCGGAAGCGGAAGTGATCGGCCGGACCGATGAAGAGATTTTTGCCGATATCAGTTTGGCGAAGCGTTATGTGGCGGATGATATGAAACTGTTAGAATCCGGGGAGGATTTGAATGGTTATGTGGAGCCTATTCCGGATGATAATGGTCTTGCCCGTTACGGTTCTACTTCCAAGTGTATTCTTCGTAACGAACAGGGAGAAGCAATTGGAATTCTTGGTATTACAAGAGATGTTACACGGGCTTACATTGTTCGGCGTCATTACGAGCAGGAACTGAAGTATTTATTTGAGCTGCCCCGGGATACATATGCAGTTTCGTATCTGGACATTGATGATTGGCGTGTAATCAGTCAGAGACGTCAGATAATAGAGGGTGTTACTTTGCAGGAATGCCATTCCATTGAAGGATTGGTGGGTGCGGCACTTGCATCTTTTGAGGATCAGGAGTCGCCGGTGGCGGAGTTTTATCGTAATTTCAACAGGGAGCATTTGCAACAGCTCTATTCGGAAGGTAAGATTGTATTTTCATTCCGTTATCGCCGAAAAATGGCCAGGGGTGATATTCGCTGGATTCGCAATGAAATACGTTTTATGATGGATGTGGATTCCGGGCATTTATGCGCCATGCTTACGGCAAGGGATATTGATGCAAAGAAGCGCAATGAGGAGAAATTGTTTACTGCTGCGCATATGGATGAGATGACAATGTTGCTTAACCGTTCTACCACCATGGAGCGTATCGGTGAAATATTGGCGGACAGACGGGAGCAGTTCCATGCGCTTTTTATGTTAGATATTGATAATTTTAAGAGATTAAACGATACCAGAGGACATATCGTCGGAGATGAGTTTTTGGTGGAACTGGCAGACGTTCTTCGTTGTTCCTTCCGGGAGCAGGATGTAGTAGGTCGAATCGGTGGCGATGAGTTTTTTGCATTCATGTGTAATGTGCCTGATATGAAGTTAGCCAAACGAAAGGCGGAACTTATGTTGCAAAAGATTCGCAAGGTTTGTGAGAAATACAAAGAGGTCGGATTATCAGCCAGCATAGGAATCAGCATGTATCCTACAGACGGAAACAGTCTGGAGGAGATATATGCAAAGGCCGATGAGGCCTTATATAAAGCGAAACGAAATGGTAAGGATTGCATAGCCTTTGTTTCGTCAGTGGAGTAGGATAACATTATTTAATGTTATAGATTGATTTATCGGAAAGATGGGTCAAGCAGAAGAAGAAAGTGTGTGAAAGGAGAAAAACATGAAGAAACACTTGATTATCGGCTCAGTGAGCCTGGTGATTTCAATTTTGTGCATTGCAATCTTCATTATCAGCGGTTTTGCAAACTTACCTTCCGGACCGGAAAGTGTTGTAAACAGATATGAGAAAGCAATCAAAAAGGGAAATCTCAAAAAATACTTAGAGGTAACCGGTCTTAAGGATACCGGAGCGGCAGCGTTGCTTACTACCAGTGATATTCCCTACTTCGACGAGAATCCCAATGTGGTATTCGGGAAATTTGAAGAAGAAGTACCCAATTCCGCAGGTGTAGTTACCTATGCAGTTGTGTACGAAAAAGAGGATGGAAAAAAGGTATATCGAATTCATGATACCGATGTTTACAAAAACGGTAAATGGTATATGAGTGAGTGGTAGGAGGAACATATGAAAAAAAGTATAATTGTTTTGTTGGCAGTGCTTGCAGCAACCTTTTTTGCTGCCTGCGGCGGTTCCTTACAGACTACAGTACAGTTGGAACCGGATATGAGCGGTGTTCGTACTATGAGATACGAACTCTCCAAGTCGGATTTTTCCGAGTATGTAACAGGTGATATTGTTGCAATTGATAATAGTATTAAACAGAATTGTCCTGCAGATTTGAGTTATGCTCTTTCTGAGACAGATTCTTCTTATGTGGCAACCTTTACAATGCCCTTTTCTTCCTTGGAAGATTTAGAAGCGAAGGCTGCTGCAGTTATTAATGACGGAACAACTTATGATGTGCAGTGTACGATCAATGATTCCGTTTTCAGTACGGGATTCTTTTATGAAGAGCCTTTTGCAGCAGAAAAAATGCTGGGTTGGTTTGAGACATTAATGGTAAATGCCGGTTATGTTTCATCTTCTGACAGTTCTTATATTATTGATACTTCTGACAGTACCGTTATTTATAACGGAATAGAAGAAGGCGGCGGCAGCACAGTCAGTGCATCTAACATGACATATATTCCCATTGAGGAGCTTCGTATTTATACAAATGCAAATCCTGACGGAACATTTAACAGAAAGATGGAGCTGGACATTACAGATGCAAATCTTTCTTTGAATGAAGAGGGAATTAAAGCATTCATGGAAGAAAGTGTTCCTGACGGTGCAAGTGCTGACTGGAAGAATGAATTGGGACTTAATACCCATACAGTTGAATTGAGCAATCTTACAAGCAGTCAGGTGCAGGATGCCATGAGAACATACAGTCATTCTGAGAATGCTGTTTTTGAACTCAGCACCGCTGTAGAAGAACAGGATGAATATGATATTTATATGTCAGAACCTTCCGTTCTGTTTGCAGAGGATGTCAACTTCAAAGAGTATCTTGATTTGGCACAGTATGGATGTGACAGAAGCGGAACCGTTAATACTTCTTATCTCATTGATGCGAAGAAGGTAGGAGGTACATTATATGAAACCATTCCTGCTTATGATGAAAACAGTGAAGAAACAGAAAATCCTTGTTACTACTACTATACAGACGAGAATGAACCTGATTATACCAAGTATAGCTTCTACGAGATTAATCAGAAGGAATTAAGATACAGCGGCAGCTATTTCTATCATTTTGAGAAAATAGACTGGGCAACCAAGGCAAATAGCGCGAAGAAGATTGAAAGAAATCTCTCCTTTGTTTTTGATGACGGAACAACAGAAGACGGCGCAAAGGCCATTATTGAAAAAATTGAAGACAAGATTGATGCAAGTTCCGAGAAACTCAATCTTAAAGCAAAGCTTTATAATGGAAAAGATGAAGATGCGGATAAGGTTGGTATTGTATTAGAATTTAACGGAAGTGCAGAGGATATTGATAAAGCAACCGCATATTTATTAGACACAGATATAGAAAATTACCATGAAGGTACCAGCTATTTCGAAGAACAAAGATGGATTGGCTTTACAAAGACCTGTGTATATAATGAGTATGTTTCCATTCGCGGTTTTGTAAGAGATTCCGCTTACATGGTTAATGATGATACCTGGACGATTCCTTTGCACTATACTTTGGACATGCCCGGCTTTGCGGTACATGAAGAAGGAGAAGAAATCAGCGAAAATTACACCTTTGACGGAAAGCTTTATGTAGGTGAATTTGATAGCAAATCCTACGGCAGTTATTACGGCGGTATCAGTACCAAATTAAACGGTATGGCATTTGTATGGATCATCCTTTTACTTGTAGGAATTGTTCTCTTTGTGGTAGCAATCGGATTCTTTGCGATAGGAATTACCAAGGGTGTAAAAGGAAAGAAAGCGAAAGCTGCAAACAAACCCAATCCGGCGGCAAATCCCGCGAATGCAGCTGCAAACGGAGCGAATGCATTTGTAGCACCTGAAGCGGCTATGCCGATTGCAGCGGAAGAAGCAGCACCTGTGGAAGAAGCAGCACCTGTGGAAGAAGCAGCACCTGTGGAAGAAGCAGCACCTGTAGAAGAAGCAGCACCTGTAGAAGAAGCAGCACCTGCAGCAGAAGAGGCACCTGTAGAGGAAACTCCTGCAGAGTAAGAATTGATAATTGAAATGAATTAAATAGAAAAGAGAGTTATGATACTCTCTCAAAAGAAGATCGCTGTAATCCCGGCAAGCAAGGGCATTACAGCGATTTTTAACTTAAATCTTTATTCATAATTATAATTGCAAAAGTAGTTTATACAATATATAATGTATTTTATCTGGACCAAACCGGATGGTATTTGGAGGATTATTTCTATGATGCAGAAAATATATATGATATAGAATGAGGATGAATATTATGAGGAAAAAGAAATTAACTTTTGCGATACTTATTGTCGTTTGCTTGTCGATAATTGCTATTATGACAGCGTTCATTATACGATATGTTGCTTTGGTAAAGGAAACAGAACATGTGGAGCTACCGGAGATTGTGTTTCACTATGTTGTTGACGACCCTGGACTGGCAGATATATCCAGAATTATTGATCGGGATGGAAACATTTATGATGTTTCACCCAGTATGAACACGGCGAAAATGGTACAATTGTATCGAGATGGCAGAATAGAAGACAAACTGAAAAAAATCGGAACTGTCAATGTTGTTGAATTAAAGAAGAGATATCAGATTTTTATGGAACTGGTTAATAATCCGGAATATAATCCGCAATATCCACCCGATGCAACCGTACCCGATGTACCGATGGCGAATATAGAATGGTATGGTTACTATTATGATGATAACTATAATCTATGTCACTATTTGCTTTATCAATATCGGTATTATGCTCCAGAAGTATCCGACAAACGAGGCCCGAAATTGGCTGAATGGATTGAGAAAAACGTCCGTGATGATTAAGGCTCTTAACGAAAATATCTTTATTTTATAACATGCGATTTCATTAAAAACAGTGCCGGCATATTTGGTATATGTCGGCACTACTTCTTTTG
>JAZOAG010000022.1:0-3855 GCA_045595325.1 Lachnospiraceae bacterium
TCACTTCCGTAAGCTCTCCTTCCACCTTAACAACCTCACAAGTGGTCTCGGAAGTAATCTCATATTCAACAATATCGTTTACGTTATTTGTAGCTTCATTCATCCAATTTTCCTCCTAAACTTGTTGATAGGATTTGTGTCAACTTTACAGAAGTTCGGTATTTTTTAACGATGAACAGCCCTGAAATGCCCCTTCTCCTACAGATACCAGTCCGGATGGCAAATCCACGGCAGTCAGTTTTTCACATTTACAGAATGCATAGTTACCGATGCTCTTAACCGTGTCCGGAATCTCTATACGCTCCAAGGACTTGCACTCATTAAACACTAATCTGTCAATCTCTGTCAGTCCTTCCGGCAGCTTCACTTTTTTCAGTTTTTCGCAGCCGGAGAAAACAGCCTCACCTATCACCTTTACAGAATCCGGAATTTCTATGCTCTCCAAGGACTTGCAATCGCAAAACAGAGAATCACTTAATTCTTCCAGTCCGGCTGACAGCTTCACTTTTTTCAGATTCTGACACCCGCGGAATGCATACAAACCTATGCTCTTCACCGAATCAGGAATCTCAACTTCCTCCAGCTTCGAACAACAATTAAAAATAAAATTTCCCATTGTAATAAGTCCGTCAGGAAGCTTCACACTCTGCAAAAACCAGCATTCTAAGGCATTATCTTCTATCTCTGTGATTCCTACAGGCAACTCAATATGTCCAAAAGTGCTAACAGAAAACGCGGAAGCTCCCACTGCGGTAACCTTATACAGCTTGCCTTTGATTGTTACCTCTGCGGGAATAATCGCTTCTTTACCGCCCCATTCACAACCCACAACCTTACAGGTAGTTTCGGAAGTAATGGCATATTTAATGTTATTAATGACCGCACCGTCTTCGGTTTCTACATAATCGGGACCATCGTTTCCTTCTTCCTGCATATTGCGTAACTGCAAAATTTCTTCCTGTGTATCTTCTTCCTCTTCATCGTCGTCCTCATCGTATGTAATCTTACACAAGTCAAGGTCGCTTATACGCAAGTCACCGCCGGTTGAGCCGTTTGCCTGGAATGCTTCTCCGATCTGCTTGCCGGTATATTCCCCTGTTTCCACATCATAAACATACTCTCTGAAGTAATAAGAATCGCCGTCTTCCTCACCGGAAATAGTGATTTTCTTAATCTGGCTCACATCGGTTATTTTACTTCTGATCTCTTCCACAAAATCATAAGCATCGAATTCTTCATCCCAGTCATTTACTTCTACACGGGACCGGTCAAATATTTTCTGCTCATATTTTTCGTCATAGTTTTTTACCTGCCCGTCTACCACACCATCTTCCAGCATCTGAATCAGTTCGTCCACACTTTCTGCCTGACTCAACTGTTTCGGGCTGACTTTTACGATGGCATCATAACGGAAATAATTGATTCTTCCGGTTTCATCCGTACCGCCATTGGCTTCAAAACGTACTGACTCATTATTCGCAAGCTCCATATCGATCACCAGTATAAAACTG
Source organism: Lachnospiraceae bacterium (assembly GCA_045595325.1). Taxonomy (GTDB): domain Bacteria; phylum Bacillota; class Clostridia; order Lachnospirales; family Lachnospiraceae; genus UBA3766. The sequence goes on from JAZOAG010000022.1 coordinate 1,512, forward strand.
CTGCTACTGGAATTAGTTACAAAATCGGTTCTGATTTTCATCTTCTTTTACCCCTTTACATTATTGTATTTTCTTTTTTCACTTCCACAAAAAACTATTTCCGGCATTAACGGGCACCCACCCATACAAAGCTCTCTCTTTTCACAATCCGGACATGCTCCACGCATTCTGTTACGAAAATGCTCAAAGGCTTCACTGTTCCAAGCCTCCTCTATGGTCATCTCCCTAAGGGATACCTGATACCGTTTCTCCTGGTCAAAGCTGCATGGCACCATATTCATATCCGCACCGATATAGCAGCTGTAACGACCTCCCTCACAGGTGTCCAAAGACTCAGGTCTAACCGTTTTACAAAAATTGATTGCCCCCGGCACATTACAGCTATCCATTCCCACCTTGAAGAAATGTCTTTTTTCCACCTCTGCAAAAAATGCCGCCACTCTCGGGTCATCCGCTTTGAGCATATTGGCCTTTGTACCCTGTCCTGCAGGCTTATGCAAGAGAAATATCACTGCATTGATGCCTTCCGGGAAGTCGTTGTTTCGCAACCGCTCAATTGCTTCCTCCATACTGTTATTGCCAAGGACATAATGAATATTGGTTTTGACACCGGCCTGAAGCAACATCTGAATCGCTTTTAGGGTATATTCACTTCGATACCAGCTTACCGCCACGGCGCCGCAATACTGCTTGCACAGCTTCGCGATTTCCGGTGTCATACCATAGCCCGAGGTGGTAAAATTCGGCACAAGCATATTTTCACGGCAGATTTGAAGAATCTCCTCAAAATACTCATGCTGGTCCGGGTCTCCTCTGCCGCCCAGTGCAAACTGATTGCACCTGCCCTTGGACTGCTCTGCTATCCACCGGAAATCTTCCACTGACATATTCGGTTGTTCTACAAGCATACCGCTTTGATAGCATCCGATACCTGCTTTGGCACAAAGCCCGGTTTTTCCGTGGATACAATGTCCCATAATTCCCACGTCAATCAGATGAGGATAGGATGCCATAAAAGGGTCTGCCCCGGTATCCTTGCCCTTTTCATCCAGCACACCGGTACGGACATAGGCCCCTGTTTCGGTATCAAATGCAGACTTAAAACGATACTTTTTATCTTCGATTATGTAACGCAATTTGGTTTACCTCGTTATCTTACACTTCTTTAAACCACACCAGATAGCAGCTAAACATTCCGGTAAATTCTGCACTGCAATCCGCACCATATTCCTCTTCGCCGTTGATAAGTACATCCTCGTCCTGCATCAATTCATCGTACAACGATGCATTATCCATACGTGCTATCACATGCACGATTTCCAGCTCACGCAGCTCATCATCCTCGTGGGAATAACAGTACGCCTTCTCACCAGGGAAGCAGCTCATCTCATGCATGTAATAATCCAACTGACAGTCTTCTCCTTCGTCATAGGAGGATACCACCCAGTTCTCTTCCAGAAACTCTCTGGTCATTTCTCCCTCCGGTGTACTTGCACCAAACAAACTGGGCATTTCCGGTTCACTGGCCTCACGGGCCTTATTGATATCAAAGTCGGAAGAAACATGGTTGTAATACTTCTGAAGTAAGCCTATCACCATCTCCTTTTCCTTCTCATCAAAATTCAGCATTCGGCAGGATAACATCCGGTCAAGATATCCGTTATAAAGCTTTAACATTTTCTTTAAGCCATAGGTTTCCTTATTGCTGCACCAAAAGGTCACAAAATTATTCTTTTCCCAGTCTTCCTCAATTTCCCAACCTGCAAATGCACGGAGAATTTCCTCATTTAAGGGTTTTACATCCACCTGCTCATACTTATTGCATTTTTCACTGTCGTTTTCGTATTGGCACAGATAGAAAAAAGCGATTGCATCCTGGTCACTGTCAATGGATTCTTCAATCTTCCATGCGAACCATTCTTCTTCCTTCTTGTCCGGGAATTCGCCATTGTGAAACAGTGCGTATACCACTTCTTCCGCTTCCCACGGAAAATCATATACATCGCAGAATTCCTTGTACTTCTTGCCTGTCCACTTATTTCCCGTAAGTGCATTCAGTTCGTCGCACATTTCTTTCGGAAGTACACTGCCCATAGCTGCCCCCTCTTTTACCAAAGCCTCAGCTCTTGCAAGTACCTCTTTGTCCTTTGCTACAGTTTCCCAATCAATTGTTTTCTTTGCCATTGTTTTTTTCTCCTGTTGTAAATGTTTTCATTCTTCAAAAATTATGCCAATCCGAGAAGGGTTGAACAATCGAACCTGCCTCGCCCTATTCCTCTTCACAGGTTACGCTGAGATCAGCTGAAACAAAAAGGGTATTTAGTTTAACCTCAAAAGTCTTGTC
>JAZOAG010000023.1:0-93734 GCA_045595325.1 Lachnospiraceae bacterium
ATACTGGTCGTTACCATTCTGTTTATGAATGGCGGCGCACTTGGTCTTGAGGTGATGGCACATACCATGGGATATAAAAACCGCCTATTTGACAATACGAGGGTGCATACCATTGATATTGTCATGGACGATTGGGACGAGTTTATTGATAATGCCACCAGCGAGGAATACTATACTGCCGCTATGGTGATCGACGGCGAAGCCTATAAAGACGTAGGCATCCGTGGCAAGGGTAATACATCTTTGTCTACGGTTTCCTCCATGAAAAGTGATCGATACAGCTTCAAGGTGGAGTTTGACCACTACGATAATTCCATCACCTATCACGGTCTTGATAAGCTCAGTCTGAACAATCTCATCCAGGACTCCACTATGATGAAGGACTATCTTACCTACACTATGATGAATGAGTTCGGTGCCGCTGCGCCCCTTTGCAGTTTTGTGTATATCACCGTCAATGGTGAGGATTGGGGTTTGTATCTCGCGGTAGAGGGGGTTGAGGACAGTTTTCTTGAACGGAATTACGGTTCGGATTATGGCGAACTATACAAGCCGGACAGCATGAGCTTTGGTGGTGGTCGTGGCAACGGTAAAGACTTCAATATGGATGACTTTATGAATGAAAATTTCGATAGCACCGATGGATCCGATCAGAATATGGGTATGCCGCAAATGCCTGATATGGGAAATTTTGATCCGTCACAGATGCAGGGTAATTTTGGCGGTGGAAATATACCACAAATGCCCGGTATGACACAGGGAAATGCGGAAAATGGTAATAATTTCTCCTTTGGCGGAGGCAGAGGTGATTTTGGTGGAATGGGGTCTTCTGATGTAAAGCTCCAGTATGTTGACGACAGCATCGACAGCTATTCAAATATCTGGAACAACGCAAAGACCGATATTACCGAAGCAGACCAGATGCGTTTGATCGAATCTCTTGAAAAACTCTCAAACGGTGAACAGATCGAATCTGTGGTGAATATCCAACAGGTCATCCGCTATTTCGTTGTTCACAACTATGTGTGCAATGGAGACAGCTATACCGGCTCCATGATTCACAACTACTATCTGTACGAAGAAAACGGACAGATGGCAATGATTCCTTGGGACTATAATTTGGCATTCGGTACATTCCAAGGCGGCAATGCGCAGAGTACGGTCAACACTCCCATTGACTCACCTGTAGATGGCGGTTCAAGTGAAGATCGTCCCATGTGGAACTGGATTATGTCCGACGAAAGTTACACCGAACTGTACCATCAGTATTTTGCTGAGTTTTTGAACACGGTGGATGTGCAGGCAATGATCGATAACGCCTACATCTTGATTAAATCGTATGTAGAAAAAGACCCGACTGCATTTTACGCCTATGAGGAATTTGAAACCGGCGTGGAAACCATGCGTCAGTTCTGCGCTTTGCGTTCAGGGAGTATTTCCATGCAGCTCGCAAACGAAGAAACCGCAAGCGATATGAGCTATGTGGATGCTTCGGCACTCACCCTGTCCGATATGGGTTCCATGGGTGGCAAGGGCGGCTTTGGTGGAATGCCCAACATGGGTGACCGGGGCAGCTTCGGTGATCGTAGTTCATCCGGCAGGGATAAATCCGACAAATCGGGATTCCAGTCGATGCCGGGAGCAACCGAAGATTCTCCAAGTGGGCAGAATGAGGACGGCACATCAAACGCAGGTGTTATTCCTACAAGCAGTACAATACCCGATATGTCCGGAAGTTTTGATCCTTCCAATCTTCCCGAAGGCTTTGATCCTTCACAGATGCCCGGTGGCGATTTCAATTTTAATATGAACGGCATGGGCAATGCGGTTTCAAGCAGCACCAACTGGATATGGCTTGCCGTATCTGTACTGATTCTTGGTGTGGGCTTGCTCATTGCGAAGTTATATAAGCATTAACGAGCAAAATATGCGGGTGTCCAGAGGGGCGCAGTTCCTTGGCTCCGGGTTTCCAATAGGGGTGAGAAGAATCCCTGTTGGCACACGATTTTCCTTTGGATAGGAACGGAGTTTGATGAGTATTCTCTGTTTGGCTATGTGTTAGAGTCCAAATCGTTCTTACTGACAGGCGGAGAATTCAGTATTGAGTCATCCATTGTGGCTGTGGTAGGATATATAGTAGTATGTGGGATTGCGTGGTTAGGAAGTAAGAAGAAAATGGTATAGTGCAAGATAAAAGATATTTTGGTAAAAACGAACCGAAATATCTTTTGTTGTATTGAAAGAAGAGTTTGTAATTAGAGGAAATACGCATAATTTCATATGGAAACCGGTTACATTCATTATTGATGAAAAAGTTGACAATTCATAAAAATATGGCTAAAATAAAATTAGACTTTAGATTTGCCAAAAAAGGAGATCCAGATGACATATATTAATAGGGCAATTACACCAATATTGAAAAAAAGAGTAGAAACAAGTAAGTGTATTCTTGTTACAGGAGCAAGGCAGGTTGGAAAATCAACCTTGATAAAACACGTTTTTCCGGAATATAACAGGGCGAATTTTGATGACCGGTTAACCAGATTGCAGGCCAAGGAAGAACCAAAGTTATTTTTTATGAATAACCCATGTCCTCTTTTCATTGACGAGGTCCAAAAAGAAAATAGTGTTCTGGAAGAGATTAAATTGATTGTGGATGATTCTGAAGAGCGGGGGTTGTTTATTCTGTCCGGCTCGCAAAAATTGGAATTGATGAAAGGAATGAGCGAGTCTTTGGCCGGTCGTGTGTCTATCTCCGAATTGGCCGGTCTTTCATTGAGAGAAATTCATGAGATATCTTTTAATGAACATTTCGTGCCTACAGAGAAGTATATGACATCTCGCGAGAAGGAAATAAAAAAGTATGATCATTTGTGGGAAATCATACACAAAGGTTCGTACCCGGAATTATATGATGTGGAAAGAGATTGGCAGGAATACTATTCATCATATGTTTCAACGTATTTGGAGAGAGATATCAATGAGATGATATCTGCAGACAGCCTTACTTTTGCTAAGTTTCTGACCGCAGTGGCTGCAAGAACAGGTGAAATTCTGAATTATTCCAACATCGCAGGTGAAGTTGGGGTTAGTGAGCCTACAGTTAAAAGTTGGATTTCAATACTGGAAAGAACAGGCATCATCTATTTATTACAGCCTTATAGTGCAAGTGCATTATCAAGGGCAATCAAATCGCCTAAAATATATTTCAGAGACACGGGTTTGGCTTGTTATCTTACCAGATGGTTAACGGCAGATGCGTTGAAAAATTCTGCGGTTGCCGGAAATATTTTTGAAACCTTTGTGGTATCGGAAATTTTAAAATCATACATCAATGAGGGAAAAGATTATAAGTTTAATATATTTTATTATCGTGGAAAAGATAAAGGTGGCACAGATGAGAATGAAATTGACCTTATTATAGAGGAAGATGGTATTTTATATCCGGTTGAGATTAAGATGTCAGGTAATCCTGTAGCTAAAATGGGAGCAGCGAATAAAGTTCTGGATAAGGTAGATGAGAAGCAACGTGGGATGGGAGTTATCCTTTGTTTAATTGATAAAAAAACGTATTTACGAGAGAATCTTATAGCGTTGCCGATTGAGTATATATAGAGTTTTTAAACTGTAGGAGGAATTCTTGAATCGTTTTATTGAGAAAAACGGGAGTGTGGTTTGCCGTGAGTTACTGGGATATGATCTTACGAAGAAAGAAGATATGATTGTTATTCAAGAGCAGAATTTGTTTAGAACATTATGTCCCAAAATGGTAGAGAGCGCAGCTTCGATATTGGATGAAATGATTTCAGAAGGTCTTTGTTAAAACTGATAAGGAATAAAGTAGCGGTAATTCTAAAGTTCATTTTTAGAGTTACCGTTATTTTAACTTGACATATATAGATTGTCGATATATATTATATATAGATAATCTATATATGGAGGAAATAAAAATGTCAGTTGATAAAGCGTTACTGTCGGGAAGTATGACGATGCTTTTATTAAAGCTTCTTTCCGAGAAAGATATGTACGGATATGAAATGATTGATACGCTGCGCAAACGTTCCGAGAACGTCTTTGAGTTGAAAGCGGGAACCCTGTATCCGCTGTTACATGGCATGGAAGAGAAAGGGATGCTTGAAGTTTATGAACAGGAATATGCGGGTAAAATCAGAAAGTATTATCACATTACCCGTGAAGGAAAGAAAATATTGGATGCCAAGAAAGCAGAATGGAAGGAATACCAGACAGCAGTCAGCAATGTTCTGGCGATGGGGGTGTAAGTATGGAAACATATTTGGAGAAGCTTTTGTCACAGATACGTTGTAAAAAAGCACGACCTTTCATTGAAGAAGAAATAAGAAGTCATATTGAGTGCCAGATAGAAGCCAATCAGCTTGACGGAATGTCATATGAGGAAGCAGAGGAACATGCAATTGCGGATATGGGAGATCCGGTTTCCGTAGGCATTTCTTTGGATAGAATCCATAAACCGCGGATGGCATGGAATTTAGTCTTTATTGTGGGACTAATCAGTATGCTTGCTCTTCTCGTACATTTTGGTATTCTGTGCAGAATAGATTCATGGGGGGCTGTGCCGATTGCACCGGGTAATTATAGAGAAACCTTTGTGAGTTTTGTGATTGCCGTTGTCGCTGGATTTGGACTGATGGGAATCATTTATTTTATCGATTTTACTGTTCTTGCCAAATATGCGAAGTTTATTGCTGTATCCATACTGGCTGTCGAGGTTCTGCGATTGTTTGATTTCTTTGGAGGAGATGTGAACGGTCTTCGTTACAGTATCGGGATTGGCCCGTTGAGTATATCGGCTACAGCGCTTATGATGTTCTATGTACCGATTTACGGTGCCATTCTTTACAAATACCGCGAGGGCGGAATCGGCGCATTCATCAGTGCCTTGGTTTGGATGATTCTTCCGGTGATTATTACGTTTGAGATGCCAAACATTGTAGTTACAGGAATGATATTGCTCAGCATGGTGATTCAGCTTACCGCGGCAGTTTGGAAAGGGTGGTTTCGGCTTCCCATAAAAAGAACGATTGCCATAATATGGGGTGGTTTTGCAGTGCTGCCTGTCGTTTCACTGGTCGGAATGTATGTCTTTGGTATGTTAAAAGCTTATCAGACAGAGCGGATTCGTGCATTTCTGGCAGGTTCGGGAGACGGTTTCTATCTGACGAACGTATTGAGGAATATATGTCGGGATAGTGTGGTGATAGGTAAAAGCGGGATAGATGTAATCGAAAGCGTGCCGGATTTTAACGGAGATTTGATTTTTACCTATATTCTGGGGAGTTACGGCATACTTGCGGGTGTTGGTGTTATAGTACTTATGGCAGTGCTTGTGATTGCTGTTTTTGGAACATCTGTCAGACAGAAGAATGAGCTGGGAATGGTAATGGGATTTGGTTGCGGAATGATATTTGCCCTCAACATAGTCATTAATATATTGAGTGCAGTGGGGGCGATTCCTTATGCAGCTTCATTTCTTCCGTTTCTTTCAATGGGAAGAAGTAATATTCTGTTGTGCTATGCTTTGGTGGGAATCATGCTTAGCATATACCGATACAAGGATGTGTATCCGAAGAAGATTCATGCAGATAAAATCACCATAAAAAAGAATTTTACAATTCACATATAGAATCGTGAAGTCAGGGAACTTTTTTGCAGTGAGAGGCTGTTAAAAAGTTCCCTGAAATGTTATGATTGTTTCATGCCAAAGGTGCCTGTATCGGTATTTTGTTTGGAATGCTGATTGTGGCGGTATCAGGTGTGATAATTCAATTGGTTGACATAATGCAGAAAAGAAAGAAGGATAAGGATGATGAGTATTTTATTTGCAGAAGCAACCCATGCGGATATTGATGAGTTAGTAAGACTTCGTATTGCATATATGAAAGATGATTTCGGTTCTGTAAGTGAATACGAGAAAGAATGTATGGAGAAACAGCTCCCGGATTATTTTAACAGGAAGCTGGGTGATGAACTGATTGCATTCGTGGCAAAAGACGGAGACAGAATCGTTTCCGTTGCCTATTTGCATATCATTGAGATGCCGGCAAATTCGATTCTGTTAAACGGTATTTACGGCGAGGTGTTAAGCGTGTATACGGAACCTGAATACAGAGGCCGGGGCTTGTGTACTGCGCTTATGCAGAACCTGATTGACTATGGTAAGAAGCGCGGCCTTGGAAGAGTAGATTTAAGTGCAACAAAGGAAGGCTATCCGATTTATGCCAAGCTTGGATTTGTGGAGAAGGAGCATCGGTATACGGATATGCGATACAAGTATTAAGAGTATTCGGATTAGAAAACATAGGAGGATGTAAATTGGCGAAAACTGCGAAATGAAACAGCGATTGACAGAAGAGAATCTTAATGATAGAATGTTACCAATAAATCCCATGAGGGAGTAGCAAGCGTTCTGCGTAGCAAGTCAACATACTGACCTTTTGGTCTGGCTTGTTTTAAATTGCGAGACTCATGTGTAGTGAAACTATGCATGAAGTCTATATATTTTGAATAGATATCCAAGTATGGTTTCATGACTGTACTTGGATTTTTTGTTATTGTTAATTCGAAAAAGTGAAAAACAGGAGTGTGCGAAATGAATTTAGGAATTGCTTTTTTTATTAAAAGTATTTTATTGGGGGCAGGTCTTGCCATGGATGCCTTCTCGGTTTCACTGGCGAACGGTCTGAATGAGCCGAAGATGAAAGCATCGAAGATGGTCGGTGTGGCCGGTGTCTTTGCAGGGTTTCAGTTTGCTATGCCGATGATTGGCTGGATATGTGTCGCAACCATAGCAAGAATATTTGGCGTGTTTGAGAAGTGTATTCCTTGGATTGCATTACTGCTGCTTGGATATATCGGCGGCAAAATGCTGTATGAAGGCATCAAAAGCAAAGGAGCGGATGATGAGAAGCCCGGAGTCGGATTCAAAGGTCTTCTGCTGCAGGGAATTGCAACTTCCATTGATGCACTTTCCGTTGGTTTCACCATTTCCGAATACAACTGCATGGAAGCTTTGCTTGCCTGTCTTTTGATTGGGGCGGTCACTTTTATCATCTGTTTTGCAGGTCTTGCAATCGGTAAAAAAGCAGGGACTAAGCTTGCCGGGAAAGCCGGAATTCTTGGTGGCTTGATTCTGATTGGAATCGGGCTTGAGATTTTTATCACGAGTTTTATATAAATGGGTGCTGACATGCCAAGGAGGATTATGTGATTGAGGCAGGAGAAGTGAAGAACACAACCGGACGGGGAGCAGTAGGATGGAGTCAGCGCTGTGTAATAAAATATCAATTGCCGTAAGTGTGAAGGAATACAGAAGAAGAACAACCGATAAGACATGAAAAATGACCGAACAGACAAAAATCAACATTTGTCTGTTCTATTTTGTTATGATGCACTCAACAGGAGAACCGAAACAGAAAGGAGTGCACATATGCAGGAAATCAGAATAACGGAATTGGAGAAAAGATATAAAGATGTCACAGCTGTAAATCAGCTAAGCTTAGAGATTGGAGCGGGAGAATTATTCTCGCTGCTTGGTGTAAACGGTGCGGGCAAGACTACCACCATTAAAATGCTGACCTGTCTGACAAAACCCACCGGAGGGGATGCGTTTATCGGGGAGAACAGTATTACGAAGCAACCGGGTCAGGTAAAAGCGTTAATCGGTGTGTCACCGCAGGAAACAGCCGTTGCACCGAATCTTTCCGTCAAAGAGAATTTGGAACTGATTTGCGGTATTCACGGATTCTCAAAAGAAAAAACAAAGCAAAGAGTGGAAGCATTAGCGGCACAGTTTCATCTGGACGAAGTGATGAAGAGAAGGGCAGGTAAGTTATCCGGCGGATGGCAGCGTCGGGTGAGTATCGCGATGGCGCTGATTAGTGAGCCAAAGGTTCTGTTTTTGGATGAACCGACACTTGGACTGGATGTGATTGCAAGGCATGAATTGTGGGATGTAATCCGGACCTTAAAAGGAAAGATTACAATGATATTGACAACACATTACATGGAAGAGGCGGAAGCGCTTTCAGACCGCATCGGCATTATGAAAAGCGGTAATCTTCTGGCGGTAGGAACGGCAGAAGAGATAAAAGAAAAGGCGGGATGCAGTGATTTTGAATCAGCATTTGTTTCGATTGTGAAGGAGGGAACGTTATGAGAATGATGACTTTTGCAAAAAGATGCGCAACGGAGATTTTAAGAGATCCGCTTACGATGTTCTTCGGCCTTGGTTTTCCGGTGGTTCTGTTATTGCTTTTAAGTGCAATTCAGGCCAATATTCCCGTAAGCATGTTTGAGATTGATACGTTGACACCGGGAATTACGATATTCGGTCTGTCTTTCATGACGCTATTCTCTGCAACACTGGTGGCAAAGGATCGTGAAAGTGCACTTTTACAAAGACTGTACACCTCCCCCTTAACCGACATTGAATTCATTCTGGGATATATGCTTCCGATTCTGCCTATTGCAGTGGGACAGGCAGTGATATGTTACTTTGTGGCATTGCCTTTGGGATTGACTTTGGGTGTACATGTTTTATATGCTATAATAGGGATGATTCCCATGGCTGTTTTCAACATTGCATTGGGGCTTTTATGCGGTAGTCTTTTGGGTGTGAAGCAGGTCGGAGGTATTTGCGGCGCCTTGCTTACCAACCTTTCTGCATGGCTTTCCGGTGTATGGTTCGATATCAATCTTGTGGGTGGTATGTTTGAGAAAATAGCCAAAGCACTTCCTTTTCTTCACGCTGTGAAGATGGAACAGGCATTGTTTCAAGGAGACTTAGAGACGGCGGTTTCGCATGCGCTACCGGTTCTTCTATATGCAGTTGCAGCAACGGTAATTGCCGTACTTGCCTTCCTTGGACAAAGAAAAAAACAGTAAGGATAGGGTGGAATGAAATACAAACTTGTAATCGATAAAAAGGCAGAAGAGGAAGTCATTGCAATTGTGCACGAACCCTCCACGTTGACAAAGCAGATAGAAGATCTGGTGTTACATTTCTCCGGTGCGGACGGTTTGATGGGGCATGGAGAAGATGAAATGCGCAAACTTTCATTTGACGAGATGGAGTGTATTACAATCATTGACAGAAAAGTGATTGTAATTGATTCCGCCGGAAAACAATATCGTATTCAGGACAGACTGCGTGATTTGGAAACGTTGCTGCCGTCATATTTTATCAGGATTAATAAATCTACACTTGCGAATGAACATCGCATCGCCCGATTCGATGCGATGTTTAGTGGCGGAGTGGATGCCGTATTTCGGTGCGGGTATCGGGAATATGTTTCCAGACGTTGCTTTGCGGAAATCAGAAGGAGGTATGAAAATTGATGAAAGAGTTCGTAAAAGAGTTTTTTCTGCGTGGCTTTATTGCCTGCGGATTTGGACCGCTTGCTTTGGCGGCTGTATATATGGGAATGCAAAAAAGCGGTGTGTTAAATACATTAACCGTGAACCAGGTGTGTACCGGTATTTTCAGCATTGCCATGCTCGCATTTTTGGCAGGTGGTTTGAATGCGATATATAAGGTAGAACGTTTGCCTCTGCCGATGGCCATTCTGATACATGGCATTGTCCTGTATGTTGCCTATCTGGTGACGTATCTGCTTAACGAATGGTTGCAGGACGGGTGGATGCCGCTTCTTATTTTTACGGTGATTTTTGTGGTCGGTTATCTGATTATCTGGGCAGTCATTTATTGTGTAATCAGAAGCAGAGCGGCAAAGCTGAATGCGTTATTACAACAAAGACAATCTTGAATTTGGTGATAACAGTAAAAGAAAAATCATTTTGACACATGGTTATCAATGCCCTTGACAGGTGTGGAATAAATATATAGATATATGCGGTATATGGAATAGTATATCATTTTGTTTGAACAAGCATTCAGAAATTGCAGGCAGTAGTGGGAAGTGCTTCACATGAAGCGGAAGTAGAGACTGATAATAGCAGTTATGCTCTGGGAAGGACAAATGGCGAATTATTAATCGTTTTTAACCGTTTAGTGGATACGGAACAGATTGAAAATATTATAGTGAATGAGACGGTTTATACAGTGGATAAGTGAAACTGACATGGTCGGTCCGAAGGAATTTTTAGGGATAAAATAATCGTTATTACCGGGGAGAATATCTGTATTGACGGCGGGATGACCCGGCAGATGATTTATCATGATGAGTTTGGGTGGAATTTGAACAAAACTAAGGAATAGAAGAGGAACCGGCTAACTTACGCCGGTTCCTTTACAGTTTTTTGGATATAAACAGCATATATTAAAGTTCCTGCAAACAAGATGATAGGTGATATGAGGGAGATGGATAATAGATCGCTTTTTATCGCAAAGATGGAGCTTGCATTAATCACAATATGTGCCAGAATGCAGGGCCATAACGATTTGCTTTTGTGGAAGATAAGCACAAACAGGTAGCCGGTACTGCAGGCATAACATATCTGAATCAAGGTTTCTACAAGGTTTTTTCCGATAAAAAGGCTTAAAATGTGTCCTGCGCCAAAGGTAAGAGCTGATATAATCATTGCCGATTTCAGGTTCTTTTTGGCCAATATTTTAAACAGGAATCCGCGGAAGAGGATTTCTTCCAAAAATCCGACATTTGCCATGAATATAATGTGGAAAATGATTTCCGAGGCAGGGTTTTGAATCCTAATTCCTCCCCAGAAATTACAGGAAGAAATCAGAAGAAGCGGAATAAAAAACAGGTATTTTTTCCAGCTGTTTACCCGGGTAAGACCGTAATAAGTTCTTCGGTCAAGTATTATAATCAAAGCCAGAACACCTACCGATAAGACAGTATTAGCAATGGCAGATATAAGGCTGGTTGACCCCAGGTTTTGAAGGCAAAACGAGTTGAGCACCAAATACGTAACGATTAATGTAACACATGTTGCAGTTTCATGTTTTTCCAAGAATTGTTTCATAATGTTTTCCTTAGTCCAATGTTTCCATACGGGAGAATTGGATTTTTCCTTTCTTTTGTGGGATTAGGTTCGGTCTTGCTGAATGACACCAATAGCGCCGTAAAATACCTGATTCATGGATTCAACAATGTTTTCTTCGTCATAGGTCATGGAATTGTTGGCATACAGGCTGGCATAGCCATGGGTAAAGATAAAAAGCGTCTTAAAAATGCTTCGGCATTCTTCTGCGGTAACCTCCAATTCTTTCTGCAAAACTTCATAGACCGGTTGAAGATTCTCATCTTCCAGCAAATCAAGGATATTACTTCCGGCAAATTCATTTGATTGAAATAAGAAGCAAAACAGATTTCGTTCTTCAATGGCGAATCGGATATAGTTCATGCCAAAGTTTAGAACCGGGTCACCGTAGTCGTGATGTTCGCTTAAAAGATACTTGGTATGATAATCATCAGCCATATGGTAAGCTGCCTCGCGAATATCCTGAAGTGTCGCAAACCAGTAAAGCAGGGGTTGGGTAGAGCACCCCAAAGCCTCCGCAATGCTGCGTGCGCTAAAGCCTTCCAAACCATGTTCTTTTACATAATTAAAAGCGGCTTCTATTATCATTTCTTTTGTTATTCTTTGTTTTGGCGGCATTGGTAAACTCCTTTTTGTAACTGTTGTTATATAACATACATTATTTAACGATAAAAGTCAATGCTTTTTTTGATATATATCTGTATCAATTTCATTTGACAACCTTTTATAGCCTTCTGCTTAGGTTGATTATCTTTCTATATAGTGGTAAAATATCAGTGTCTGTTTGCGGTGTTTTTACCGCGAAAAAAGAATTGTTTACAATGAAAAATACAGAAGAAAAACAGGTCTGTGAGAGATTGGAGGAAATAGGAATGGCATGGTACGACTCCCTGCTAAACTGGGTCAGAAGTTTCCGGGAAGGATAAACAATGGACGCTATCATAGAGAAAGTACAGCAGGAGCTGTTAGAACTTCAGGATTTAGGATACAAAGAGTTTCATGCCAAGCTGATGCCAACCATCTCGCCGGATGTGATTATCGGGGTGCGGACGCCGGTTTTGCGTGCCTATGCCAAAGTTTTTCAAAAGAGCGGGGACTGTCAGCATTTTATGAAGGCTTTGCCCCACAGGTTTTATGAGGAAAATAATTTGCAGGGGTTTGTGATTGCGGCCATGAAGGATGAGAAAACCTGTCTGGACGAACTGGAGCGGTTTTTGCCTTTCGTAGACAACTGGGCAACTTGTGATATGATGCGCCCCAAGGTTTTCCGGCGGAATCCGCAGGTATTGCTTCCGTATATCGAGAAGTGGCTGAAATCAGAGAAAACCTATACAGTGAGGTTTGCGATAGGGATGTTGATGGATCATTTTCTGGAGGCACATTTTGACGAAAAGTATCCTAAGATGGTGGCGGATATTGCCATGGAGGAATACTACGTTCAAATGATGCAGGCATGGTATTTTGCCACGGCTTTGGCCAAGCAATGGGATGCAATTATTCCATGGCTTGAGGAGGAGCGTATGAATCAATGGGTTCATAACAAAACAATCCGTAAAGCAATAGAGAGTTACCGCATTACCGATGAACAGAAAGCATATTTGCGTACACTGGCGAGAAAGTAGTTCGAAGTGGAAATGCCCAAACCAATATAGAAAATAGAAACGATTGGAGAGAGTGAAATGGCAATTATGGAAAGACCCGCTGTCACGGTGCTGGCAGACGGAAGTAAGTGTTGGGAACATAAGTATGAGAAGTTTCATATGAAGGCATATGTGCCTTTTAATGAAATTAACGGACAGGTAAATAATTATACATTCCGTGCTCCCCTGCTTTTGGTTTTTGAGGAGAATCCTTTCAGTATGGAAGAGGCGGTTGCCTTTGCGAAAGAGACAGGGCTTGAGAAGATTGCAGCGGAGGTTGACGGCAATGTGCTGTTCATTTATCCCACCAATGAGGGCGGATGGGCGAATGCTACGGAAGAACTATATGCGGCAGTGATTAATGAAGTGAAAATGGACCCGGTATTTGAGGACGGAATTGTTGCCCAGACCAACTTTTTTACGAGAGAGTTTCTGGGATATTCCGCCAAAGGTGCAATTTTCAGAACAGATATTTACAGCTTCGGTGCATCTGCGGATTATGTGGCAACGCACCTTTTACAGACCCTTCAGGGAAATTATCTCTGGGGGCCCGGTGAAATTACGCCGGCCATGTGCTCCATGGAAAGATTAAGCGTGATTCCGGCTCCGAGCCGAAAGGATATTGCCATTCTGAGTGTAGACAATCGGGAGGCAGTGAATACTGCCTTAAAAGAAGCAGGATGTGAGAATCTTTTGATTAAGGACAAGGCGGAATATCAGGCAGATTTCCATTCCTTTGTTCGTAAGTTTAAAATGTGGTGCGGTGAACTTAAGCTTGAGCCTGATTTCGAAGAAATGGGAATGACGGAAGATCGTGGAAGTGTTATGGTACATACTTCTAAGGATAACCGCAGTCCGTTCAAAGATCAGGAAACCCACGAAGTGGGATATTTTGCATATTACAATAAAGGCATTATGGATGATGGTCCCGTGCCTTTGCTTATGGGCTTCCACGGTGGCGGAGATTCCGCTATGTATCTGACCTTTGTGGCAGAGTGGTATCAGGTTGCCCATGATCATAATTTCTTATATGTTGCGGTGGAAAATCATCAGTTTGTTACAGCCACTGAAGTAATGGAAGTAATGGAAGAGATTAAGAAGCGTTATAACGTGGATGAGAAGCGAATCTATGCCACGGGATTTTCTATGGGAAGCTGTAAAACATGGGAGTTGTTCCAGGAGTATCCTACCGCTTTTGCAGGGGTTATTCCTGCCAGCGCACTATTCCCTGTTAAAGATAATCCGCTGGCCCAGTCCCATGGGGATTATATGAATATGGATGTTCCGGTTCCCATGTTCTATTCCGGTGGTGAAGCCTCACCGCTTCCGGAACTTCCCTGTCAGGCAGACAGCGCATTGGAGAGAATTCAGTACGGGGCTATGGTGAACCGGTTGAAAGCGAATTTTGCAGCGCTTGATTATGCCAACAAAGATAACTGGGAGAATCCCATTTGGGGAGTGTCGGGAGAACGCAAGGAAGTTTTCCATGATGATGTAAGGGACAGTGACTTAACCATTTGGTATTATGACAGTGAGGATGGTGTTTGCCGTACCGCGTATGCCAGCATCAGCGGACAGGGGCATGAGTGCAGATATCACACCTGTGAGCATGCATGGCAGTTTATCTCACAGTTTACCAGGGAATAAAATGCATTTTTTGCCTTTGGGGCAGACTTATTTTTTGAGGAATGCGAAATAGACATGGTTATTTTGTATTTTTTATATTTGCAGAATGAATGCAAAAAAGAGATAATATATTTATGTAGTCAGGATTGTATTTTGGAATAGACATCCGGACGAAAATAAAAAGAAGGTGGAAAAAAGGAAATGATTCAGATTAGAAATTTTGTACACGACAATGACAACATTCAGATTTTGGAAAAGAAAGGTGTTTTCACTGTATTTCAGCATAACAAAGACATGTCAGTGACACCCGTCACAGCAGCAACTGCATACTATATGGCAAAGTCCAACTGTACTGTTAAGCAGGTTCTGATTGAACTTCAGAATAATGCCATTCGTTTGAAACCCGGTGCGATGCAGTTTATGACAGGCAATGTGCAGCAGTCCTCCGGTGTAACCGGCGTGGGCGATATGATGGGCAAGATGTTTAAGTCTAAACTGACCGGAGATGCTCCCGTGAAGCCTCTTTATCAGGGAACCGGTATTGTGGTTTGCGAGCCCACATATTACTATCCCATTATTGAAGATGTTTCTGAGTGGAATGGTTTGTGCTGTGATGACGGAATGTTTCTCTGTTGTGATGATGAAGTACGTGATGAAGTACAGATGCGTTCTAATTTTACATCTGCAGTGGCAGGCGGCGAAGGTCTTTTTAACTTAAGACTTGCCGGACAAGGTTATGCAGTATTACAGAGCCGTTGCCCGAGAGAAGAACTGTATGAAATTATTCTTGAGAACGACAGCATTACCATTGACGGTAACATGGCTGTTTGCTGGTCTGCAAGCCTGCAGTTTTCCACAGAACGTTCCAGTAAGTCTTTGATGGGTTCCGCAACCTCCGGTGAAGGACTTGTGAATGTATACCGAGGAACAGGTAAGATTCTCATGGCTCCTCACGGCAAAGGACAGACTGCCGTGAAAACACTTGGTGCACTTGTATAGTAAGCAACGATATAGATAGTTTATGGAAAAGGATACCCTTAAATGCCAGGTATAAACAACCGCATTTGAGGGTGTTCTTTTTTGCGTAAAACAGTTGACAATAGTGAGAAAAAATGTTATAACTGTATCACATCAAGAGGTACACTTGCAACATACAATGAGAGGCGAAAGGAGGAACGGCGATGATTGCTTTGGATTTAAAAAGCAACACACCGCTTTATGAGCAAATCATAGAGCAGGTTAAGTTTCATGTGCTAAAGGGGCACCTGAAACCGAATGATGCAATCCCGTCCGTACGTAAGCTTGCACTGGATCTGGCAATAACTCCGGGTACGGTGGCGAAGGCGTATCAGGAGTTAG
The DNA here is from genome assembly GCA_045595325.1 of Lachnospiraceae bacterium. Lineage (GTDB taxonomy): Bacteria > Bacillota > Clostridia > Lachnospirales > Lachnospiraceae > UBA3766. Next base: position 15,624 of record JAZOAG010000023.1, read on the forward strand.
AACGTCAGCACATTATTGTGACAATTCGCGGAAAAGGCACATTCATTGCAGGTGAAATGAAACGTAAGCCGGACGAAGACAGACTTGAAGAGAGCAGGAAGAAGTTACGTTCTGTTGTTCTGGAAATGAAGATGATGGGACTTACCCGGTCGGAGGTCCTTGAATTGACTAAGGTTATGTATGAGGAGATGAGTATATGTTAGAAGTGAAAGATGTAGTGAAAAGTTATGATAAAAGCGAAGTTCTGCATGGAATCTCTTTGTGCGTGGATCGTGGAGAAATACACGGTCTGATAGGGGAAAACAGTGCAGGAAAAACCACACTGATAAAATGTGTTGTAGGTATTTATAAAGCGGATGAAGGTTCTGTTACATTCGAGAATGAGCCGGTGTATGATAATCCCAAGGTGAAAGAGCGCATAGGGTATGTGGCAGATTACAATGAATATATCAGTTTTTATACGCCCAAGCGTATGGTTAAGATGTATCAGCGTTTTTATCCGAAATTTGATGTGGTTAAATTCAATGAATTCAATGAAATTTTTAATCTTCCTCTTGAGAAGACAATTCATTCTCTGTCAAAGGGACAGAGAACCCGCCTTGCGCTCATGCTGGAGTTTGCCAAAAATCCGGAGTACATTATTCTGGATGAACCCACTTCCGGACTGGATCCTGTGGCGAAGGAGGCTTTTTATAAGCTTCTGGTGAAGGAAACAGAAGAGAACAACTTAGGGGTTTTAATCAGTTCTCATAATCTGGACGGTCTGGAGAAGATTTGTGATTCTGTTACCATGATGCATCAGGGCTATGTGGAAAGACAGCTGCGTTTGATGGAGCTGCAACAGGAGTTTACCAGGGTGAATGCAGTATTTAAGAACGCTGTACAGGCGGATTTGGAGAAACGAAAGGACATACGTCCGGTGAATGTAGTGGGAAGTATCTACACCTTATTGGTAAAGGATTACGACGATAGCAAAGAAGAAGAGTTGCGGTCATTAGGGGCAACGTTTATTGAAACGTCAACCCTTTCTTTGGAAGAATTATTTATCGCGCTTGAGGACGAGAGGAGAAGATAGGAGGAGGGCTTATGAAAGATGTTTTACGCTTAATGAAAGAGCGGGGACTCTACTATCTTTGTACCCTGCTTATTACTTTAGGGATTACGGTATTGTTGATGTTACTGTTTCTTAAGGTAAATACAGGAACCGTGACGGAAAAACTGGATGCGGGTTTTAGAACGGAAGCGCAGCTTATGGTGGAGTTGGAGAATGCGTCTTTTGCAAATTATATGAAGGAAGGCATCGGAGCACACATAATTAGAGAGGATGTGTGCGGTCTTATGTTTTTTTATTCCCCGTTGATTGCTGTGACTCTGGGGACCATGTGTTTTAGTGCATTTGGTTATATGCGCAGGGAAACCCGGCTATTCATGGAAAGCTTGCCGGTAAAAAAATGGGCTTTGCATCTATATGATTACGTGGCGCTTTTGGGAATTCAGATTGCGAACATTCTCGTAGCCGGTGGCATTCTGCTGGTCGGCGTTGGTTCTGTCAATGGGCGAATTCTTGCTTTGGCGGAGCAATATCCCGGGGTTCTTTCTGCAGTTGTGCCCGCTACTTTGACGGGAGATGTAATTGGTACATTATTGAAAGAATTTTCCATTGTGGCATTTTGGTTTATTTTATTCGGAACTTTTATTTATTTTATAAGCATGCTTTGCAAAAATAAGATTGCGGGAATTGCAATTGCATTCTTGTTTGGTCTTATGGGTTCATACCTGATTTCAGAAATATTTTATACTTATGAACCCCTAAATTGGGATATTGTATTAGCGCTTACATTGCAAAATACCGAGGATACTTTCGGGATTCGACCGGTAAGGATCATTGCCGTATATATCGCGTTGACACTTCTGCTTCAGGCAATCATGTTTCTTGTGGCTTCAAGAATGGAGTGTTCTAAAGGGAGATTGTTCTGTTTCCGCTTTCTTGATTTGTTATTTCCAGTACTGCTTGGGTTGTTTGCCTTTGGGGTCAAGGTGTATCTTGCGGGAGTATTTACCCCGGGCGATTTGATGGCTGCCTTTCTCCTAATGCTGGTGGTAACCGGCAGCGGGTATGCGATTTTGTATGCAAAGCCTCGCAGAATTCATTCTTTGGAAGTAAAGGAAATAAAAAGATGGAAAAATCCGGAACTGCAGGGTAAAATAGTGATGGCATCACTTTGGATGACTGTGATGACAGTTGCGGGAGTAATGGCCTGCGATTCGCGGTTGAGCTTGCCTTTCGATTTGGTTATTGACAGTATAAACCACTGGAACTATTCCCTTGAAAATCCTCTTACGGCGCAGGTTTATGTGGATGAAATACTTAGATATATTTTTGAGGATAGCAGGGTGTTGTATGGAGCAGTGGGTACGATTGTTGCATTATACTGGATATACAAAGGCATTCAGGCTTTCTTTTCATTAAACAGGGGACGCCGGGAGTTCTTGTTGACTCTGCCAAGGAAAAAATCAACTGAATTTTTGACAAATCTATGTCTGGATGTTCTGATAGGTGTGGTGCCTATGGTGGTTTCTTATGTTTGGACGTTGATTCGTATCGGAACATTGATTATGGGCGGATTATGGGAGGATAAAAGCCCTGTCACAGCTTTTTTAGCAGAGCTTAATCAGGAACTTATAACAGATATGCTGTTTGGGATTGTATTAGTTCTTGTAATGAATGCAGTAATCACTTTCGTCTGTACAGTGGTTGCGGATGATAAATTGTGTGTGGCCGGTACCATTCTGGTAATCGTTAGCTTTTATACAACTGTGTTTGCCATAGATAGAGATGTCTTGTCAGAATTTGATTTTATAATTGCTTTTTTCTATGGGAATGTGCCGAAAAACATCGTGTTGGCATGTATTGCGGACGGTGCTTTTGTGATAGCGGCTATGGTGATTTCCTTCATTTTGTACATAAGAAGGGATGAATCCAAAAGATTCTTTTATTACAGTTTTGCAAGATACGGGTTTGCCTGCGGATTGTGTATCATCTATTCCGGGCTTGTACTGATAGGCGGACCGGGGTGGATGAAATATGCTTTTGCAGTTGCCGGTACTGTGTTAATCTGGTATCTGACAATGCATTTCACATCTACGGACAGAGCGATAAAGAGGCGTAAAAATGCAGTGTGATATGCGAAGGGAAAATCTATTTAGAGGAAACGATTGAACCACAGGAGGAAACTAAATGAATACTTTTTCCAAAACAAATCGGCTTACTATGGCGGCCATCTGTCTGGCACTGGCGATTGTAGTGCCGCAGTTTGTGCATTTCTTTCCGATTCCCGGGGCAGGGAATGTCTTGCTGCCGATGCACATTCCGGTAATTCTGTGCGGAATGCTGGCAGGGCCGTGGTATGGTCTGGCTGTGGGAGTTTTCTCTCCTCTTATCAGCTTCCTGGTGACAGGTGGCAGTATGCCTGCAATTGTGCGACTGCCCACCATGGTGGTGGAACTGGCCGGCTACGGAATGCTGGCAGGGGTTCTGTACAGACAGATTAAGACGTTTCCGCCCATGGTGCGGGTGTATGTATCCCTGGTGGGCGGTATGCTCGGAGGAAGGATATTCTTTCTGGCGGCAGTATTTTTTATTTCTTTGATTCCGGGTCTTAAGGCCCTCTCGGTTGCAGCATTCTGGGAGGCCCTGATTACCGGAATTCCGGGTATGGCAGTGCAGTTAACTCTGATTCCCGCCATTATGCAGCTTCTTCTTTTTGGATATCGTAAAAACTGCCGTAAACTGCTGGGTGATAAGAATACTTTTGTGTGTCGGAAAGGCAGGCAGATACGTACTTCAGACAAAAGAGGTGTGGCGCCCATTCTTGATTTGCTGGAAGGGCAGGATGACTTTCTGGAAGGCAGTCAGGTGGTGGATAAGGTGATTGGACGTGCAGCAGCTTTTCTGTTAATCAAAGGCGGTGTTAAGGTGCTCTATACCGAGGTTATCAGCGAGCATGCTTTGGAGGTGCTGAAAAAACACGGCGGTATGGAGGTTCACTACGGCAGAAAGGTTCCTTTTATCGAGAACCGTACGAAGGACGGCATGTGTCCGATGGAGCAGGCAACCATGGAATGCAGTGATCCGGAAGAGGCTTACAGGGCGGTGAAAAAGAAGCAGTCCGAGCTTATGGATAAGAAGTAACGGCCTTGTTAAAAATGTATGGATTATTCATGTAATATGTGATATTCTTATTGCGTAGGAAACAATTGTTTGTGTATGGGAGGAAAGTTTTGATGGATAATTTAAAGATGTTTGATTTAAACGGAGACGGCGAAGTGGATTTAGGGGAAATCGCCATGGGAATCGAATTGACCAAAGATGAGAATGAGTTAAACGCTGATCTGGAAGATTATGAGAATGATTATGAAGGTGATATCGAAGAGTAAGTTCCGGAACGTAATTGGCAACGAATGATTCGTGCAAATTCAGTCGGAAGAGAGCTTACGGTTGCAAACGGATAAAGGGAGAAGCATCAAAGATGCGCTTAAGTTAAGTGTATCTTTGATGCTTCTCTTTTGTTTCCCGGGAACACTTCGCGAAACCGGAATGAAAAAGTATGTAACACCATTTCGGGACGAAGCGAACGCAGGTTATTTTTGAGATTTAGCCTCATCCAACAACTTGGCATCAATCTTACCCTTGGCAAGCATTTCCTGCACCCAAAGCTGAAGGGAGTCAATGGTACGTGAAATCTTTTCAAGTTTATCCTGGATGGAAATAAAGTCATCCATTTCGTCCGGTGTGATTTCGCCGTCAACGGTAATCTCAATCCAGCGGTTCTTTTCTGCCTCAATGGAATTTAAGGCAGCAAGCATTTCCAAAGTAATCTGGGATAAATCTTTGCGCTGAATCTCGGGCACATACTCTTGACCGATGGGACACTCATGAGAGCAGTAATAGTTACATAATCCGGTTTTCTCGTAACACCTCTCCATTGCGAGAATCTCATCCGGCTGGGGTGCCGACTTCTCGCTTTCAATACGTTCAATGCGATCCGGTGAAAGGAATCCAATCAGCTCGCTTGCTTTATCACGTGTAAGTCCTGCTTCTTCGCGACTTACCTGGTAAATGTTTTTGTTTGCTCTTGTTGATTTCTTACCCATGGTATCTCCTTGTGTAATTTGTGCTAATTGCAAATTAAGGGGAAACAATCCGCACTATTTGGTATGTAACAGTTTCCTCTATGATTATATACTAAAATTACAAAAAAGCAAATCATCTGACAAAAAAAGGGGAAAAAGATGTGAGCTTTTTCTTGGAAATTACACTTTTGAGGGGAACGAAAGGGGTAATTCAATATTTTACAAGAATGTAACGAGGGACAAGCCTGATTCAAGCTCTGATTTTTGAATGTTGATTTTTGTGTAAAAGGGTTGTGACTAAAGAGGGAAAGAGAAAGAAGATTGTTAGTGTGTTGAAGATGGTTTCGTTACATTCTTTGTAAAAGCTTTTATTACGGACGCAAACGATTCACATCGTTTTACGTTATATAATATTTTGAGGGGAAAAAGGAGGATTGCCTATCGAATAGTGAATAATGTCACGTGTCAAAGAATCTAATGTATTTATATCTGAAAAAGCATTACTTGTATAAGGAAATGTGATTGAGGTGGGTTCAGTGCCCCACCTCAATTTTTTGTATGGGTCGTGATTCTGTTGAGCTCGCGAAGCGTGCGAAATATCAACCACCCGCTATGCGGGTGCGCTCTAATGGGTGGAAGTCCCGAACAAGCCCAGATAGTGGGAAGTGTATAGCTGAACAGCAACTGCAAGGATGTTCAAGGGGGGCATCGCGAGGTGGAATCTGAGATTCAGCCCATCTTATTTGATTTATTAAATTGGGCTGAGCGTGCACATATGAGATTCAGCCTTTTTCTTTAGAAGTGCCAACCAGGGCTGAATGCCCGGGTTGATGTATTCAGCCTTGAATAGCTAAAAAGCAAGAATAGGCTGAACGCAGGTGATTGAAATTCAGCCTTTTTCGATTGAAATGTCAATCAGGGCTGAATACCGGGTTTGATGTATTCAGCCTTAAACAGCCAGAATACAAGATTAGGCTGAATGCAGGAGCTTGAGATTCAGCCTTTTTCCATTGAAATGTCAACCAGGGCTGAATACCGAGGTTGATGTATTCAGCCTTAAATAGCCAGAATACAAGATTGGGCTGAATGCATACACACGAAGTTCAGCCTATTCTTTTAAATATAAGAAGGTAGACCGAATTTACAAAACAGGCAGAGTATTTGGGGACAATTCGGTTGAAGTGGAGTGCGAAAGATAGTACAATATCAAAGTAGAACAACAAAGAGAATGCGGAAGTACAATATCAGGATATGATACGGAAGCAGAGCAATAAGGTAAAAAGATGAGTGGAGAAAACGAATGGAGCAGCATGTAAGACGGAAGCGTTACAGCGGAACACATCCGAAACATTTCAGCGAAAAATATAAAGAACATAATCCTGAGGAATATAAGGATACTGTGGAGAAGGTAATCAGCAAGGGAAGTACTCCGGCGGGAATGCATTTATCCATTATGGTGGAAGAGATTCTTGAGGTGCTTCAGATTAAACCCGGGGAACAAGGGTTAGATGCGACCCTGGGATATGGGGGACACACCGCAAGGATGTTGGAGAAACTGGAAGGGAAAGGGCATATCTACGGATTAGATATAGATCCCATTGAGATTGTTAAGACCACAAACCGCCTACGGCAGAAAGGATACGGGGAGGAAATTCTTACCGTTGTTCGTAAGAATTTTGCGTATATTGATGAAGTGGCGGAGGAATATGGTCCCTTTGATTTTATTCTGGCAGACTTAGGGGTGAGTTCCATGCAGATTGATAATCCGGAGCGTGGTTTTACCTATAAATATGACGGGCCGCTGGATTTGCGACTGAATCCCGAGGCAGGTGTGCCGGCATGGCAGAGGCTACAGGAAATAACGAAGGAAGAGTTTATCGGCATGATGGTAGAGAATTCTGATGAGCCTTATGCAGAAGAAATTGCCAATGCAGTGTTTGAGAAGAAACGAAAGGGAGAACCGGTGAAGACCACGTTTCAGTTAAAAGAAGCCATCGAGAAAGCGCTGGTGCGTCTTCCTAAAGAAGATAAGGCCATGGCAGTGAAAAAATCCTGTCAGAGAGTATTTCAGGCTCTTCGTATTGATGTAAACAGTGAGTTTGAAGTGCTGTATGCATTCTTGGAGAAACTGCCCACGGTTTTGAAACCGGGCGGCAGGGTTGCAATTCTTACCTTTCATTCCGGAGAAGACAGACTGGTGAAAAAGGCTTTGAAGCAACTGGTGCAGGAAGGAATCTTTAGCGATGCATCCAAGGATGTAATACGGCCCACCAAAGAAGAATGTTTACGCAATCCCAGGGCAGCTTCCACAAAGCTGCGGTGGGGAATTAAATGATTGAATAATCAGAGACTGTTCAGAACTGAACAAGGAACTGAACAGAAAGAAACAGGAAACAGAAACGGGAAACAGAAACAGGGAACAGAAAGAAACAGGAAACAGAAAAAAACAGAAAAAAACAGAAAAAAACAAGTCCTAATTATGGGACTTGTTTTTTGTTAGGCTCATATCAGCAAAGAAATCAGAACTTAGAAAGAAATCAGAAAGAAAGTTGAGATTAGCACGTAGAGGCAGGCATTTAGCACGTAGAACCAAGAACTTAGAACTTAAATCTTGAAAGGATGGTATGAGGGTATGAGAAAGAATATGACAGAGAGCAATACTATGAAAGTGAATAACAAAGTGATTAGAATAAGCAGAAGAGGAAAAGAAAAGATATATAAGATGTTGGTCCGGGTAACGATTTTTGCGGTACTGTTTTTGCTCGGTACATACATTTTTGCCGGAGTGGCAAAGAGTGCAGAGCGCAGAGAGCGGGAGGAAGCGATTGCAAGAAGAGATGTCTGTGAAGATATTTTTGTTAAGGATGTGCGAAGTGCATTAAGCGAAGCAGGCTTGGAGAATTCCGGCATTAATTTAACAAGAATCGGAGAAGAGGGAAGCGGTTGGGAGTATACTCTTAGCATTCATCATCATAAATTGACGGACAATTCAGAGCGTCAGGAAACTATTGAAGGAATGGTAAAAAGCATGAATTCTTTAGCGGATTGTAACGGACTGACGGTATTATTTTTCTAAAAAGAGAAAAATGGCGGTCAATTGAATAGTAATTTATGAATAAAATGTAAATTTTCGAAAAACTAAAGAAAAATAGTGGCAATTTTCAAAAAAATGATATATAATGCCGTTTATAGACATGAGAGGAGCTTGGGACTATGGCAAAGATAAACGGTGCGCAGTCAGTTGAAGTGGTAAGTGGCAGACACGTGATTGTATCCACAGGCGTGGGCACGACAAATGTGGATGAACTGAAATGGTTATGCAAGACAGTCTTGGAAGAAGCGGCAGCTTGGAAGATGAGCGGATGGGCGTACGTTGCGGATTGCTCCCAGATGGATCCCGTTGGTCCCGCAGAAGGCTGCGAGCTGGTTAAGATGACAAAGGCATTTGTAGACGCCGGATGTAAGGCATTCGGATTTGCGGAAGGTAAGTCCGTTATGTTGCGTATTCAGGCGAAGAAGAATACAGAGCGTTCCGAAACAGGTGTGGCAGAAGGTCATTATGAAACTGTTTCCGAAGCACTTGCATGGATTAAGACGGAGACCGGATTATAAGTTTTTTTACTTTATACCTCATATATTTTGCTTAATTGATTCTTTGGAAAAAGTACCCTGATTTGTCAGGGTGCTTTTTTTGTGCGTCACTTGATTGAGCGTCACTTGATTGTGCGTCACTTCATTGTTCGTCAGGGAGTTTTTACCGGTGTCCGGTTTAGGCTGCTACAGGTTGACGAATTCCAACAGTTTTAATAAAATAAAAATGACCGGCGGCAGGAAATGAAATGTTGTCCGGAGGACATGATGAGAACGAGGGAGACGGAATATGAGAGAGTTACCGAAACAGGGAGAAAAATACAGGCATTTTAAGGGAAGTGAATATGAAATCGTGTCTCTGGCAATTGATTCAGAGGATGGAGACAGTCAGGTTGTGTACAAATCCGTTTGTGAGCCCCACACGGTTTATGTCAGACCTCTTAATATGTTTATGAGTCCGGTGGACAAGGTGAAATATCCTGATGCAACAGCGGAATACCGTTTCGAAAAGATAGAAGAAAATGCAAATGTGGACCCGCGTCTGTTGGCTTTTTTGGAGGCTGACGGGTATCAGGCTAAGATTGATGTGTTAAAGAGTCTGGAAACAGAATTGATGGATAGTCTTTCGGAGGATTTGCTGATTGCTATGGGAAGTTCCATGGATATCGAAATAGAACTTACCAATGTGGCGGATATGTTTGAGAATCTGATGAAATGTATTGTGACCAGACAAACCTACGAGGGGACGAGATTACGTGAATAGAGAACATGTGGAAGCCCTGGTTGCGTGGTATGGGAAGAATGCAAGGGCACTGCCCTGGAGACAAAATAAGGATCCTTATCGAATCTGGGTTTCGGAGATTATGTTGCAGCAGACCAGAGTGGAGGCGGTAAAACCGTACTTCAATCGTTTTTTGGAACGTTTTCCCACTGTGGCGGAACTGGCGGCAGGAACGGAAGAAGAATTGTTGAAGCTTTGGGAAGGTTTGGGATATTACAGTCGCGTCCGCAATATGCAAAAGGCCGCGGTTTTAGTGTGCGAACAACACGGAGGCGCAATGCCCTTAACGTATGATGCCCTGGTGAAACTTCCCGGAATCGGTCCGTATACGGCGGGAGCCATTGCCTCAATTGCAGGAGGGGAACCGGTTCCGGCGGTGGACGGTAATGTTTTGCGGATTATTACCCGGCTGGAGGGTGATTACTCTAATATATCGGAACCGGCTACGGTGAGGAAGATAAGGGAGATTCTTTTATCGGTTATGCCTGCGGATGCAGGTACTTTTAACCAGGCACTCATGGAGCTGGGGGCGGTGGTGTGCCTGCCAAACGGGGCGCCGAAGTGTGGGGAGTGTCCCTGGAAGGAAACGTGTGAGGCGCGGGCCGGGGGCGTTATCGGAGAACTTCCGGTGAAGGCGGCGGCCAGGGCAAGAACCATTGAGAAGCGGACACTGATTCTGCTGGAAGGAACCGCGGGAATTGCACTTCGCAAAAGAGGACCCGGAGGGCTGTTGGCCGGTATGTATGAACTGCCTGCCATAGAGGGCCATTGCAAAAAATCAGAAGTGCTGCAGTATGTGAAAGAGATGGGATACCATCCGTTGCAGATTAAAAAACTGGAAAGCTATGTTCATGTTTTCACTCATAAAGAGTGGCATATGGAGGCATATCGGATTCTCATTGATGAGATTGAGGACGGACGCAAAACGGACGAGGCAAATAAACTTTTCTTTGTGGACGGCGGGGAGATTGCGATGAAGTACCCGCTGCCTTCGGCGTTTGCACCATACCGGAAATATATCAGCGGGAAGTGAGGAGAGGAAAAAAATAAATGGCCAAAAGTAAAGAGATTAAAACAAATGCCATGCGAATACTGGATGGCTTAAAAATTCAATATGAAAGTATTTTTTATGAGTGTGATGAGTTTGTTGATGCAATAAAAATAGCAGATCAGCTGGGAACACCTCATGAATTGGTATACAAGACGCTGGTAACAAGAGGGAACGGAAATAACTTCTATGTATTTGTGATTCCGATTCACAAAGAACTGGATTTGAAAAAGGCTGCTAAGGTGGTTGGTGCCAAGTCCGTGGAGATGATCGCGGTAAAAGAAATCAATCAGATTACCGGATACATCAGAGGCGGTTGCACAGCGATTGGTATGAAGAAAAAGTACGTAACCAAAGTGGATGATTCCGCGGAGGGATTGGAAGAAATGATTGTCAGCGGAGGGAAACTCGGGGTACAGTTAAAACTTGCACCGGCAGATTTGCTTCGCGCCTGCGAGGGAGAGTTTGCAGATTTGATTTTTGAGTAGTTTGCAATATTTTATGGGCAATATGCACAAAGGAAGGCCCGGAGGAGAGCGATTTTTCCTCTTGAGCCTTCTTTTATTGTATGTTATAATTCTAACGATTATGTGTACTTATTAATTTAACAATAGATTACGGAGGAATCAAAATGTATTCATTAGAAGAAATTCAAAAAGTGGATCCCGCTATTGCACAGGCAATTGTGGACGAGCAGGCAAGACAGAACAGCCACATTGAACTTATCGCATCCGAGAACTGGGTGAGTAAGGCAGTTATGGCAGCAATGGGAAGTGTTTTAACCAATAAATATGCAGAAGGTTATCCTGCAAAAAGATACTACGGCGGATGTGACTGCGTAGACGTTGTGGAGAATCTTGCAATTGAGAGAGCGAAGAAACTTTTTGGTTGTGATTACGCGAACGTGCAGCCTCATTCGGGTGCACAGGCTAATATGGCAGTGCAGTTTGCCGTATTACAGCCCGGAGATACCATTATGGGTATGAACTTAGATCATGGCGGACATCTTACACACGGAAGCCCGGTTAATATGTCAGGTAAGTACTTTAACGTGGTTCCTTACGGTGTAGATGACAACGGATTCCTTGATTATGATAAGATGAGAGAACTCGCTTTGGAATGTAAGCCCAAGATGATTATTGCAGGTGCAAGTGCGTATGCAAGAACCATTGATTTCAAGAAGTTCAGAGAAGTAGCTGATGAAGTTGGCGCATGCCTTATGGTAGATATGGCTCATATCGCAGGTCTTGTGGCAGCAGGTCTTCATCCTTCACCCTTCCCCTGGGCAGATGTTGTTACCACAACAACACATAAGACTTTAAGAGGCCCCAGAGGCGGTATGATTCTTGCAAATCAGGCAGCAGTTGACAAGTATAACTTCAACAAGGCTATTTTCCCCGGAATTCAGGGTGGCCCTCTTATGCATGTAATTGCGGCGAAAGCAGTTTGCTTTGAGGAAGCTTTAAGCGATGATTTCAAGGTATATCAGACTCAGATTGCAAAGAATGCACAGGCGCTTTGCAAAGGCTTAATGGATAGAGGTGTTAAGATTGTATCCGGAGGTACGGACAACCACTTAATGCTTGTTGATTTGACCAACTTCGGTCTTACCGGTAAGGCAGTTGAGAAGTTATTGGATCAGGCTCACATTACCTGTAACAAGAACACAATTCCCAACGATCCTCAGTCTCCTTTCGTAACCAGTGGTGTGCGTCTTGGTACCCCTGCAGTTACCAGCCGTGGCATGAAGGAAGACGATATGGACAAGATTGCAGAAGCAATTGCAGCCGTTATTAAGGGTGGCGAAGAAAAGGTTGCTTACGCAAGAGGTATCGTTGACGAGCTTACCGCAAAATATCCTTTGAACTAATAACAGGTGTATGCCGAATTAATAAACGATGAATACGGAAGGAGCGAGAAATCCTCTTTCCGTATTTCAATTTTGATGACGAGGTTCATGAATGAAAAGAGTTAAAATTATTGCATGGACATTAACTGTAGTTTGTCTGGCAACAGCCATTTTATCCGGATGCGGCGGAAATACCCAGGTGGTTTTAACCAGTGGCCTGAAGGAGGATGAGATTTTTCAAATTGAGTCCGAGGTTTGTACAAAGAGTGAGATGATGCTGTATCTTACCAATACCCAGAAGGTTTATGAGGAAGTGTACGGAACACAGATTTGGGATACTGAGACAGAAGGGATATCCATGGAAGATAAACTGAAGGAATCCGTTTTGTCCAAGATATCCAGAATTAAGGTGATGAAGCTTTTGGCAAAAGACCAGGGGGTATCGCTTTCCAAAGAGGAAGAACAGAAGGCGGAGCGGGCCGGAAGGATTTATTTCAATACCTTAACAGATGCAGAGAAAACTTTCCTTGACATTAAGGAAGATACGGTGATTGAATCCTATAAAGAATATGCTCTGGCCAATAAACTCTATGAGTATCTGGTGCGGGATGTGAATCCCGAAATCAGTGATGATGAGGCCAGAACCGTAACGGTGTCCCATATTTTTATTAAAACATACAGAATAGATTCCCACGGAAAGAAGGAGCCTTATTCCGAGTCGTTAAAAATCGAAGCTTACAAGCGGGCGCAGGTGGTTTATCAGCAGGTGCGTGAAGGTGTGCTGTTCTCCGACCTTGTGGCAACGGAAAGCGAAGATGATGCGGCAGAGTTTTCTTTTCGTAAGGGAGAGATGGATGCCGCGTATGAGGAGGTTGCTTTCAATCTTGCTACGGATGAAATCAGCAGTGTTGTGGAAACTCCCGACGGATATTATATTATTAAATGCCTCAATACATTCAACAGGGAAGAGACGGATGCCAATAAAGTTTTGCTGTTAGAGGAACGTAAAAGGAAAGCGTTTGAGGACGTATACTCAAACTTTTTGGGAACCCTCACCGGAAATATCAATAATAAAATGTGGGATGAAATGACGTTAAGTGATGATCCTGCGATTACGACAAATACTTTCTTTGATACCTATGAATTGTATTTTGAGGAAAATCCGCTGGAATATGAAGATGGAAATTCATAAAAGGTGAAAATGTGTTTTTAGACAGTTTCAGCAGGATGGAATATAAAAGAAAAGAATCAAAACACAAATTATTAGCACTCTAGTTAAGTGAGTGCTAATTTTTTATTGACTTTTTCGTTGCAGAGGTATAAACTACTTTACAGGGACTCAAAAGAATTGTATGAGAGTAACCTCTTTGATTTTATTTTTTATTGAAAGGATTGATATTGAAATGGCAGCAAAAAAAGGAAGTTTATCAATTAACAGCGAAAATATTTTTCCTATTATTAAGAAATGGCTTTACTCCGATCATGATATTTTCATGAGAGAGTTGATTTCCAACGGATGTGATGCAATCACTAAGTTGAAGAAACTGGATATGATGGGAGAATATACGTTAGAGGATGGATTCAAACCTCAGATTAAGGTGGAGGTGAACCCGGAAGCAAAGACTTTGCAGTTTACGGATAATGGTCTTGGAATGACAGCTGAGGAAGTTGAAGAATATATTAACCAGATTGCATTCTCCGGTGCAACGGATTTTATCGAGAAATATAAGGATAAGACAAATGATGATCAGATTATCGGTCATTTCGGACTGGGATTCTATTCTGCATTCATGGTATCTGACAAGGTTACCATTGATACCCGTTCTTATAAAGAGGGTGCTGTTGCAGTACATTGGGAGTGTGACGGCGGAACTGATTTCACTATGGAAGATGGCGATAAGGAAGGTGTTGGTACAACAATCACATTATACTTAAATGAGGATTGCTATGAATTCTGTAACGAATACCGCGCCAAAGAGATTATTAAGAAATATTGTTCCTTCATGCCTACCGAGATTTACCTGACCAAGGCTAATACTACTGATACTCAGACCATCAAGGCAGAAGAGAAATTAGATACAGATGTTGTGATTGAGGAAATTGCTCCCGAGAAAGAAGGGGATGATGCAAAGTTAAAAATTGCAAAACGTCCCGAATTGTTAAACGACCCTTCTCCTCTTTGGACGAAGAATCCTGCAGAGTGCGAGAAGGAAGATTACCTTGCCTTTTATCGCAAGGTGTTTAATGATTATAAGGAGCCTTTGTTCTGGATTCATTTGAATATGGATTATCCTTTTAATCTAAAAGGTATTCTTTATTTCCCTAAAATTAATATGGAATATGAAACGATTGAGGGAACCATTAAACTTTATAATAATCAGGTATTCATTGCTGACAACATTAAGGAAGTAATTCCCGAATTCCTTCTTCTTCTGAAGGGCGTGATTGATTGTCCTGATTTACCTCTCAATGTTTCCCGTTCTGCACTTCAGAATGATGGTTTTGTTAAGAAGATTTCCGATTACATTACCAAGAAGGTGGCAGACAAGCTTTCGGGAATGTGTAAGACACAGAAGGAAGAATATGAGAAATACTGGGATGATATCAGTCCTTTTATCAAGTTTGGATGTTTAAAGGATGATAAGTTCTGCGAGAAGATGACGGATTATATTCTTTTTAAGAATATCGATGACGTATATATGACTTTGCCGGAGTGTCTGGAGGTGAAGTGTATTGATACCGAAGAAGAGAATGCCACGGATGAGAATGGTGAGAAAGTGGAAGCGGAAGTGGTAGAAGAGGAAGAAAGCGTTGCAAAGGAGAGCAAAGAGAAGGTAATTTACTATGTAACCGATTTGCAGCAGCAGAGCCAGTATGTAAACATGTTCCGCAAGGCAAAGATGGATGCGGTTGTTCTGACACACAACATTGACCAGCCTTTCATTTCTCAGTTGGAAGCAAAGAATGAGGGTATTCGGTTCATGCGAATTGATGCGGATTTGACGGATGCTTTCAAGGCAAAGACTTCAGCCAAGGTTGCGGAAGAAATGAAGAACCAGGAAGAGGAACTTGGCAAACTCTTTAAGAAGATTACCAAGAAAGAAAATGTGGCTGTGAAACTGGAAAAGTTGAAGAATAAGGATATCTCTTCCATGATTACCTTATCGGAAGAGAGCCGTCGTATGCAGGATATGATGCGTATGTACGCAAGCTCAGGTATGGACATGGGAATGTTTGGAAACGAAGGCCAGACCCTGGTGCTGAATGCCAACAATAAGCTTGTACAGTATCTTTTAGAGAATGCTGAGGGTGAGAATGTTTCCCTTATCTGCGAGCAGCTTTATGACCTTGCCATGATTCAGCATGCGCCTCTTCAACCGGAAGAAATGACCAAGTTTGTAAGCCGTACCAACAAGATTATGATGTTGTTAACCAAATAACGTGAATGCAATGCCAGCCTGAGGAAAAATCTTTTCTTCGGGTCGGCTTTGCTTTGGAACCCCTTTGAGAATGTCTTAAAGGGGTTTTTGTGAAAAATGATGTACTTTTGAAGAAAAAAAGAGTATAAAAACAGCTTATTTATTCTTGACACAAAAGGGGCAAAAAAGTATACTTTAGAGAAGTATGTGATAGTAGAAAGGAAGCGAAGAACGTGGGTGGATTTTTCGGCGTAGCTGCGAAGAAAAGCTGCATCTTTGATTTGTTTTTCGGAATTGATTACCATTCTCATTTGGGAACCAGACGAGGCGGAATGGTCCTTTATAGTGAGGAGAAGGGATTTGACAGAGCAATTCACAATATTGAGAACTCGCCGTT
This sequence comes from Lachnospiraceae bacterium, assembly GCA_045595325.1. Classification (GTDB taxonomy): domain Bacteria; phylum Bacillota; class Clostridia; order Lachnospirales; family Lachnospiraceae; genus UBA3766. The sequence goes on from JAZOAG010000023.1 coordinate 31,842, forward strand.
TCGTACGAAATTTGAACGTGATTTTGAAACTATGGACGGAAAGTTTGGAATCGGATGTATTTCCGACAATGAACCCCAGCCTCTCTTGATTCGTTCTCACTTCGGAAACTTTGCCATTACAACCGTAGGTAAAGTAAATAATATGGATTATCTGACCCAGATGCTCTTTGACAGTGGTAAATCCCATTTCTTAGAGATGAGCGGCGGAGAGATTAACCAGACTGAGTTGGTAGCAGCATTGATTAACCAGAAGGAAACCATCGAGGAAGGTTTGGTTTATGCGCAGGAAGTGATTGACGGTTCCATGTCGGTTCTTCTTATGACACCGGAAGGCATTTATGCCATGAGAGACCGTTACGGCAGAACTCCTGTTGTGATTGGAAAGAAAAAAGATGCGTTTTGTGCTTCTTTTGAGAATTTTGCATATATGCACCTGGGGTATTCCGATTATAAGGAATTAGGACCGGGTGAAGTTGTATTTTTTAATAGTGAAGAGATTCAGGTGAAGGTGCCTGCGAGAAACGAGATGAAGATTTGTACCTTTTTATGGGTGTATTACGGGTATCCTACATCCGCATATGAAGGTGTAAACGTTGAGCAGATGCGCTATTTATGCGGTGATTTTATGGCTGCCCGTGATAATGTAGAGGCAGATTCCGTAGCCGGCGTTCCTGATTCCGGGATTGCACACGCAATCGGATATGCGAATCGGTCGGGAATTCCTTTTTCCAGACCTTTTATCAAGTATACACCTACCTGGCCCCGTTCTTTTATGCCTACCAAACAGTCTCAGCGTAAGCTGATTGCTAAGATGAAGCTGATTCCGGTAGAGCCCCTGATTCGGGACAAGAAGTTGTTGCTGATTGATGATTCCATTGTGCGGGGAACGCAGTTGAGAGAAACCACGGATTTCCTTTTTGACAGCGGTGCCAAAGAGGTACATATCCGTCCGGCATGCCCGCCTATTTTACACGGATGTAAATATTTGAATTTCTCAAGATCTAATTCTGACCTGGATTTGATTACGCGAAGAGTGATTGCGGAGCGTGAGAGCAATGTGACGCCGGAGGTTCTGGCGGATTATGCAAATCCCGAAAGCAAGAATTACAAAGAGATGGAACAGTGCATTTGTAAGCAGATGAACTTCACATCCTTAAGTTATAACCGTTTGGATGACATGATTAAAGCAACGGGAATTGACCCTTGCAAATTATGTACGTATTGCTGGAACGGTAAGGAATAAGAATAAAAAAGAAAGATTTTTAGGAGGAAGCTATGGGCAAACGAAATGACATTCACAAAGTAATGATTATTGGTTCCGGACCGATTATTATCGGACAGGCCTGCGAATTCGACTATTCAGGAACACAGGCATGTAAGGCATTAAGACAGTTGGGATATGAGATTGTTCTTGTTAACTCAAACCCTGCTACAATTATGACGGATCCGGATACCGCGGATGTGACATATATCGAACCCTTGAACGTGGAGAGATTGTCACAGATTATTGAGAAAGAACGCCCGGACGCATTGCTTCCTAACCTTGGCGGACAGTCCGGTTTGAACTTGTGTCAGGAATTGGCAGAAGCCGGTGTCCTTGATAAATTCGATGTTAAGGTAATCGGTGTTCAGGTAGATGCCATTGAGAAGGGTGAAGACAGAATCGCTTTCAAAGAGACAATGAATTCCCTGGGCATTGAGATGGCAAGAAGTGAAGTTGCTTATACCGTGGAAGATGGTTTGAGAATTGCTGAAGAACTGGGTTATCCGGTGGTTTTAAGACCTGCTTACACCATGGGTGGAGCCGGCGGCGGTCTGGTTTATAACGTAGAAGAGTTAAAGACTGTTATTGCGAGAGGTCTTCAGGCCAGTCTTGTAGGACAGGTTCTTGTAGAAGAGTCTATTCTTGGTTGGGAAGAGCTGGAAGTAGAAGTTGTTCGTGATGCCAAGAATAACATGATTAGTGTATGTTTCATTGAAAACATTGATCCCCTTGGTGTGCATACCGGTGACTCCTTCTGTGCAGCTCCCATGATTACCATTTCCGAAAGTCTTCAGAAGAGACTTCAGGAGCAGGCATATAAGATTGTTGAGGCGGTAGAAGTAATAGGCGGTACTAACGTACAGTTTGCCCATGACCCTGTTTCCGACAGAATTATTGTTATTGAAATTAACCCGAGAACTTCCCGTTCTTCCGCACTTGCTTCCAAGGCAACAGGTTTCCCCATTGCATTGGTTTCCGCAATGCTTGCATCCGGTCTTACATTGGATGAGATTCCTTGCGGTAAGTACGGTACTTTGGATAAGTATGTTCCGGAAGGCGATTATATTGTAATCAAGTTTGCTCGTTGGGCATTTGAGAAGTTCAAAGGAGCAGAAGATAAGCTTGGTACTCAGATGCGTGCCGTAGGTGAGGTTATGAGTATCGGTAAGACTTACAAAGAGGCATTCCAGAAAGCGATCAGAAGTCTTGAGACCGGCAGATTCGGTTTGGGCTTTGCGAAGGACTTCAATACCAAGACTAAGGAGCAGCTTCTTGAAATGCTCCATACTCCTACCAGTGAGAGACAGTTCATTATGTACGAAGCACTTCGTAAGGGTGCAACGGTAGAAGAGTTATATAATCTTACCAAGATTAAGCACTACTTCTTAGAGCAGATGAAGGAACTGGTTGAGGAAGAAGAGGCATTAATGAAGAATAAGGGAAGCGTTCCTTCCAAGGAAGTGCTTGCACAGGCGAAGAAGAACGGTTTTTCCGATAAATATTTAGGCAAGATTCTTGATGTAACGGAAGAAGAAGTACGTAAAACAAGAATCGGCTATGGCATTACCGAAGCATGGGAAGGTGTGCATGTAAGCGGTACCGAAGATCGCGCATATTACTATTCCACCTACAATGCAGAAGATAAGAGTACTACAAACGAGGATAAGCCTAAGATTATGATTCTCGGTGGCGGACCTAACAGAATCGGTCAGGGTATCGAGTTTGACTATTGCTGTGTACATGCAGCATTCGCCCTTCGTGATCTTGGATTCCAGACAATTATCGTTAACTGTAATCCTGAAACGGTATCAACGGATTATGATACCTCAGATAAGTTATATTTCGAGCCTCTTACATTAGAGGATGTACTCAGCATCTATGAGAAAGAGAAGCCGCTTGGTGTGATTGCACAGTTCGGTGGACAGACTCCTCTGAATCTTGCAGATGACCTCGAGAAAAACGGTGTTAAGATTCTCGGAACTGCTCCTGCGGTAATCGATATGGCAGAAGACAGAGATTTGTTCCGTGCAATGATGGAGAAATTAGAGATTCCCATGCCTGAGGCGGGAATGGCTGTTACCATTGATGATGCGGTAGAGATTGCTGAGAGAATCGGATATCCGGTTATGGTTCGTCCTTCCTTCGTACTTGGCGGACGTGGAATGGAAGTTGTGTACGATAGAGAAAGTCTTAAGAGTTACATGGCAGCAGCCGTAGGTGTTACTCCCGACAGACCTATTCTGATTGACCGTTTCCTGAAGAATGCAATGGAATGTGAAGCAGATGCAATCAGTGATGGCGAGCATGCATTTGTTCCTGCAGTTATGGAGCATATTGAACTTGCCGGCGTTCACTCCGGTGACTCAGCTTGTATCTTGCCTTCCATGAATATTTCTGCAAAGAATCTGGAGAAGATTAAAGAATATACAAAGAAGATTGCTGTTGAAATGAATGTTCGCGGTTTGATGAATATGCAGTATGCTATTGAAGATGACGTGGTATACGTTTTAGAGGCGAATCCCCGTGCATCCAGAACCGTTCCCTTGGTTTCCAAGGTATGTAACATTCAGATGGTTCGTCTTGCAACACAAATTATCACTTCTGAGTTAACAGGAAATCCTTCCCCTGTACCTGAATTGAAGGAAAGCAAATATGATTACTTCGGTGTGAAGGAAGCGGTATTCCCCTTCAATATGTTCCAGGAGGTTGACCCTCTGCTCGGACCCGAAATGCGTTCTACCGGTGAAGTTCTCGGTATTGCAGAAAGCTTCGGTGAAGCATATTACAAGGCACAGGAAGCAACCCAGAATTCACTTCCTACCGAAGGTAGTGTATTGATTAGCGTGAATGCACAGGATAAACCTTTTGTACCCAGTGTGGCAAAGGCATTTCATGAGTGTGGATTTAAGATTCTTGCAACCGGAACAACTTATGAGAAGATTGTTGCAAGCGGAATTCCTGCTGAGAAGATCAACAAGATGCAGGAAGGAAGACCTAATATTGTTGATGCTATTACCAATAAGCAGATTCAGTTGATTATCAATACTCCGGCCGGTCCCGAGAAGTTCTTTGATGACAGCTATATTCGTAAATCTGCTGTAAAGCATAAAGTACCTTATATCACAACAATTGCAGCAGCAGTTGCCAGTGCAGAAGGTATTAAAGCAGTTAAGAACCACGGTCAGATTCCTGTTAATTCCATTCAGGCAATTCACAGCACAATTACAAAGATGTAATATATTGAAGTTATCTCATGACGCATCATCCCGGTGGAATGTTGCGTCATGAGAATTTATAACAAAAAAGTAATGATGAAAAGGAGGGCACGCCTGAATCAGTGCGTGCAGTAAAAAAATATGGCTGAATGTACACATGATTGTTCAAGCTGCGGCGAAGCTTGTGCAGAGAGAAAGCCGGAAAGCCTGATTGAGAAGCCTCATGAACTCTCCAGCGTAAAGAAAGTGATTGCGGTGGTAAGTGGTAAAGGCGGCGTTGGAAAGTCTTTGGTTACCGCTTTGACAGCTGTTACCATGCAGAGAGAAGGGTATAATGTAGGTATTTTGGATGCAGATATTACCGGTCCTTCCGTTCCCAAGATGTTTGGGATTAAGGAGCGTGCACAGGGAACAGATAATGGTATTATTCCTTGTAAATCTAAACTTGGAACAGATATCATGTCCATTAATCTTTTGCTTCCCAATGAAACAGACCCTGTAGTATGGCGCGGACCTATCATTGCAGGAACGGTAAAGCAGTTCTGGACAGAAGTTATCTGGTCAGATGAGGATTATTTATTCGTAGATATGCCTCCCGGAACAGGAGATGTTCCTCTTACCGTATTCCAGTCTCTTCCCATTGACGGCATTATCATTGTTGCCTCTCCTCAGGAATTGGTAGGAATGATTGTAGAGAAGGCTGTTAAGATGGCAGGGATGATGAATATTCCCATTCTCGGTATTGTTGAGAATATGTCATATTTTGAATGTCCTAACTGCAATGAGAAGCATTATATTTACGGCGACAGCCGTATCGATGAGATTGCTGCAAATTATGGCATCAAGAACGTAGCTAAGATTCCTGTAAATCCCAAACTTGCTGCGGCTTGCGATAAGGGTATGATTGAATTATTCGAAGGCGACTGGTTAAACGAGTTTGCAGAAGTGTTAAAGCAGATTTAAAAGAATGTATTAAATGAAAGTTCCGCGAGGAGTATTCTTCGCGGAACTTTTTTGTGGATAAATATTCTATTTCTATGAATTCTTTCCCGATATTGCAGCACGTTTGCGCATGGTGGGATCTAATATTTTTTTGCGGATACGTAAGTTCTTTGGTGTTACTTCCAATAGCTCATCTGTATCGATGAAATCCAAGGCCTGCTCTAAGCTAAGAATTCTTGGAGGGGTAAGACGAAGTGCTTCGTCCGCGCCTGAGGAACGGGTGTTGGTAAGCTGTTTCTTCTTGCAGACATTTAATTCAATGTCTTCTGCTTTAGGATTCTGTCCGATTACCATACCGGAGTAAACCTGCTCGCCGGGGCCGATAAAGAGTGTTCCGCGCTCCTGGGCATTATAAAGTCCGTAGGTTACCGATTCGCCGCTTTCAAAAGCAATCAGAGACCCCTGTTTGCGGTACTGGATTTCTCCCTTGAAGGGGCCGTAGCCCTGAAAGATGCTGTTTAGGATACCGTTTCCTTTGGTATCAGTCATGAAATCGCCGCGGTATCCGATTAAGCCTCTTGAGGGGATGGAAAACTCCAGACGGGTGTAACCGCCGGCACCGGCCCCCATGTTAATAAGCTCACCTTTGCGTTGGCTTAACTTTTCGATTACGGTACCGCTGAATTCTTCAGGGACATCAATGTATGCCTGCTCCATAGGCTCTAATAATTTGCCGTTCTCGTCTTTTTTATAGAGAACTTCTGCTTTGCTTACGGCAAATTCATAGCCTTCACGACGCATGTTTTCAATCAAAACAGAAAGGTGTAATTCACCACGGCCGGATACCTTGAAACTCTCTGTGGAGTCCGTCTCTTCTACACGGAGGGATACGTCGGTATTCAATTCGCGCATCAAACGGTCTCTTAAATGGCGGCTGGTAACGTATTTACCTTCCTTGCCTGCGAGAGGAGAGTTATTGACAATGAAATGCATTGCAATGGTAGGCTCTGAAATCTTAAGGAACGGGATAGGCTCCGGATTGTCAACAGAACATAAGGTGTCTCCGATGTGAATGTCGGAGATGCCGGAAATTGCCACAATAGAACCGATTCCGGCTTCACGTACTTCCTTTTTTTCCAAACCGTCAAATTCATAAAGCTTGCTGATTTTTACTTTCTTTTGCATTTCAGGTTCGTGGGCATTTACAATTACCACTTCCTGGTTGACGCTGACCTTTCCGTTGTCGACTTTACCAACGCCGATTCGGCCGACATATTCATTGTAGTCGATGGTGCTAATCAACAGCTGGGTACCTGCTTCGGGGTCGCCGGTAGGGGCAGGAATATAGTCAATGATGGTTTCAAAGAGGGGCGCCATATTTTCCGGAGTGTCAGACAGATTTTTGACTGCAGTACCGGATTTGGCAGAAGCATAGATGAAGGGGCAGTCAAGCTGTGCATCATCGGCTTCTAACTCTAAGAATAATTCCAGAACTTCATCCACAACTTCTTCCGGTCTTGCTTCCGGACGGTCAATCTTGTTGACGCATACGATTACGGGAAGTTTTAATTCGAGGGCCTTGCGGAGAACGAACTTGGTTTGCGGCATTGCACCTTCAAAGGCATCTACCACAAGAATGACACCGTTTACCATCTTAAGAACACGTTCTACTTCACCACCGAAGTCAGCATGTCCCGGAGTGTCAATAATATTAATTTTGGTACCGTTATAAGTTACAGCTGTGTTCTTGGAAAGAATCGTGATGCCGCGTTCGCGCTCAAGGTCATTGGAGTCCATAACACGTTCTGCTACTTCCTGGTTCTCCCTGAAAATACCGCTTTGCTTTAAAAGGACGTCCACCAGCGTGGTTTTACCATGGTCAACATGGGCGATAATTGCGACGTTACGAATGTCGTCTCTTGTCTGTTTCATATAAATCTCCATTCCGCCGTCGGATTCAAACGGACGGCACATATCACTCTCAAAACTTCATCAGTATATCACTTTTTTATCATGTTGCAAACAATAAAAGCAAAAAAAACGACTAAAATAATAGAAAAATGGATAAGAATGGTTTATAATAAGATAGCTTTTGGGATGAACCGAAAAGACGGAACAAGGCAATTTCATGATACGGATTGTTTTGCCGGTGAATGTTTGTGTAAAGGATAGGGATATTTTATGGATAAGAACAAAGAGTCAAACAGGGATTTCTGGGGATATACCTGCATCGTGGTAGGCGTGTTGTTTTGTTGCTGTGCCATAGGGTTTTTCTTTTACGGAAATCATATGAATTTTAACACGAATAAGACAGAGGCAACCATTCTGACCCGTTCGGAAATCGAAACCACCGAAGGAGAGAAGAAAACGTTGCTACAGGTTAGTTACAAGGTCGGTTCGGAACTTGTAGTAACTTCTTATCAATACGGCGGAGAACCTTTAGAGGAGGATGATATCATTATAGATGTTCGTTATCGTATTGATGACCCGGACTTCATTGTAGACAGTGAATGGACCTTTGAAGCGGTATATGTATTTGTCCTCGGACTGGTGATTGTCTTGGGCGGAATGTGTATTAAAGGGTTCATTCTGAAGGATATGAATCTTTTCGCGGAGGAACCGGGGAAAGGTGCGAGTAAGCGTGAGAAAGAGATTTTTGAAAGCCGTAAGGTCGTGATTAATAATCTTTTTCCGTTTGCGGCTGCCGTACTTTTTGCCGGATTTGGTGTGGTTTTAGCCATTATGGGCTATTCCTGGTGGGTATGGCTTTTTGTGGCAGCCGGTGGTGTGGGAATGCTTTATTTCGGGCTGGAATTATTCCCGGCGGCGATTGAATGGAAGCGTTTGACCTCTCTTAACAATATGAAGGTAAAGGTAACGGATACAGAGGTAGATGTTAAAAAGACGGATAATAAGAATACATAAGATAAGTTACTCCGCACATAGGATGAATGGAATATGTGCGGAGTTTTTTTATGCAAAAAAATTCAGAGAAGATGGATCCGTTATTTTATCTGGCAAACAGTCTTTCACCGGAGGAACAAAGCGCGGCAGAAGAGTTGATGGCGGGATATGACCGGCAGACAAAACGCTGGGAACTGATTGTGAAATATCAGGGGAATATAAAACAGTATGAGGATCGGGATTTGCGAGTTGAGGAGCTGATTAACGGCTATGCAGTGGCTATTGTGACAGCTGAGGGAGGAGAGCGGCTGGCCTCCTTACGGGAAGTGGAATATATTGAGAAGCCGCGGCCGATTTATGAGCAGGCCGTGTTAGGCCAGAGAAGCTCCTGCATTACAACAGTCAAAAGAGGGGCTGCCGGACTTGAAGGCAAAGGTGTACTGGTGGCGGTTTTAGACAGCGGTATTGATGTGGAAAGTCCCTTTTTTCGTGATGAATCGGGGAGAAGCCGCATTCGGGGATTATGGGATCAGAACGGGGAAGAAGGCGGAACGGAATATAGTGAGGAAGAGATTAATGAATATCTTTCCTCCGGAATACCGTTTCCGGTGCAGGATATATCCGGTCACGGAACGGCAGTAACCGGTATTCTCGCCGCCAGCCGAGGGCAGGACTATGAGGGGGTAGCGTCGGCATGTTCTCTTTTAATTGTTAAACTACGCAAAAGCGGCGGTGATGTTTTTTCCCAAAGTGTGGATATCCTAAGGGGGGTTACTTATGCATTGCGAAAGGCCGGGGAGTGGGATATGCCTCTGGTAATCAACCTAAGCTACGGCACCGTATGGGGGTCTCACAAGGGAGATTCCCTTATGGAGAGATTTATTAATAATGCTGCGGAAATAGGAAGAACATCCATTGTTGTCGGTTGTGGAAACGAAGGCGTAGGGAGAAGCCATGCGGAAGTGATTTTGCGCCCCGGGGAAATGAGTCTGGTGGAATTGGAGGTAGGGGAGTATGATTTCGATTTTTCTCTCCACTTCTTTTATCCGGGAAATGAGAGTTTTGAGATTACTCTTTTGTCACCGCTTGGGGAGGAGATTCATTTTCCGGCGCAGGAAGGGGTTTACGAGCGGATTCTGGAGACGATACGGTTGGATGTAACGGTAAGTTTTCCGAAACCCTATACGACATATCAGGAGGTTTTTGTGCGAGTTACGCCTGCCGGGGATTTTCTTCCCGGCGGAATCTGGTATATAAGGATTCGCGCTGTGGACGTGTTAACGGGAGAGATGCAGATATATATTTCCAGCGCCCTTGCACGGACCGGAAATACGGGATTTGTGATTCCGACAGCGGATATGACCCTAACCATTCCGTCCACTGCAGAACGGGTAATCTCGGTGGGAGCTTATTCTGCATATACGAATTCTTATGCTGCTTTTTCAGGAAGAGGAATGAAAGGCATCGGAATACAGTCCTTTGGTCTTTTGAAGCCGGATTTGGTGGCGCCGGGGGTAAATATCAGAATTATTTTGCCGGGAGGTGGCTTTTCTACGGCGGAGGGAACTTCTTTTTCCACACCTTTTGTATCGGGGAGCGTGGCGTTGCTTATGGAATGGGGGATTGTCAGAGGGAATGATGCCTATCTGTATGGGGAGAAGGTGAAAGCCGTATTGCGTCGCGGTGCCAGGGCACTGGCAGGATTCGATGCATTACCGAATGAAAGAGAAGGATGGGGGGCCCTGTGCCTGCAAAACTCTTTGGGAAGTGATTGAAAAAAAACGGAAAGATGATAAAATGGAACGTGTGAGAGACTTATGTCGTGGAGGCAAGGAAATGGAGAACAATCAGACACTTCACCTTCCCATTGGATTTATGGATTCGGGACTGGGTGGTTTGAGTGTATTACGGGAAGCAGTGAAACTGATGCCCGAGGAAGATTTTATCTATTATGGTGATTCTGCCAATGCTCCCTATGGAACGAAAAGCCGTGATGAGATTCGCGCACTTACGTTTCATGTGGTGGAATATTTATTGGAAAGAGGGATTAAAGGACTTGCGGTGGCGTGTAATACCGCAACTTCTGCTGCAGTTCGCGATTTGAGAAAAATGTATCCGGATTTACCTATTGTAGGAATAGAACCGGCAGTGAAACCTGCAGTGTTGAATTCTAAGGGGGGCAGAATTCTGGTTATGGCTACCCCTATGACCATTGAACTTCAGAAATTTCATTCTCTTCTTGAACAGTATGAGGATAAGGCCGATATCGTGGCAATTCCCTGCAAGGGATTGATGGAGTTTGTGGAGAACGGAGATTTGGAAGGGGAGGATTTGAGTGAATATTTCACACAATTGCTGGCGCCATACCTTACGGAGAATACGGAAGGCATTGTTTTGGGATGTACGCACTATCCTTTTTTGGAGAAACAACTGAAGGCATTTCTTTCCGGACGTGATATTAAACTTTATGACGGAAGTTATGGTACAGCGGCGGAATTGAAGCGCAGAATCGGGGAAAAAGGTCTTTTGCGGAATGAGGAGCGTATCGGAAATATTGAGATATTGAACTCCTTAAATGATCCGGGAAAGATTTCTTTGAGTTATAAATTGCTTCAGATTAAATAGTCGCGACAAATTATACAATTGTTTCGTTAATTTCAACAAATTTCCACAAAGATATGCTAATTTATTGACAAATATAGCTAAAAACAGTATTATTATATATATTTATATGTTTGACGTACAGGAGGGTTTGGCTATGAAATTAAAAGGTGAGATAGGATTATTTGTTTTGGCACCTTTGGTAGCGGTTTTGCTTGTGCAGTCTACGCTGGGGTTTGTTTCCATTAAGAATTCCAACGAAGATACTGTTGCAGCAGGGCTTGAATCCAGTGCTTATGCCATAGCGAGTTCACTTCAAACTTTAAACGATGATGATTTTGAGGTGAAAGACGGGCAGTTGTATAAAGGTGATTTTAATATTACGCAGGATATCGCATTGGTGGATTCCGTGAGAGAGAAGACCGGGGTTGCGTCCACCGTTTTTTACGGAGACACCAGATACCTTACTTCTTTGAAGGATGAAAGCGGTAAGCGTGTAATTAATACTAAGGCTGACGCGAAGATTTATAATAAGGTTATTAAGAATGGCGAAAGATATGTAGACCAGTCCGTTAAATTGTATGGTGAGAAATATTTTGCGGTGTATGTTCCTTTGTATGAGGATGCGAATGGTCAGGGCAAACCTGTGGGTATGATTTTCGTGGGAATGCCTTCCAATATTGCAAATAAAGCGGTATACAGTATTATTCTGAAGTTAGACATTTTATTGATTGCAATTTCCGTGATTTCTTTTGTGTTTGTTATGGCAAGTGTAGCGAAGCTGTCGAGAGCTGTCGGAGATGCTACAAGAGCATTAGACCAGTTGGCTGATGGTAATTTACGCGTAAATATCAATAAAGAAGGCTTACGTCGAAAGGATGAAATCAGCAAGATTCTTCGTGCAGTTATGAATTTGAGAGGACAGATGTCGGATGTGATCGGTGCCATGGTAGAACAGAGTGATTCTGTTCAGGAAACAGCACAGCAGATTAGTTTAGGAACCAATCAGACGGCTAAGGCTATCAATCAGGTAGATGTAGCGGTTGGTGAGATTTCGGACGGTGCGACTTCTCAGGCAAGTGAAACCCAGAGAGCAACAGAGAATGTTATTGTTATGGGTGATATGATTGAGCAGACCAGAGAAGAAGTTCAGGCACTGAAAGAGCATGCACAGGATATGAAAGTTGCAGGTGATGTGGCAAGTAAGACGCTGGCAGAACTGGATGAGATTAATCAGAAGACCAAGGCTGCGATTGAGGTAATTTATCGTCAGACATATACAACCAACGAATCTGCACTTCGGATTCAGGAAGTAACCAAGATGATTACCGGTATAGCAGAAGAAACAAATCTTTTATCCCTGAATGCAGCAATTGAGGCGGCGCGAGCGGGAGAACAGGGACGCGGATTTGCAGTAGTTGCATCCCAGATTCAGAAGTTGGCGGAACAGTCCAATGCATCCACGGAAGAAATCGCTAAAATTATTAATGTGCTGATTGCGGATGCTGAGCGTGCGGTTGAGACCATGAATAGCGTGAAGAAGATTATGGATGAGCAGATTCAGAATGTGGAACGCGCTGACAGAGCATTTGAAGAAGTTCGCTTGGGAATTGAGGCTTCCATCAACGGTGTTGAGAAGATTAACGATAAGACCGAGAAACTTGATTTTGCAAGAACAAACGTAATCGATATTGTGCAGAGTCTGACCGCTATAGCGGAAGAGAATGCAGCATCTACGGAAGAAACCTCTGCATCCGTAACAGAAGTTTCTGCTATTGTAGAAGATATCGCGCAGAATGCGGTTCATATGGAAGAGTATGCAGAGAAGTTGCGTGAGAAGATTAACGTATTCAGTGTATAATTCATTTGTAATGAAAGTATAAAAGATGCCGGAGTGTATACCTTGACTGGTATACATTCCGGCATAAATTTATTTTACCGAATCAGTATGAATGAATAAAATGAAATTGCTAGTCAAGGCGGGTGGTCCATTTGGAACAATCCCAGACAGCGGTTGCAAAGCTTTCGTAGAAATCCGGTTCATGGCAAACCATAAGGATGCTCCCTTTGTATTCTTTCAGGGCAGCAGCTAACACTTCCTTGGCATCTACATCCAGATGATTGGTGGGCTCGTCCAAAACCAGAAGATTGCTTTCCCGATTCAGAATTTTACAAAGGCGAACCTTTGCCTGTTCACCACCGCTAAGGACCTTGACCTTGCTTTCGATATGCTTGGTAGTAAGCCCGCATTTGGCAAGGGCGGAACGCACTTCATACTGGGTGAAACCGGGAAATTCGTTCCATATCTCTTCGATACAGGTTGTTTCCGGCATATGGGAAAGCTCCTGTTCGAAATACCCGATTTCCAGATAGTCTCCCAACGTAACCGTGCCGCTTAAAGAGGGAATTAATCCTAAGATACTTTTAAGCAGGGTCGATTTACCGATTCCGTTGGCACCGGAGAGCACAATCTTGCTTCCGCGCTCCATCTCCAGAGAAAGAGGAGAGGAGAGTGGCTCATCATAACCAATTACCAAATCCTTGGTCTGGAAGATATACCGTCCCGGCGTTCTGGCGGTTTTAAACTTAAACTCCGGCTTCGGCTTTTCTGCCGCGAGCTCAATCATATCCATTTTGTCTAATTTCTTCTGACGGGACATTGCCATGTTACGGGTTGCAACTCTGGCTTTGTTTCTTGCAACGAAATCTTTCAAATCCGCAATTTCTTTCTGCTGTTTATTGTAGGCAGCTTCCAGCTGGGATTTTTTCATTTCGTATACTTCCATGAACTTGTCATAATTTCCTACATAGCGGTTCAATTCCTGATTATCCATGTGGTAAATTAAGTTAACTACTTCGTTGATAAAAGGAATATCATGGGAAATCAGAATAAATGCATTCTCGTAATCGATTAAGTATCTTTTCAACCATTCAATGTGATTTACATCCAAATAGTTGGTAGGCTCATCTAAAAGAAGAATGTCAGGTTTGGATAGAAGAAGTTTGCCAAGCAATACCTTGGTACGCTGACCACCGCTTAATTCCGTCACATCACGCTCAATCCCTATGTCTGTAAGTCCGAGGGCATTGGCTACTTCCTCTACCTTAGAATCAATCAGATAGAAGTCGTGGGCTGTAAGCAGATCCTGAATGGTGCCCAGTTCTTCCATATATGCATCCATTTCTGTTTCATTGGCATCGCCCAGCTTTTCACAGATTTCATTCATTCGTGTCTCCAATTCAAATAAGGAATCGAAGGCGGATGCCAGAACCTGACGAACCGTCTGGCCTTTCTCCAATACCGTATGCTGATCAAGATAGCCGACCTGAACATTTTTGGACCATTCTATCTTGCCTTCATCCGGCATCAGCTTGCCGGTAATGATATTCATAAAAGTGGATTTGCCTTCGCCATTTGCACCGATTAGTCCGATGTGCTCACCTTTTAATAGGCGAAAGGATACATCCTGAAAAATCGCCCGGTCTCCGAAACCGTGGGATAAGTGTTCAACATTTAAAATGCTCATGTTGTATTCCTTTCTGGTTTACTGTTTTCTCTTTCCGAGGGCACGCATGGCATTTAAAATGGCAAGAACACAGACTCCTACATCTGCAAAAACCGCAGCCCACATGTTTGCCAGTCCTAAAACAATCAGAACCAAAATGCCAATCTTGATTATGAGGGCAAAAACAATATTTTGCAAGGCAATTGTATGAGTTTTTTTGGAAATTTCAATGGCGGTAATTATTTTAGAAGGTTCATCAGTCATAATCACAATGTCCGCCGCTTCAATGGCAGCATCAGAACCTAATGCCCCCATGGCAATACCTATGTCGGCACGGGCAAGAACCGGTGCGTCATTCATACCGTCTCCTACAAAAATCAGCTTCTTTTTGGAGGACTGCTTTGTCATAAGTTCTTCCACTTTGGAAACTTTGTCTCCGGGAAGTAATTCCGTATAGACTTCATCCAAGCCAAGGGCAGTACCCACCTTTTGACCGACTTTGTCGGCATCCCCGGTTAACATTACCTGTTTGCGGATATGTTTTTTCAGTCCTTTGACGGCTGAAACAGAATCTTTTTTGATTTGGTCCGCAATCACAACGCTACCGGCAAATTCATTGTCTATGGCGACATAGACAAGGGTTCCTGCGGCATCGTTTAAAACATAGGGAATATTTCTTTGTTCCATCAATCCGGCGTTTCCGGCCAGGATGTGTTTGCCTTCCACATAGGCACTTACACCGTATCCCGAAAGCTCTTCGTAGTCACATACCAGAGATAAATCGGGCTTTTGTCCGTAAGCTTCCAGCAATGAAAGAGAGATGGGGTGGGAAGAGTGGCATTCTGCATGCGCCACATATTTTAAAAGGGTATCCTCATTCTCATTTACGGCATGGACAGACTCTACTGCAAAACGCCCTTCGGTTAAGGTACCTGTTTTATCCCATACGATGGTTTCGGCTTCTGCCAAAGCTTCCAAATAGTTGCTTCCTTTCATAAGAATGCCGGCACGGGAAGCACCGCCGATTCCGCCGAAGAAACTTAAGGGAACCGAAATTACCAGCGCGCAGGGGCAGGAAACAACCAGGAAGGAAAGGGCGCGTTCCAACCAGAAAAGAAAGGAGTCCATTTGCAGGATGAAAGGAGGAATAACAGCAACCAAAACCGCACTGCCAACGACAAGCGGGGTATAAACCAAAGAGAATTTGGTAATGAAATTTTCGGAGTTGGATTTTCTGTTGCCGGCGTTTTCAACCAAATCAAGTATTTTGTTCACAGTGGATTCTCCGAATTCCCGGGTGACTTCCACTGTCAGCGTGCCGTTTAAGTTCACGGAGCCGCTTAATATGGCGTCTCCTGCAGCAATATCTCCGGGGAGGGATTCGCCTGTTAATGCCTTGGTGTCAATGGTGGAGAATCCTTCTTTGACAACGCCGTCTAAGGGAACTTTTTCTCCGGGACGAATCAGAATGAAATCTCCAATCATTACATCATATGGGTCCACTTGAATTACTTCGCCGTCTTTTACTACGTTAGCGTAATCAGGACGGATGTCCATCAGCTCGGAAATGGATTTGCGGGATTTGCCTACTGCGTAACTTTGGAATAATTCGCCCACCTGGAAAAAGAGCATTACGGCTACGGCTTCATGGTATTCGCCGATACAAAAAGCGCCGACGGTGGCCAAAGTCATAAGGAAATTTTCGTCAAAAACCTTTCCGCGAAAAATGTTTAGCAGTGCCCGCCAAACCACATCGTAGCCGGCAATGAGGTAGGATACAATAAACAGTACCAGCCCCACATAAAAGAAAGGCTTTAAAGTAAACAGCGCAATTGCAAAAAGCACTGCACTGACGATGAATCGAATCAGTCTTTTTTTCATAATGTCACACCCTTATATATGTTTATGCTCTTTTAAGCGTAACGCGGGGGTCAACCTTTTTCACTGCCGCGTCAATGTCGTTAATAATGCGGTCTAAATCTGTTTCCTCAATATCAAGAATCATTTTGGTGGTGAGGAAATTAATGGAAACTTCATTTACACCGTTTACTTTGGATACATTCTGTTCCATTTTTGCTGCACAGTGTGCGCAATCAAGGCCGTCAATTTTGTAAGATCTTCTCATAGTAGTTATCTCCTTTGCGTATACAATATTTTGGTTTCATGGCGCGGAAGCGTTCTCCCCCACGGGGATTTTTCCGGTTTGGAAAAGAGGGCTATTCATTAATGTGGTCCAGGCCTGCTTCAAACAGCATGCGGACATGCTCATCGGAGAGGGAGTAGAAAACGCTCTTTCCCTCTTTGCGGTATTTCACCAGATTGCTCATACGTAACGTTGCCAGCTGATGAGAAACTGCGGATTTGGTCATGTTTAGTAAATTGGCCAAATCACAGACGCATAACTCCTGTCTGTCCAGGGCCCACATTATTTTCATTCGGGTAGGATCGCCCAGAACTTTAAAAAATGATGAAAGTTCTTCGAATACTTCCGCTTCCGGTAGTGCAATTGCTTCTTGCATCTCGTGGCTATGGTGCGTGCACGTTGTATCACAAAAAGTTGCATCGTTTGGATGTTTCGTCATTGTTTCTCTCTCCTTTCTAATAGTTGAACAACTGTTCAAATGTATTATAGTTGAATATGCGCTCAACTGTCAAGCATTTTGTTATGGGCGGTGAGATGAAAACTGAGAATTGCGATATCAGTGCAAAAGAACAGGGTGTTCTATTAACTTCCGGTGCGAAGTTATATCTCCCGAGAGGAACAAATGATGACTGGAATATGGATATGATGTGGCAATTAGCGCAGGAAAATCCGAATAGTTATATATTTTTAATTTTTACTTGAAAGCTATATAGGAATGAAATATAATGGACTGTGAAAAAGGGGATTACGCAAATGAATAAAAAGAAAACACGCAGAGTTTTGAATATGCGGGGGATTATTACTTTGGGAATCGGCGGCAGCGTTATTATTTTCAGCGCACTTTTCATCGTGCTTCTTCTGACAGTGCCGGGCGATACCATGTATAAAGGAAATATTATTCCCGTATCCGCCGGTACGGATTTGCCGGTGCAGTATGGCGCCGACTGGGATGCGCAGAATCTATGTTTTAATCCTGATGGTGTTACGCCCATGGAATGGCGTGAACTGGAGATGGCTCTGGATACGGAAGTGGAGCAGGAAGTGTCTCTTATCATGGTAGGGGATATGCTGATGCATCTGAAGGTGACCCAGAGTGGGTTAATGGAAGACGGAACCTACAACTACGACCATATTTTTGAACATGTGAAAGCAGATGTAGAAGAAGCTGACATTGCCATTGTTAATCAGGAAGTGATTCTTGGCGGGGAGGAGTTGGGATTCTCCGGATATCCTCTTTTCAATACCGCATTTGAATTGGGTGATGCCATTCATGATGCCGGCTTTGATGTAGTACTTCACGCCACGAATCATACGATGGATCAGGGGAAAAGAGGCTTGATGAATTGCCTTAATTACTGGGATGAAAAGCACCCGGAAATGGCTGTTCTGGGAGCAAACAGAACCAGGGAAGAGCAGGATGAGATTTACATATATGAACAGAACGGAATCAAGATTGCCATCTTGAATTTCACCTATGGTTTGAACGGAATACCAATGCCGGCGGATATGCCCTTTGCTGTGGATATGATGCAGGAAGATTTCATGGCGGAACAGTTAGATCGGGCTAATGAACTGGCAGATTTTGTTGTGGTATGTCCTCATTGGGGGATTGAGTATCAAACGAAGGAGTCGGCCAATCAACATGTGTGGTGCGACTTCTTTCTGGAGCATGGTGTTGATTTGGTAATTGGTACCCATCCTCATGTAATTCAGCCTGTTGAATGGGTGGAGGATGAAGAGGGTAATCGAATGCTGGTGTATTACTCACTGGGAAATTTCATTAATTCTACTGCTGACTCCGGTGTGGGAATCGGCAAGAGAATTCTTGGTGGTATGGCGAAAGTTACCATTGCAAAGGACGCAACCGGTAAGGTTTTCATTAAGGAATACGGTGTGGAACCATTGATTACGCAGATTATGCGTGGCCCCGGCAATATGACTACTTATAAATTGGATGATTACACGGAGGAATTGGCAAGAACGAATCAAATGACAGGAAGAGATCCTCAATTTTCAATAGAATCTACGAAAGAGGTATGTCGGGAAGTGTTCGGAGAGTTGTATATCGAAGAATAATCCCGTCAGGAAAAGTCTGAGGATAACAAACTGTTTGAGTGAATGAGCAAATCAACAAATAACGCACAAAATTTGTAAAATGCTCTTGACAAAGAAAAAAAGATAGAGTAGAATAGGCAGAGTGTTACGGAAGTAACAAATGTGCGCTTAGCTCAGCTGGATAGAGCGTTTGGCTACGGACCAAAAGGTCGGGAGTTCGAATCTTCTAGCGCACGCTTGGAACCGGTAAGCTTTTGCTTGCCGGTTTTTTGTATTTATGCAACAAAAATGTGTTATTGATACGTATGATAGGATAGTATATTCTTTTGTGTCGTCAGAATAGGGAGGATACCAAAACAAGATGATATATTTTGATATTTATCATAAACTTACGCCGGAAGAAGAGAAACTGGTGGAACGTCATAATTTTCTGCGGGGAAGTATTGCAGATTCCGAACTTCAGATAAATGAAAAAATGTTTGAATATGAGCATCTTTATGCGAACAAGGCAGGCGACATGCTGCCGGTTTGTGTATGGTCCGTTGCGTTCTTGTTTTTTGGCGGAATTACACTGGCAGATATTTTGGTCGGTTGGGATGTGATTGTTTCCCTCTCCATCGCAATTGTTACCTGCATGCCCCTTTTGGCAGGCATTTCTCTTGTTTTTTTGATTATTTCCATTCGCAAGCTCTTGTATCGTTACAGTGCAAGTGAGGAGATTATGGATAAAGCGGAACAAAAAGGTATCATAAATGTAGTGGCAAGAGGTAAAGTGCTGAAACGTCAGGTAGAGGCCATTCGTTTACGAATTACCGTCATGAAAGAGGAGATTGCCGATATTGAAGCGAAGTTTTCTAAGAATTCGGAAGAAAACAATGTGGAAGAATCACAATCCTAACTGAGGTAAACTATGAAAAAACACGGTAAGAAGTGGAAAAGGAGATTAAAAATCGGAGCATTTCTTTTGCCAAGCTTAGGCGGTGTATCCGTATTCTATTTAGTGCCTTTTCTTGTGGTGATTGTTTATGCGATGGTGGACAATCCCATCGGTATGAATTTTGTTTTTTTAGAAAATTTTATAGATGTGATTACAAATAAAGCATTTCTTTTGGCTACCTGGAATACATTAAAGTTTTCCTTTGCGGCGGTGCCTTTGGCGGTGATTATTTCTCTTTTGATGGCGCTTTTGCTAAATGAGAAAATTCCTTTTGCGGGGAAATTCCGTTCCGTTTATTTAAGCCCGATGATGGTTCCCGTGGCATCGGTTATCCTGGTGTTTCAGGTGTTGTTTAATTACAATGGCTTTATCAATGCTTTTTTGGAACTGTTCGGAGGGGATAAGATTGACTGGTTTAAGTCCGATTTTGCCCCTGTGGTGGTGTTGATTTTATTTTTGTGGAAGAATCTCGGATATAACATGATTCTTTTTCTGGCGGCTCTTGGAACGATACCAAAGGAAGCCGTGGAGGTTGCCCTTCTTGATACGACTTCAGAATGGAAGCTTTTCATGCATATTAAGATACGCTACCTTTCGCCCACAATCCTGTTTGTGACCATTATGTCGTTGATTAGTTCCTTTAAGATATTCCGTGAGGTGTATCTTCTGACAGGGGATTATCCCTACGACAGTCTGTATACGCTCCAGCATTTCATGAATAATACATTCCGACAGCTGGATTATCAGAAACTGTCTTCTGCGGCAATCCTGATGGCCATTGTTATGGTAATCGTAATCGGTGCGCTCTATCTGGCCGAGAAGTACTTTGGGAAGGATATGGAGGAGTAGCATGATGAAATTACGTGAGAAGTCCCGACTCAAAGAGCGTGGAAGAGGTAAAAGAAAAAAGGGGATTCTTTATAAGATCCGAATTGCTTTGCTGACCATGGTAGCGTTGTTTTTTGCCATACTGTTTTTGTTTCCCACGGTGCTTACCTTAAGCAACTCTTTTATGACACAGTCGGAGATTAATGCAAACTACGGCAAAATATTTGAAACGACGGACAGCGGCGGTAAAGTTTTTGTGGCGGAACAGGTCAATTTGAAACTGATTCCGGACATGGTTTCGGCCCAACAGTATGTTACGGTTCTTTTTAAAAGTCCTGAGTATCTTTTTAAGTTCTGGAACTCGGTGATTTATACGGTACCCATTTTGATTTTTCAGCTGGTTGTGGCACTGCTGGCATCCTATGCTTTTTACCGGTTTAAGGGCAGACTGAAAGAGATTATTTTCTTTTTATACATTATTGTGACCCTGATGCCTTATCAGGTAACGCTGGTACCGAACTTTTTGGTGTCAGACTGGCTTGGGATTCTGGATACGCGGTGGGCAATCTGGTTACCGGGAATGTTTTCACCCTTTGCGGTATATCTTTTGACGAAATATATGAAACGCGTTCCGACGGGAATTATTGAAGCAGCCAGAGTGGACGGCGCCGGGGAATGGCAGATTTTCACCAAAATCAGTATTCCGTTATGCAAAGGAGCCCTTTATTCCGTGGCGATTCTTGTGTTCATTGATTTCTGGAACATGGTAGAACAACCGCTGATTCTTCTGGCAGAGGAGGGACTGCATCCTTTGTCCATCTTTTTGTCAAAAATCAATGCGGGTGAGATTGGTTTGGCTTTTGCGGTGGCATCCATCTACATGGTGCCCAGTCTGCTGGTATTCTTATACGGTGAAGATTATCTGGTGGAAGGAATCACTTATCAGGGCGGTGTAAAAGGATAGTCCGTGCCCTAAAAGAATGGAAGGCAATTGCAAAATAAGTAAAACAAGAGGAGAAAAACATGGAGAACGAAAATAAAACGAGCAAAAAGAGAGAGTGGATTAAGAATATTGCCATTATTTTTCTAAGCGTCCTTTTAGTGCTGACGTTCTTTTCCAATACAGTAATGAATTATTCCCTGCCGCAGGTGGCAACACAGTACGTTATGAATAATTCCATTTCCAATACCGTAAGGGGAACGGGAATTGTGGAAGCTGTGGATCCTTATGATGTTATGGTATATGAAACTCGTACCATCAAAAGTGTCAGCGTGCAGGTGGATTCCTATGTGGAAAAAGGGGATGTGCTTTATGTGCTGGAAGATGTAGAAAGCGAAGAACTGACACAGGCGGAGAATGATTTGACCGCAGCCAGACTGGAGTATGATAAGCAGGTTCTAAACGGTGGAATCAGTGCAACCCGTCTGAAGGAAATCGAGGCCGGTAAAGTGCAGCCTCTGGAAACCAGCCAGGGACAGGTTTCCGGTTTGCAAACCAAGATTGATGAACTGCAGAAGAGTGTGGATGATCTGACACATCAGATTTCCATTCTTGAGCAGTCTTCCATAGATGCATCTGCAGAGAGTGCCGCACTGTCTAATGCGCAGATAGAGTTAAACAATGCGAGGGTTGAATTGTCAAAGAAGCAGGCGGCCTATGATGCTCTGGCAGACCGGGCAGATGATGACGCGGAAAAAATAGCGGCAAAAGAGGCGCTTGATAAGGCGCAGGAAAAGGTATGGAAGTTGGAAGCCAAGGTGGCCAATGCCCAGATTGCACTGGAGCAGAAACTAAACAGCCCGGAACTAGCCAACCAGATTAAAGAACTTCAGAAACAGAGAATAGACAAAGAAAGTGAATTGAATGCCACGACTGCTGAGAAGGAAAAGGTTTTGGCAAAGGTACTTCTGGAACTGGATGTGTATGATGCGTATCTGAAGATGAGTGAGCTTAAGGAGAAGGTGGAAGACTTGAAGGAGAAATCCGTGGGAGCTACCATCACGGCACCGGTTGCGGGAAAAATAAATTCCCTGACATATAAAGCCGGACAGCAGACCGTACCGGACGAAAGTGCGGCGGTGATTCAGGCGGACGGAAAGGGTATGATGCTTACCTTCACCACGGGAATCAAACAGGCAGCCACCATTCGAATCGGCGATGAAGTAACCGTGGAGAACGCATGGTATTACGGTGATATTAAGGCTTCTTTGACAGCCATCAGAACCGATAAAGAGAATCCGAGAGAGTCCAAGGAACTGGTATTTGAAGTGGGCGGTGCAGATGTTGCACCGGGAGACAGTCTGACTCTTTCCGTGGGACAGCGAAGCATGGAATATTCCCTGGTAGTCCCCAACGTGGCAGTGCGGGAAGATAATAACGGAAAGTTTATTTTGATTGTGGAATCCAAGTCGGCGCCCTTTGGAAACCGTTATATTGCAAGACGTGTGGATGTGGAAATCGTTGCAAGTGATGATATTAATTCTGCCGTAAAAGGTAACCTGGAGGGGTATGAGTATGTTATTACCAATTCAACAAAGCCGATTGAAGATGGAGACCAGGTACGTCTTGCCGAAGGAATGAATTAGTATGCGTAATGTTTTGAGAGCCATTGGTGCTTTTATAGTCAAAATAAAAATATGGAATGCGGCGGCAATCTTAGTAACCCTTGTTTTATTGTTTGTGGCGGGGGTATGTACCATTCTTTTGGAAAAGGGAAAGGTAAGCCTTCCGGACCAGCTTCAGGCAAAACGGTGGGAGACGGAGGTTCCCTGTGCCCAGATTAGTTACTTCTTTTCCAAGGAAGTAGGACTTACTGCAGAAAGTATAGAGTTTACAAGATATTCCCTGGAACAGGAATTGAAAACCAGAGGGTACGTGGCAGAGAATGCCGGAGCAAGAGTTTTTGTGGACGCTTATTCCGCTGTCAGGGAAATTACCGTATCCGGCGAAAAAAAGAGTCTTAGTGTGGACGCCATCGGAGCGGGGGGAGAATTTTTTCTTTTTCATCCCGTACCGCTTTTGTGCGGCAATTATTTTTCCGAGGATACTGTCAGGGAAGACGTGGTGTTGATTGATGAGGAAATCGCCTGGCATTTGTACGGCTCTCCCGATATTGCCGGAAAGGATGTCTATATTAATGGTACTCCTTACAGTATTATCGGTGTTTTTGAACGACAAAGCGGTGAACTGGAAACTGCGGCGGGGAGTGATAAAGCCACTCTTTATTTGCCGTTTGCGGTATTTGAAGAGCTTGGGGATGGCGTGATTACAAACTATGAAATTGTTCTTCCGAATCCGGTAAAGGGGTATGGCGTGGAAGTGATTTCACCGCATTTTACCTATGAGACGGGGATGCATATGGTGGAGAATTCTGCCCGCTTTGATTATCCTGCATTGTACGAGGTGTGGAAAAACCGCGGGATTCGAACGATGAAAACAGATGATATCGTTCTGCCGTTCTGGGAGAATTTAGCCCGGGTCAAGGAAGAAGAATTAACGGAATACGCATTGGTGCAGGTGTGTCTTTTGGCGGTGGTTGTTTTATATTGGATTTGCGCAGCAATTACTTTTATGGTGCGTCACAAACCAACAAAGGCCGATTTGATCCGATGGATGGAATGGGGACAGGAAAAGGTTATCGGAAAGATTCGTCCTATAAAGGATAAAAAATAGAAAGAAGAGGAGAAAAGCAAATGAAGAAAAAGATTGAAAAGCTGATTGCACTCGGCCTGATTGCTGTGACGACAGTGTCATTGGCAGCATGCGGCAAGAACGGAGATGCAGGTGAAAAATTCGACAAGGAGGCATATAAGAACCTGGTGTTCCGTGAAGCAGGGGTTGTTGAAATGGAAAATCCGGGCTCTGAATATATGTATTATGAGAGTCTGTTTACGGAGGATGCGGTTTATTCCATTTATTCCAAGATGGTTTTCAACGAGCCTTCGACTGATGAAGGCGTGATTTTGCCGATGCCCATGGGGACACCGCAGGCGTCTACCGATTCAGTAATGATAGAAGAAGGGGATGAAGTGATTTCTGAAGACGGTATTGCGGAGGATGATATCGCAGAAGATGATATTGCGGAAGATGGCATTGCAGAAGATGATATTGCAGAAGACGGCATCGCAGAGGATGATATGGCGGAAGACGGCGAAGAGGGGGGAATATTGCCGGATGGCGGATTTGATGATCCTTTCGCACCGGTAGATGTCGGAACATACAACGTGACAATAAAATGTATTGCCATGGATTTTTCCGGCAACAAGATTGCGGATGCGGAAATTACCCTGCCGGAAGGATATGACTATTATTCCGTTTGTATAGATACGGAAAAGAATCAATTAGGTGTTGTTCTGACAGATTATGAGTATAAATTCTATTTTTATGTGTATAATATGGACGGAACTGAGGCCTGGTCTAAACCTTTCGGGAATGACATTGTCTACATCAACAACTTTAGAATGCTTTCTGACGGAAAATTCATGTATGTGACAGAGGGCAAGCTTGTAATTTGCGATAGCGAACTGAACGTCCTGCATGATATTTCCATTGATGCTGAGGCTTATGTCGGAGGTATTGTGGAAACACCTGCCGGGGAAGTATATGCTAATATTGAAGAGTTGGATGAAGAAGGATATTATTGCATGAAGTCAAAAATCGTAGATGTGGAAACCGGTGTTTTGACAGAGGTTTCCGAGATTCCCGAAACCGTGCAATATGCAAGAATGTCAGATGGTGTCGGGGAATATGATGCCATTATTGCCAAAGAGAACGGTATATTCGGATTTGATTTTGCAGACTGTGTTTTGCAACAGATTATGGGCTATGTGGAATCGGATATTCTTTACAGCTATTCCACAGAGGTTTATGCGATAGATGAAGAAACCGTTTACATATTGAATAGGAATGAACAAACCTGGGTCATGGAGTCGATCAGCATTATGAAGAAAGTTCCTGCAGAAGAGGTTGCAGAGAAAGACGTTCTGGTTTTGGGTATGTCTTACTATGACACCGGAGTGGCGGAACTTGTTGTGGACTTTAATAAAAAAAGCGAAACCTCCCGCATTCTGATTAAGGATTATACGCAAGAAAGCGCGGACTGGGAAGAATGCGAGAAGATGCTTGATAATGACATTATTTCCGGAAATATGCCGGATATTGTTATGCTTAATAATCTTGGACAGATTAACAAGTACATGGAGAAAGGCGCTTTTGCTTCCCTCGATTCCTTCCTGGAAAATGATGCGGAGATTGATGCCGGGGATATGTTCCCGAATCTTCGGGAAGCATTGAGTTACAAGGATGAGTTGTATATGATTACGCCAGGGTTTTATGTGAATACGTATGCCATGAAGAGCAAGTATGTAACCGGCGGTGCAAAGATGGGGATTGAGGAGTTAGAAAAGCTTGAAGCCCAACTGGGAAAGAATGCCTTTTTTAACTTCACAAGGCAGGAAGTACTCAATATTATGTTTTCCAATAATTATGATTCCTTTATTGATTTGGAGAGCGGAAAATGTGAGTTTGATGAAGATTTTATGGCCTTGCTGGAATATGCATCCAAATATCCGGAAGAGATTAATTACGATGAACAGGACTATGACACATATACCGTGGCGTTCCGTAAGGATAATGCGATTATAGACGGTTGTTTTATTTATGATTTTTATAATTTTAACAGAGCGGAAAAGGGTATTTTCGGCGAAGAGATTACCATGGTAGGCTGCCCCGGTGGGGAAGGAAGCGGAGCAAATCTGGAACTATCCGGCGGATTTGCCATTTCCGACAAGAGCAAACATAAGGACGCGGCATGGCAGTTTATTCGTGAGTTCCTTATGCTTGAAGCAGAGACTAATGAAGGCTATGGTGGGTATTCGTACGGCATTCCTGCCATGATGTCTACCGCGGCCGAATTAGGAAAGCATCAGATGCAAAAGCAGTTTTATCTGGATGAGTATGGAAACAAGGTTGAGGTAGATGATTATTACTGGATAGAAGACCAGGAAATCGTACTGGAGCCTATCACACAGGACCGTGTGGACTATGTGATTGAATATATTAAAACAGTAGAAAAAACTTCATTTTATGATGAGCAGATAATGAATATTATTGATGAGGAAGCAGCACCTTTCTTTGCAGGACAGAAGGATGCTAAGCAGGTAACGGATGTGATTCAGAGCCGTATTCAGACATACGTAAATGAAAGTCGGTAACATCTGATTTGTGTTGGAAGTACGTATTTTATAAAGAAAGAAGTCGAGAAAATGAGTGAAAAGGAACAGAAGATTTTTGAGAGATTTACCAGTAACGGAACCCCTAAAGGGGGAAAGGACAAAAAGAATTCCGGCATTATCATGATGATTGTTGTGATATTGGCAGTGTTCGGCATTGGATTCTTAATCAGTCAGAGTGCCTACCAGATCAGGGAACAGGAACAGGGTGTGCTGACCACTTTCGGAAAGGCGCAGGCGATTACTGAACCGGGACTGCACTTTAAGATTCCTTTTATACAGCAGGTGGAGAAAGTAAATACAACCATTCAGGGCTTTCCTATCGGATATAGTCTGGAAACCGATGAGTCCAGGGAAGAAGAGTCCTTGATGATTACTTCCGACTACAATTTCGTAAACGTGGATTTCTTTGTGGAATATCGTATTTCCGACCCGGTAAGAGCTGTTTATGCATCAGAGGATCCCGTGGGAATTCTTAAGAATATCTCCCAGTCCTGTATCCGTAACGTAATCGGAAGCTATGATGTTGACAGCGTATTAACATCCGGAAAGAATGAGATTCAGTCCGCGATTAAAGAAAAGATTATTGAACGTTTGGAAGAGCGTGATATGGGAATTCTGCTGGTGAACATTACAATCCAGGATTCGGAGCCTCCTACAGAGGAAGTTATGCAGGCCTTTAAAGCAGTGGAAACAGCAAAACAGGGCAAGGAAACGGCGATTAACAATGCCCAGAAATACAGAAATGAGCAGATTCCCGCTGCCCAGGCAGAAGCAGATAAAATTCTGCAGGAAGCTGAGGCGGAGAAAACCCAGCGTATCAAT
Organism: Lachnospiraceae bacterium; assembly: GCA_045595325.1. Taxonomy (GTDB): domain Bacteria; phylum Bacillota; class Clostridia; order Lachnospirales; family Lachnospiraceae; genus UBA3766. The sequence continues at coordinate 59,293 of JAZOAG010000023.1, forward strand.
GAAGCAACAGCAGAAGTGGCAGTTTTTAACGCAACCTATGCAGAATACGTTAAGAACCCGAATGTAACCAAAAGAAGAATGTTTTATGAGGCGATGGAAGATATTTTACCGGAACTTACCGTGATTATTGACAGCGGAGACGGCACAACCCAGAAGATTATGCCGCTTTATCCCTATACATTTGATGTACCCGCAAGCGCGAATACAACTGTAATCGAAGGCGCGGCGGTGACCGGAAACTAAGGAGGTGGGAGAAGATGAAAAAATGGATACCATTGATTGTTGTTTTGGCAGTTCTTCTGGTTGGAAGTATTGTTTTTGCTTCTTCCATGGTAGTGACGGAGGAAGATGAGTATACGCTGGTCAAGCAGTTTGGAAAAGTAGACAGAATAGAGACTGAGGCAGGATTAAGTTTCAGGATTCCTTTTGTGGAAACCGTAAGTAAATTGCCCAAGCAGATGCTTTATTACAATCTGGCGCCCTCTGATGTTATTACCAGAGATAAAAAAACCATGATTTGTGACTGCTACGTTTTATGGGAGATTACGGATGCGTTGAAGTTCTCCCAGACATTAAATATGTCTCTCGGAAATGCGGAAAGCAGAATTGACACAGCGGTATACAATGCCACCAAGAATGTAATCAGTTCCCTGACGCAGGAAGAGGTGATATCCGGAAGAAGTGATTCCTTGCAGTCTGCCATTATCAGTACCATCGGAGATTCCATGGATCAGTACGGTATTGCCATTCTCGAGGTAGAAACCAAGAGACTGGATTTGCCCGGAGATAATAAAACAGCGGTGTATGAAAGAATGATTTCAGAGCGTGACAACATTGCTGCAACCTATACTGCAGAAGGTGAGTCTGAGGCGAAGGTCATCAGAAATACCACAGATAAGGAAGTGGCTATTATGTTATCGGAAGCAGAGAAGAATGCAGAGATTCTGCGTGCAGAAGGAGAAGGGGAATATATGAGAATCCTTTCAGAGGCCTATTCTGATGAAAGCAAAGCAGAGTTTTATGATTATTCAAGAAGTTTAGAGGCAGCAAGAATTGCCTTGGAGGGTGATAATAAAACTTTGATTTTAACCCCGGATTCGCCGATTGCACAGATTTTTTATTAGGATTTTATAATGAAAGGGGAAACGGAATAATCCGGTTTTCCCTGATATAAAGAATGAGGAGGAATGCAGATGAATACGAAGGCAGCTATTTTTTTCGCAGACGGATATGAAGAGATTGAGGCACTTACTGTTGTGGATATTTTGCGCAGAGCCAAGATTGAAATTGATATGGTTTCCGTATACGGAACAGAGTTTGTAAAAGGTGCTCACGATATTGATGTCCGCATGGATAAGAAGCTGGAAGAAACTGAGTTGGAGGAGTACGGTGTATTTATTCTTCCCGGAGGAATGCCCGGAACCAAAAATCTGGAAAACAGTGAACTGCTTATGAACGCGTTAGAGAAGTTCTATGCAGAAGGCAAGCTTGTAGCTGCGATTTGTGCAGCTCCCTCCATTCTGGGACATCGCGATATGCTGGTTGATAAAACTGCCTGCTGTTTCCCCGGATTCGAGGATGAACTGACCGGAGCAATTGTCAGCGAAGAAGCTGTTTGCAGAGACGGTAATATTATTACTTCCAGAGGAATGGGATGCGCCCTTGATTTTGCCCTGGAGATTCTTGCGGCTTTAAGAAGTGCGGAAGAAGCAGATGCCATGGCGGATAAAATTCTTTATTAATCCGCAAAAAGAGTGAATAACCATTTAAAAAACCCTGTTCCCGTGAATATACGGAAACAGGGTTTCTTTTATCGGTCAGGGTATTTGATTCTTTTCAGCATTTATCGAAGAACCATTATTTCATGGATTCTTCCTGACGCTGAATCATTCTCTTGACCATTTCACCACCGATGGAACCGGCTTCCTTGGAAGTAAGGTCACCATTGTAACCCTGCTTTAAGTGGATACCTAATTCGCTTGCTACTTCGTTCTTGAACTGTTCAAGATTTGCCTTTGTAGATTTACTTCTTGAAGAGTTTGTGCTGTTTGTATTGTTAGCCATAATTCTTTCCTCCAATTGTTTGGTTGTTTTTTGATAAGCTTTGCTTATCTGTTGTTAGTATGTGACAATTGATAAGAAATATGTTGGAAATTTTTGTACTTTTCTTTTGACGGATAGTGTGCTATAATCGTAGAATGACTGTGGATATATAGGGATATTGTATTGATAGAGATATCTTTTTCACAAAAAGCGAACAAATAAAGAAGAAATGAAACGCGAAGGGCGTTACAATAAGGAGGATTAAAATGAGTTTTACAATCGAGAAATTAGAAAAGAATATGGCGAAGCTTACCATTGAGGTGTCTGCAGAAGAATTTGACAAAGCAGTGGAGAAGGCATATCAGAAAAACAAAGGAAGCATTCAGATTCAGGGATTCCGTAAGGGAAAAGCACCCAGAAAGATGATTGAGCAGATGTACGGCAAAGAAGTATTCTTCGAAGATGCTGCAAACGAGATCATTCCTGCAGAATATGAGAAAGTATATGAGGAGTGCGAAGAAGAAATCGTATCTGCGCCTACAATTAACGTAACACAGATTGAAGCAGGAAAGCCTTTTATCTTTACTGCAGAGGTTGCATTAAAGCCCGAAGTAAAGTTAGGAAAGTATAAAGGAATCACTGTAGAGAAGCAGGACGTAGAAGTAACTGAAGATGAAATCAATGCTGCAGTGGAACGAGAAAGAAAGAACAGCGCAAGAACAGTTACCGTAGAAGACAGACCTGTTCAGGACGGTGATACCGCTGTAATCGATTTCGAAGGTTTTGTAGACGGTGTTGCATTCGAAGGCGGCAAGGGAGACAACTATCCTTTGACAATCGGATCTCATTCCTTTATTGAAGGATTCGAAGAACAGTTGATCGGAAAGTCAATCGGTGAAGAAGTAGAAGTTAATGTTACTTTCCCCGAAGATTATCATGCAGAAGAATTGAAGGCACAGCCTGCAGTATTCAAGGTAAAGATCAATGAGATTAAAGAAAACCAGCTTCCTGAACTTGATGATGAGTTCGCAAGTGAGGTAAGTGCATATGATACATTGGCAGAATATCTTGAGAGCGTTAAGAAGAACCTTACAGAGAAGAAAGAAGCTGATGCTAAGTTAGCAAAAGAAAGTGCTGTTGTAGATGCGATTATTGAGAATGCTGAGATGGAAATTCCCGAGGCAATGGTTCTTACAACCCAGAGACAGATGATGGAAGAATTCGCACAGAGAATTCAGATGCAGGGTCTTTCCATGGAACAGTACCTTCAGTTTACAGGTATGACCGCAAATGCACTCATGGAGCAGACAAAGCCTCAGGCAGAGAAGAGAATTCAGTCCAGACTTGTATTAGAAGCTGTCGTTGAAGCTGAGAAGATTGAAGTAAGCGATGCAGAATACGAAGAAGAATTGGGCAAGATGGCAAGCGCATATCAGATGGAAGTTGAGCAGATTAAGGACTTGATGGATGAAGAGCGTGCTGCTGAGATGAAGAAGGACATCGCAATCCAGAAGGCTGTAGAATTTGTTGTTTCTAAAGCAAAAGAGAAATAAGATGAAAAGAATGGGTATAATGGAGATATATCATAACTGACAGGAGGAATTCAGATGAGCTTAGTACCTTACGTCGTAAAACAAACCAGTCGCGGAGAAAGATCCTATGATATTTACTCCAGACTTTTGGAGGAACGTATCATTTTTTTGGGAGAAGAAGTAAATGAAGTAACAGCCAGTCTTGTGGTTGCGCAGCTTCTTTTTCTGGAATCAGAAGATCCGGACAAAGACATTCAGTTGTATATCAACAGCCCGGGTGGTTCTGTAACAGCAGGAATGGCAATTTATGATACCATGCAGTATATTAAGTGTGATGTGTCTACCATTTGTATCGGTATGGCAGCAAGCATGGGAGCATTCCTTTTAGCAGGCGGTACCAAAGGAAAGAGAATGGCATTGCCCAATGCTGAAATCATGATTCACCAGCCTTTAGGCGGTGCGCAGGGACAGGCAACTGAGATTGAGATTGCGGCAAAGCATATTTTACAGACCAAAGAGAAATTAAATAAGATTCTTGCAGAGAATTCGGGACAGCCCTACGAAGTTATTGCAGCAGATACAGAGCGCGATAACTGGAAGAGTGCTGCAGAGGCAATGGAATACGGTTTGATTGACACCGTAATTACCTCACGTGCTGATTTGGAAACGAAATAGTATAATTTATTGGTAGAATCGGAGAAGAGAATGGCAAGAAATTCAGACGAAAAAATCAAATGCTCTTTTTGCGGCAAAACACAGGAACAGGTTCGCAAGATGATTGCAGGACCTTCCGGCATATATATTTGTGACGGTTGTGTTGATGTTTGCAGTGAGATTATAGAAGATGAGCTGATGGATGATTATGTTAGTGACGAAAGAGAGTTCGACATTAACCTGTTAAAGCCTTTGGAAATCAAGGAATTCCTGGATGACTATGTAATCGGTCAGGAAGAAGCCAAAAAAGTATTGTCCGTAGCTGTATATAATCATTACAAGAGAATTCTGGCACCGAAAGATTTGGGTGTCGAGTTACAGAAGAGTAATATTCTTATGCTGGGTCCTACCGGTTCCGGTAAGACATATCTGGCTCAGACCCTTGCAAAAATTATCAATGTTCCTTTTGCAATTGCAGATGCTACAACCCTGACAGAAGCAGGTTATGTAGGTGAAGATGTTGAGAATATTTTGCTGAAACTGATTCAGGCAGCAGATTATGATGTGGAAAGAGCGCAGTACGGTATTATCTATATCGATGAAATTGATAAGATTACCAAGAAAAGCGAGAACGTGTCCATTACCAGAGACGTATCAGGCGAAGGTGTTCAGCAGGCACTTTTGAAGATTGTGGAAGGGACAACTGCTTCCGTTCCTCCGCAAGGCGGAAGAAAGCATCCGCATCAGGAATTGATTCAGATTGACACCTCTAACATTCTGTTTATTTGCGGTGGTGCATTTGATGGTCTGGAGAAGATTATTGAAGCGCGTCTGAATCGTAAATCAATTGGATTTAATGCGGAATTAACCGGCAAGACGGATAAGGCTTTGAGTGATTTGCTCAAAGAAGTATTGCCGCAGGATTTGGTTAAGTTCGGTTTGATTCCGGAATTTGTAGGGCGTGTACCTATCAATGTTACATTGGATGGTTTGGACGAAGATGCCCTGGTTCGTATCATGACAGAACCGAAGAATGCGCTGGTGAAGCAGTATACGAAATTATTTGAGTTGGATAATGTTAATCTTACTTTTGAAGATGATGCAGTAAGAGAAATTGCAAAAGAAGCATGGGAACGCAAAACGGGTGCCAGAGGACTTCGATCCATTATGGAAAAGGTGATGATGGATGTGATGTTTAGAATCCCTTCTGACGAAACCATTGAAGCGTGTATTATTACCAAGGAAGCGGTAGAGGGTAAAGCACTGCCGGAGGAGATACATGTGGGGGCGGAGCCTAAGAAGAATACTTCCGCCAAAAGTAAGAAGAAATAATTAGAAACGCCACCTTTTATCAGGTGGCGTTTGTTTTACGGTCCGCAATTTAATTATATGAAGAATGAGAGATAATAATTCAATGGAGAAAGAAATCGAACAGAATGAAATGCAAATGACATTGCCGGTGATTGCCCTGCGGGGAGTGTGTGTGTTGCCGGGAATGATAACAAATATAGACTTAAACAGAGAAGATTCCCTGAAGGCACTTGATATTGCGGTTCGTACCAAACGCAATATTTTTCTGGTAACCCAGAGGAATATCGAAACCGAGAAAAACAGCCTTGAAACCTTATATAGTGTAGGTTGCGTTGCCAGAATCGTACAGGTGATGAATATGCCCAACAAACTGGTACGGGTTGTGGTAGAAGGGCTGTTTCGCGGACATCTGGATTCCCTGTATCGGAATGTTGATTCTGCCATGACAGCACAGCTTACGGTTTTTTCCCTGCATCCGCACGGATGGAGCGAGGAAGAGGCGGAAGCCAGAAGCAGAATACTAAAGGAACTGCTTTCTGATTACCTTCGTTTACAGCCGGCAGTTCCCAAAGAACTGGCGATTCGCGCAAGTAATACGTTGCATTTTTCTGCTCTCTTACAGGCGTTTGCAGCATATCTTCCTTTTTATTTCCAGGTGCGACAGGAGTATCTGGAAGCAGAAGAGGAAGAAACCTTGTATGAGAAGATTGTTCAGGATTTGAATCAGGAATTGCTGGTTTTGGAATTCCAGGGTGAAATGAAGAGCAAGTTAAAGGGAAGCATAGAGAAGCATCAGAAGGAAGTTTTGATGCGGGAGCAGATTCAGATTCTGCGTAAGGAATTAGGAGATGATGACAGTATTCCCGATGCGGATGCTTTCACGAAAGACCTGGAAAAGCTGGATGCACCGGAAGAGGTTAAAATTAAGATTAAGAAGGAGATTTCCCGTTTTAAGAATGTTACCGGCAGTAGTTCCGAAAGTGCCATGCAGAGAGTGTATGTGGAAACTCTTTTGGAGATGCCCTGGAATAAGAGAAGCGAGGATATGCTTGATTTAGACCGGGCAGAAACCATACTGGAAGAACAGCACTACGGATTGCAGAAGGTGAAAGAACGGATTTTGGAATCCCTTGCGGTGAAGGCATTATCAACAGAAAGCGAAAGTACAATTATCTGTCTGGTAGGTCCTCCGGGAACCGGTAAAACCTCTGTGGCGAAATCCATGGCAGAGGCAATGAATCGTGAATATGTGCGCATTTGTCTGGGTGGTGTTAAAGATGAGGCTGAAATAAGAGGTCACAGAAGAACTTATATCGGTGCATTGCCGGGACGTATTGCCAACGGATTAAAGCAGGCGGGAGTAAACAATCCCCTGATGCTTTTGGATGAGATTGATAAGATTGCCAAAGATTATAAGGGAGATCCGGCGTCTGCATTGTTAGAGGTTCTTGATTCCCAACAGAATAAGGCGTTTCGGGATCATTATATTGAAATTCCCCTTGATTTGTCCAAGGTATGTTTTGTGGCTACGGCCAACTCTTTAAGCGAGATTCCCAAGCCGCTTTTAGATCGTATGGAGGTTATCGAGGTAAACAGTTATACCGCCAATGAGAAGTTCCATATTGCCAAAGAACATTTATGGAAGAAGCAGTTACACAAAAATGGGTTAAAAGCTTCAAATCTTACCATCTCAGACAGTGCGATGCGCAGGGTGATTCTTGAATACACAAGGGAAGCCGGTGTACGTGAATTAGAGAGAAAGATAGGAACTCTTTGCAGAAAGACTGCCAGAAAGATTGTGCAGGAGAATGTGAAAAGCATTAAAGTATCCAAGAAGAATCTGGAAGAGATTCTCGGAAAGCCCAGGTACCGTCAGGATGCAGTCAATGTTAAGAACCAGGTGGGAATTGCCAGAGGTCTGGCATGGACCAGTGTGGGAGGAGATACTTTGTCCATTGAAGTGAATGTTATGCCGGGCAAAGGAGAAGAACTCTTAACCGGTCAGCTGGGGGATGTCATGAAGGAATCAGCCCATATTGCATTGAGCTTTATTCGTTCCGTAAGTCCCTCCTACAATATCACGAATGAATTCTATAAGGAGCACGATATTCACATTCATATTCCGGAAGGAGCGGTTCCGAAGGATGGACCTTCTGCGGGAATCACCATGGCTACGGCAATGATTTCTGCCATTACCGGTAAGGCGGTTGCAGGAGATATTGCAATGACAGGAGAGATTACCCTGCGTGGGCGTGTGCTTCCCGTAGGCGGTCTGAAGGAAAAGATTCTTGCTGCCAAAACCGCAGGCATGCGTAAAGTGTTGCTGCCGGAGGAGAATCGGAAAGATTTGCAGGAGATGGAAGAGGAAGTTCTTACGGACATTGAAATTGTTTATGTACAGAGCATGGATGAGGTGCTCGCAGAGTGCCTGATTGCGTCCGAAAAGTAAGCTTTTTGAAAGGATAGAAAGATGAAAATCAAGAATGTAAACCTGGAAACTGTTGTGGGAATCACCAGCACACTGCCGGACAATCCTTATCCGGAGTTTGCTTTTGCGGGAAAAAGTAATGTGGGGAAATCTTCGTTGATTAATGCCATCATGAACCGCAAATCCTATGCAAGAACCAGTGCACAGCCGGGAAAAACACAGACCATCAATTTTTATAATGTGAATGATGCTTTTTATCTGGTGGATCTTCCCGGATACGGTTATGCCAAGGTATCGATGGAAACCAAGGCCAAGTGGGGTAAGATGATTGAACGCTATTTGAAGCGGTCGAAACAGCTCCGCAGAGTTTTTCTTCTCATTGATATTCGACATGATCCGTCAGCCAATGATTGCGAAATGTATGACTGGATTATTCACAATGGTTTTGAACCCATTATCATTGCGACCAAATCGGATAAAATAAGCAAAGGGCAGATTGAACCTCATCTTGCAGCTATCCGAAAAAAATTAAAAGTGAAACCGGGAACTGTGTTGATACCTTTTTCGGCTCAGAATAAAACGGGGCTGGATAAGATTTATGAAGCCATGGAGAGTTTTTTAGATGAAGAAGTATAGAATTGTGATACAATACGACGGCAGCAGGTTTCAGGGATGGCAACGTCAGGTTTCCACAGAGAATACCATTCAGGGAAAGATAGAGGCAGTCCTAAGTAAACTTTGCGGTACTCCGGTGGAGATTGACGGTGCCGGAAGAACAGATGCCGGAGTGCATGCCATGGCGCAGATTGCTTCTTTTCATATGGAGTGCGATAAAACACCGGAGGAAATCAGGGATTATATGAATTTCTATTTGCCGGAAGATATTGTGGTAAAAGAAGTATGTGTGGCGGAACCCAGATTTCATGCAAGGCTGAATGCGAAGGGAAAGCATTATCGTTATCGGGTTCGCACCTCAGAGATTCCGGATGTTTTTGACAGACGTTACGTATATTCCTACACTGCGTCGCTTAACGTGGAAGAGATGAGAAAAGCATGTGAGGCACTGAGCGGAACCCATGATTTTCGCTCTTTTACTTCAAATCACAGAATCAAAAAGAGTACGGTAAGGAGCATAAGCATCAGTCTGACGCAGACAGATGAGGAGATTGTGCTTGATTATACCGGAGACGGATTCTTATATCACATGGTCAGAATTCTTACCGGAACCATTCTTGAGGTGGGAAGTGGTGAGAAGAACGTTAAGGATTTGCCCGCAATCCTTGCAGGGAAAGAAAGAAGCCTTGCGGGAGGATTGGTGCCGGCAAAAGGGCTGATGCTGATGGAAGTATATTATTAATATGGGGAACCCGTAAGAGTCATGTAGCATATAATGTGTTACATGACTTTTTTGATTTAAAAGGAGAAGGAGCGGATGCAGATTGCAGTTTTTACAGGAGATAAAAGACAATGGTATCTGGCCGAGGCATTGAAAGAGAATCACCGGATTGTATACGTTGGGAAGGGTGACAGCGGCACAGAGTGTATATGTGACTGTGATTCGATCATTCTCCCGACACCTTCTTTTACGGAAGAAGCCCGGAGAATTCTTGAGAAAATCGATGGATTGGGAAGGCATGTCAGGGTTGTTTTCGGCTGTAAGATTCCGGAGGATTTTGGTGAGTGGTTAAAAGATCAGGGAATCAGAGTTGTGGATTTGATGGAGTCGGAAGAAGTGACTTTATTAAATGCGATTGCGACGGCAGAGGGGGCTGTTGCGGAAGCAATCATGTTATCTCCAACAAATCTGCATGGGAGCCGGGCTTTGGTTCTTGGCTTTGGAAGGTGCGGAAAAGTATTGGCAGAGAAGTTAAAAGGTCTCTGCAGGGAAGTCTGTGTGGCAGTGCGAAGAAGCAGTTCTGAAGCAGAGGCAAACGCCTTGGGATTTGAAACAGTTTCTTTCGGTGTATTAAAGAAGGCAGCAGAGAACTTTGATTATCTGTTTAATACCGTACCGGCACCGGTGTTAACAAAAGATGTGTTAGAAAAGATAAACAGAGATGCAGTGATTATTGATATTGCAAGTAGTCCCGGCGGGACGGATTTCGATTATTGTCTTGCGCATGAAATCAGGGCAAAGCTTTGCGGCGGACTTCCGGGAATTTATTCGCCCCGCACTTCCGGAGAGATTTTGGCCGAAGCAGTGGAAAGGAGGCTGAAATGAGAAAATTAAGAATTGGTATAGGTTTTACAGGGTCATTTTGTACTTTTACGAGAATTACGAAAGTGATTGAAGAGATGGCAGCGGATGAAATGGATTTATATCCCATTTTTTCCAAAAGTGTTTCTACCATGGACACCCGTTTCTGGAAGGCAACGGAATTTGTGGACCGGATTCGGGAATTGACGGGAAAGAATGGGGTTTTTACAATACAGGAAGCAGAGCCCATCGGACCGAAAAAACTGTTTGATGCCATGGTGATTGCTCCCTGTACAGGGAGTACTTTGGCGAAACTGGCAAACGGAATTACCGATACTCCGGTGCTTATGGCGGCAAAAGCTCATTTGCGAAACGAAAGACCGCTGATTATAGCGGTCTCTACCAATGATGCCATGGGAATGAATTTCCGTAACATCGGTTTGCTTTTGAATTGTAAGTATATTTATTTCGTTCCCTTCGGTCAGGACGATTCCGGGAAAAAGCCCCGTTCACTGGTTGCCCATATGGAATTGATTCCGGCAACCATTGAGGCAGCGCTTGCGCAGAAACAATTGCAACCGATCCTTAGGGCGTATGATAAATCCGGTTCTTGATATCCTGCATGCGCGAATCCATTTCTGAAATGGTGGTGGCGCATTCGAGGAGCTGCCTGCTGATTTCGGTACTGTCTGCATTGGTGAGATTCTTCTTGTATTTCATTTCATGTTCCAGACTTGCCCAGAAATCCATGGCGATGGTACGCAACTGCACCTCAACCTTCATGATTTCTTTGCCCTCCGAGAAGAACACCGGAATCTCAACAATCATATGATAACTTCTGTAGCCGTTGGGCTTGGGATTGCGGATATAGTCTTTGGCACGTACCAGACGGATATCATCCTGCTGCAAAAGCATGTCCGCAATCTTATAGATATCATCCGCAAAGTTGCAGATAACACGGATGCCGGCCACGTCATTAATCTCGTTTTGAATATTGTCCAGCGTAAATGCACAGTTCTTCCGATTCAGCTTGTCCATAATACTGCGGGGATTTTTGATTCGCGAGTGGATGGCATGAATGGGATTTCGGTTACTTCTGATGGATAATTCGTCGTTTAATACTTCAAATTTGGTACGTACTTCACGAATTGCACAATTGTATTTGGTAATTAATTTCTGATATTCCTCCAGCGTTGTTTGGGCTTCTTCCGGTAACCGGTCATGATTTAACTGCTCAAACAAAAGGAGCTGGTCGTTTTCTCGCATGGTTAATTATTCCTTTCTGAATCTGATAGCAATTTATTCTTTCATAGGTGCGGGACAATCACCTGCCTGAGAGCATTGATTCATAATAATGAAACAGGGCGATTGCATAAGAAACACTCTGCCTGCTGCAGTCAAAGCGCAGATAGGAGGGATCCAGGGCATTGACGCGAACCCGGTCGAGTGCATCTGCATCTTTTAATACTTTAGCAATAAAATGTGCCCTTTTTGTGTCCCCGATGGGATATTTGGCAATGATTTCATCCTGATATATGTCGTGAACGGAGTGACCTTCCACGGCAGCTTCTATGATAGCAAGGGATTCGCCGCGAAAGGGGACGAGAGGGGTTATCATGCGGGCGGAACGGATTCCGTGAGAGTCATCCCGCAAATCGTTTTCCCGTCCGATGTCATGGTATGCACAAGCAGCCAGAATCAGCCGGATATCATCCGGAGAACAATTCAGGCGCATGCAGATAACGGCGCCGTGAATCAAAACCCGCTCTATGTGGGCATAGCCGTGTATTTTACTTTTATACAGGGCCTCACGGTTCAGAGAACGAACCGTGTCCGTAAAAATGTCCCAATGTTCCCAGCCTGGCAAATCGGATAAATAAGGGGCCAGTTCGACAGGGATTTCTCTCAATATTTGTTCGATTACAGTATTCATAGTATTTCTCCCGGAAATCTGTTTTTATTAGATACATTTTAGCATGTCCGCCGTATAAAAGAAAGTGAAAACAGAAGGCAGAAGTCTTTCCTTTTAGGGTAAAATGTGATAAAATTATGTTGCTGCGATGTTTTATGTGCTTATGACGAAAACCAAAGGAGGAACGAGTATGGCAACAGATATGGAGATGTTCACCAGATTTCCGGTAGCTTGTATTCTGGTTAATACCGTGGGGGCGCCCAATTTTATTTGCAATCTGCGTTTTATGAATTTGGTTGGGTATACGGAGCCTGAGCTTACGGAACTGATGCGTAAGGATTTTTTCTCGATTTTTGATGAGAAGGATATCCTTAAATTGAGAGAGAAGTTACGGGATGCAACGGGAACTGACGGTATTGTGAAACAGCCCGTAGTCATTTATAAGAAAGACGGCTCCAAACTTTACACCGTGGTAGAAACCATTACGTCGGAACGTAACGACGGAGATTACTATCTTTGCAGTGTAACAGACCTTACGGAAGTAACACAGATACAAGAGATGTTACAAAGAGAGCAAAGACGTCTCCGGACCGTAATGGCCTGTACCCGGGATGTTATTTACGAATATTACATCGAGGAAGACCGTATGTGTCTTTTTAAGGTGGATGATTTGTATGATCGCCAGGAAAAAGCATGGTTTGAGTACGAGAATTTCTCGGAAGCAGCGATGGAGAAGAACATCATCCATAAGGATGATATTATGCAGCTGTATCCGCTGTGGAAAGGGAAAGAGTTTTCCCGTATTGAGATGCGCATGCGTGCCGGAAAGAAATCCAAAGAGTATGTATGGGTAGAGCTTTTGGGAACGATTCTTCGCGACAGTAACGGCAGAGCGGAACTTTCCATCGGTATTATAAGAAATATTGATGATGCCAAGCATAAGACTTTGGAGTTAAAGAAGAAGGCAGAACGAGACTCTCTTACCGGACTTTATAATCACAATGCCTTGCGTGTGTTGGTAGATAATTATCTGGAAGAAGGCGGCGGAAAAGAGAAAATCAATGCTTTGGTGGTAATCGATTTGGATGATTTTAAGCAGGTTAACGACACTTACGGACATCGTTTCGGAGATAAGGTTATCAAAGAAGTCGGAGAGATGCTTGCAGAAACCTTTGGTGAAACGGATATTATCGGTCGTATCGGCGGAGATGAATATCTTGTATTCTGCAAGGATATGCTTGAAATGACGGTAATTAAGGAGAAGTTAAAAAGCCTGTTTGAACGTTTTGAGAATAATCCCATCGGTTTGCGGGACAGATATGTGGTGAAAGCCAGTGTAGGCGTTGCTGTATCGCCTCAGGACGGAACTACGTATAAGAAGCTCTTTGACAGAGCAGATCGCAATATGTATGCGGTGAAAAAAAGTGGGAAGAATACCTATACATTCCACGAATAAAGAGGAGAATAAAGTAACATGCTTCAGTTAAAAAATGTATCTTATCGTGTAGAAGATGAGAAGGACGCGAAGGATATTATTAAAAATATCAGTGTTGACATAGACAAGCGTTTTGTGGCCATTACAGGCCCTAACGGTGGCGGAAAGTCTACACTGGCTAAGATTATTGCAGGTATTATTACCCCTACGGAGGGACAGATTTTCTTTGATGGTGTTGATATTACAAATGTATCCATCACGGAGAGAGCAAAGATGGGAATCAGTTACGCTTTCCAGCAACCGGTTCGCTTCAAAGGAATAACGGTGAAAGATTTAATTACACTGGCAGCAGGAAAGACGCTGTCTACTACCGAGGCATGTACGTATTTGTCTGAGGTTGGACTTTGTGCAAGAGAATACATTAACCGTGAAGTGAATGCCAGTTTGTCAGGCGGTGAGTTGAAGCGAATTGAGATTGCCATGATTATGGCAAGAGGAACCAAACTTTCCGTTTTTGATGAGCCGGAGGCAGGAATTGATTTATGGAGCTTCCAGAGTCTGATTCGTGTGTTTGAGAATATGCATGAGAAGACAGGAGGATCTATTATTATCATTTCCCATCAGGAGAGAATTCTTAATATTGCTGATGATATTTTGGTGGTGGCCAATGGTGAGTTGCGGGCGCATGGCAAAAAAGATGACATTCTGCCTGAACTTCTCTGCGGAGATGTCAGCTGCCAGACATTGCTTAGCAAACTGGGTTAAGTCCGGTATCGCGGCAGAAGTTACCGTGCCGTATCGAGATAGATAGTCCTTTTGGAACATTTCTTTTCAGAAAAGAAAAAAGGATTTGTGAATTTTAGACAGATAGAAAGCAGGATAGACAAATGGATGCAATACAGAAAAATTTGCTGGAACAGGTTGCCGGTTTACATGAGATTCCAACCGGTGCGTATAACATCAGAACAAATGGTGGTTTGGGTGGAAGAAATACAACAGCAAACATTGATATTATTACCAAGGAAGACAAACCGGGAATTGACATTAAGATTAAACCCGGAACAAAGAATGAGAGCTTACACATTCCGGTTCTTTTGACCCAGACCGGATTGAAGGAATCTGTTTATAATGATTTCTTCATCGGAGAGGATTGTGACATTACCATCATTGCAGGATGCGGTATTCACAATGGCGGCAAGGAGGGCTCCGAACATAGCGGAATTCACAGTTTCTTTGTCGGAAAGAATTCCAAAGTGAAATATATTGAGAAGCATTACGGTACCGGAGAAGGCACCGGAGAGCGTGTGATGAATCCTACAACGATTATCGAACTGGCTGAGGATTCTTATCTGGAAATGGATACGGTGCAGATTGAAGGCGTGGATTCTACCAAACGCGTCACCAGTGCCAAGCTGGGTGACCGCGCCACATTGATTATTAAAGAAAAGATTATGACCCATGACAATCAATGGGCTGAAACAGATTTTACCGTGGATTTGGACGGAGAAGATTGCGGCGCCAACGTGATTTCGCGTTCCGTTGCCAAGGATAATTCCAGACAGCTGTTTTTATCCAAGATTAACGGAAATAATAAATGTCACGGACATACGGAATGTGATGCAATTATTATGGACGAGGCTTCTGTCCGGGCTGTGCCGGAAGTTACAGCCAACCATATTGATGCAAGTTTAATTCATGAGGCAGCCATTGGTAAGATTGCAGGGGAACAGCTTATTAAGCTGATGACCTTAGGACTTACCGAGAGCGAAGCCGAGGCACAGATTGTAAGCGGTTTCCTGAAGTAAACGGTTTGTCAGGCGGGCGTTTTTCGTGATAAATGCCATGAAATCAGAAGGAGTTAAGAAATTTAAGAAAGGGGAGTGCGAAAGTGCTTCCCCCTTATTATTAAATGTAAACGAGGTAAAAGCAATGACAAAGATTGATATTGTATCAGGATTTTTAGGTGCGGGTAAAACCACTTTTATCCAGAAGATGTTAAAGGATGTTCTGTATAAGGAACAGGTGGTTTTGATTGAAAATGAGTTTGGTGAAATCGGTATTGACGGCGGATTTTTAAAAGATGCAGGCATTGAGATTCGTGAGATGAATTCCGGCTGTATCTGCTGTTCTTTGGTAGGCGATTTTGGTACTGCATTGAAAGAAGTTATTGATACATATAAACCGGAGAGAATTCTGATTGAGCCTTCCGGTGTAGGTAAGCTTTCCGATGTAATCAAAGCGGTTGCAGATTTGGAAGTGGGCAAGGAAGAAATGCAGGATGTAAAACTGAATGCGGCAGTTGCGGTTGTGGATGTATCCAAGTGCAAGATGTATATTAAGAATTTTGGTGAATTCTTCATTAATCAGATTGAGAATGCCGGAACTATCGTGCTAAGCAGAACCCAGAATGTGAAACAGGAAAAGATTGAAGAAGCAGTGAAACTTCTCCGTGCGCATAATGAGAAGGCAACCATTATTACCACGCCCTGGGAGCAGATTACAGGGGAGCAGATTCTTAATACCATGGAAGACGGAAAGTCGCTAGAGGAAGAATTGTTGGAGGAGATGGCGAAGCATCATCATGAGCGTCATCACCATCATCATGACCACGAGCATGACCACGAGCATGATCACGAGCATGACCACAAACATCATCATGAGCATGGCGAGGATTGTACCTGTGGCTGTCATGATCACGAGCATGACCACAACCACGAGCATCACCACGAACATCATCATGAGCATGGTGAAGATTGTACCTGTGGTTGTCATGATCACGAGCATGACCACAACCACGAGCATGACCACGAACATCATCATGAGCATGGTGAAGACTGTACCTGTGGTTGCCATGATCACCACCATCATCATGCGGATGAGGTGTTTACAAGCTGTGGATTTGAAACACCGAAGTGCTTCAGTGTAGAAGAAATCGAGAACATTTTGGATGAATTGGAAGATGTGAAGAAATATGGATTGATTCTTCGCGCCAAAGGAATGGTTCCTTCCGCAGATGGTGATTTTGTTTACTTTGATTATGTTCCCGAAGAGAAAAATGTTCGCAAGGGAACACCGGATGTTACCGGTAAGATATGCGTAATCGGTTCTAAACTTTTAGAAGAGAATTTGAAGTCCTTGTTTGGCGTATAAAAGGAGGAGAAGGATTCATGAAGGCGGTATATATTATTAACGGTTTTTTGGAAAGCGGTAAAACAGAGTTTATTTCTTTTACCATGCAGCAACCGTATTTTCAATCCCGAGGAAAAACCCTGCTTCTTCTGTGCGAAGAAGGCGAGACGGAATATGATGAAGAACTGCTTCGTGCAACCAATACCGTGATTGAAGTGATTGATGATAAAAATGATTTGAATTCTTCCAAACTGCTTTCTTTGGAAAAGCAGCATAAGCCGGAGCGAATCATCATTGAATACAACGGAATGTGGCCCTATAAAGATTTAAAGCTGCCCTGGCATTGGAAAGTGGGTCAGCAGATCACAATTATTAATGCGGCGACTTTTCCCATGTATTATAACAATATGCGTTCCATGATCGGGGATATGGTTCGCAAGTCGGAACTGATTATTTTTAATCGCTGCGACGGAATCAAGGAACTGGCTACTTATAAGAGAAATATGATGGCATTGAATCGGGATGCGGAAATTGTGTTTGAAGATAAGAGCGGCGAAGTAAGCGTTACGATGGACGAGGAACTTCCCTATGACGTCAAAAAAGAGCATCTTGATCTTTCTGAGAAGGCATATCCCATTTGGTTTTTTGATATGCTGGACACACCGGATCGTTACGAAGGTAAGACTGTTAGCTTTTTGGCATGTGTGGTTCGTCCGGAAGGCTTTCCTAAGGGACATTTTGTCCCCGGAAGAAGTGCTATGACCTGCTGTGCAGATGACATTGCATTTCTTGGTTTTGTGGCAAAATGGAAAGAGGCTGAGAAATATGAAAAAGGCGACTGGATTAAGATTACCGCGGTGGTGAAACATGAGTATTGGGAAGACTATAAGGGGGTTGGACCGGTATTGTATGCAACTTCCGTAGAACCTGCGGAGAAACCTAAGGAAGAAGTGTTGAACCTGGTGTAAGTCAGGTGTGAAGCGGTTTGGCGGCAACCGGCCGGATGATATGTTTGAGAGCATTCATGCCCGGAAACAGATACAGGAGAGAGGGAAAGGTGGCAAGCGGATGGCAATCGAAAGAACAGCGGAAGAGTTTATTTCAATTTCAGAAGATATATGCGAGTTGCTTAACAAGGCTAAAGTGCGGGCAGATAACGGAATGGTGTCCAATTCCCTGCCGGAAAGTTTTAAATATTATATGTTGCTTTTTTCTATCTATCTTGCAGATGCGGATGACGAGATTACCGAGAATGAGAGAGAGGTGGTACGGCACTTTTTTACCACCTGTCCTACCGTTCAGGATATGAGAGTGATAAAGAAGAGGGACCATGTTGATGAGAATATTTTGTTGAATGTTCCCGTGGTAATACAGTGTGCGGCAAAAGCAGACAGGATGTGCATGATTCCGCAGGATATGTACTGTGAGCAAAAGGCACAGATTCTGGTGGATGCGATTTCTTCCTATGGACAGGTTCTTTTGGGAGCACAGAAAACAGAGTCCCAGGAAGGCGCCACCCGTCTGGCTTGCATAATCAGAATGCTTGAGAATTATCTGGAAGAGCAGGGGGTTAAAATTCCGTACGACAAGCGTTTGTTTGTAGGACAGCGCACGGAAGAGAAGAAGGCAGAAATGGATCCTCAGAAACTGGAAGAGGAATTGGAGAAGCTTAATGCCATGGTAGGAATCCACGGGGTTAAGCAGGATATTCACGGACTGGTTAATCTGGTTAAAGTGCAGAAGATGCGTCAGGCGAAGGGCATGAAGACGGTGGATATATCGAAGCATATGGTATTCACCGGTAACCCCGGTACAGGTAAAACCACCGTTGCACGAATTGTGGCGAATATCTATAAACACATGGGCATTTTATCCAAAGGGACTTTGACGGAGACGGATCGCGCGGGATTGGTAAAAGGCTATGTGGGTCAGACTGCGGCAAGAGTAAAGGAAGTTTGTGAAGAAGCGTTGGGTGGTGTGCTTTTTATCGATGAAGCATACTCTCTGATTGTGAATAAATCAGAAGGGGATTTTGGGCAGGAAGCAGTAGAAACCTTGTTAAAGGAGATGGAAGACCACAGAGAAGATTTCGTGGTAATCGTGGCAGGATATCCGGAAGAGATGAAAGAGTTTCTTGCCTCCAATCCGGGTCTGAAATCCAGATTTAATAAGTTCATTCAGTTTGAGGATTATACATCGGAAGAATTGATGGATATTATGGACGGAATGGTGAAACAGCAGGATTATTGTCTTACGGAAGAAGCAAGGAAGTATTGTGCTGACTTCTTTGAGAAGAGACGTCTTACCGCAGGAAAAGATATGGCAAATGCCCGTGATGTGCGTAACTTTATTGAGAAGGCTTTTTCTTATCAGGCGGACAGAGTCGTAGGAATTCCTGATGCTTCGGTGGAGGATTTGCAGACCATTACATTAGAGGATGTAGAGAAATGTAAACTGAATTAATGCTATACATAAGGATGTGTATTTTCAACAAAGTTTTTTATTTATTTTAGTTATTTTACACCTTGTAAAAGAGCCTTATTTCCGATACTATGTCTTTTACCCTGATGGTGATTAAATGGGAGAAAAACATGGAGGGAATCGGAATGGAACTGAAATTAAAAGACGGAAGAAACGTAGAGTTCATAAAACACCTGCCGGAGCGACAGGTAGAAGTGTTTTTTGAAAGTGCCGGTGATAAGCAAAATATGGTAGTTTATTTGGAAGAGGTTGAAATACCGCAGACAATTGTCTGCCCCATCTATAAGAAAGAGATTTCCAAAGAATTATGTACCTGTACCGGTGCGAAAGCAGTGTATGGAGATACTACTTTTGACGAACATTTCCCTGAGATTAAAGGAATAGAAAGCAATCCTGATAACGGATGGCTTTGCAGTGAGTGTTTTCATTCGTATGGAGAGAATAAGTATTTGCCGTTTGTGTAGGATGTGAGATAAATAATTTAAAAAGTGGGATTTTTCTAAAGCTCCACTTTTTATTTTTTTAGTAGATATGTCGAATTGTATATTCGGAGTTTTTTGCGTTTAACTTTTCCATAATCAATAGTAAAATAAACAGATAGAGAATGAGGTGGTATGCGGATGTACGAGTTGTTTTTTAAAAGTATGATTTTGTGTTTATTTGTCGCGGCACCTTTGCTTATAATAGCAATAGTAATTCTTGTATTCATTCTTTTACTTGGTTCTCTGGGTTATAAGGAAACACAGTATAGACAGGATAAACAGATTCCGTATATCAAGGTTCGATTTGATAAAGGGAAGTATGGTGAATACCTGATTTATAAATATCTAAGTTACTTTGAACAGACCGGTGCACGCTTCCTGTTTAACAGCTATTTGCCCTGTGAGAACGGTAAAACAACAGAAGTCGATGTTATGATGATTCATGCCAGCGGCATCTATATTTTTGAAAGCAAGAACTACAGCGGATGGATCTTTGGTGATTCGGAGCAAAAGATGTGGACACAGTCTCTGTCGGGAAGGCATGGAAGAAGTCAGAAAAATAAGTTCTATAATCCTATATTACAGAATAAGACACATATTAAAGAACTCAGACGAATTGTTGGAAATGATGTGCCGTGTTATTCCATTATTGTTTTTTCAGAACGCTGTAAACTTAAAAAACTTAATCTGCATAATAGTGATGTACATGTTGTTAAACGTGAGAACTTACGCCAACTTATGGAGAATTTAAGGTTTGCAAACTCTGCTTCTATGTCTGTAGAAACGGTGGAACAGATATACAGAAAACTGTATCCTTTCACACAGGTGTCGGAAGAAGTGAAAGCAGATCACGTTAGAAATATTAAAACTGCGATTAATGGGCAAGCACAACAAATGCCAACCACATCATCATCCGGAATGCCATTTGCACCTGATGCTCAGGCACTGATTCCTCCGTCACAGACGGTAGGTTCTTCAGGAAAGATCTGTCCCAGATGCGGAAATGAATTAATCCTCCGTACCGCGAAAAAAGGGAAAAATATGGGAGAGCAATTTTACGGCTGTAAGTTATATCCGAATTGTAAGTATATAGAGAAATTGTAAATCTAGATAAAAGGCTGAAGAACTTTCTTTTGAAAATTCTTCAGCCTGATTTATATTATTAATTCGTATTTTATATTTTAGTGAAACAAATACTGGTCCTTTAAGTCATCATTGCATTTCTCTTCGCAATATTTGCAACGATACAGGGCTTTCTTCTCGTCTGCCAGGCAGAAGATGTGCGGAAGTTCCTGTTCGATGCTGGTAATACAGCGGGGATTTTTGCACTTGTAGATATTTTTCACTTCCTTGGGAAGGGAGAGCTCTTTCTTGGCAACAATCTCACCGCCCTTGATCACGTTGACAGTGATGTCATGGTCGATTACCGCAAGCACATCCATATCCATTTCTTTGATGTCACATTCTACCTTCAGAATATCTTTCTTGCCCATTGCTTTGGACTTGGCGTTCTTAATGATTGCAACGGTGCAGTCTTTTTTGTCCAACTGAAGATGATGGTAAATGGAAAGACTCTTGCCGGCTTTGATGTGGTCTAAAACGAAACCTTCTTCTATTTTACCTATGTTAAGCATGTGGAATTCCTCCTTCTAAACTTCAATCTCTAAAAGTGTCAGAATCAGTGCCATGCGCACATATACACCGTACTGAACCTGGCGGAAATATGCTGCTCTCGGGTCATCATCCACTTCTACGGAAATTTCGTTTACACGGGGGAGCGGATGGAGGACTAACATATCATCCTTGGCAAGGTCCATTTTGGCCTTGTCCAGAATGTAAAAGTCTTTCAGACGGATATAATCTTCTTCGTTGAAGAAACGTTCCTGCTGTACACGGGTCATGTATAATAAATCAAGCTTGGGCATAACGTCTTCCAGACGGATGACCTCTTCGTAAGGAATATTTAATTCTTTCAACTGTTCTGTGATGTAGTCCGGAATGCGTAATTCTTCGGGTGAGATGAATACGAAGGAAACATTCTCATAGCGAACCAATGCGCTGATTAAGGAGTGAACGGTACGACCGAATTTAAGGTCACCGCAAAGACCGATGGTAAAATTGTTCAAACGTCCTTTCAGGGAACGGATGGTTAACAAATCCGTAAGGGTCTGGGTGGGATGCTGATGTCCACCATCGCCTGCATTTACCACGGGAATACTTGATTTGGTAGCTGCGACCATGGGAGCGCCTTCCTTGGGATGACGCATTGCGCAGATGTCTGCATAACAGGAAATCATACGAATGGTGTCCGAAACACTTTCGCCTTTGGAAGCGGAAGAGGATGCGGCACTGGAAAAGCCAATGACACTGCCACCTAAATTAATCATGGCAGCTTCGAAACTAAGACGGGTTCTGGTACTGGGCTCATAAAAGCATGTCGCAAGCTTCTTGCCGTCGCAACAATGAGCATATTTTTGCGGATTGTTCTCGATGTCGTTTGCCAATTGGAATAACTTTTCCAATTCTTCGGTCGTGAAATCCAGCGGACTCATTAAATGTCTCATAACAGACTCCTTTCTCTATGGAGTAACCCCGAGGGTTACTTTAAACTTGAATAATAATAACATAGTAGTGAGATGCAGGCAATAAAAAACGGTAAAAAAAATATGTTTTTTTATCGAATAAAAGGATTGACCGAAGGGGTCTTTTTTGAAAAGCAAAAAGGTTTTTTCTTTTTTTGATTTTAGTCTGAATTTACTGGCAAAATGTATCTTGTTATAGTATAATTGTAAGTACTTATCGGATTGTTTCGGGGAAATTGCCGGGAGAGTCGGAAATTGGGAATCGTTGAGGGAGGATGTATATGGTTCTGGAAGAAAGACAGAGATGGTTGTTGTTCGGATTACCGTTTACTTTTACCAAGTATATCATTAAAGAAGACATACTCACCATCGACAGTGGATTGTTTAAGAAGGTGGAGAATGATTGCTACATGTACAAAATTCAGGATGTGAAGCTGGAACGTAATCTCATGCAGAGAATGTTCGGGCTGGGTAGTGTTATTTGCTATACCGGTGATACCACACATCAGCAGTTAATTCTTAAAAATATCAGGCATTCCCAGGAAGTGAAGGATTTCATCCTTGACTATTCCGAAGCGGCAAGAATGAAGAGAAGAACCATTCATTCGTTGAATATCGGTGCTGATGGGCAAGACATTGATTTTGACGAAGAATGATGTTTGTCTTACGATAAAAATGGTTGTAAGAATGAATGATGTTTGCCATACGGAGAACATCAGTGAAGGAAGAGTTAGAGCATGACGTATGATGAAGCACTGGAATATTTAAACGTCAGGGTAGGGGCATTGGGAAGTGTCTTAGGCCTCGATAATATGAAAGAATTGCTCAGAAGGCTGAATCAGCCCCAGGAGCAGCTTAAATATATCCACATTGCCGGAACCAACGGGAAAGGCAGTGTCGGCACATTTATTTCTGAAGCGCTTATTGCCAACGGATACCGGGTGGGAAGATATGTTTCTCCCAGCGTGGTTGATTACAGAGAGAAGATTCAGGTGAACGGGAAGTTTATATCCAAGGCTTTTGTAACCAGAACCCTGGAAGAACTGTTTCGTATTTCGGAAGAAATGGTGCTGGATGGTTTGGCGCATCCTACCATGTTTGAGTTGGAAACTGCTATGGCATTTCTGTACTTTGCAGAGAAGAAGTGTGATTTGGTTATTTTAGAATGCGGGCTTGGTGGCGAAACGGATGCCACGAATGTGATTCCCGCCCCTAAGGTTGCGGTTTTTACGGAAATTGGCATGGATCACATGGCAATTCTGGGAAATACACCGGCAGAGATTGCTACTGTGAAAGCAGGTATTATTAAACCCGGCAGCAGGGTTGCTTCAGCCCCCCAGCTTGATACAGTGAAAACTGTGTTGGAGGAGAAATGTAAGGCAGAGGGTGTTTCCTTTGTTTCTGTTTTGCCGGAAGACATGAAACCTTTGAAAGAAAGTATGAAAGGGCAGCGTTTTCGCTATAAGGATTACCCAAATGTATGCATTTCTTTGCTGGGAAATTTTCAGAGAGAGAATGCTTCTTTGGCGCTTCTGGCTCTGGAGCTTTTGGCAGAGAGTGGCGTAAAACTTCGCAGAGAACGAATTTTACAAGGATTCAAAGAGGCGAAATGGCCGGGGCGGTTTGAAATACTGGGAACAAAGCCTTATGTAATTGCGGATGGTGCACATAACGAGGCTGCGGTGCGTAAACTTATGGCTTCCATGGAAATGTATTTTACAAATCGCAGAATTGTTTATATAATGGGAATACTGAAAGATAAAGACTATACACAGATGATTGAAGACTCATTGGGGCTGGCTGAGTATATTGTAACGGTTACACCGCCGATTAAGGAACGTGCGTTGTCGGCTATGGACCTTGCAATGGCGATACGAACCCATGGAGTGAATGTGACGGCGGCCGATTCCGTGGAGGAAGCGCTGGAAGAGGCCATGCTTCTTGCGGGAGAAGATGGTGTGGTGCTGGCATTCGGTTCTTTATCGTATTTGGGAATGTTACGGGAAGCCTATACAAGGATAAAGAAGAGTCAGGAAGGAAAGAGTAGAAATGGTGGACGAAAGTAAAATACAGGAGGCAGTCAGGCTGTTGCTGGAAGGAATCGGTGAGGATTTGGACCGTCCCGGAATTGTGGAGACACCGAATCGTATTGCCAGGATGTATACAGAGATTTTTTCCGGCAAAGAGGAGAGCGCCGAGGAGATTTTATCCAAACGTTTTCAGGTAGAGAACAGCGAGTGTGTGCTGGAGAAGGACATTGTCTTCTATTCCATGTGCGAGCATCATCTGATGCCTTTTTACGGCAAAGCGCATATTGCCTATGTCCCCAACGGAGAAGTTGTCGGACTTAGCAAGCTTGCCAGACTGGTAGAATGCTTTGCCAAGCGTTTGCAGATTCAGGAACAGTTATCTGCGCAGGTTGCGGATGCCATTATGGAACACCTGAACCCGAAGGGCGTTATGGTAGTGATGGAAGCAGAGCATCTGTGTATGACCATGCGTGGCGTAAAGAAACCGGGAAGTAAGACGGTAACGGTTGCTACCAGAGGTTGTTTTGAAGATGACCCGGAGGCGAGAGCATCCTTTTATCGGATGCTTCACGTTTGAGAAAGGTCGTCCTAAGATGGAAAGAATACAAAGGATTCTTATGAATCCAAGATATAAAGCACTGATGAATGAGATTGCCGATAAGGAGGCGACACGGATTTATTGTCGGCATGATATGAAGCATTTCCTTGATGTGGCACGGATTGCCCATATCCTTAATTTAGAAGAAGCCTTAGAGATAGACAAAGAACTGATTTATGCTACGGCGCTTCTTCATGATTGCGGCAGACATGTTGAATATGAGTCCGGGACTCCCCATGAGATTGCAAGTGGAGAACTTTCTCTTCCGATTATGGCGGAGTGTGGCTTTACGGATGAGGAAACAGAGCAGATCAGACGTGGAATTATATTTCATCGAAACAGGGAAGCGGCTGCGAGAGAGCCTCTTTCGGATGTGATATATCGGGCGGACAAGCTAAGTCGCGCATGTTTTGCATGCGAGGCGGCGGATAGTTGCCATAAGGCGGAAGAAAAACGAACGATAGAACTGAAGCATTAACCGTAAAAGGAGTGTTTGACTTGCAAATCGGAAAGTACAGATTTGAAAAAGGCCGCAGTTATGTGTGCGGCATTCTGAATGTGACACCGGATTCCTTTTCTGACGGAGGACGCTTCCGAAATGTGGATGCTGCACTTGCCCGTGCAGAACGTATGATACAGGAAGGCGCTGCACTTATTGATGTTGGCGGGGAGTCAACCAGACCCGGTTTTACACCTGTGTCGGAAGAAGAAGAATGTGAGCGCGTTATTCCGGTGATTGAAAGAATCAAAAAGAATTTGGATATTCCGATTTCTGTGGATACTACGAAAGCGGCGGTGGCCGGGGAGGCGTTAAAGGCCGGTGCGGATGTGGTGAATGATATTTGGGGTCTTTTGGATCATCCGGATATGGCTCGTTTGATTAAGGAATACGATGCGGGGTGTGTTTTAATGCATAACCGCAATCATCCGGTATATGAGGATTTCTTAAAAGATGTGCAGAAGGATTTAAAGGCAAGGATTCAGTTTGCAACAGAAGCCGGAATTAATCCGGAACACATCATTATTGATCCTGGTGTGGGGTTCGCCAAGGATTATGAACAGAATCTAATGATTTTAAACCGTTTGGAGATTTTTACGGAGATGGGATACCCGGTTTTGCTTGGCGTATCACGTAAATCCGTAATCGGAAATGCACTGAACCTTCCGGTGGAAGAACGGTTAGAGGGTACGTTGGCAACTACGGTTATGGCAGTTATGAAGGGATGTACTTTCCTTCGTGTACACGACGTGGAGGCTAATGTAAGAGCGATTCAGATGACACAGACTATAATGAATAAGGGGTAGGTACATTATGGATGAAATTATAATCAAAGGATTAGAGGTTTATGCTTTTCACGGCGTTTATACCGAAGAGCAGGAGAAGGGGCAGAAGTTTATTGTGAATGCAACGCTTTATACGGATACCACCAGAGCAAGCCGTACGGATGAACTGGAGGATTCTGTTGATTATGGTAAAGTGTGCATGATGATTAATGATTTTATGACCAAGAACAGAATGAATCTGTTAGAATCTGTGACAAACTGTCTGGCCAGAAAATTGCTTATGAGTTACCCTCTTTTAGAGGCGGTAACATTGGAAGTGGAGAAGCCGCAGGCACCAATCCCTCATCCGTTTGATACCGTAGCCGTGAAGGTGCACAGAAGCTGGCATACTGCATATATTGCTTTTGGTTCCAATATGGGGGACAGACTGGCGTACATAAATAACGCAGTAGAGAGTCTTTCGTCTGACCGTTGTTGTGAAGTGAAGAAAGTATCAAAGATTGTAGAAAGTAAGCCTTACGGCGGTGTTGAACAGGAGAATTTCTACAATGGTGCACTGGAGCTTAGGACACTGTATGATCCCAAGGAGCTGCTGGATATGCTGAAGGCTGAGGAGAGACAGGCAGGACGGGTTAAGACGGAGCACTGGGGACCAAGGACATTGGATTTGGATATTCTGTACTATGACGATGCAGTGATTCAGACCGACAATCTGGTAGTGCCTCATGTTGATTTGCAGAATCGTGATTTTGTGCTGGTGCCCTTGAATGAGATAGCACCCTACAAGCGCCATCCTTTGATCGGAAGAACCACCAAAGAGATGCTGAAACGATTGAAAGAGAGCTATGTTCCCAAAGGATAATGTGATTGTAAGTAGAGATAGTTGCGGAAGAATAGTATTGCGCTAAATGATAATAGCCGTGATAGTCACCACTCGGTGTCATCACGGCTATTTTTGGTGTTCATACGAGGAAATCTCTATTCAGCATTATTATTTGGAAACTTAATGGATTTATAAAAAGATTAGCGGGAAACTGCATCCTTCGCTGCGACAAATTCGGATACGTTAACAGAACCGTGAACCGGGGTGTGATAGATGGTTACCGGGTTGCCGAAAGCTCTGAAATATACGTATTGGTCTGTTACACTGAGTGTATTATATACGCCGTTTGCCACAACTTCTTCTCCGGTGCCGTCTGTACGGATTCTCATCAGTGCAGGGTCTGTTTCAGAGGAACGCTGGTAGTAGATATATTCCCCGGCTATATTAAAGAAATCAACTCTGTCAG
The DNA here is from genome assembly GCA_045595325.1 of Lachnospiraceae bacterium. Classification (GTDB taxonomy): domain Bacteria; phylum Bacillota; class Clostridia; order Lachnospirales; family Lachnospiraceae; genus UBA3766. The sequence continues at coordinate 86,680 of JAZOAG010000023.1, forward strand.
GAGTGATTTCTTTCACATCAGAGGTTATCGTATCCAAGACACAAAGTCGATAGTTATTCTCGATATCCATGAAATAGACTTTGCTTCCGACACAAACCGGATGCCAGACGTTGTATTTAAGAATCCTGTTCTCTGTCCGGGATTCAATGTCAAAGGTAGAAAGAAAATGTGTGTCGACGGTTTCGTTATAGTAAAGCAATCCGTTGGAAAAAGAGGCGGGATTAATGCAGTAAGGAAGCAGAATTTCCTTATCCCGTCCATCGGTATTCATGATGGAAGTGTCCCAGGATTTGCCGTCCGGACAATTCTGATAAAGAATGTTGTCGCCGACCAAAAGAAGAGAACCTGCCGGTTCCCGGCTTAAAGTAGTGACGGCAGAGCCGTTCTTTTTACAACGATAGATTCCCACTACCCGGCGCACAAATCCCAGACCGGTGGAGGTAGAGGAGTCAGACATATAGTAATAAAGATAATTTCCACCCGTATTCAGGGCACTCACCTGCGCATCGGAGACTTTGCGGATTTCACCTTCGTCTGCATTCATGGAATAAAGGGTTCCGTTGTCGTAGAAGTTGGCAAAAAAGACAGTTCCGTTCTCGTCCTGACAGAAGTAGCCACCGTTATAGAGGTTGCCGGCTGTATTTCCCACCAAATCATCCGGATTGGAAGGTACGCGGCCGCTGAAATAATGAACCAGCATAATTCCTCCTAAAAGAAGAATAATACAGGCTATAATAAGGATTGCTTTCAGTGTTTTCTTCATTGCATTCTCCTTTGAAATCATTCTGCAATATCAGTATAAATCAAGCAGGCAAAAATCGCAAGAATATAGCGATTTTAAAGGAAATATGTTATGATATTGGAAATACATTAAGACGGTAAAAATCCGCCGTCCGAATAGGGGAGATTAGTATGAAGCGTAAGATATTTGCTGCAATTGATGTCGGTTCGTATGAATTGGGAATGAAGATTATGGAAATATCACCGCAACGGGGAATGCGGGAGTTAGAACACATTCGTCATCGTCTGGATTTGGGAACCCAGTCCTACAAAACCGGTAAATTAGGCTATGAGAAGATGGAAGAACTATGCCGTGTACTGAAGGAATATGTGGCCATCATGAATTCCTATAAGACGGACGATTACTGTGCATACGGAACCAGTGCCATTCGGGAATTGGATAATACGCTTATCGTACTGGATAGGATTGAAAGACGGACAGGTGTGCGCATCAATGTACTAAGTAATTCGGAGCAGCGTTTTTTGGACTATAAGTCCATTGCAGCCAAGGGAGAAGAATTTGAGAAGATTATCCGGGATAATACGGCAGTTCTGGATATCGGCGGTGGCAGTATACAGATTTCCCTGTTCGAAAAATCCACACTTTCCGCGACACAGAATTTAAGACTCGGTGTACTGCGTCTGCATGATTTAATGCGAAATATTGCACCGAAACCCAGTCAGATGCAGGCAATTTTAGAAGAAATGGTAGACAATGAGTTGTCCGCTTTTGGAAAGTTGTATATTAAGGATAAGAAGATTGAAAATCTGATTCTTGTAGATGATTATGTTTCGCTTGTGGTGAAGCGCCTGAAAGGAAATGATAAGCAGAAAGGCTTTATTTCCAAAAGTGTGTTTGAAAGCAGTCTGGAAGATCTGCGGAAGCGAAATACTGCTGAGGTGGCAAGGGAATTGGTGATTCCGGAGGAAAATGTCCCCCTGTTTTTTATCAGCGCGCTCTTGTTAAAAGGTGTTCTTGATATTACCGGTGCAGACACAATCTGGGCACCGGGTGTAAGTCTTTGTGACGGTATTGCTTATGATTATGCGAAAGAGAATCACCTTTTACCGCAGTTTCATGATTTTGAGCAGGATATTGTTTCCTGTGCCCAGTCCATGATTAAAAGATATCAGGGAAGTAAAAAAAGAAGTGAGGCCGTTGCCGGATTTGCGCATACGATTTTTGACAGTACCCGTAAACTTCATGGTCTCGGAAACAGAGAAAAGATTCTTTTAAACATTGCTGCATTACTGAATGACTGCGGACGTTTTATAAGTCTTTCCGCAGTGGGTGAATGTTCGTATCAGATTATCATGGCTACGGAGATTATCGGTCTCTCCCACGGGGAAAGAGAGATTGTAGCAAATGTTGTAAAATATACCCATATGGATTTCGAATATTATGAAGAGATGGTGCGTAGGCATGGTCTTGAAAAAGATGAGTATTTGAGGATTTCCAAGTTGACGGCAATTCTTCGTCTGGCAGTGGGCCTGGAGCGGAGCCGCAAGATGAAGATTACTTCCATGAAGGCAACGCTTCATGATGATGAACTCTTCATTCAGGTGGAATCTCCTGCCGGAATGGAACTGGAGAAAGGTCTTTTTGCGGAGGGCGGTAAGTTTTTTGAAGAAGTATACAGTATTCGTCCGGTACTTAAGATGAAAAAGATAATTTAGTGATGGGAGATTAGAGGAGGAAAAACAGTATGCAGGAAAAAAAGAATTTCGGCAGCCCCGATTATTTCTGGAATCGTGAATTATCCTGGCTGGCATTTAATGAAAGAATTCTCGGAGAAGCCAGGGACAAGACACTGCCTCTTTTTGAACGAATTAAGTTCTTAAGTATAACAGCATCTAATCTGGATGAGTTTTTCATGGTGCGTGTTGCTTCTTTGAAAGATATGGTAGAGGCAGGTTATATAAAGCCGGATATCTCGGGAATGACGCCGAAGGAGCAGTTAAAAAAGGTTAATAAGGCAACGCATAAGCTGGTTACATCCCAGTACACTACCTACAACCGGTCTCTTTTGGGACAGTTGAAAAATAACGGTCTTACGGTGGTGGAGTCCCATGAGGATTTAAGCGAAGAGCAGGGAGCCTATGTAGACCGTTTTTTTGAGGAGAACGTCTATCCGGTGCTGACACCCATGGCAGTAGATTCTTCCAGACCATTTCCGCTGATTCGGAATAAGTCACTGAATATCGGAGCACTGCTTCAGAAAAAGGACCGGAAGAAGTCTGCTGATGTGGAATTTGCGACGGTGCAGGTGCCCAGTGTTTTGGACCGTATAATAGAGATTCCTACCAAAGAAGGAGGCAGAGCCATTATTTTCTTGGAGGAAGTAATTGAGAGAAATATACGGAAACTGTTTTTAAATTATGACGTGCTTTGTGCCCATCCTTTCAGAATTATGAGAAATGCGGACCTTTCCATAGACGAGGATGAAGCGGAAGATTTGCTCAAGGAAATTGAGCGTCAGGTAAAGAAACGCCAGTGGGGAGAAGTAATCAGACTCGAGGTGGAGGATGGTATTCATCCGGACCTGCTTTCTCTTTTGGTGCGTGAATTGGAAATCGAAAAAGAAGATATTTTTATGATTAAAGGACCGCTGGATTTAACCGTGTTAATGAAGGTGTATGGTTTAGAAGGTTTTGAAACGCTGAAACTTGCGAAGTATATGCCTGTGGAGGTGAAGGAGTTTGCGGAAGCGGAGGATGTCTTTGCGGCTATTCGGCAGCAGGATATTCTATTGCATCATCCCTACCAGAGTTTCCAGCCTGTAGTAGACTTCATTAGACAGGCCGCGAAAGATAAGGAAGTTCTTGCAATCAAACAGACGCTTTACCGTGTCAGTGGTAATTCTCCCATTATTGCGGCGCTGGCTCAGGCGGCGGAGAACGGTAAGCAGGTGTCCGTACTGGTAGAGTTAAAAGCCCGTTTCGACGAGGAAAATAATATTGTGTGGGCGAAAAAATTAGAGAAAGCAGGATGCCATGTAATCTACGGTCTGGTTGGATTAAAAACGCACAGCAAGATTACCCTGGTGGTCCGCAGGGAGAATGACGGTATTCGTCGCTATGTACATCTTGGTACCGGGAACTATAACGATGCGACAGCAAAACTGTATACGGATCTTGGTCTTTTCACCTGCAACGAAGGAATCGGTGAAGATGCCACAGCGGTATTTAATATGCTCTCCGGTTATTCGGAGCCGCTTAACTGGAACAGCCTTACCCTGGCTCCTTTATGGATGAAGGACCGGTTTTTGTATCTTATTGAAAGGGAGAAGACACATGCTTTGGCAGGTGTTCCGGCAAGAATCATAGCCAAAATGAATTCTCTTTGTGACCGGGATATTATTGTGGCGTTGTACGAAGCAAGTGCAGCGGGGGTACAGATAGATTTGATTATCCGCGGCATCTGTTGTTTAAAAACCGGTGTTCCGGGAGTCAGTGAGAACATTACAGTACGATCTCTGGTAGGTAATTTCTTAGAGCACAGCCGTGTTTATTATTTTGAGAATGCCGGTATGAGTGAGTACTATTTAAGCAGTGCCGACTGGATGCCAAGAAACCTGGAACGTCGCGTGGAAATCCTTTTTCCCGTACTGGATGAGTTTCTCAAGGAGAAGGTTTCTCATATTCTTGACTGTCAGTTAAAGGATACGAACAAAGCGCAGATTCTGCAGCCCGACGGCTCATATGAAAAGATCGATAAAAGAGGCAAGGTTTCTTTTGGAGCCCAGGACTATTTCTGCGAGGAAGCGATTCGGGAAGCCAATGCAAATAAAAAAGAGGTTAAGGATACCAGGGTTTTTATCCCGGAACGCAAACCTGATGATGTAGATGAATTGACGGAGGAAAAATAGGTATGAGATTTATTTTGGCGTCAGCCTCACCGAGACGAAAAGAACTGCTTACGCAAGTGGGAATGAAGTTTGAAGTGCAGGTAAGCGAGAGCGAGGAGCATTGCGATGCCGTGAATCCTGCGGAATATGTTATGGAACTGTCCAAACAGAAAGCGTTGGATGTGGCCGGGAAAATTCCCGTGATGTACGATGCTCCTGGGGTGGATCAGGACTTTGTGGTAATCGGGTCAGACACGGTAGTTTCCATTCACGGGCAGATTCTCGGAAAACCCGTAGATGAGGAGGATGCGGCGAGAATGCTTAGGCTTCTTTCGGGCAATATCCATCAGGTTTTTACCGGCGTAACTTTGGTTGTTTTTAGGAATGGCCGGATTGAAGAGAATACCTTTTTCGAGATGACAGATGTTAAAATGTATGATATGATGGAAGAAGATATTAAGTGGTATATCCGTACAACGGAGCCGATGGATAAAGCCGGCGCATATGCAATTCAGGGCTTGTGTGCAGCTTATGTTGCGGGAATTAACGGAGAATATGCATCTGTGGTTGGATTGCCTGTTGCAAGGCTTTGTCAGGAATTAAAGAAGATGGGAATCCAATGGCGGGAGGACTAGAATATGGAATATGATAAGATTGTTTTAGAAGCTTTTTTGGCCAAACAGCTGGAGTTGTTCCCTGAGCCTGTAGCCGAAACAGAAGAAGAGGCGGCAGAGTTTCTGGAGGACTGCATGGCAGTAGTGGTTGATTCTTTGAAAGAGGTCTGGGAATATTTTGAGGAAGCCGGACTTGATATGGACGGTTTGGCACCGGAAAGCATTCTTGAGGCGGAAGAAGTTTTTGAAATAGGAGACGGAAGATATCTTATAATAGAAGCATAGTTTGTTGCAGACAATCGGGAAGCAAAAAGGCATTAAAGTGAGGAATGCGCATGGAGATTAGAGAGCTTACGACAGATTTCAAACTGAGTATTACGATTTCAAATCAGCAATCCCAAAAAACGTTACAGTCGAATATTGTTTACGTTTCAGGAAATAGTGTTTATGTGGAACCTTTTACCTATAATGGAACAGTGTTGAATTTTGACTCTCAGCAGATTGCTATTTCCATGATTGCATATCAGGATGAGAAAGCTCCGATTTGTTGGAAAGTGGTTACCGTTCGCAAGGAAGTAGAGGAAGGCGTTACTTATCATGTGATTGAGAGCGGTGTCAACGGTGTAAAAATCAATCGCAGAGAGAATTTCCGTGTGTTTCTCGGAATTAATGGAAAGGCATACGTGCTGGGGCAGAATGAAAAGATGGATGTCATTGTCAAAGATATCAGTGAGACCGGTTTTGCGGTGCTAATCCCTGTAACCACAGAAGTTAAGTTTAAGCGGAATGATGTTCTGGTGATAGAGTTTTATGACAGGGGACAGGAAGAGTCTTTTACACTTTCAGGAAGAATTGTCCGCGGAGAAGCTTCAGAGAAATATAATCTGTTCGGATGTCGTCTGATTAAGGACAGTCATCTGGTTCGTCGGTATATCGCCAATAAACAGTTAGAGAAGCGAATTAACAGCGCGCGTAAGGGTCAGTAATCATTTTACTGCCGGTTATTAATATGAAAAAAGGCCGTTCACTTTAAAGTGAACAGCCTTACTATTTCTATGCCGGACGGCACATGTTTACTAAAAGAACAAATCCTAGCGATTTAAAATCAACTTAGTTAATTCAACAGGCTCAACAATCTTGCCATCTTTGTAAACACGCATGTTTCCGGATGCAATTTCGTCAATCAGGATTACTTCATCATTGTTGTAACCGAATTCAAATTTGATATCCCACAAATCAAGTCCGATGGATTTCAAATCATCAGCAACAATCTTAGTAATCTTTAAAGTCTGCTCCTTCATGCTTTCGAACATTGCAGGAGTCATAACGCCCAATGCAGCAAGACCTTCGCCTGTTACAAGGGGATCACCCAATGCATCGTTCTTAAATGTACATTCTACATAACCGCCATCCAAAACAGTTCCGTCTGCAATGTATTCACCATATCTGCGGATAAAGCTTCCTGTTGCAACAAGACGGCAGATTACTTCAAGACCATGTCCAAATACTGTAGCTGGAAGAACTTCCATTGTAGCTTCTTCTAAGTTTGCTGAAACATAGTGTGTTTTAATTCCGGCTTCTTTTAATAATTCGAAGTAGTGAATAGATGTCTCTAAGTTCGCTTTCCCGATTCCTTCAATTGTTAAACCAACAGAATTTTCACCTGGATCAAATACTCCATCTTTTCCTGTACAGTCATCTTTGAATTTTAACATTACATTTCCATTTTCAAGTTTATAAACGTCTTTTGTTTTTCCTGTGGAGATTTTTTCCATTTTCGATCGTCCTTTCTATGTATGAATCAAAAAACAGC
>JAZOAG010000024.1:0-22901 GCA_045595325.1 Lachnospiraceae bacterium
ACCTCCTCAGGCTCTAATAGAATCACTTTATTTCTAAAGGTAAGTAACCAAGTAATCAGATTTTCTTTGTCCGTATACTCTGTCTGAAATAAAAGCTTACCATCAGCCTGCTCTTCAAAGCAGTGCGTTCCAAATTCTTCCACCAGACGCCACTTACAGTCCGCCTCAAAAAGTGCTTTTACATGAATCCCTCCGGGAAAAACTTTTTCTACCGAAGTAAAATCCGGCAACACCAGCGGACGTTTGTCAAAAACATGTTCCGTCATTGCAAGCTCGTCCAAACGATTTAATTTAAACAGCCTGTAATCCTTTCGAGTATCACACCAGCCCCACACATACCAGTTAGACCACTGAAACACCAGATAGTACGGCTCTATGATTCTCCGGGATTCTCCTGATGGACCATAATAGTAAAATGTAATTTTGCGACACCCCTTAATGGCACTACGGATAATCTGAATTTTTGGTGCCAGCGATTCCTTATACCAAGAAGAAAGATCAATCAATACCGACTGTTCTCCCACAAGAAAATCCGAAGAACCGGCTTCCAGTTTTTCCATCAACTGCTTATATTGATTTGTTCCATTCACACTGTCAAGGCTGCGGATTCCTGCAAGAATATCCTGCATCTCAGCATTTGTAACTAAAGTCTTGCTGATTTTGTAGTTATCCATAATATAAATTCCGCCGCCTGTCCCTTGCCTGGTTGCAATCGGAATCCCTGCTTTACACAAATCTTCAATATCCCTGTTTATGGTTCTTCTGGACACTTCAAAATGTTCCGCAAGAAAAGGTGCTGTAACCATATCCTTTTGTAACAATATAGATAGAATCCCTATCAGCCTTTCAATTTTCATTTCACTTATTCTCTTTCCTTAATCATAATTTACTACCTTCAACATGTCATCTATATGTCATGTTTGAAAAATTATATCAAAAAATATCTAAAAACACAATTTAACTTACCTATATGCAAAAACCGCAATCCTATATTTCTATAACATTGCGACTTTTTATTGATTTAAATTCTATTTTATCTAAGCGGACTTCGCAAATCCCTCAGGCGCGCTGCGCCTTCAACAAACATAAAAGGTTCTCTTCCTGTTTCTCTTCTCCTTAGCTCACTCGGCCTGCGATACCTCATACTTGTCTTCATCTCTATAACTCCCGGCTCTTTCACATACACATCTATCCAAATCGGATAGTACGGTTCCAGTACTGAAAATCTCTGTACAGCCTCATCAAATGAGTAAATCTTGTCTTTTATCTTGTCTGTTGGAAATACATTCAATCTCACGAAATCATCCTTAGAAGTGTATTTCCTTCCTTCCTCAAACACCGGAGAAATCATATATTTGCAACTAAGAGCATCCAATCCATTCTACAGTAGCAAATCCAATAAATGTGCTTCAAACACGGCTCTATTCATATTTACCCGCTCCCATATATTCTTCAAATGCCTTTATTGCGTTCTCTATACTCGCACTACTTTTATATTCAATATTGGCTATCAAATACAACTCGTCTGATACTCCATTCCATGCCTCAATATCAACCCAGTAAATACTATTTGACTCGTATAGCGTAATAGTAGCTGCATCTTCGATTTCAGCAGAAAAAGTTATTCGATAACTGTGAATCGGCGTTTCTATATAGCTAATCTTACTAATCGTAAGCCCCATACCATCCCAAAGCTTGGCACGTTCACTAAACCACTTTTCAAAGTCTACAAACAAATAATCCTTCATGCATTTCACCCATCTACCCTTTTTAATGAAACCTACAAAAACATTTCCGAAGTCAACTTATATTCATATACTACTTCTTCCTCTAACTCATCTGCATTATCAAAGATCTTTTTTAACCTTTCTTCCATAGCATCATCAACCTCTGTGTTCTTCATTACATCCTTAAAATCTTTCATAAAAATTTTAAATGTACTTTCTGTAGTTCTCAAAGGAATGACACCCATCTTTTCAAAAACATGTTTGCTATGTGGATTTCTCGACGATATTCTTATCAAAAAATAGTCTACACGCTTATCCTCATATGCCCTTCTTGCAACCAATTTAATTGCCCTAGTTGCTATTCCTTTATTTCTTTTACCCTCCATCAAATCAATACCAAGTTCCGGCGTATTGCTATCAGGATGCTGTAATTCCACACTTCCGCAATACTCTCCACCTTTATCATAAATGGAGAATACTTTATCCTTTCCACCTAAAACCTGCTCCCACATCATGTCTTTACAAACAGGATTTAAAAATAAAGTTGACTCTCCATTTAGTTGTTTATGCAGTTCCACATAATATTCACGGTCTTCCTCTGCAATGGAATAAATAGTATATTCGCCATCCGTTACGTATATTTCTCTTTTTGCTTCATTATTGCATAACATCGTACCTTCTCCTCTGCTAATCCAGCTACTAGGCTTAATCAAAATATAATAGTATTATTTCCTCACCAAACAAAAATGACCCAACGTGGTCCGCATCGTTGAGAGGCGTGTTGGGTTCTGTTAATCATATTATATTCTATCCCGCGAGAAAATCAACTGTTTCTTATTCTCGGCAATTGACTTTCTTATATCTTTTGCTTACAATATCAATGTAATAATCAATCTTGATTGATTTCGGGCTGGTCGAAAGACCCTGGTCCACCGAGCAGCGGGGAATTTCCCCGCTACTTTTATTGCTTCATTTTGTCTAACGATCAATATCCTGCCGATTTACAATTTTCAAATAGTTTCTCTTTAAATCATTAACGGAACCAAAGAATTTCTGCTCTGATTTAGAAAAAGTATGATTCTCAATTTTTAATTTCAACAATTCAAATGTGCATATCATATCTGCCACTTGAAACAATCTATAATCCGATGGTTTTACTTTCCTAAATTCTACACAAGGCAAAAAAGCATTAAACAACGTCGACAATATCTTATTCAACTCCACCTGCCCATTATCATAGTATATTTTAACCAAATCAAATGAAAGCAAAAAGTCATAGTGCTCCCTGATGAAAATAGATATTTGCTTTGAAAGTTTTCCTGTTGCCTCAACTATATCTTTGATATGTTTTTTCTCAATGTAGAAAGATTTATATTTCACACCACTCTGTCGCATAAATGTAACCATCTTATTAAATATCTTTCTACGTTCCAAATAATCCATTTCAGAGTATTCTTCCTCTTTACGAATAATAGGTCCCGTATGTATGCAGTGATTTTCTAATCCCAGATGTGATAACTCTCTTTCCAAATATTCCATTGGCTCTTGAATAGATACATCCTGTTCATGAAACACCATTGTAACTATATACCAAGGAGAATGGTAATCATATTCTCCAAAGTCACCGGATTCATCTATAAAAATACTTAATTCCTTCATCGAACCCCTTCTTACTTGTTTTTTTAGTAGAACAAAGAGTCCGCAAGCGGACTCTCGCGCCGAGCGCGGTTGCGTTAGCAACATCTTCCTTGCGCGCGAGTGTGCATCCTTAGCGGAGCTTTTTTATTGCATAGGAATTTCATATGCAATAAAAAATGGCGGGTATTCACCCGCCAATGATGGGGAACCTCCCCATCTGCTGATGGACCCGGGTCCACCGACCAGCCCAAACTGTAACGCATTACAGTTTTATTCTATGTATATCATAACATCTTTATACATATTTTTCAAGGCGAACTTCTACTCCATCCAGTAAGTTCATTACAATACCTCCAACTCAATAACCTGCAGCATTTTATCCGAATGCTTAAACTTTGCTGCGTACTCTTCCACCTTCGCAATATCCATAGTCTCCACACGATTCCTGTACGCTCCAATAATCTCCTTGTAATAATCAAATGGTAATTTGCCTCGAAATCTAACAAGCTCAATCAGCATTCTTTCCAAGTTGTAGATGCATATCTCCGTGTTATGATATGACATCTTAATGTGCCCCATATCAAAAATATCCTCTTTCAAAAATGTCTGCTTCACCCGTTCATCCTTAATCCTGCCATCGGTTCTAACCGTTGCCAAATGATAAAAATCAGGAATCACATCCGTCAGACCATGATAGTAAAAAGCACTTTCCCAAGAAAAAACTGCCTTCGGATATTTCGCACTGATAATCTCTAACTCAGAATATGTTCTGCTTGGAGAATAGATACCTTTTTCTATTTGAAAAAGATTTCCTTCCGCTATTTCTTTTTTCAACATATGGTCGCTACCATATATCTCTATACATTGCTTATATGTCAAAACCATAATCCACCAACTTCATTTGAGTATTTATACACACATCACAAGTTTGTGTGTATCTTTGCTTCTACATAAACTCCCCTTCCGTCCAATCAAACAGATAATCCGGATCATTCCAATACTTTATATCCCCATACGACCGCTCATGCACACCGAATTTCTGCCTTGCGTTCTGTAACGTCTTTTCATACTCTATATGATTAAAAGGACTATAAAGCTCCGCCTCTTCTTCACTGCATCCCACAGTCCGCAGATGTGGCTTCTTATCCGAAGACTTGGGGTTCACTTCATACACCCACTTCACCGGTTCCGGCTGACACCGGCTATGTCCGTAAACCGTCTCAAAATATTCCTCCCAGGAATACTGCCTCCCGTATTCATCATAAATCTCTAAATCCGCCTGATGCTCCCGATAAAACGCCTCCAACTCCCGAAAACTATCAAAAGCCCTATGCTTCTGGAACAAAGGCCGCCATCCGCAACTTAATTTATTCAGGTGTATCAGTTCTTTATTTCTGCTCATAAAATAATAATTGGTTCCCATGACAATCCTCCTCTCCCAAATAAAAATATCCTCTTACCGGAACCCATTCAAAGGTCCTGATAAAAGGATATCTCAAAGTCAAGTCTTTGTCATTGGACAGATAGTCCAAAACACTTATGCTGCCTTCTGCAGGCACTGAGCGTAGTATAAAAGACGCTTGTCCTTCGGCTCCTGCGCCACCTTATACAAACCTATATTCATAGGCTGTCCCTGTAAAACCAGCAGTTCTTCCATATGCACACCAAGAAGAATGCTTAGGGCATAAAGTTTCTCTACCGTTGGCAGATTCTGACCTTTAAACCAACGGTAAATCGGCTGAGGACAAGAGAGGTTTAAGTACTCTTGGATGTACTTCACAGCGTAGCCTGCCAGTTTAAACATGATTTTTAGTTTTTGTCCGGTTCGTTGTTGGTCGATTGGGTGCATGATGGGGCTCCTTTCATTATGCTATTTTTTTACATAGAAATACAAGCTTTATTCTTTTTAAATCTGATCTAACTTTAAATTATGTCCACAATCACAATGTATATATACACCATACTGCCCTAAACGCCCTTGTAATTCTCCATGGTCTACAGGACAGGTCACGTCATGAATATTAATATAGTGATTAATCATATCCACAGTTATATATTCAGCGTGGCTACATCCAGACTTTGAACACTTTAAATAAAACTTTCCAGTTCTCCCCTTTGCCATTATTAAATGACTTTTACACTCCGGACAAAACTGTTTCTGACTAAGAAATTTTGCAAATCCTAGATTAGATTTATTACCGCTAATCTTCTCATCTACTATTTGCTTTATTTCTAAAGGTATTTTCTTTTTACCCTCCTCAATCATTTCCAATTCAGTTAATGACATCAGCAAATCGACTGTATTTTCACCTTTTAATCGTGCAATAACCGGACATACCGTTAGAAAAGTCCACTCCTTTACTTTAAAACCACCTTTGCCGACAGGCAATCCATACCAAATGATTTTATCATCGATACTTATCATCGGAAAAACAGCATTATCTGATTTAATACAATCAACTCTCCATTCATGCGGTAATGGTTCAAAATTTTTAGATTTGATAAATACATCTATACCTCTTCTTGACGCATTCTGCAATTCTTTCAATATAGTACTAGCATTCTCATCCAACCGACCATCCGGTATCGAAACAATTATTCGCTGCTTTGCAGTATTCAAATCATTTATAAACTGGCTTATACAGTCTTTTTGTGCTAAATACAATGCAATATTTTTTCCAGCATCCAAACCGCAAATATATTCTTGCAATCGACTTTCCTTAACTGCTATTGCATTATGCTTATTTTGCAAATCAGTCACCAACTGATAATAAGTATGATTCTTCTTATTCTCAAACTCTTTTGTCCAAAATTTAGCATTAGCGACCGTTACAAATTTACCTCTGGCACGTGTTACTGCAACATTAATCAGTCGTTGTACTGTTCGCGTTTCTTTAGACATCAAAAAACCTGCCATGGCAGTTGGATAGCTTTCCACCGCATCAAATACAATCAAATCAGACTCAGAACCTTGAAATTGATGTACCGTAGCACAAACCATATCTGTATTTTGCTTACTTTTTTCATCATTAATCATTGCACGAATCAACTTAGACTGCGCTGCATATGGTGTAATAATTCCAGCAGATTTCTTTCCAGTCTTTTTATGAAGTGGCAAATTCTTTTCTGCAGTTAATACTGTTGCAAAAGATAAAATTGCACTTAATATATTATACCTCGAATTTGCACTGTTTTTTGATGCAGCACAATAAGTACCATGCAAATCAATCATATTCATTGCATGTCCCTTTAATGGTCCTACATTTACAATTTCATCCCTTTGTGTATACGTATCCGGATGATTCTCTAGTAAACTTTTGTAAATTCGTCTATTTACAAAATTCGCAATATCCGGATGCATACGCCTTTGCTCGTTTAGCATGACCAACCAAGGATGGTTGAACATATTTCCTAACGAATCAATAATTCCAAGATATCCAAAAATATCTGTATTTAGCACTTTCTTTGCCACTGTATCCTGTGATATCGGTGGTAGCTGCTTAAAGTCTCCAACACATATAAATTTATTTTTGGCCAAAGTTGCTGCACAAATAATCTGCGTTACATAAGCCATACTGACTTCATCAAACATCACAACATCATATTGACGTTCTTCAAAAACAGAATCCACCGTCACTTTAGATATTGTAGTCCCCACAAGTTTCGCTCCTGCTACATATCTTTTTTCTTCTGTATGAATCTTATTTCTGATAGACTTAATCTGTTTTTCTATATCTACAATTTTTGATCTATCCTTATATCTTCCAGCCTTATATTCCTCTTTCTCTTCCAGCAATAAGTCTAATTCACGTTGCAACCCTTGGCAATGAGATAATGCATAATTAAAAGAGGTCGCAAATTCATTTGTCGATAACTCAGGATCCCTAACATAACCATATCGCATGATAGCCCCAGACGAAAGCACATGCTCCTTCTTCTGTTCAAGAAGCATACCAACCACTTTATTTATCACACCATCAACTGACACATTACTGTGAGAAACTATCAACACCTTTTTATTCTGTTGAATATAATCTAGTGCAATCTCAGCCATAGTATGAGTCTTTCCAGTTCCCGGTGGTCCCCATACAACTGTAATATCATCCCTATTTACATGCACCTTTGCAATCGACTGTCCTTTATCTATAGTCTCAATAGACTGTTTTGTCGCTAATGCCGGTCCTTCCTCAATCAATTTAGTGGCAATTGCATGTTCTCTGGAATTTATTTTTGCAATACGATCTGCCTGTGCAACCAATAGCTTCCACGGTTCTACACGGATAAATGCTGCATGTACTTTATCACCCAAATCTTTATCAACCACAAAAAGAATCTGAAAATCCTCACACAACAAAACACTACCAGATGCTTCTTTTTCTGCATTAACCATTACACTAATAGGTGCATCATCTGCCAAAAAGAGTTCATCTTCCAATTCAAAAATATAGTAGTATCCTTCTTTAGCAGTTTTTAATTTCTCACCATTAACAACTTTATACTGCCTTCCACCTCTTTGTTTTAAAAAGAAAACTTCTTTATGCAGAGCATTAACATATTCTATCAATTGATGAGGTAACTGATTGCCATTCATTTCAAGTGCTTTTATATCATCTTCGTTTTCCTTTGTTTCAACAGATGCTTCAGCAGACGGCATAAAATATTTGTCCATCTCTTCCTCTGATAACCCAATTCTCTCCACTTGTACAAGCGACACTGTTTTTGTCTGGGCAATGTAGTAAGAAACAATTTGTTTTTCTCCGTTACTACTCACAAAAACAAACTGAACCGTACTTTTAGAGAGGAGTATTTTTTTCTCAAAAAGAATATCGATACAAATCTTATGCATCTTCTCACTCTCAAGCCGCACATCCACTATGCCGGAAGAATGTGTTTGATTAAACGCATCTACCAAAATACACTCTAGGAGAACGGAATGGATTGTATCATCACCCTTCTTCGGAATAAACTTTGTTTCAAACTCTAACCTATTATCATACAACGTAAATACCGGTATTTTTAATTTAAAATGAATATTTGAAAATGTTTGTTTATCAGTATAATGATATTTCTCCATTTCTGTACCCCTCAACATTTTTTAAATTGAACTCATAATATTAAGCAGACTCTGATAACTATCTACATCATGGTACACCACATTTTCTGTAGAAATCTCATTAAACAGCTTTCTTGCACAGAAAATCTTAGCTTTCTCTATCGGTCTAAGTTCCAGGCTTTCCATTGTACCTTTGGTCTCTGCTATAAAGTAAATATGCTTTACTGTACCTTCATAGAATGCAATCGCCCAGTCAGGTGAATAGCTTCCTACAGGTGTTGGAATTGCAAATCCTTTCGGTAACTTCGCATATACACATACTTCTTTTGCTCCATCCAGTTCTTCTGCAAATCTACGCTCTACGCTCTTTTCCGCGGTGCCGTCCGTAAATACATAGTCCTGAATGTGCTTTTCTGCTCTGTATGCCTTGTCAAAACTTGCGTGTTTCTCCGCCGTAAAAATAGAGCTGTCATACTTGCCTTCAATCTGGTCATACGAAATATGCTCTACAATCATAGTAGCCTTCTGTTCTTTAATCAGCCTGATAACCTTTGTAATAAATTCTTCAGGATTATTTTTGAACATAGCAAATTTGATTGGACTAATACCCTGTAAAATAGCCGCAACAGTCTTTCTTGTAAGCACGGTGCCTTCCGCAATCTTTCCAATCAAGTCATACTTAATCTGACTGGTTTCAGAATGCTTAAGTGTGGTTGTTCTGGACTTTGCTTCATAGAAGGAATTACTTTCTCTTACCATCATTGCATCCATCACATCACGCTGCTCAGACTTAGATACCGTATATTGTAACTGCGATACAAACAACTCTTTGTCAATCTGTTCTATGGCTTTCTTAATAAGCTCATTGCTATCAAAATCAACAGTGTATGCATACTTATGATTGATATAATTCCATAATGTCTGGAATTCCTTCTTAGCAAAATTCTCATTCAAATCATTGCTCGGAACGGTTGTTTCGTTACCATTACCAATCATGTCTTCCAGAATCTTATCATCAAAGATACTCTGTACAAGTTTATGAATACCTTCTGTCATCGGCTTCAATTCTTCTGCCAGCGGAGCCAGTGCGTTATTTTCTAAATCTGCACGGAACTGCTCTGTAATATGCTCATTGTCATCAATGTAATCATTCTTAAGCAAATATCTATAAATTGCTGTAGCCTGCTGGTCGGATATCTTCTGTGGAACACCATCCACCTGTACCGTCTTACCAACAAAGTATTCTTTGGATGCTTTGGTCGGTCTGTCATAAAGAACTTCCTTAATCTGCCTCTGTAAATCAGTAACAAAGTCCTTGTAACTTTCACTGGCAACAACTGTAAGCTTATTTACCTTATGTACCAGGTCTTTACTCAGGCTCTGCTCATCCATACGGAAACCTTCCTGATTTACACATAAGCGAAGACCACGGCCTACTTCCTGTCTCTTCATCGTGGTACTGTCACTGTGCTTAAGGGTACAGATTTGGAATACATTTGGATTATCCCAGCCTTCTCTTAAAGCCGAGTGAGAGAAAATAAATCTAGTAGGCTCGCTGAAACTAAGCAGTCTCTCTTTATTCTTAAGGATTAAGTCATATGCTGAAATATCATCTGAGAAATCAGAACCTCTCTTGATATCACTGTTTACAGCACGACCTTTCTTATCAATACTAAAGTAACCTTTATGAGTAGCCTCTACCTCGATAGCTTTCAAATATCTCTGATACGGCGTATCAAATATCGTAATGTAATTATTTACCACATCACGGTATTCTTCCTCAAACATCTGTCCGTACTCGCCAAGTAGCTCTTCACCATCTTCATCATACATACGGTACTTCGCAACCTCATCAATGAAGAATAAAGATAAGGTCTTAATGCCACGATTAAATAATTCTTCTTCCTTCTCCATGTGGGAAATAATTGTCTCACGAATCTGGATTCTTCTCATATCCTTTTCAGAAACATCACCTACTACATCACCCTTACGAATCACTTCTCCATTGGTAAAGGTGACAGAACCAGTAATTGGGTCTATCTCAGAAATACGATATCCCTTATACTGCTCCATGTTCTTTGATAACTCATACAGGTTATCATCCACACCAAGGATTCTCATTTTACGATTTCTGGATTTATCGTACTTAATCTCAAACTCTATACGTGCTCTCGGTGGATGTTTCGGTGATACAATGATACTCTCTAGATACAGATACTTATCTGTACCTCTAAAATTCTTCACCTGGAATCCTTTTACTTCAATTCTCTTAACCAATCTCTGATTGTACGCATCTACTGCATCCAACGCATACACCAGGTTATGATGCTCTTTATGCGTAGCGGAATAATTCATGCAGAACAATGGATTAAAATTCTGCAATGCTTTCTGTGTTGCATCACCACCCATTTTCTGCGGTTCATCCAAAATAATAATCGGATTATTGGCCTTAATAACATCAATCGGTCTTCTACTACCGAATTCATCTCTCTTGTCATAAATAATACGTGCTTCCTTACTCTTACCACCTTCCTTCATGGACGTGTTAAAAGCCTGCATATTGATAATCATAACATTGATACCTGAATTGCTTGAAAATGCATCCAGCTGATTCAGATTACTACTGTTATACACAAAGAAGCGAACCTTCTTACCATACTGCTCCATAAAGTGGTCCTGTGTAATCTCAAAGGACTTCTTTACACCTTCTCGGATAGCAATAGATGGTACGACTACAATAAACTTTGACCAGCCATAATGCTTGTTAAGCTCGTACATTGTTTTGATATACACATATGTCTTACCAGTACCTGTCTCCATCTCTACATCCAGAGAACATCTACCCAGATTATTGATTACCTTATCCGACAACTTCACATTATTGTTCTGCTGTACTTCTCTGATATTGGCAAGTAACGCCGCATCAGGTAATGCAACAATTTCATTTTTAAAACCAGCATCATCATAATCATCCGTCAGTGCCAGTTCCTGCTGTTCAAACATAGAATCCACAAAAGACATCTGTGAATAGGAAACAGACGCTTTTACATTCCCGATATCTCTTCTATAGTTTACTGGGTCAGAATAGGGTTGTCCCTTAAAGACTCCGACCACGCTATCAACAGCATCCGTCTGGTACTGTTGTATTTTAAAATTAAATTTCATTATATCTGCCTCCCTTCATAGGTATCCCATAAAAAGGTAACAAATGTAATACTACTTCCTACCGCCAGCTTAGCATGACGTGTTTCCAAACCAGTATATGAAGCACTCTTACCATGTCCACTACCATATGAATTACGCAACTCTGCTAATTTTGTTGCAATACCTCGCAAGTTTCCTAATACCGCTTTTATTGAATCGGCTGCGGGGTCTGTATCTGGGATATTACTTGGTAAAAGTTCCAAATGCTTCAAAGTTTCTCCTGTCAACTTACTAATGTCCCAGTTTTTATCCCATGTAATCTGCAATCCTTCTAAAATCGTTTTACAACAGCTTTCTATCAATTCTTTTGCTTTACCTACCGCTTCTGTCGGATTCTCTGCCTGCATCTTGAACATCAAATCTATCTGCTGAGATAAATATTCACTGGAAAACTTATCTTTTAACTCCTCGCCAGTATGAGAAAGTGGCGTTGATGTATTCCTAATTCGGTCCACAATCAATTTACACTGTTTATACAGTTTGCAATACTCAGAGTCATAACTGATGCCAAAGT
Source organism: Lachnospiraceae bacterium (assembly GCA_045595325.1). Classification (GTDB taxonomy): domain Bacteria; phylum Bacillota; class Clostridia; order Lachnospirales; family Lachnospiraceae; genus UBA3766. Next base: position 12,137 of record JAZOAG010000024.1, read on the forward strand.
AATACCCTGCAAAACAATCGTTACTTTCATCGTATGTGTATTCCTTCTCATAATTCTGCTCATAATAATCAAACAAATCTAATAACAACTTAACTGCATCCGAATCAATTGCCTCATTTAAGTACAGTGTCAACGATTTACCTTTTGACAAATTGTATTTCGCACACAATGCAACGCCGACACTATTCATCGTAAATACATCAAAATCATTAGTAGAAAAATCAAGAACATATCCACCACGATTAAACAACTTCAAAAAGTTACCTTTTTCAACTTGAGATAACTGTGCCATATTACAGCACCTTCCTTACAGTTTCAGGACTATAGGTTGCAAATATCTGTTCGAAGTTCGTAGCAACGCTGTCATTAGCCATACTGCTATCTCTAAATACCGCATAATACGGCTTTTCCTGGGCCACCGCTTTTACAGTTTCTTCCGTAACATCATTATCAAAACATGCGATCAGGAATCCGTCTGCAACATTGAATACCTTCTTGCCTGCAATAACCTTTTCTTCAATCTTACTTGATAACAATACCCCTAAATCAAGCATTACTTGGAACAATAAATCTTCTGGTGTACGGTCTTCTTTGATATTATCGGTTGAATCAAACAGCGTATGTTGTTGTACCTGCGAAGGATTATAATATACATCTTTCATATTTGATGAATCCAGCCTAAACACTCTAAAACCATCGTCAAGCTCTATATTTTCTGTTTTTGCCTCTCTGTGCATTTTAGCAGCTCTTCGTAATCGTTCTTTACCAATTTCACAAATATTAGAAAATCCAGCTTTATATGCATCACTTTTTTCTGCACACTCTTCTGGTAGCTGAACCAAAATATAATGAGCCTTTATCCCTTCAAGATTCCTTTGCATAATTGCATCACCTGTTGTTGCAGACCCTGAAAAGAAATCCAATACAATATCATCATCTTCTACTCTACAAACTTCTGCTAAATATTTTATCAACGAAGTAGGCTTCGCAAATGTGAATGGAATATCCAGTTTTTTTAATTCATGTGTAGCATTTTGATTGATATGTTCTTCTATAAAACTATTAGGTGTTGCCGTCATTTTATCTATAACATCATTTAAATATGTCTTAGTATATGCATTCCATAATGTAGGCTCGCCATTTACCCCTACTACATTAGAAGACTTACCTTTCTTTACTACTATAGAATCTTTCTTTTCTAAGTATGATTGATACGACCATCTCCATACCTTGTCTCTACCACTTGACGGAGGAATGTTAGCTCCATCAGCTACTGTTTCAGGATATACATCGCCAGGTGGAATGATGAAACTACCATCTGGACATTCAATATAATATCTTTGATTATTGCACCCACGCATAGGGTCTAAACTTGTCATATATAATCTAACCAACTGATATCGTTCACCTTTTCTTGGACCTTCTTCCTCAATCTGATTATAGGAAGAATAATTCATCCCACCAAAAAACTGTGGACACACACTTTTGTTTTTCGCATATGTTAACAAATAATCAAAATTAGGTGCCCAATAATCACCTTGATTATTTGCTTTCTTAGATATTCGTCCTGCACAGCCAATAAAATTTCCTTCACCGAAAATTTCATCACACATCTTTCTCAAATCATGCACTTCATTATCATCAATACTAATGAAAATAATGCCATCTTCTCTTAAAAGATTTTTTGCTAGCTTTATCCTTGGGTACATCATGTTAAGCCAATCCGTATGGAATCTACCGTTAGCTTCATTATTACCTCTAATATCAAACATCATATTTCCATTTTCATCATATTGACTTGCTGCCTGTGAATATCGCTCAGAACTCATACTAAAATCATCATCATACACAAATGTGTCACCACCTGTGTTATATGGAGGGTCAATATATATCATCTTAATTTTTCCGAGATATGTTTCTTGTAAAATCTTTAATACTTCCAGATTATCTCCCTCAATATATATGTTTTCTGTATCGTTAAAATTAACACTATCCTTTTTAATAGGTCGTAAAGTTCTATTTGTCGAAGTATTTGCTTGAACAATTGCTTTCTTCTTTTCAGGCCAACTAAACTGATAACGCTCTTCTTTTTCATCAATAATAACATTCATTAATTCTTGCTTTAAAGCTTCAAAATCAACCCCTTTTCCGACTATCGGTTTCCCCTCTAAATCGTAACCTTTAACAATCTCCTTTCCCACATTAGGAAATAATTCTAACAATGTTTGAATATTATACTCAATCAAATCTTTCGAATGCATTTTCATTTTGTCGCTCATATTATACATCTCCTATTTCTTAACAATTGTTCTTAAAGCTACGCCTCTTTTTATCTTCCATGCCAATAATCCATCTGTGCTCCTACCAGAAACAAACTGTGCTGCAGCCGAAGCACTGCTAAACTCTATATCTTGTACTGTAATGCTATTTTCATCTACATATTTCGCATCTGTTCTAATAGCCACAACATTAGCATATGGTCTAAAATTATCCTTAAATTTTTTAGCAATCTTACTGCCTTGCTTTACAATAAGTTTACCATCCCTATACTCTCCTGTTGCTGAATATGAATCTTCTGTTCTATTACTATACATATAAACATTCATCTACATTTCCTCCAATCGCTTCTGATATGCCTTCAATCGCTGAAACATCTCAAACTTCTTCTTAGCCTGCGTTTCCTTACGTGCCTTTTTCTCCAGGTCCTCTATCTGTTTTAATAGCTTAGCTTTCTCCTGCTCAATAACAATCTGCTCATCCAAGCTATTCTCAGCAGCCACTACAATACCAGACACCTGTGTAACTAAACTCTCCCAGACTGCATCTAAATCAAGTCCCGATAATTTAACACTAGCATCATCAACAGCCATCCACTCGGAATGTAACAACCTTGTCTGATAGGTTGCCAGCTGAACTTCATCCGCATATTTCAATACAATCAACAGATGTTGTCCGAACAGCTTCGATATAAGCACAATGTTTCTTTCATTGTACGCTTTGTTCTTAAGCTCTACCTGCAACACAAAAATCGACTTAACCTGTTCGCCCTCTTTAATATTTACCGATACAGGAGATATCTCATTTGTAACAATAATTCTACCGATATCATCATCAAATTGTTTTCGTCTCTCGCCGCTCAATTCCGCAGGAAACTTTGCATAGAGAAGCTTTTTATGTACAGGCTTTCTTATTTCTGTGCTGCTTGGCAACCCATGTACACTCATCACAAAACCTCCTTTGTATCACAGTCCGCAAGTTTGTGTAACCACAAACTTGTAAACGAAAGATAAATCTTTCGTTTTGACCTCTACAATCTACAGCTATGGCTATTTAATAACCAAGAAGCTGATTAATTCAAAATCATCCAGTCCGTTAATAGTTTCGGATAAGAAACTCATCTGCTTACCGCTTAAGAAACTGTCCATATCGTTCTCGTCCTTCACTTCTATGATGGACGCAATAGAATCACCCAGCAGTTCAGAATACTTACTCATATTTCTGCCATCCTGTGTCTCTTCATTGAAAGCAGCACACAATGCTTTGTCGGGTTCTGTTTTACCTTTACAAAGGTATCGGAAAGAATCCAGCATCTCTTTCGGAGATAAGTGGTCAATAACTACTTCTCCATCATCCGACATATAAACTAAATAGAACGGATGCAAACGGTTCTGGCTGTTAATATTTACTTCATTCTTCACATTACGAAGAACATAGATTACTCCAGGCGGCAACTCATCATTACCCTTTACTACTGCATTCATACCATATGGAGCATTCTCTACATCATGGTGTGTCTTCATATAATCCAGCAAATCCAAGCGGAACTCATTTAAGCCTAAGTCCATAATGGATATTCCTGATGACATTTCTTCGATATCCACTACCTCTTCCTGTAATCGCTTAAGCTGTTGCTTACGATATTCCAAATCCCCCTTTTCTTCTGGACTCAATACGTTGTCATCACCAGTAGCGGTCATATCTACAATCTTCATTCTGGTTTCTACTCTGGCTTTTAAATTAATGTACTCATCCAGCGTTAAGTCAGGCCAGAAGTTTACAAGCTGAATACACTCATTTCTACTTCCGATACGGTCAATACGTCCGAATCGTTGAATAATTCTAACTGGATTCCAATGGATATCATAATTGATTAAGTAATCACAGTCCTGAAGGTTCTGACCTTCTGAAATACAGTCGGTAGCAATCAAAATATCAATCTCATCCGTATTATTTGGCAACAGTAAGTCTTTACCTTTTGATATCGGTGAGAAACAGGTAAGCACCGTATTCAAATCTGTCTTAAGACCAGGAATGGTTGTCTTACCATCTACGGAACCAGTTATCAATGCCGTGTCTAAACCAAACTTCTTCTTAGCATATACACCCACTGTTTCAAACAAATAATCTGCAGTATCTGCAAAGGCTGTGAAAATAATAATCTTCTTATTGCCCGCGTTAATTGGTTTCTCTTGTTTGTCATCAATGACATCAAAAAGCTCCTGTAATTTACTGTCATGTGCAGGTGTAATGTCTGCAATCATACATACCAGTAAATCTAATACTTCCTTGTCTTTTTCAAGTTCATGTTTCCATGTCTTGTAATCCATGTCCGCAAGGTCTATCTTAACCTTCTTACCAATAGCGAATACATCATCATTGATATCATCACTGTCAAATTCTGACTCATCTACATTTATGTAATCCTTAATCACCATTGATTTTGACATATTATTAACTTCAAAGTCATTTATTGCTTTAATTGTACTATCTATATAATCTCGTATTCTTGTAATTGTTAATCTAAATGCATATACCGAACTCTCCATACGTTTCATCAGATTTACTGCCATTAAATGTCGCATTCCTTCTTCTCGACCAGCTAATGTAACACCTCTATTTCCATCTTTCTTTCCGTATAATAATTCGTATTTCTCTTGTTTACTTGCCAAAACAAATAATGACGGCGTATACACACATAAACTCAGCAAACTAATTTGTTCAAAAATCTCATTGTAATTAATCGCCATATTAATATCCGTTAAACCAGGTCTCTTTGATATCGGAATATTTCTCTTAGGAAACGTACCGATATCCGTTGTATCATAATACCTTTCAATATGTCTTCTGGACCTTGCTATTGTTACGCTATCCAACACTTCAAAGAAATCAAAATCAAGCATCTTAAGAAGCTTTGCTGTGGTTCTATCCTCTGGCTCCCACTTGCTCCACATATTGAAAGCTGCCTGAGCCTGCTTAAAGATATCTTCTATGCTTCTACTGGTATTTAATTTACCATCCAGCACGCTGCTCTCACCTTCATAAGCAAGGGCAATCTGATTCTTCAAGTCAACAAATCTATTATTAACTGGCGTAGCGGAAAGCATTAACACCTTCGTCTTTACGCCTTTTCTGATTACTCTATTAAGTAGTTTCAAATAACGGTTTTCTTTATCTCCATCCTGAGATACTCGTCCACCGTTACGGAAGTTATGGGACTCATCAATAACCACTAAGTCATAGTTCCCCCAATTTAAACGGTCTAAATCCAAACCATTAGATGTTCCCTCATCCCTGCTAAGGTCAGTATGGAATAATACATCATAACGCATTCTATCAGCCGCAATCGGATTATTTACATAGTTATCTTTATACGTATTCCAGTTATTTGCCAGTTTCTTAGGGCACAATACCAGAACGGATTTATTACGGTTCTCATAATATTTAATAACGGCAAGAGAGGTAAATGTCTTACCAAGACCTACAGAGTCTGCCAAGATACAACCGTTATACTTCTCCAGCTTATTGATGATGGCTAATACCGCATCCTTTTGGAAGTTATACAACAAATTCCAAATCTTACTTTCTTTAAATCCAGTGGCCTCATTCGGCAACACATCCTCTGATACATCTTCCAGAAACTCATTGAAAATATTGTAAAGTGTCACAAAGTAGATATAGTCAGGGGAATTCTCATTGTATACCGTAGTAATACTGTCAATCACCTCATCCGTTACTTCCTGCAAACGTGCTTCATCGTTCCAAATCTGTTCAAACAAATCAAGGTAGAATTGGCTCATTGGTGTGTCAGTCTTCTGTATCGGGTAATAGGCATTGTTTCCACGCTCACATCCCAGGTCAATGGTAGTAAATCCATTAATCGGCATATAGCTGTTAGAATCCACGTTCATAAAGCCCATCATGTTCTCACTGGTAACATTGGACTTAAATGTGGCTTTTTTACGAATCCACTCTGCACATTCTTTGGCTATGGCTCTCTGTGTCATTTCATTTCTGAGCTTTACTTCAAACTCAGAGCCATACAAGCTACGTTCTCTGGTCTGCCTTGGTATGTAAAATTCTCGTTTTTCTTTCTTTGCCTTTTCCTTAATGAATGTCGGAGATGTAAATATGAATCGCAGTTCATCCACATTCTTAAGTTCTCTCTTAAGCTCCTGAAATGCATAGATTGAGAAGCATGCAGCTGCTATAGAAACTTTGCTATCCTTCTGAATGCTAACCGTCAAATCATCCTTTAAGGTTTTGTTGACATTATCAATAAGCTCCATCAATTCCCGTACCTTCTTTCACTCGTAATCTCTTGTTGTAGTTTCAGTCCACCGCAGATGCTGATTATGCTTCTACCTTATTTACCTTAAATCTGCCATCTACTGGTTTCACTGCATTGGATGGAATCAGCCACATCTTACCCTTCTTTATCGCTCCTTCAACTCTTCCCTCGGTACACAAAACACCGATTCTTCTTGACGAAATATTCCACTTTTTAGACATTTCTACTGTTGTTAAATATTCCATATGTGAAACCTCCCTATTGTCTTCTATTATATTCCACTATCGGAATAATAGCAAATATTATACTTGAATAGAGAGAAATTTTTTTAATCTAAAACTCTTTGCAACAAAAGATATTCTTTAACGTCAACTAAGCTACCTTCAACATCTGCTTCCCAGCACAATATTAATGATAGCTTATTCTTATTCAAAATCATCCGGATCCAAGCCGGCATCCACTAATGCTTCACGCCTTTCGTCCTCGTCCATATCCTCTAGTTCATCAAAATCCAGACCATTCAGAGCCAATGCATATTCCACGTCATCTTCCTCATCTTCATCAAAATCCTTTTCACAAGGTCTGGTATAAAAATCTAACTGTTCGCTTCTTTCAAAAAAATTCAATTTCCCGTTATGGTCAAAATCAAATGTACGATCATATCCAAACTTATCTTTATCAAACATACTCATAATGCCCCCTTACTTTTCGTATTCTATATTGTACTGTTTTATTAATCTCCGTGCTACCATGCAATTTAAATCTTTATTTACTGATATTGTATTTATTCCATCTGAATAAATACAATGGGAACCCTTGCTTCTGATAAATTTGTATCCATTATTTAAAAGTATTTTCTTCATTGTTTTTGCATTAATCATTTCTTATCTCCATTAATTAATTTAAACTATCTCTTAATGCATATCCGCCTAGAATAAACAGGATTCCAATAGGTGGGAAAAAGACTGCGATAAAGAGACCTATTCCCATCAATCCCAGATATGCCACTGTCACAATTATCCCGGCATTACTTGGAAAACTATTTCTTCCTATTCCCTTGCCATTTTTATATATGTTTTCTTCGTAATAAAAATCATAATCACTAGCACTATCTACATCAAATCTGTCAAAATCACTCATGCAATTTTCTCTCCTTCCTCAACTAACACATAACCAGAAAATTAATCCTATTATAATTATTGCACCTAACAACTCATTGATTCCATAACCGATAACTAGAGCTAAAATAAATATCCCCCAGAATTTTCCCATCGATACAGAGTTTCCGCCTCTCCCATATGAAGGTCGTCCTCCAACATTACCCGTTCCTTCGTATGTACATCCATCAAAATGGTTTCCATCGTGTCCACCGCAATCATGACAATGTCCATGTTCACTCATAAGTTCATCCTCCTTTTGCACATGAAATAAATTTTTGTGTTTTGACATTAAGTTTAGTTACCCATTTCTTGATTCTAATTATAAAGAGTTTACTGTCCAATAATACGGTCTCAATGTTTCAAATTTCAAACTAAAAATGCATTTTTAACTGCTTGATTTTGCTTGCATCAATTTCACTTTACTTCATTTCGGTTACGGCATTCGTTGAATGTCTTTTTTCTGAGTGCAAACTCGTGGCACAGGCACTCTCCTGCATAATTCTTAAGTTATTTAAAGAGACAAAGAAAGGAGTGCTTTCGCACCCCTTCTCGTTCACTCTTTACCGACTCAATCCGGTCAACTTCACATTCGGCAGTTCCTATTGTTCTTCCGTATTCACAATCAATCCACACATCATCCCGCCTGTTCATCTAACTCTTTTAACCTATTTAACCATTTTAGAATACAGCCACGGTCATAAAAAGCTTTCAATGCTCCTTCACAGAATCTATCAGCTCTGATGGCTCCCAAAATTAGAGCCATAATGCACTTACCATCCAACTGTGACGCCTCTGCCTTCGCCATAGAATCCATCTTCCAATCGAGGCCATTTTGCTTAAGTATCTCTTCGTACTGATGCAATCCATACTCCGGATGGTTTTCTTCAAAGCGATATACTTCTCGTATAAAATTTTTTACAACTTCATCAAAAACCATATAGGGCATTTGCAAAGGGTTCTCTAACGAACCGTCCCCCGATTGGACTTTAGGTCCCCATGTTCCAAATTCAATATCTGTAAGATACGGAATAAAATCTGTTAAGGATTTATATACATTTGCCATATCACTTCCCACCTACTTTCAATATCCAAACTGTATCCCGACGCTTCTTTTATATATCCTATATAACATTCTAACACGATTCTATTAATTACACACTATTTCTTCTAGCAAATACGATTTTTCATCTTTACCCCTTTACTTATTCTTGCTACCGATGCACTCGAGCCATCTCTTGTGGTATCCACTCCTCTTCTTTTACTATCTCTGCTGCTTTCTCACTGTGATAGTCCGGCAAGAGAAGATTTCACCTGAATTATAACCTTTACAGAAAACGCTCCACATACCGGTCCAATACATTGATATCCAACGGATTTCCCGATGTTTCATGCGTTATAATCAAGCCATCACCCAACAAAATTCCATTCTTTTCATACATATCTATTTTTTGCATTGCACTTTCACAATAAGATATTTTATCCATCATTCCCAAATGTTCAAGAATATACTTCTTTCCGGTTCTTTTATTGAGCACCGTAAAATCCGGATACACTACAATCGTTCGATTTCTATATTTTAATTCCAATGGAAGTTCATAGTGATAAAGCACGCCTCTTCTATACAAAGTATCTGCTATTATTTTTTCTGATTTAGAACGTACTCTTTCGCCCTTCTCGGTATAATATGCCGTTGCATCATCCTCAGCAAATCCCTTTCCCTTATACTCGATGTTTTCAAATTCTTCATTGAGCATTCTAAGTGGTTTTATATACGGCTTCACCAGTTGCCTGCGTGCCGGATGAAGCTTCGCATAAATATCATCAAGCCTATATTTCTCCAAAGTATTTAAGAGATTCTCTAGTGCATTGATCTGTTTCTTTATACCCCCCAACAACTGCAAATTGTATTCTTTCTGTGCAATTTTCTCGATTAAATTTCTCTTTTTCTTCCCCTGATATTCCTTTCCGATATAATACTGATAGCAACCTTTATTGATTGCGCAGCGAAGTTTCCCCTCCGGTGCACTTTTCACAAATTTCTCTGCCTGCATTTCTAACTCTATAAGTTCCTGCAAAGTATCCCTTAATTCTTTTTCCAAATTATATTAGTCCTCCTTTTTACCTATTAACTTTTTATTTGATTTATCTAGCTGGGGGGGCCATTCATTGACTCCCCAAATTTACCTACCCTCAAATATTAACCATCAGCAAATTGGTAAATTTAAGCGCACACGACGATATATTACCTGCTCTTAGACTTCATAAAATCATCAGTGGGTAATTTCCATGTAACAAGGCAGTCTTTTACCTGCTTATACTTCCTTGCAAGTCGCCAGTTGGTATATTTCCACAGCAACAAGCATATTTTACCTACTTGCATCTCCTTGCAAGTCGCCAGTCGGTATTTTCCCACAGCAACAAGCATATTTTACCTACCTGCACCTATTCGTAAGACGACAGTCTGTAATTTTCCTAAACAACAGCGGTATTTAACTCCCTATGTACAACAATTATAATCAGACACCAAACACCTTCACCAAACCCAAATGCAAGCAAATTTCAAGTAATCAATTATTTATATATGTGAATATTTCATCCCGAAACAGGATATGTACGATATGGCAGAAAAACTGCCAAATAATAAGATATAAAGAAATTAGAAAACTACAGCCCTCTAAAAACTTAGAGGGCTGCAAAATTAGATATTAACTATAATTATTCGATAATTGTAGCAACACGGCCTGAACCTACAGTACGTCCACCTTCACGCTATATGAATAGCGTTTTTTGATATATTTTCTCTGCTTTTTACGACTAAAATCGGCATATTTTCTTTAGTTTTAGCCATCTTATTTTTATTTGCATGATTTCTTGGCACCGTTTTGGCACCGGAATACATCTCTTAAGCAAACTGAATTTTTCAAGTGTTCGTCAAATTGGAATCTGTCTTTTCATTACTATAATAAAGCAGATGCCCAAACAGTAATTAAAGCATCATATACGCCATGTGCAATTATTAAGGATAAAGTAGAGCAAT
>JAZOAG010000025.1:0-8700 GCA_045595325.1 Lachnospiraceae bacterium
TATATACAGTGTGAAAAACTTGCATTGTTGGATTTGTCGCTCCGAGGATATAAGAAAGTGGATAGATTGCCAATTTCAGAAATGATCAATGTATCTGATGCTATTCAGGGAATTTTTGAATACATTTGATAAGAGATCTAAGAGGAGAAAGCATTGAAGGTGTAACAGAGAGAAAGATTTGAATTTTGAGGTTGATTTCAATAAAATCCTTATGTGGATCCGGTTTGGAAGGCCTCTTTTTCCTTGTAGCATATTTTTTTTTTTATGAACTGAAACCTACAATTTTCAAACGGCGTTTTCTTACATTTTAACACCGGCGTTAACAATATCAGACTATGAAGGATTGCTTCTTCCAATTGAAGTAAAGTCCGCAGATAATACAAAGGCTAAAAGTTTACCCTTATTCTGTAATCGCTATAATCCTAAAATGGCAATTAAGACCTCATTAAAAAATGTTGGAGACAATATGGATGGTAATACACATGTATGGAGTCTTCCGTTATATGTGATTTTTAGATTGAAAGAATATGTGGCGCATGAGATGGGATGGTAAAAGATTGCGAAAGGAAGGTGAATTACAAGATACTTTCCTTGAATTCGTAGAAGAAAATAAACATTTAATCGTGACTGCTAGATGGCTACGGATTATAATGGTAAGCATTAAATGAAAACTGAATATTGAATATTTTAAGACTTAAAACGCATTGTTTTCATAGTACTTGTTGTTGTGGAGACAATGCTTTTTTTCTTTGCCCCCCTCGCTTATTTCCGACACTTGAGATAAAAAAATGTATATTTGAAAAGATATGGATTACATTTTTACGAATATTTGTTATTCTTACTACATGAAAGAAATTCTTTCTCTGTCAGCAAAGCAGGACAACAGTTATTTGTACAAATAAGGTATAGGAAAAGAAAAAGATGATTTATATTTTATTTTCTCTCTTGGCAGCAGTGGTATTGGGAGTATGTATTGTTATCATTCTATGGCATTATATACGATTGAAAAAAGAAATGGCACTTCTTCAGGAAAGTTTCATGAACCTAAGACAGTTAAATTTTGAACTGCGTTCCGTAAGGCATGATTACCTGAATCATTTACAGGTTGTATATGGCCTTCTGGAGCTTGAGGAGTATGAGGAACTGAAAGCGTATCTGAATCCGGTCTACAAGGAAATGATGAAGACCGGAAAAGCTCTGAAAACTTCGAAACCTGCATTGAATGCGCTTATTATGGCAAAGATGAAGGAAGCGGAAACTAAAGGGATTGATGTTTATGTGGAAGTGAAGTCGGATTTGCAACATCTGCCATTGGAGGTTTGGCTATTGTGTAAAGTGTTGTCGAATCTTATGGATAATGCCATGACGGCGCTGAGCGAAGTAGATGGTGAAAAGAAAATAGAAGTCGACATTAATGAGACCAGAGAGAAGTATCTTTTTCAAATAGCGGATAACGGTCCGGGTATTCCGGAACATATGCAGGCATTAATTTTCAAAAAAGGTGTTACAACAAAAAAGGAAAGCGGACATGGTATGGGATTGGCCATTGTTTCGGAGATTCTGAAGGAGAACAATGGCAGTATTCGGATGAATTCAGGGGAAGACGGAACAGTTTTTACGGTAGAATTCCAGAAAGGAGGTTCTTAAATGACTATAGTAGAGATTATAGGTATTATATTACTAATTATAGGTTTTGTACTGGTTGGTGTTGAAATGGCTGTGCCGGGCTTTGGATTACCGGGAATCAGCGGTATCATAAGTTTGGTGGCAGGTGTGATTATGACAGCCAAAACGGTGGAAAAGGGAATTGTAATGACCATTGTTATCATTATAATTCTGGCAATTATGCTGGCTGTGATTATGACGATTTTACGATCTAAGGCGATGAAGGCACCGATTGTGCTTAATGAGGATGTAAAAGGAGAGCAGGGATTTTTGAATTCCACGGATCTAGAGTACCTTATAGGCAAAGAGGGAATGGCAATTTCAGACTTGCGACCGGGAGGAAAAGGTTGTTTTGATGAGATTGATTTCGATGTGATTTCAGAAGGGAAATATATTGAGAAAGGAAAGCGTATCAAAATCAGTAAGATAAAAGATAACCAGTTATTGGTGAAAGAAATATAGAAAGGTTTGGAGGTAAAAGTTATGTTAGGAAAAATAATTGTATTAGTGATAGTAGTATTATTGGTTTTGGGATTTTTCTCACTGGTGCCTATGGGGTTATGGATATCTGCAATTGCGTCCGGTGTAAAGATTAGTGTTTTTGATCTTATTGGTATGCGCCTTCGTCGCGTAAGACCGAATCATATTGTGATGCCGATGATTAAGTCTACCAAAGCAGGTCTTAAGCTTACGGTAAATCAGTTGGAAGCTCATTATCTGGCAGGTGGAAATGTGGACTCTGTTGTAAATGCTCTGATTGCAGCAGAACGTGCCGGTATGAGTCTGAATTTCGAACAAGCTTCAGCGATTGATTTGGCCGGTCGTGATGTTTTTGAGGCAGTAACCATGAGTGTTACGCCGAAGGTAATTGAAACAACTATGATTTCTGCTGTGGCAAAGGACGGTATTGAATTGCTGGTCAAAGCAAGAGTAACTGTACGTACGAACATTGAACGTCTTATCGGTGGTGCAGGAGAATCAACAATTCTTGCAAGAGTAGGTGAAGGTATTGTTACTACGGTCGGTTCTTCTCAAAGCCATGGTAAGGTTCTTGAAAATCCGGATGATATTTCCAGAGTGGTTTTGGATAAAGGGCTGGATTCCGGAACGGCATTCGAAATTATGTCTATTGACATTGCAGATATTGATATCGGACGAAATGTAGGTGCGAATCTAAAGAGCCTTCAGGCAGAAGCAGATAATAAGATTGCACAGGCACGTGCGGAAGAGCGTAGAGCTATGGCGGTTGCACTTGAGCAGGAAATGAGAGCTGCAGTAGTTGAAGCGGAGGCTGAAATTCCCAAGGCTATGGCAGAAGCTCTTCGTAACGGTAATGTGGGTGTGTTGGATTATTATAAACTTCAGAATATTCAGGCAGATACAGAAATGAAGAAAGATATCGGTAATGGCGCAAATGCCTTTGCAGAAAGTAAGAAACAGGTGACTACATGATAAAAGTAATGGTAGTAGAGGATGAGCAGGAGATTCGCAGAATCTTAAAGAAGATGATTGAAAAGCAGGATGGTTTTGAGGTAGTTTCTGATTGTGCGGATTTTGCTTCTGCAGTTACGGATTTCACCAAATACAGACCTGAAGTAGTTTTTATGGATATCGATTTAAACGGAGCCAGTGGGATGGATTGTGCGAAAGTGATGACAGAACTGGATCCTAAGGTGAAAATCATCTTTGCTACGGCGCATAGCGAATTTATGGCAAATGCTTTTGAGATTTATGCTTTTGACTATCTGGTAAAACCTTTTAATCTGGAGAGGGTACAAAAGACCCTCTCCAGAATCAGTGAATTGTCTCGGGAATACGGTCGTTATTCGGAAAAACAGCTTTTAGCGGAAGCGGTTGACGAAGGGACAATTAAAGAGTCGGATCATAATAAGGACAAATTATTAATCAAGGGAAAAGAACAGCTGATTTTTGTAGATAAAAAAGATATCATCATGGTGGAGCGGATTGAGGGTGTTACATTAATAACCACTGCAGATGATGTCTTTCAGACGTCTGCCTCCCTGGCTAATATAGAAGCAAAACTGGATGCAAAGTGCTTTATGAGATGTCATAAATCCTATATTATTAATCTTACCATGATTTTAAAAATTGAAGTATACGGAAGATGGACCTATACGGTAAGCTTAAAGAATACGGACAGCACTGCTTTGATGACGGCGCAGAATTATGAGGAAGTTAAGAAGAGGTATGAGTGATTATTAGATAATTGGGATATCTGAAAGGAATAAGTGCCCTGATGATATTCGATAAACATGCAAAGCTTCACACACTACTCATCCCAAACCTCGGTCGGTGTTGCCTGATATACAAGAATCATGGCATCATATAAGTCAGCAGGAGCAATTTCCAGCTGATAACTTCTTTTTACCAGTTTCATGAGCGGCGAGTAGGATTCGCCCAGACTGCCCGTTTTCATATTGCTATTGATTAAGGCAGACAATTCCGAAGACGCAGCCGCTTCGTCAAAATCAAGATAATAGATATTTTCTTCCATGTCGCCGACTGCTTTGGCCAGAGGGTCTTCGGAACAGAAAGAATGGTTTGCGCGTCCATTTTCGCTGGCAATGTTACAGTTGGTTTTGTAGAAATCCGTGCCAATAACGAAATAGCGGTCTTTTAGTTCTTCTGACAGGTAAACACCCATATTGGTATAAGTGCTGTTTACGGATTTCGCAAGATGTCCGTTGTGTCCGGATAACATGACCTTTGAGCCATATAATTGATCTTCACGCTCCATAATCCATTTTACATTTTCAGTCATGTATTTATCGCGCGTTTCAGCATAGGAAATATAGTCGCTGCTGACATCGTATAAATCCAGATGCTGAAGCAGGCAGGTTGCAGCCTGCAGGGCATAGGCATATGTCGCTTCGCTTGTAACACCTCTATAAGTATCTGCGTTTTGTTCCAAATCGGAAATCACATCTTTAACTAAGGTTTTCAAATTCGACAGATTATCTGCACTTAGTTTCCCCTCTTCCTGAATATAATAAGTATCCCAGGCAGAAAGATATTCAACTCCCTTATTTCGATCGGTTGTCTGATAGAATGTTTCGAGACGTTGAAGATTTCCCAGATATTGTTGCATATCGATTCCGTAAAGACGTACTTTTTCATCCTCGGAAGCATTCAGATTGTGGTCGTGCATCCACTCCACAAGTTCCAGCATTTCATCGGTTTGGTATATCTCAAATCCCAGATTTTTAACAGCGTCCCGGCTTGTCCCCTCATCATATACAATATAGTCATTGGCAAATGAGCAGCTTCCGTAGTCAGCTTCCAAAACAAAAGCCCGTACTGCTGTGGTTTCTACAAGGTGGGAGAAAACGTCCAGTTTCAGTTCCTGAAACTCACTATTTCCATGAGTTGCTTCTCCCAAAGCAACAACGCTGAACTCCTCGGGCAGGGAGATTTCATCTATTTCTTTTGCATAACTTGCAAAATCCGTAAGTGTAGGTTCGGATCCGCATCCGGTGAGAGATAATGCAGTGATTGCAACCATCATTCCGGTAGCGATTGCCTTTTGGGTAAATGTTTCCGGTATCATTTTCATACTCCTTTCCAATATATTTTATGCGGGAACACAGATTTTTATACATGATTTGTGATGTTCTGCGTAGGAAGCAGATTCCTAATTGAGAAAAAGGACATTAAATGATATACTTAGTAGAAATAGGAAAGACTATTTCGGAAAGAATCAGAGGGAAACAAAATGAAAAAAGGCAAAATAAAAAGCGCACTTTTTCTGCGCATAATTTTGATTACTACATGTGTCTTTGGAGTTGGGTGGTTTGTGCTTCCAATCCTGACGGGAAGAATTCTGAATCTCGGAAATGCAACCGGAATCATTATATCTCTTCTAATGCTGTTTTGTTGTATTTTTGCGACGAATGTAAATGCTTTGGTCCGAAAAATATGGAAAAATAAATCAGGTAAAATTATGCTGGGTATATGTGCCTGTATGGCGGGAGCTGTTATTCTGCTTGTCGGAATAGAAACCGGTTGTATGATATATGCAGCGTCCAAGTCACCGGCGGAGACAGCGACACTGGTGGTGTTGGGGTGTCGTACCTATGGAGACAGACCAAGCGTCATGCTGGCTACCAGGCTGGATGCAGCTTATGATTATCTGGTAGAGCATCCGCAGGCTCTTTGTGTGGTATCCGGTGGGCAAGGTTCGGATGAGCCTGTTTCGGAAGGAGAATTTATGTATGGATATTTGGTAGAGAAGGGCATTGAAGCGGAACGAATTTACCGCGAAACCGAATCCACATCCACAAGAGAGAATTTGTTGTTTTCAAAAGCCATTATGGAAGAGGAGGGATTAAATCCCGAAATAGCCATTGTGACCAACGAATACCATGAATATAGGGCATTTATGGTTGCGGATGCACTGGGGATGGAATGTAGCGCCGTGCCGGCCCAAACGCCATGGTGGTTGTTCCCGACATATTATATCAGAGAATTGTATGGGATTATCTATGAATGGGCGTTATAGCCGGAAAGAGCAGATGACTTGGATCTAAGAAATGATGGAAGATTTGCGGAATATTATAATATAGGAGAGATATAATGGTGAATCAGATAAAAGTACCGTCTCAAATAGAAGAAATGATTGCCGGTAAATCATATACACTTGATACACTCGGCATGTCGGGGAGTCAGATCTTAATTTTGGATGATATGGTCTTAAAGATTGAAGACAGTACGGAAGAAACGGACAGACAGGTTAACATAATGCGCTGGATGGACGGCAAGGTTCCGGTACCGAAGATTCTTGCGTATGTAACGGAAGACGGAAAAAGCTATCTGCTAATGTCCAGGTTGGAAGGAAAGATGTCTTGCGACCAATTTTATCTGGAAAACGAAGACATTTTATTGGAAGGTCTGGTAAGCGGTCTGAAAACCTTGTGGAAAACAGATGTAACAGGATGTCCCTGCGTGCGGGATTTGGATGTGGTTTTGCAGGAAGCACGCACCAACGTTGAGAATAATCTGGTGGATGTTGACAATGTGGAGCCAACAACATTCGGTGAAGGCGGTTTTCGTGACCCGGCCCACCTTCTTGCGTGGCTGGAAGCGAACAGACCAACCTTTGAACCTGTGCTTTCACACGGTGATTATTGTCTGCCGAATATTTTCCTTGAAAACGGTGCATTGAAAGGCTTTATCGACCTTGGAAGAGCCGGGATTGGTGACAAATGGAATGATATAGCGCTTTGCTACAGAAGCTTAAAGCATAATTTTGACGGCTCATACGGAGGTGAGGTTCGGAAAGATTTTAATCCGGATATGTTGTTTGAGAAGCTTGGTATTGAGCCGGATTGGAAGAAGATTGAATACTATCTGTTACTGGATGAGTTGTTTTGACAGAGTGGGGGGCATAAGATGAATCTCGATTGTTGTATTGAAAAGGGTACGAATTGGTTCCGTTATCGTACGTAATACAGGAAACCGACAGATAAATGGAGGGATTACAATGATATACAGATGTTCAAATTGTGACAGTGCATTGGAATTTGATCCGGTTTCAGGAATGATGCAGTGTCTGCGGTGCGGTTCGTTCTTTGAGACATCCGAACTGGAGGCAGAAGAACCGGAGGAGGCAGAAGGCGAATATAATCCTGAGATGGAAGCGTTTGAAGATGCGTCGACTATGGAAGTTAAGATTTATACCTGTTCTGCCTGCGGAGCGGAATTGGCCGTAAATGATACTGAAGTTTCCACATGGTGTGCATATTGCGGACAGCCTTCGGTTGTTTATAGTCGCGTATCGAAAGAAAAAAAGCCGAAATACATTATTCCGTTTCGGATTACGCGGGATGAGGTTTTACATACCATAAGAAAAATGTTTCGTAAAGGAATCTTAACTCCGAAAGCAGTAAAAGAGTTTGAGGTGGAGAAATTACGCGGCATCTATATTCCGCATTATTTGTTTGATGCATATTACCACGACCGTGAGGAAGTGTTTGCGGATAATAAAATATTTAATGTCGAGGCGGAGTGTGAGTTTAAGCGGGTATATATTGATGCATCCAAAAGACTGGAGGATGAATCGACACAACGTCTGGAACCTTTTGAATTAGGGGATTTAAGAACGTTTGAACCGGCATATCTTTCCGGCTTTTATGCGGATCGGAATGATTTATCTGCAAGACAATTAAACAGTGCGCTAAAGAAACGTTGTAAGGAACTTTTTGATTCACAGCTGAGAGGTGTTCTGCATTCACAGAATCCCTATGTAAATAATAGCAATCCGGATCTGGAAGTAAGAAATGCCGATTATGCATTGTTTCCAATCTGGTTTATGACATTTCGCCATGCAAACAGACCCTATACAATTCTTGTGAACGGTCAGACAGGAAAAATGGTCGGGGGTGTGCCGATGCATAAGGGTAAACTTTGGGCAATGTATTTGGGGATTTCTTTCGTCGCGAGTACCTTGCTTACAGCCGGTTCTTTTTGGCTGTATTCAATGATAGGGGAAGGAATCGGTGCGTTTGTGGCAGTGATTGTTCTGGCGCTTATTCTACATGCGGTGGGACTTAGCTTTATCACAACCTATCATAAGAACGTGAAACTGACCAGACTCAGTCTGACAGCGAAATTTGTAAGAGAAAGGCAGGAAGAGGAATAATGGATAAGATGTATTTTATTCTTATTGCGGTTAGTATTTTTCTTGGAACGGGTATTGCAACACTTATAACCGGCATCATCCTTTTGAACAACAACCGTTTTGGTGACAGCAAAGGAACGTATAATGATTTTTCAGAACATTCGCTACATGTGATTCAGGTGGAGAGGGTTCTTTAGAACTGCATCTTTATCTGAGTCGGAAGGAGAATATATGGCACGGCAAACCGTCCCTGTTCTGGAAGTGTTGCAACGACATTTCCACAGACAAAAGATATTATCGGAAATGGGCAATGGTAAAATGAATAAAGCGGATAAAAGGGAGGCATAGAGAACATTATGGAATATCATGTGGCGAAAACAGGAAATGATGGGGCATCA
>JAZOAG010000026.1:0-118863 GCA_045595325.1 Lachnospiraceae bacterium
CGAGGTAGATAGGAATGAGGTGTAAGTGCAGTAATGCATTCAGCTGACATTTACTAATAGATCGAAAGCTTATCCAGGTTAGGAACGTGTTAGGAAAGAATCTTGGTTCAAGGTTACTGTGTTCAGTTTTGAAGGTTTCAAACCTATAAGATGAGACTGGTTGGTGGCAATCAGTCTTTTTTTGTATTGAAATACCAGGTGTAAGAAAATTTAGCAGCCTCGCATGGAAATATTGGTATCTTTTTTTGAATTATATTTTGATTACATAGACATATTAAGGCAGAAGAGATAGAATTAGATAGTAAAGCATGAGTTGATTTCATTTAAATAGGCTAAAGTATAAGGACGGAGTATAGAATGTCGGAACAGTATTTTATGGATATTAATGAGAAAGAGGAAAAAGAACGCGCAATTCTTGTGGGTGCTGATTTTAATCAGGAGGCTGATTTCGATTTGTTTATGAATGAATTGAAGCAACTGGCAAAAGCATGCAACATGGAAGTTGTTTGTATGCTCACCCAGAAATTGGATGTGCCTAATAAGGCCACATTGATTGGCCCCGGTAAAGTAGAAGAAGTGAAAGAGATGGCAGAAGATTTAGAGGCTGATATCATTATTATGGCGCAGACTCTTTCGCCTTCACAGCTTCGTAATCTGCAAAATCAGTTGCATCTTCCGATTATGGACAGAACATCATTGATTTTGGAGATTTTTTCAAAAAGAGCAAGAACTCGTGAAGCAAAAGTACAGGTGGAAGTAGCACGATTACAGTATACCCTGCCCCGTTTGGTGGGATTACATGATGCCTTGAGCCGCCAGGGTGGCGGTAGCGGCAGTATGAGTAATAAAGGTGCCGGAGAGAAAAAACTGGAGTTGGACCGTCGTTATTTGGAACATCGGTTGACAGAGCTGCGCAGAGAATTGAAGGAGTTGGAGGAAAACCGTGAAGTACAGCGGAAACGCAGAGATAAAAACGGAGTTTTTCGTGTGGCATTGGTAGGATATACCAACGCAGGTAAATCTACTTTGATGAATTCTTTTATGGAATATTACAGTAATACCGGTACTGTGGAGGAGGAAAAGAAGGTATTTGAGAAAGATATGCTTTTTGCGACTCTTGATACAACGGTGCGAAGGATTGAAGGCGATGGAAAAATCCCGTTTTTATTGACGGATACCGTTGGATTTGTAAGCAATCTTCCTCATGCTCTGGTGGAGGCTTTTCATTCTACGTTAGAGGAAACAAAGGATGCAGATTTGCTTCTTCATGTTGTGGATGCGTCAGATGTTAATCACGAAGAACAGGTTGACATAACAACTAAGGTTTTACAGGATTTGGATGCCGGCGGAATTCCGGTGATATATGTATACAATAAGGCAGATATTATTTTTGAGCCTTCCATGTTGCCCAATATCCGTGGGAATCGCATTTATATGAGTGCGTCTAAAAAAATCGGAATTGAAGAACTGATGGAAATGATACAGAATTCTTTCATGAGAGATTTTGTTTTATGTAAACTCATGATTCCTTATGATAAGGGAAATGTTTATTCCTATCTTAAAGAAAACGCAATTATCGAGGAAGAAGAGTTTTGTGAAAACGGAATGTTGCTTTGCGGAAAATTATTACGCAGGGATTATATGAAATATGCTGAGTATTGCATAGATTAGAATCGTAAGATAAGTCGTAAGGAAGAAAAGAAACTTATGGGTAGAAATGAATCAACAGAATAGTAAAAGAAAAAACCTCTTGAGAAATCAAGAGGTTTTTTATGCCGGCGATGGGACTTGAACCCATACGTGGTTGCCCACAACAGATTTTGAGTCTGCCTCGTCTGCCATTCCGACACGCCGGCGTGGTTTATCAACCGTTGTTCATGATAACACATTTTTTATGTCATGGCAAGTAAAAAATAAAAAAATATTTATGATTTTAGAAGGACTGTTTTGATGGTATTTGGTGAGGTGCAAAATAAGACGGAAAGCATGTTGTTTTTCTTTTAAAAGATGAGAAAATGATGTATAATAACTATAATTGGGATTTTATATGAAATGGCGGGAGCATTGCAAATGGTAAAAGTAAAGTGTATGGATATTGAAAAGAATATACCGCAATTTATTGAGCGCAATTTGGATTACAAAGATACCATTGCGTTTTTGGAGCATGTAAATAAATGTCCCGCATGTAAGGAAGAACTTTCCATTGAGTTTCTGGTTGTGAACGGTTTGAAAAAATTGGACAGCGCGGAAGCTTTTGATTTACAAAAAGATTTGAATTCCCTTATGAAAGAAAGCAGTGAATGGGCAGAAAAGAAGAAACGTACCCGGCGAGAGGTAGTAATGTTTGGTATTTTTGTGGTGTTGGTGGCGTGTTATGTTATTGCTTTGACATTGCAGTAAAAAGGGAGACGGAAGGAAAGGGTTTTAAATATTTATGAAAGATAGAATAGTTTTGATAGACGGACATAGTATTTTGAACAGAGCATTTTATGGGGTGCCTCTCTTGTCCAACGCAAAAGGCCTTCATACCAATGCTGTTTTCGGCTTTTTAAATATTATGTTTAAAATTCTGGATGAGGAAAAGCCGCAGTATCTTGCGGTTGCCTTCGATGTTAAGGAAAAAACATTTCGTCACAAGATGTATGAGGCATATAAGGGTACACGTAAACCCATGCCGGAAGAGTTACATGAGCAGGTTCCCGTGATTAGAGAACTCTTAACTGCTATGGGAATATTGATTATGGAGAAACCCGGGCTTGAGGCAGATGATATTCTCGGGACCATGGCAAAGAGGGCAATGAAAGAAGGGATGGAGGTTTCTCTTATCTCCGGAGACAGAGATTTGCTGCAGATTGCAGATGAGAACATTAAGATTCGTATTCCCAAGACGAAAGCAGGCGGAAAAACAGAGGTCGAGAATTATTATCCGGAGGATGTTGTGGCGAAGTACGGCGTAACACCCTTGGAGTTCATTGAACTAAAGGCATTAATGGGGGATACTTCCGATAACATTCCCGGTGTACCCAAGGTGGGTGAGAAAACAGCTACGGAGTTGATTACAACCTATAAAAGTGTGTCAGGTGTTTATGAACACATTGATGAAATTACCAAAAAGTCTATCCAAAGCAGTCTCATTGAGAATCGACATTTGGCAGAATTAAGCCTTGCACTGGCCCGTATTGAGATCGATGCGGATATTCCCTTTGCGCCGAAAGATGCGCTGATGGGAGAGTTGTTGACCAAAGAGGCGTACGAGATTTGCAGGGAACTGGAGTTAAAATCCATTCTCACAAGATTTGATGTGTCTGTAATCGGACAAAGCAGTGAGATTTCAATACAGAAAATCGATACGAAGAGAGAATATGAACAAATGCTCAAAGCTGCTAACAAAGCCGGCAGTGTAGGACTTCGGGTGATTCCGGCGGGAGAAGGGGAGACGGAATCTGAGCCGGTACAGCTTTCTTTGTTTGAAACGGTCATTCCCCGGTCCCTTCACGGAATTGCGTTTTCATTTGAAGAGGAAAATGCATATTTTGTACCGGCGGAAGGAGAACTTTCCGAGGATATTGTTTTAGAAGGAATTCGTACATTATATAAGGAGGGCTGTAATCTTTCCTTTTATCAGGTAAAAGAGAATTACAAATATCTGATAAAAAATGATGGCGCAAAAGAGCTACACGAAGCCGGTGACGGCGGAAAGGCAGGCCGGGGGGAAGAAAAGAAGCTTTCCAAAGAATTGACGGAAAATCTGACAGATGTTTTGATTGCAGCATTTTTATTAAATCCGTTAAAAAGTGATTACGAGATTTCTGATATCGCTTCAGAATATTTGAATATGTCTTTGGCAAATTTCAAGCAGGAATTCGGAAAGCAGACTGCGGGAGAAGCATATATCGCTGATAGAGAAGCCTGCATCCGGTTTTACTGTAATGAAGCCAATGCAATATACAGGGTTACACCGATTCTTTCGGAAGAATTACTGAAGTGTGATATGCAGAAACTTTTCAGGGAAATTGAAATGCCTCTTTCTTTGGTTTTATTTGAGATGGAACAAAGGGGTGTTATAGTAAAGCCTGCAGAATTAAAGGCATACGGGGATGCGTTAACGGTCAAGATTGAAGAACTGGAGGCAAGCATTACCGAAGCGGCAGGCCAGCATTTTAACATTAATTCCCCCAAGCAGTTAGGTGAGATTTTATTTGAAAAAATGGGACTTCCCGGTGGAAAAAAGACGAAGAGCGGTTATTCCACTGCAGCAGAGGTGCTGGAAGGGCTTGCATCCGAGTACGCTATCGTAGCGGATGTATTGGAGTACAGAGGCCTTACCAAATTAAAGTCAACCTATGCGGAAGGGTTAGGGGCGCAGATTGAAGAGGATGGAAGAATTCATACCAATTTTCATCAGACCATCACTGCAACCGGAAGAATTAGTTCCACGGAACCGAATTTACAGAACATTCCCATTCGAATGGAAATGGGACGGCAGATTCGTAAGGTGTTTGTGCCGGAAGACGGCTGTGTTTTCATGGATGCTGATTATTCCCAGATTGAACTTCGTATTCTGGCGCATATGTCGGAAGATAAAGAATTGATTGATGCTTATCGCCAGGAGGCAGATATACATCGGCTCACTGCCTCAAAGGTATTTCATGTTCCTTTCGAAGAAGTGACCGCCCTGCAAAGACGAAATGCCAAGGCAGTCAATTTTGGAATTGTTTACGGTATCAGTTCCTTTGGGTTAAGTCAGGACTTAAGCATTTCCAAAAAGGAAGCGGATGCATATATTAAGGAATATTTCAATACCTATCCCGGAATTAAGACGTTTTTGGACCGTGCAGTGTCTGATGCCAAAGAACGGGGATATTCCCTTACCATGTACCAGAGAAGACGGCCGATCCCGGAACTGAAGTCCTCCAATTTTATGCAAAGAGGATTTGGAGAGAGAGTTGCCATGAATGCACCGATTCAGGGAACTGCTGCGGATATTATGAAGATCGCCATGTTGCGTGTCAGAGACCGTTTGGCAGAAGAGGGAATGCGTTCAAAGATTCTTTTACAGGTGCACGATGAACTTCTTTTAGAGGTATATAAAGAGGAAGAGGCGCAGGCGGCAGTGATTTTGCGGGAAGAGATGGAACATGCTTCGGCGTTGGCGGTTCATTTGGAAGTGGATTTGCATACCGGCGCGAACTGGTATGAAACGAAATAATCCATGAACAAAAAATTAGTTGGAGAATATTGTGTGTATGAGTCCGAAGGAAGAGAATAAAAATGGTGGATTCCGTCTGATTGGAATAACAGGGGAAGCCGGGGCGGGGAAAAGTGTTGTTTTGTCTTACCTGGCAGAGAACTATCCTTGTGAGGTGCTGGTGGCGGATCATATCGGAAATGAGGTTAAAATGCCCGGAAAAAGCTGTTATCAGCCGGTGATTGATTTGCTGGGAGCTGATATAATTTTACCGGACGGACAGTTAAATAAAGCCATGATTGCGGAAAAGATTTTTGCGAATCCGGATTTGGTAGAAGCCATAAATGATATTATTCATCCTGCGGTTCGTGAGGAAATATTTCGCCGGGTAGAAGAAGTGAGGGCGAAAGGAGAAAAATCGTTTGTTTTTATCGAGGCGGCTCTCTTAATTGAAGCAGGATATGTGGACGATTTGGACGAATTGTGGTATATTTGTTCCGAGCCTTCCGTTCGGAGATTGCGGTTAAAAGAAACCAGGGGATATTCGGATGAAAGAATTGACGGGATTGCAAGGAACCAGCTTTCGAAAGATGGATTTTTGCAGTATGCGGACCGTGTGATTATAAATGATTTTTCTTTAGAGGAATTATACCAAAAAATAGATGATATTATGGGGGAGTACCAATGGGAGAAATGATGAATTTTCCCGGCACGCTTGTGTTCGGGTTGGATATCGGAACCAGAAGCGTGGTTGGAACAGTGGGTTACAGAAAAAATGATATTTTTTACGTGGTTGCCCAGGCTGTGAAAGAGCATGAAACCAGAGCCATGGTAGATGGTCAGATTCACGACATCGGGAAGGTTGCTTCTACCATTGTAGAGGTAAAGGAGATTCTGGAAGAAAAAATCGACCGGAAATTAAACGAAGTATGTATTGCGGCGGCAGGTCGTGTTCTTCGTACGGAATCAGCCAGCGTAGAGATTACTTATGATAAAGAAGAAGTAATTACCGATGAAATTGTTTATGAGTTGGACGCACTGGGTGTGGAAAAGGCATACGAAGAATTTTTGAAACATCAGACCGGTGATGATAAATTCTATTGCGTAGGTCATAGCGTTACCAGATATTATTTGAACGGAAACATAATCTCCAATCTTGAAAATCATAAAGCAACCAGAATCGGAATGGATTTGATCGCAACCTTTTTGCCCAGTGAAGTAATTGACGGATTATATGCGGCGGTGGAGCTGGCAGATTTGAAGGTAGCGAATTTGACACTGGAGCCTATTGCAGCCATGGAGGTTGCAGTGCCGGAAAAATTCAGAATGTTGAATATTGCATTGGTGGATGTGGGCGCAGGTACCAGTGATATTTGTATTACCAAAGACGGCAGTATTGCGTCTTACGGAATGATTCCCGAAGCAGGAGACTGTCTGACGGATATTATTACGCAGCATTGTCTGGTAGAGTTTGCGGTTGCCGAGCAGATTAAAAGAGGAATTGAAGAGACCGACCAGGTTACATATGAAGACATTATGGGGCTCTCCCAGGTGATTAGCAGACAGGAAGTGCTTGATTTGCTAAATCCCACGTTGGAGCAGATGACGGATCATGTGGCAAAATCAATTGTTTCCTTGAATGGAGACAAGCCCGTAAGTGCAGTTTTTGTCGTGGGCGGTGGCGGAAGAATTGAAGGATACACCGTTAAGCTGGCAGAAAAAATAGGTATTCCCGTACAAAGAGTTGCTCTTCGCGGAGAGGATGTAATGCAGAAAATTGCGTTCCTTGATGACACACTGAAGCGAGATTCCATGTTGATTACTCCTTTGGGAATTTGCTTGAATTTCTTTGAACAGAGCAATAATTTTGTGTTTGTGAATTTTAATGAGGAACGTTTGAAATTATATGATAACGGTAAACTTTGTGTGGTAGACGCCGTAATGCAGTTTGGCATGAACAATGAGGATTTGTTCCCGAAGCGCGGAAAGAGTCTTACTTTTACGGTAAACGGCAAAGAAAAAACGGTTAAGGGGGAACAGGGGGAAGCCGCAGAGGTGTTCTTAAATGATAAGCCTGCGGATTTACATACCATGATTCAGGGAAATGACATCATTAAAGTAATTCCGTCTACCGTGGGTCAGGATGCATCAACAATTCTTGAGAAAGTAGTAGACTTATCGGAAACCATTACCATTGAAGTGGAAGGTAAAAACGTAACCTTCCCCAAAGTGGCTATGGTAAACGGTGCGTTTGAAACAGGCTCTTATAGAATTCAGCCGGGTGACAAGGTGCTTCTTTTGGATTATTACACAGTGGCACAGATTCTGGAGTTTTTGGATGTTACATTGCAAGAGGGGCAGTTTGTTTCCGTAAACAATAAGGAAGCTGATGCGGAAACTAAGGTTTATGATAAGTTTTCGTTTGAAATAATCGGAGGTGTCTCTGAAACGGAGGAGCGTCCGCACGAAAGGGTGAAAGAAGAGCCGGCGGAAGTGAAAGAAGAAACACTGACAAGGGATTTGCATGTCATTGTAAATGATGCACCGGTGGTTTTATCGGGAAGAGCGAATTACATGTTTGTAGATGTGTTTGATTTTATAGATTTTAATCTCAATGAAGCCAACGGACGTTTTATTGTGACCCGATTGAATAATGCGCCCGCGCAGTATGCCCAGGAACTTAATGAGGGTGACGTACTGGATATTTTTTGGAAGGAATAAATAAGAAACATGAGGATGGTTAGTATTGCCAGCGGCAGTAGCGGCAATTGTATCTATGTTGGTTCGGAATCCACGCATTTGTTGGTGGATGTGGGAATCAGCAATAAAAGAACGGAACAGGGATTGAATGAAATCGGACTGACCGGAAGAGATATTGACGGTATTCTGATTACCCATGAACACTCTGATCATATACAGGGCCTGGGTGTGATTTCAAGGAAGTACGGAATCCCTATCTATGCAACCCCGGGCACTATTGCGGGTGTTTTGCAGAGTAAGTCTCTTGGGGTCATGGATCCCGGATTATTGCATGAGATTGCGGCGGACGAACCTTTTATGATAAAGGATATAGAAGTGAATTCCATGAAAATCAGCCATGATGCCAATGAACCGGTGGCTTACCGATTTCGTTGCGGCTCCAAAAAAGTTGCCATAGCAACGGATATGGGAATGTATGACGATTATGTGGTTGAGAATCTGAAAGGGATGAATGCGATTCTTTTGGAAGCAAATCATGATGTGAAAATGCTACAGGTAGGGCCGTACCCATATGTTTTGAAGCAGCGTATTTTGGGAAAACGGGGGCATTTGTCCAACGAAAGCAGCGGAAGGCTTCTGTCAGACATTTTACATGATGATATGCAGACAATTGTCTTGGGACATTTAAGCAAGGAGAATAATCTGCCGGAACTTGCTTATGAAACCGTGAAATTAGAAGTAACCATGGGAAATACTCCTTTTAACGGAAATGATTTCCCGATTCTTGTGGCCAAACGGGACCAGGCATCGGCCTTTGTGTCGGTTTAGAATATTGATAAGATTGTGAGGAGAAAGAAATGAAGAAAACAATTATTACTGTAGTAGGGAAAGACGGTGTTGGTATTATTGCAAAGATTTGTACATATCTTGCAAACAATCACATCAATATTGAGGATATTTCCCAGACCATTGTACAGGGATATTTCAATATGATGATGATTACGGATATGAATCAGTCATCCAAACCTTTTGCGGATGTTGCCGGTGAGTTGGAGCAGATCGGTGAAGAGATAGGTGTTGTGATTAAGTGCCAGAGAGAAGAAATTTTTGACAGCATGCATCGAATCTAATTTGTACGGGAGCAAAAGCTGCCCGAAAGAATAGGAAATCAAGGAGAAATTTTGATGATTAACATATATGAAGTAGCAGAAACAAATCAGATGATTGAAAAAGAAAATCTTGATGTGAGAACCATTACTATGGGAATCAGTCTTTTGGATTGTGTTGATCCTGATTTGGAACTTTGCAAAAAGAAGATTTACGAAAAAATAACGACTTACGCTAAAAATCTGGTGCAAACAGGGAAAGATATAGAAAGAGAATTCGGTATTCCCATTGTAAATAAAAGAATTTCGGTTACGCCAATCGCACTGGTGGGCGGGGCGGCTTGCAAGACACCGGAAGATTTTGCGGGGATTGCAAAAGTTCTTGATGACGCAGCCAAAGTGGTAGGTGTGAATTTTATCGGCGGCTATTCCGCTTTGGTATCCAAAGGAATGACACCGGCAGAAGAATTGTTAATGAAATCCATTCCGCTGGCACTTTCCACCACAGATCGTGTTTGCAGTTCCATTAATTTAGGCTCCACAAAGACCGGAATCAATATGGATGCCGTTAAAATGATGGGAGAGATTATTAAGGAAACAGCGGAAGCAACCAAGGAAGCGGACTCTCTGGGCTGTGCGAAACTGGTGGTATTCTGTAATGCACCGGATGATAATCCTTTTATGGCAGGTGCTTTTCATGGTGTAACGGAAGCAGATTGTGTCATTCATGTGGGTGTCAGCGGTCCCGGTGTTGTTAAGACCGCATTGGAAAAGGTTCGTGGTGAAAATTTCGAGGTTCTTTGTGAAACCATTAAAAAGACTGCTTTCAAGGTTACGAGAGTGGGACAGCTGGTTGCAAAGGAAGCTTCCAAGCGATTGAATGTCCCTTTTGGTATTGTGGATTTGTCCCTTGCGCCGACTCCTGCAGTAGGAGACAGCGTAGCTGATATTCTTTGCGAGATTGGACTGGAATATGCGGGTGCTCCCGGAACTACGGCAGCGTTAGCCCTTTTAAATGATCAGGTTAAAAAGGGTGGTGTAATGGCATCTTCCTATGTGGGTGGATTAAGTGGTGCCTTTATTCCCGTCAGCGAGGACCAGGGAATGATTGATGCGGTTGTGGCAGGTGCGTTAACATTAGAAAAACTGGAAGCCATGACCTGTGTTTGTTCGGTGGGACTTGATATGATTGCAATTCCGGGAGATACAAAGGCAACCACCATTTCCGGTATTATCGCGGATGAACTCGCAATCGGAATGATTAATCAAAAGACTACCGCAGTGCGTATTATTCCCGTAATAGGCAAAGGGGTAGGTGAGACGGTTGAGTTCGGAGGCTTGTTGGGCTATGCGCCTATTATGCCTGTTAATTCTTTCTCCTGTGATGCATTCGTAAATCGCGGAGGCAGAATCCCGGCTCCTATCCACAGCTTTAAAAACTAATTGCATTTTATAATGAAATGAATGCAAATCGGAGAATTCCGGTTTGCATTTTTTTTCTTTTATCTCAACGTAAAAAGCAGATTCGACAGAATGCAGAAAACCTCTGTGTGGGCATATATTTTCATTGACACAAAAAAATGATATTGTTATAATTAATGTTGGTTTATCATGTCCAAATACTACCAAAAAATGAAAGGGGAGAGAAAAGAAAAGATGTTTGGATCAAGAATCAAAAGGATTATTGCAGTACTTTGTATGTGTCTCATGATTTTCGGTACAATCGGTGAGAATGCAATGATTGTAAAGGCTGCAAGTCCTGAATTTGTAACATCTGTTGACACAGAAGATGTTTCAGAAACTGCATCGGAAGATATGCAGGAAGAAGTTGTGTCATCTGAGTCTTCTGAGGAAGAAACGGAAGAAGTGATTTCTGAAGAAGAAGCAGAAGAAATTATCTCTGAGGAAATTATTACCGTAGAGAATGCGTTAGAGAATGATAACGCTGTTGCTGATAGTGGTACTTTGGCGTTGCAAAGCGGAGCAGATTATACTCTTAAGGATGGTGTGCTTACGATTGCGGCTCATGTTGGAAGTATTTCTGCATGGGAATTTTCGGTAGATGAGACTTTAAGAGACTCCATTACCAAGCTTCAGTTTGAAGAAGGCTCTATTATTAATTTCATCGGTGCCAATGCATTCTATGACTGTGAAAACTTGGCAGTGGTTGATTTGTCAAATTGTAAGGATCTTACGATTATTGATGATAAGGCATTCGGCAAATGTACAGCATTGAATAAACTTGTTTTTTCGGAAGGTTTACAGGAAATCAGAGATTCAGCGTTCAGCGATTGTACCGGCTTGCAGGAAGTAACTCTGACGAAATCTTTGATTACCATTGAGAAGAATGCTTTTGAAGGTTGTGAAAATTTAGCGACTGTTAAGATTGAAGCAAGCAATATTTCCTGTGCGTCATCAACCAACATTTTTAAAGGTTGTAACATTAGTAAGGTTGTATTTTCAGACGAAACTAAGGTTGTACCTTCCGGTCTGTTTAATGGCGCGAGATTTTATTGTGAGTATGATCCTGAGACAGAGGATCCTATCAGAGGTACCGGTTATAATCTGGTAATTCCGAATCATATTCAGGAAGTAGCTACAAATGCTTTCGCAAATTCCAACCTCATGTATGTAACCTTTGAGGATACAGCGGCAGAGCCCAGTGCTTTGGCTTCCATCGGAGAGTCGGCATTTTATAATTGTAAGTATTTAGAGGATGTTACCTTCCCTCTTACCGTTAAGGTGATTGGCGATAACGCATTTGCTAAGTGTATCAGATTTGGCAAGATTAATATTCCGAATTCCGTTACCACATTAGGCAAAGGATGCTTTTCGGATTGTGAGCAGGTTGTAGAAATTTCTTTGTCTAATTCGGTTGCTAATTTAGGCGCAAACACTTTTATGAATTGTGTCAGCCTTCAGGAAGTTGTAGTTCCGGTGGGGATTGCTGAGATTTCGGCAGGAATGTTCGGTGGATGTGCCTCTTTAGAGAGCGTAACGATTCCTTCTACGGTTAAGTCAATCGGAAAAGAAGCGTTTAAATTATGTATTAGTCTGGATAACGTAGTAGTTCCGCAGTCTGTTACTTCTGTAGGAAGCAGTGCATTTTCAAGCAATTTATCATTGAAGAAAATTACATTGTCTTCAAATATTACTGCTTATCCTACGGAATTATTCCTGGGATGCTCATCATTACGTTCCATTACCGTACCCGGATACGTACAGGCAGGAACTGTTATGGCAATTCCCGGAAATGTAACCTCGATTGGTTCAAAGGCATTTGCAGCTTGTTCTTCCATTACGGAGTTGTACATTCCTGCATCCGTTACAACAATCGGAGGACAGGCATTCCTTAATTGTACAAATATTGGAACCGTAACCATTGATTCGGTTTCCATTACATCCTGTGGTGTAGGTATTTTTGAAGAGTGTCTTTTAAAGGATGTTGTTTTTGCAAAAGGAATTACTAAGATTCCTTCAAATCTCTTTAATAAGGCTCATTTTACAACAGGACGTACTATTACAATTCCTGCAACCGTTACTGAAATCGGTAGCAGTGCATTTGCAGGTGCAGCCAACTATGCAAACAATATTTCTTACATTAAATTTGAATCCGGTTCTTCTTTACAGAAGATTGGAGATAAGGCGTTTCAGTATTGTACGGCACTTACATCCTTTACAATACCTGAATATACTTCCCATATCGGTTCTTATGCGTTTGGAAATTGTGTGAAATTGGAAGGAATCACAATTCCGGAGAATGTTGTTTCCCTCGGAGCAGGTGCATTTAATGCTTGTGAAGTTTTGACAACAGTGAGATATAATGCAATTGCTGTCACATCTTCCAACAAGAATATTTTCGCAGATTGTAATATTCATACTATTTTGATCGGAGATAAGGTTACCATATTACCTGCATATTTATTCTATGGTGCCAAATTCTCTACCAATCAGGTAACCGGTGATGCCGTTATGGTAACATTGGAAATTCCTGCATCAATGAAAAAGATGGGGCAGTATTGTCTTGCAAATATCGTAAATCTTGAAGAAGTGGTATTTGAGACAGGCAATACTCTGGAAGAAATTGGTGATTACGCATTCTATGAATGTTCCGGAATGAAGAAATGTAATTTCCCGGATACCGTAAAAATAATTGGTACACACGCATTTGAGGGTTGTAAGTCACTTGTTGGTGTAGATCTTCCCGAAAATGTTACAAGCATCGGATCAGCAGCATTCAGAGGCTGTGTAAAGCTTACTTCATTTACAGTGCCTGCCGGTGTTACAGAGATTATGGATTTGGTATTTGCAGATAATACCGCACTTAAGAGCGTTACCATCGAAGGAGATTCTCTTACTGCAATCGGTGCAAATGCATTCTACGGATGTAGCGCATTAGAGAACATGATTATTCCTCAGGGCGTTACCAAGATTGGAGAAGGTGCATTTAGCGGATGTACATCCGTTACAAAGGTCAGAATTCCTGCCAGCGTAACCGAAATCGGTGATGATGCATTTAAATCCTGCACAAAGGCAATGTTCTATGTTGTACGCGGTTCTTATGCAGAAACATGGTTGCTTTCCAATGGTTTCGGAAATCAGATTTATTATGTGAATTCCATTACCTATGAATTAAACGGCGGAACAAATCATCCTTTGAATATTGCCGGATATGAGCCCGGAGACGTATTTAAATTCTATCCCGCAAGCAAAGAGGGGTATGATTTCAAGGGATGGTATCTTGACAGCGCATTTACGCAGAAGGTTACTGATTTGACCGGACGCAGTGGCGATTTTACGTTATATGCGAAGTGGGGCAAAGCAGACTATACGATTACATATGTATTAGACGGTGGTGTGAATCATCCTGATAACCCTGCCGGATATTCTTTCGATGACGAGGATATCGTTTTAAAGAATCCTACAAAGAAAGGATATGTATTTAAGGGATGGTATAAAGAAGATACCTTTAAGAATAAAGTGACAAAGATTGCATCCGGTTCCAGCGGAAATATCACACTTTATGCGAAGTGGAATGTTATTAAATACACCATTACCTTTGAAAAGAATGGTAGTGATGCAACCGGTTCTTTGGACAGCATTAAGGTAGAAGGAACAGAGTCCTTCTTTATGCCTGAATCCGGTGCGTTTGAGAGAGCAGGATATACCCAGACCGGATGGAACACCAAGTCGGATGGAACCGGTACAGCTTATGCATTTGGAGAAATGGTAAGTGGTATTGAAACCACATCAACTTCAGAGAATCAGACTGTGAAGATTTATGCACAGTGGGAAGCAAATAAGTATATTGTATTCTTTGATGCAATGGGCGGTACTTGTGATGAGTCCAGCCGTGAAATTGCATATGGTGCGAAATACGGAACCCTTCCGACTCCCGAATATCCCGGATATAAGTTTGAAGGATGGTATACGGAAGCAGAGGGCGGCACAAAGATTACTACCTCTACGGTATTCAAGGGAGCTGAAAATACAACCTTGTATGCAAGATGGAAAGCAAATCAGTACACCGTTAAATTTGACGGAAATGCAGACAATGCGAAAGTAAGCACTAAGTCGATTACCGTTGAATTTGGTCAGCCTTACGGAACAAAGATGGCAACCGCAACCAGAGACGGATATACTTTTGAAGGTTGGTTTACTGAGAATAATCAGTTGATTACTTCTGAGACAATCGTGACAATTCCTGAAAACCATACTTTGTTTGCCCGTTGGATGAGCTCAGCTTCTGCAGAGCCTCCCGTTGCAAATTATGAAAGCGGAGAGATTGCAGCAGGCACAAAGATTACTTTAACAACCAAGACTCCCGGAGCAGATATTTACTATACTGTAGACGGAAGCTATCCTACCACAAGCAGTCTTCGTTATGCAGACAGTATTGTGATTACAAAGGATACTGTGATTAAAGCAGTTACAAAGAAAGATGGATATAACGACAGCCCTGTAGTTCAGTATCAGTATACTATTATTGATGAATCCGGAAACTGGGGTGATATTCGCGAAGAAGACCGTGCAGGCTTTGAAGATGCAAGTAAAGTACCTCAGGGTATCTGGGTTGCAGGAATTAAGGATGCGGTTTATTCCGGAACAGCTGTTACATTTGATGTGAGAGTATACGACTACAAGACTCTTTTAAGAGAGAATGTTGATTATACCATTAAGTATTCAAATAATAAGAATGCTGCTAAGACAGATGCTAAGAAGGCTCCTACCGTAACCATTACGGCGAAGGGTGACTACAAGGGTAAGATTGCAGTGAAGTTTAATATTTTACCTCTTGATATCAACGGAGCAGAGTTTGATGCTGATAATGTTTATGCAGTAGCAAACGGTAAACTTCAGAAACCGGTTCCCACTGTTTATCGTGGAACAACCAAACTGAAGAATAAGAAAGACTTTACCGTATCTTATCCCGATTCTTCCATGGGTGGATACGTTGAAGCAGGTACATATCGCGTTCAGATTACCGGTGCAGGAAATTATACCGGTGTCAGAACTGTAGATTTTGTATTGAAACCCAATGCTTTGATTTCAAAGATGAAGATTTCCGTAACAAAGGCAATGCCGTATACGGGAAGTCCTGTTGTTCCTGAAATCGTTGTTAAGAACGGAAGTACAATTCTTGCAGAAGGAGTTGATTACACCGTAACTTTGAAGAATAATGTTGATGCAGGAACTGCATCTGCAATTATTACCGGTATTAATGATTACTCAGGTTCAAAGAGAGTTAACTTCAAGATTAATCCTATTGCATTAATGAAGAAGACTCAGATTTCATTTAACAAAGCAAGCGTAACTTATACCGGTGAGCCGATTAAGTTAAATGAAGGCAAAGATCCTTTGACCGCAAGCGTATCTTACAATGGTCAGACTTTGGAACTCGGTAAAGATTATGTGATTAAGAGTTACAGCAAGAATGTAACTGTGGGAACCGCAAGCGTAGTATTTGAAGGTAAGGGTGGATACACCGGAACTGTTACAAAGAAATTTAAGATTGCTGCGGTGAATGTAAACAACCTTACGGTATCTTTCTTAGATTCCAGAGGTAATGTTATTACAGGCGATGCCGTATATGCTTATGTAAAGGGAGGATGCAAGCCTCAGGTTCGTCTTACCTATGGCAATATGGTATTGAAATCGGGAATTGACTACAGTGTATCTTATAAGAATAATAAGGCACAGGGTGTAGCTTCTATGACCATTAAGGGCAAGAAGAACTTTAACGCTTCCCGTGTTGCATATTACACAATTACTGCTCAGGCATTGAGCAATGTAAGCTTGATTATTCCTGATGTTAACTATCAGGAAGCAGCAGATATTTATCCTACAAAGCCTGTATTAATGGATTCTGATGGTAAGAATCTGAAAGCAGGTACTGATTATGAGAAGACCTTTAAGTATGCTTATTCTGTAGATACTTTTGTTACAAATAAGGGCAAGAAGGTATTCCGTAAAGCAGGTGCTGCAATTGAAAGCGGAGATATTTTACCCGTAGGTACTGTGATTAAGATTACGATTACCGGTAAAGGCAATTATACCGGCGAAGCGGTAGGACTTTACAGAATTGCAAAGGGAGATATTTCCAAAGCAAAAGTAACTGTTAAATCACAGGAATATACCGGTTATGCAGTAGAGCCCGGTAAGGATGATATTACGGTTAAGGTTGGAAATACTACACTTTCCAAGAACGATTACGAAATCATTGGTTACAGAAATAATGTAAACAAAGGAACTGCAAGTGTGATTATCCGTGGTAAAGGAAATTACTGTGGAACAAAAGTGGTTAAATTCAAGATTGTTCAGAAGACCTTTTCACTTTGGCCGTAAGATTTAACGGAACAGTAGACTGATTGAGGCGGGGAGTCCAAAACTCCCCGCCTTAAACAATAAAAGAGAGCTTATCCCGTCACAATATTGTGAGTAGGATAAGCTCTTTTATGATGCAACGATAGGCGTGAATCAGAGAACTGCAATCTCCCGTGAATATTCGCTGGTAGGTTTGGTGTTAAACTTGTCTGATACGATGGAGTCATATATGTGGGCTGCCAGAATATCATTTGCTAACATTTCCTTTCCCAGAGGACAAAGGATTTTGTCCGCATCCGCCAATTTAGAGATGATGGGAATGGAAGTCTTTTCTTTTAAGGCACTAAGAAGCTCTTTGGAATCCTTCTTTAAACCTAACATACGTGCATAAAAGATATAGTCGTTAGCCACATATTTTTCAAGGGTTTCCTTCTTCATATTAAGAAGAATGTGTAACAGACAACGGCTCACTCTTGCATAAGTAATGTCTTTGGATTTCAGCAAATCACAAAATTGGGAGAAGCTGCGGTAAGCTTTAAGATTCTTGGATATCTTCGAAGAGAGTGCCGAAGAGATATCTACGTAGGAATCATAACCCTTTTCTTCGTCTAAAAGCAACTTATATTTCAAAACAGAAGAGATATCATCTGTATAAACCGGGAATCTTTTCTGGAAATTACGTTGCATGGATGCATAAACATAGTCCGGTACAGATGACTGAATCATCTCAAGGGAATTATTCTCTAATAAGGACTGGCGTATGGACAGCGCGGAACTCATACATTCTGATATCATTCTGTCATGGTAACCTGCGCCCATTCGTAAATTGGTATATGGAACAATGGTACTTTTGCGCAGTTTGAGTGCTTTGATATATTCAAACCCCAAAATGTTATTAGGTGAGTTCATTGCTTCTACATGATTGTAGGAATCAGGAATTAATGCTCCGACTGCCTGGGCACGCGCCTGAGGATAGGTAAAACCTTCCCTCACTTTTTGTTTGATGGCTTCAGAGAGCGCATCACTTTCGTTTGCTAAGAGTTCAGCAATATCAGATAAAATCCGGATATCGCCGCATTCGCTGCCGAAACAGATACAATCAACCACACCGATCTTGTCCAAAAGAGCTATGGCTCCGGATGCAAAATATTCTGCGCTTCCTGCAGAATAGTAGAGGGGGAGTTCTAAAACAAGATCCGCTCCGGCCTTTAATGCCATTTTGGCACGGCTGTATTTGTTCATAAGAGCAGGAATGCCTCTTTGGGTAAAATCACCGCTCATTACGACAACAATATAATCAGCCTTTGTAAGTTCTTTCACTTTATCGATATGATAAGAGTGCCCGTTGTGAAACGGGTTATATTCCGCTATAATACCTGCTACTTTCATATTCCATCATTCCCCATTCTAACTTCATAGCAATTTAACCAAATCATTCATCCCACACAATCACATGTGACATATTTATCTGTATGGCTCTGAATGGTTTCATTTTATCATAGATAGAAAGCAGTGTCAAAATGGTTTGTGAAAAGTGAATCCGTCGCGGAGAGAGAAAACTTCGACAAAAAAAGCGGCATACTCTTGTGGATTTGGAAAAAATTATGTATAATAACAGTCGGATTGTTCTTATTATATAGAAACAATTTACATATCAATGATTTTTGGAGCGGCCCCTTTTGGGTGAGGGACAACCCCAAACATAAAAAAGGAGATAAAATAATGGCATTTGTAGACAAAATCAAAGAAAAAGCAAGACAGTGCAAAAAGACAATTCTTCTTCCTGAAACAATGGATGACAGAACTTATTATGCAGCAGAGCAGGCAATCAAAGAACAGCTGGCAGACATCGTTTTAATCGGTAGCCGCGCAGAGATTGACGAGCGTGTTCAGAAACTTGGTGTAGATGTAAGCGCAGCTAAGGTTGTAGATCCTGCAAACTGCGATAAATTTGCAGATTATGCAAATCTTTTATATGAAACAAGAAAAGCAAAAGGAATGACTTTAGAGCAGGCTGAAGAAATCCTTTTAAAAGATACCATTACTTTCGGTATTGTAATGTTAAAGGCAGATGATGCAGACGGTTTGGTAGCAGGTGCATGCCACTCTACTGCGGATACTTTAAGACCTTCCTTACAGATTCTTAAAACTAAGAAGGGATGTAAGCTTGTATCTGCATTTTTTGTAATGGATGTCCCTAACTGCGAATTCGGTGCAAACGGTACCTTTATTTTCGCAGACAGTGGTTTGAATCAGGATCCTAATCCTGAAGAACTTGCGGCAATCGCAGCTTCTTCTGCAGAAAGCTTCGAAGCTTTGGTAGGAGAGAAAGCTGTGTGTGCAATGCTTTCACACTCAACAGTAGGAAGTGCAAAGCATGCTTTGGTTGATAAGATGGTAGAAGCGACCAAGATTGCAAAAGAGCAGTATCCTGAGATTACCGTCGATGGTGAGTTCCAGCTTGATGCAGCAATCGTTCCTTCCGTTGCAGCTTCTAAGGCTCCCGGCAGTGATGTTGCAGGTAAGGCTAACGTACTCATTTTCCCTAACCTTGATGCAGGTAATATTTCTTACAAGATTGTACAGCGTCTTGCTAAGGCTGATGCATACGGCCCTATCTTACAGGGTATTGCGAAACCTGTAAATGATTTATCCAGAGGATGCTCTGCTGAAGATATCGCAGGAGTTATTGCAATTACGGTGGCACAGGCTCAGTTACAGTAAATTATAAACAGACATATATAAATCGCTTCTTGTTTCCCGTGAGATGAGAAGCGATTTATAACGATAGGGGATTATTTTATAAGTATGATGGAATCATCCGGATTCAATAGAGAAAAACGTCTGAATCCTTTCAATAGTTTAATTTTGTGAAGAGGTGTCAAAATATGGAAACCTGGTATTACGTGGTGGAGAGTATAGATGGAGATTATGCCCATCTGAAAAGAGCAGATGCGGAAATTGACGATTTGAAACTGGTGGCAAGAGCATTGCTTCCGGCAGAGATTGTTGTGGGAAGTAATCTGAAGTATGAAATGATGCAGTATGAACTGATTGATTAAACTGTATTCAGAATAAGAGCAGTTTTTAAGACGTAGAGTAGCAGAGAGTATTGTAGTGAGAGTATTATAATGGTATTTTTTATTGCATAGAAAATCCCTATGCAATAAAAAAACCTTCGATAAACATCGAAGGTTTCCAGATCTAATTAATCTTCAATCTTAATAATCTCTTTTTTGTTGTAGCAGCCACAAGCTTTGCAAACTCTGTGAGGAGCTGTTAAAGCACCACATTTGCTGCATTTCACCAAAGTAGGAGCGCTCATTTTCCAGTTCGCTCTTCTCTTATCTCTTCTACCTTTGGAAGATTTATTCTTAGGACAAATAGACATTGTTACACCTCCATATCAAAACCGATTCCGTGAATCGTAAATATTCCGTACTTTTCAGATTATACAGTCTCATATTCACTTTGTCAATAATAAAATTATATTTTCCTTAAAACTTGATTTTTTTCCCTATTTTTAGTATAGTTAACAATGTATGTATGTAATTTGGTGACATGCAGATGCAACTGCTTTTATAATGAAAGAGGCCAAACATGAGTGATAAGATTATTGTGGCATTAGATGCTATGGGCGGCGACTATGCCCCCTTGGAAACCGTTAAAGGTGCTGTCGATGCAATTAAAGAATCAGAGCAGCTTTCCGTATGCCTTGTTGGTAAGGCAGACGCCATTGAAACGGAGCTGGCGAAATACGAATATAATAAGGAACAAATTTCTGTTTTGAATGCGACAGAGTGTATTGAGATGGCAGAACCTCCTGTTATGGCAATCCGTAAGAAAAAGGACTCTTCCATTGTGAGAGGAATGCAGCTTGTGAAAGAAGGAAAAGCAGATGCATTTGTTTCTTGTGGCAGCACAGGAGCGGTTCTGGTAGGAGGACAGGTTTTAGTAGGACGTATTCCCGGTGTGGAACGCCCGCCTTTGGCGCCCCTTATTCCTACCGTGGAAGGCTTTTCCCTGTTGATTGACTGCGGGGCGAATGTGGATGCGAAACCCTCTAATCTGGTTCAGTTTGCCAAGATGGGAAGCATCTATATGAAGAATATTATGGGTATCGAGAATCCCAAGGTTGGTATCGTAAATATAGGTGCTGAAGAAGAGAAAGGTAATGCACTTGTAAAGGAAACATTCCCGCTTCTTAAGGAGTGTGCGGATATAAATTTTGTTGGCAGTGTAGAGGCCAGAGAGATTCCTTATGGCGCAGTTGATGTCATTGTTTGTGATGCTTTTGTGGGAAATGTTATTTTAAAGCTTTATGAAGGCGTTTCCGGAGCATTGGTCAAGACAATTAAAGCTTCCATGCTGGAAACTACCCGAGGGAAAATCGGCGGTGCCCTGGTGAAACCCGGAATGAAAAATGTGATGAAACGTTTTTCTTCCTCTGAGTACGGCGGAGCGCCTTTGCTTGGCTTGAAAGGTCTTGTCGTAAAAGGACACGGTAATTCTACATCAGTAGAAATAAAAGCATGCCTTTTGCAATGTATTGAGTTCAAAAAGAATGATATTAACGGCAAAATCAGAGAAAGCTTATCCAGTGTAGAGATTTAGACAGTATGTTTTGGTAAAAGGATGGAGAAATCAATGGAACTAGACAGGTTAAAAGCGGCGATTGTTGATATATTAAAAGTTGATCCCAGCGAAATCACGGAAGAAACAACTTTCTTAGGTGACTTAGGGGCGGATTCATTGGATATCTATCAGATTGTGACAGAACTTGAAGACGAACTTGGTGTATCTTTTAAGGAAGAAGATGTTGAAAAAATCACAACTGTAGGCGAAGCGATCGTCCTGATTAAATCGGTTGAACAGAAAAAAGAACAGATTTAGAGAATGGTTAGTTACAGTCGGAGTAATGAAGCGTTATTCAATCCGGCTGAATTGGAGAATAAGATGAACGTAGAGAATTGTATCAATGAAGTAGAAAGTCGAATTGGGTACACATTTAACAATAAAGATTTGCTAAAGCAGGCGATTACACACAGTTCATTTATTAATGAGTTGAAAATTAATAAATGGGAAAGTTATCAGCGCCTGGAATATCTGGGTGATGCTGTGTTGGAATTGAGTATCAGCGAGTATTTATTTCATAATCATCCGGAGATGTCAGAAGGAAAGATGTCCAAAGTGAGAGCGTCCATGGTATGCGAACAGGCATTGGCATTTTGTGCCAAAGACATTGATTTGGGACAGTATATTTTACTGGGAAAAGGTGAAGAAAGCGGCGGCGGAAGAGAAAGAAATTCCATCATTTCGGATGTTTTTGAAGCAATTATCGGCGCAATCTATATTGACGGCGGATTTCAACCTGCCAAGGCTTTCGTGGAGAAATATGTTTTGGAGGATATCGGAGAGAGACAGTTGTTTGTTGATTGTAAAAGTATTCTGCAGGAAACAATACAGAGCAAGAGTCATTCCAAACTGTTCTACAAGCTTGTTGCAGAGCGGGGGCCGGAGCATAATAAAGAATTTGAAGTTGCAGTGTATGTAGATGAGGTCTGCTTAGCCACAGCCTGCGGACATAATAAGAAGGATGCCGAGCAGAAGGCGGCATATATCGCGTTAAAGGAATTGAGAGCGAAACAAGAGGGTTAAGAATAAATGTATTTAAAGAGTATTGAGGTTCAGGGGTTTAAGTCCTTTGCCAACAAAATCGTATTTAAATTTAATAATGGAATTACCGGTATTGTTGGCCCCAACGGAAGCGGTAAAAGTAATGTTGCAGATGCGGTTCGCTGGGTTCTTGGTGAACAGCGTATTAAGCAGCTTCGTGGTGCTTCCATGCAGGATGTTATTTTCTCTGGGACGCAGTTGCGTAAGCCGGTTGGTTCCGCTTATGTAGCAATCACTCTGGATAATTCAGACCATGAACTGGCCATTGATTATGAGGAAGTTACCGTAGCAAGAAGAATTTACCGTTCCGGTGAAAGTGAGTATCTGATTAATGGCAATGTTTGCCGATTAAAGGACGTAAATGAATTGTTTTATGATACCGGTATCGGTAAGGAGGGTTACTCCATTATCGGCCAGGGTCAGATTGACAGAATATTAAGCAGCAAGCCGGAGGACCGTCGAGAGCTTTTTGATGAAGCGGCAGGTATTGTTAAGTTCAAGAAACGTAAGGTGGAAGCTTGCAGAAAACTTGAGACGGAGCAGCAGAATCTTGTGCGTGTTTCCGACATTTTATCTGAATTAGAGAAGCAGATCGGACCGTTAGAGAAACAGTCCGAGAAGGCAAAGATATATTTAAAGAAGAAAGAAGAACTCAAAACACTTGATGTTAATGTTTTTCTTTTGGAAAGTCAAAAAGTACGCCAACAGCTGGAAGAATTAAAAAGTAAGTCTTCAATTGCAGAGCATGATTATGAAGAAGCGAATGAAGCGAATGATAAGCTGAAGGCGGAATATGAAAGAATTTCGGAAACCCTGACAGAGTTAGAAACTGAGATTGAGAATTCACGTTCCAGTCTGGCTAACACAGATGTTTTGCGGGAAAAATTAGAGGGTGAAATCAAGCTGTTAAAAGAGCAGATTCATTCTGCTGAAGGAAACAGAGAACATATGAATAACCGACTTCTGTCCATGGATGAATCCATCGGAAGAATGGAAGCGGAAAGAGGCGTTATTATTGAACGCAAAAAAGAAATAGATGCACAGACCGAAGAAGGACAGGGCTTGCGTGACGGCGCCCGGTATGAACTGTTACAGTGTCAGACTGAGATTGAGAGCCTGAATCTTGGTGTGGAGGAGAGCAAGAATTTAATCATTGAACTTTTAAGTGAACGTGCCACAACCAAGAGTAAAATCAGCCGTCTGGATTCCACGAACGAGAATTATGAAATCCGTTTGGCAGAGCTAAATGCCAGATTGTTAAAGGCAAAGTCGGAAGAGGCTGAGCAGGTTAGCGTGATTGAAGCCTTAGAAGAGGAATTCAGAAAAGTATCCGATGAAATTAAACAGCGCAATGATGTGCAGCGGGTAATGGAGGAACGTTTATCCAAAATCCGTGAAGAAATAGGAACGCTGGATCAGAATATGCGCGATAAACAGGTTCTTTACCATCAGGAGAAGTCTAAGCTGGACGCTATCAAGAATCTGACGGAGCGTTACGAGGGATACAACAGCAGCATTAAAAAGGTAATGGAGCAAAAAGAGGATCATCCCGGAATTTGCGGTGTTGTTGCTGATATCATCAAAGTAGATAAAAAATATGAAATCGCGATTGAAACAGCGCTAGGCGGCAATATTCAGAATATTGTAACGGAAGATGAGAAAACCGCGAAGGATATGATTTCCTTCCTGAAAGAAAATCGTTTAGGCCGTGCAACCTTTTTGCCACTGACCAGTCTTACCAATCCCCAGGAGTTTAAAAATCCTGAATCCGTAGAGGAGAAAGGCGTTGTGGGAATGGCAGATGCGCTTGTTACAACAGAGGAGCGTTTTGCAAATGTCGCCAAGGCAATGCTCG
Organism: Lachnospiraceae bacterium; assembly: GCA_045595325.1. Lineage (GTDB taxonomy): Bacteria > Bacillota > Clostridia > Lachnospirales > Lachnospiraceae > UBA3766. The sequence goes on from JAZOAG010000026.1 coordinate 24,350, forward strand.
GGCGAATTCTTGTGGTAGATACGGTTGATCATGCGTTAGCAATTGCACGAAAATATGATTATGGAATTCGAATGGTAACCTTGGAAGGGGAACTTTTGGTTCCCGGCGGTGCCATCAGCGGTGGTGCCTTTAAGAATAACAGTAATCTTTTGGGACGTCGTCGCGAGATGGACGAGATAGAGTCTAAAGTAAACGGACTTCTCAAAGAAGTAGAGTCTGTTCTTGAACAGATTGAAGCGATTAAAGAGGAACGTAACAGACTGCGAACAGAGCTTGCAGTGAGCAAGGATGAGTTGCAGGATGCGTTCATTCGTCAGAATACCGCACGTTTGAATGTAATGAAAGAACAGGAAAAACGCGGTAATGCGCAGAAGGGCTTTGAATCACTGAAAGAGGAAGAAGAACAGATTCGCAGCTCCATGAAAGCGATTGACGATGAGAAAAAGATGATTTCCCGGCAGTTGAAGGCTTCAGAAGAATCTGAGGCACTTGAAACGGCTAAGATTGCTGAGAATCAGCAGAAACTGGAAGCTTTGCGTGAAGAGGAAACCACTCGTTTAAGTAAAGTCTCTGAATTGGATTTGAATGTTGAGAAACTATTACAGCGTCAGGGCTTTGAGCAGCAGAATTTGGATCGTGTAGACGGCGAGATTTCCCGTTTGCAGGAAGAGAAAAATGAGATTCTCGGCGGAATTGATTTGAGTGCCGGTGAAATCGAGGCGAAGAAAGAGAGTATTGCAGAAATCGAGAAGACAATTGAGGCATCTTTCTCAACACAGTCAGATACCAAGAAGCGTCTTGATGATGCAATTGCGAAAAAAGACGAATTAAATGTGAAGCAGAAGAGTTTCTTTGATGAAAGAGAAGCTCTCAGTAAACGGATTGCGGACCTGGATAAAGAGATATATCGTTTGAAATCCCAGAGTGAACGTGCGGAAGAGTCCATTGAATCTAAGAGCAGTTACATGTGGCAGGAGTATGAGATTACGCTTCATGACGCAAGTCTTATGCGGGATGAAACGTTATCAGATCTTCCGGCAATGAAGAAAAGCGTTGCTGAAATAAAGGATGCCATCAAGAAATTGGGTGATGTTAACGTTAATGCAATCGAAACCTATAAAGAGGTTTCGGAGCGTTACTCCTTCCTGTCTGTTCAGCATGATGATTTAGTGAAGGCGGAGAAAGCGTTACAGGAGATTATTGCAGAACTGGATGAGAACATGCGCAAGCAGTTTAAAGAACGTTTTGTAGAGATTACCGGAGAGTTCGACAAGGTATTTAAGGAGCTTTTCGGTGGTGGTCAGGCAACCCTGGAGTTAATGGATGACGAAGATATTCTTGAGGCCGGAATTAAGATTAATGCGCAGCCTCCCGGCAAGAAATTGCAGAATATGATGCAACTTTCCGGTGGTGAGAAAGCTTTGACTGCGATTTCACTTTTATTTGCAATCCAGAATCTGAAACCCTCACCTTTCTGTCTGTTGGATGAAATCGAGGCGGCTTTGGACGAAAGTAATGTAGAGCGTTTTGCCAAGTACTTACATAAGATGACCAAATCTACACAATTCATTGTTATTACACACAGAAGAGGAACCATGGATCAGGCAAACCAGTTATATGGTATTACCATGCAAGAGAAAGGCGTATCCACTCTTGTAAGTGTTAATCTGCTTGATAAAGAATTAAAATAGTTATTTAGAAAAAGGGAAATTAGGATGAGTGAAGAAAAACTTGGTTTTTTTGCCCGTTTAAAACAAGGGCTTGCCAAAACCCGTAACAACATTGTGCAGGGAATGGATTCCGTATTTCACGGATTTTCCCAGATTGACGAAGACTTCTATGAAGAGCTGGAAGAAGTGTTGATTATGGGTGATATCGGTGTGAATGCCACCAGCGATATTATTGAGAAACTTCGCAAACAGGTGAAAGAGAAGGGTATCCGTGAACCGAAAGCGTGCCGTGAACTGTTAATTGCCAATATTAAGGAGCAGATGCAGGTAGGCGAAACTGCATATGAATTTGAGAAAAAGCAGTCTGTAGTTCTTGTAATCGGTGTAAACGGAGTGGGTAAAACCACTACGGTTGGCAAACTGGCAGCCAAACTGAAGGCGGACGGAAGACGTGTTTTGATTGCAGCTGCGGATACTTTTCGTGCGGCGGCAACAGAACAGTTAGAGGTGTGGACCAATCGCGCAGGCGTGGAGATTATTAAAGCGGGCGAGGGTGCGGATCCTGCCAGTGTCGTATATGATGCTGTTTTGGCCGCAAAAGCCAGGAAGACAGATGTATTAATCTGTGATACGGCAGGACGTCTTCATAATAAGAAGAATCTGATGGAAGAGCTTAAGAAAATAAACCGTATCATTGATCGGGAGTTTCCCGATGCGCATCGGGAGAATCTTATTGTTCTTGACGGCAGTACGGGTCAGAATGCGTTGATGCAGGCAAGGGAATTCGGCGAAGTGGCTGATTTGACGGGTATTGTTTTAACCAAATTAGACGGTACTGCGAAAGGTGGTATTGCCGTGGCAATCCAGTCAGAGCTTCAGGTGCCGGTTAAATATATTGGTGTGGGTGAATCCATTGATGATTTACAGAAGTTTGACAGTGAACAGTTTGTAAATGCATTATTTGATATTGAAGAATAAATCATTTCGAAAACAATAACATGAGATTAAAAAGAACCTTTTTGCAGCTTTTAAAACTGTCGAAAGGTTCTTTTTGTAATAGCTTTCTTTCAAAATGTGCATTCTATGTATGGGAATGCGTTCCTAATAATATGGAAAAGAAAAAGAGAGCAAAAAGAATATGGAAATAAAAGAAAGAATGAAAGAACTGGGGCGAAAAAGATTGTACAGACAATCAGTGGTGGTGCCCGTTGCAACGTTTATATATGCTGTTGGCGTAGCATTGTTTCTGGATCCTAATGAGATTGCACCGGGAGGCGTAACAGGTGTTGCCATTGTACTAAATCGCCTTTGTGGGATTGATACGGGAACACTTATTTTGCTAATCAATATTCCTCTGCTTATTATAGCCTGGCGCAGATATGGATTGCGAATGGTGGTTTCTTCCCTGTATTCTCTGTTTTTTATCTCGTTGTTTACCAATATTTTAAAGAATTTTCCTCCGCTGACGGATGATTTGATTCTGGCTGCCGTAGGAGGCGGTGTTATGATGGCGTTGGGTCTTGGAACAATCCTTAGGACCGGTGCGACGACAGGAGGGACGGATATTGTGGTTAAACTGATTCGTGAAAGCAGGAAGCATTTAAAGGTGAATGTTCTTTTTCTTCTTGTTGATCTGTGCGTGCTGGCATTTTCTTTTGTGGTACTTCGGGATGTGGAACAGGTGATGTATTCCGCCATTACTTTAGGGGTAATCAGTATCGTTATGGAACCTGTTCTTTATGGCAGGGATGAAGGCAAACAGTTTATAATCATCAGTGAACATGCGCAGGAACTTTCTGTATATTTTATGAAGGAATTGGGAATCGGTGTGACATTTTTGGAAGGAATGGGAGGCTATACAAATCAGCGAAAATTGATTATAATGTGTGTAGTGAAGAAACGAATTGCCCCCTTTTTACAGGAGGCGGTTAAGGAACTGGATCAACAGGCTTTTATGATTGTATCCGATGCCGGAGAAGTATACGGAAAGGGGTACAAAAAGTATTAGTCGATGTAATCGGGGGTGAGGGAGGAAAATATGAAAATTGCGATTATTACGGGAGCAACATCCGGTATCGGATATGAGGCAGCCATTCAGATTGATGAAAGATTTCAAAGCCTTGATGAGATATGGATTATCGGCAGAAGAGAAGAGAAACTTCTGGATTTGGCAGCGCGTTTAAAACATAGTGTAAGAACCATTGCAATGGACGTTACGTCAGAGGAAGAACGGAAGGAATTCAGAAAGTTTTTGATGAAGGCTTCTCCCAGCATCAGAATGCTGTTTCAAAGCGCAGGCGCCGGCTTGCACGGGCGGTTCAGTGAACAGCGCATTGCAGATTCCACTGATATGCTCCGGCTGAATTGTGAAGCACTTACATGGATGGCCGGCACGTGCCTTCCCTTTATGAAGGCGGGAAGTCATATGATTAATGTGGCCTCCTCTGCAGCATTTGCACCTTTCCCGGGGTATGCGGTATATGCGGCAAGCAAATCCTATGTGCTTTCTTTTTCGAGGGCATTGAGAGAAGAGCTGCGAAACCGGAAGGTTTACGTTATGGCAGTTTGTCCCGGACCGGTTAATACACCGTTTTTTGATATAAGCGAGCGCTATTCCAAAGGGGTTAGCCCTTTTAAACGCCAGTTCATGAATACGCCATCCCGCGTGGTTAAAAAAGCCCTGGATGATGCAGGCTTTCACAAGAGTGTTTCCACAGATACGATGGCTATCACTGCTTTTCGTTATTTGGGCAAAACGGTGTCCCATGATATTTTGACACCGGTGATTTCTGCAGTGGCAAACAGGTTGGGATAATATTTTTATGTCCATGCGAGAATGGAATAAAGAAGAGGATAAAGAAAAATAAGATAAAAAATGGGACTGTCAAGGAAAAAGGCTTGACAGTCTCATTCGTTTCGTGTATATTTATAGACGTTGCGGACCTACTGTGCACATTTTGCAGGTGATTTTGAGGTTGCAGAGGTTTATTCGCTATCTGCACATGGAGAAGTAACATGGAAAAAATTGTGGAAAGAGGATTGCTGTATGACTTTTACGGAGAGTTACTTACCGGTCATCAGCGTTCCATATATGAAGAAGCCGTTTTTAATGATATGTCACTAAGCGAGATTGCAACGGATTTTGAAATCAGCAGACAGGGTGTACATGATATTATCAAGCGGTGCGACAAACTTTTGTATGAATATGAAGATAAGCTTCATCTGGTAGAGAAATTCATTAAAATCCAGGAGAATGCCAGAGCAATTAATAAGGCTTTGGATAGAATGAGTGAAACTGACAACCGGGAGTTTTGGCAGAAGAATTGTGAAGAAATTCGCCGGCTTTCCAGTGAAATGATAGAGGAGTTATAGCAAATGGCTTTTGAAAGTTTAACAGATAAACTTCAAAATGTATTTAAAGGCTTAAAGCGTAAGGGTCGTCTTACGGAAGAAGATGTTAAGAAGGCCTTAAAGGAAGTTAAAATGGCTCTTTTAGAGGCAGACGTTAGTTTCCGTGTGGTTAAGCAGTTTATGAAATCCGTGGAAGAGCGTGCTGTTGGCGAGGAAGTATTAAACGGATTGAATCCCGGACAGATGGTAATCAAGATTGTAAATGAAGAAATGATTGCCCTGATGGGAAGCGAAACCACGGAACTTATCATGCAGCCAGGTAAAGCAATCACTGTAATTATGATGTGTGGTTTGCAGGGTGCCGGTAAAACTACTACCACAGCAAAGCTGGCCGGTAAGTTGAAATTAAAAGGAAAGAAACCTCTTTTGGTTGCATTGGATGTTTATCGTCCTGCCGCAATTAAGCAGTTGCAGGTGAATGCAGAGAAGCAGCAGGTTGATGCTTTTACCATGGGAGATAATCATAAACCGGCTGACATTGCCAAGGCAGCGATTGAGCATGCCGGCAAGAACGGTCACAATGTGGTGATTTTGGATACCGCAGGTCGTTTGCATGTGGATGAAGACATGATGACCGAATTGAAGGAGATTAAAGAACAGGTAACAGTTCATCAGTCCATTCTTGTGGTTGATGCCATGACCGGTCAGGATGCCGTGAATGTGGCAAGCTCTTTCAATGAACAGGTGGGAATTGACGGCGTAATTCTATCAAAGATGGATGGTGACGCCAGAGGTGGTGCGGCCCTTTCGGTTAAGGCCGTAACAGGAAAGCCCATTTTATTTGTTGGTATGGGTGAGAAGTTATCCGATCTGGAGCAGTTTTATCCGGATCGTATGGCAAATAGAATCCTTGGAATGGGAGATATCCTGACTCTGATTGATAAGGTACAGAGTGAGGTGGAGATTGACGAGGACAAGGAGCGGGAAATGGCTGCCCGCATGAAGAAAGGGAAGTTTGATTTCAATGACTACCTTGAAAGCATGAAGCAGATGAAGAAAATGGGTGGTCTTTCTTCCATCTTAGGAATGATGCCGGGAATGGGAATTTCCAAAGCAGATTTGGAAGGCGCTATTGATGAGAAACAGATGGCCCGTATGGAAGCAATTGTTCTTTCCATGACCAAGGAAGAACGTGCCAATCCCAAGATTCTCAACCCTAAGAGAAAACACAGAATTGCCAAGGGAGCAGGGGTGGATATCGCCGTTGTAAACCGTTTTGTCAAGCAGTTCGAACAGTCCCAGAAGATGATGAAGCAGTTGCCGTCATTGATGGGTGGACGCGGTAAAAGAGGAAAACTCCGTTTTCCTTTTTAACATAACGTAATTGTCCGGAATTTATGAAAATAAGGGATTCGGGACAGTTGCAGAAATATATGAAACTATTTAAGATTTATTTTGGAGGAAATGAAAAATGGCAGTAAAAATCAGATTAAGAAGAATGGGTCAGAAGAAAAATCCTATTTACAGAATCGTTGTTGCAGATTCCAGATCTCCCAGAGACGGAAGATGTATCGAAGAAATCGGTACTTACAATCCTAACACCGATCCCAGTGAATTTAAGGTAGATGAGGAACTTGCTAAGAAGTGGCTTGCAAACGGTGCACAGCCTACTGAAGTTGTTGGTAAGATTTTCAAACTTGCTGGTATTGAGAAATAAGACTTATTAAACATTTCGGAGGTGGATTATGAAAGATTTGGTTGAGGTAATCGCAAAAGCCCTCGTTGATAATCCCGACGAAGTTACCGTAAATGAAACAGTAGAAGGCAAAAATGTGAAGATTGAATTACATGTTGCAGCTTCTGATATGGGTAAAGTTATTGGAAAACAGGGACGTATTGCAAAAGCAATTCGCTGTGTCGTGAAAGCGGCATCATCTAAGGATGATTTGCGCGTTGACGTAGACATTGTTTAAGAAGAAAGGGTTTTCTGCGCTTATGCAGAAAACCCTTTTATGAATGGAGTATATTTTATGGAAGAATTATTACAGGTTGGTGTGATTTCATCTACCCACGGTATTAAGGGAGAAGTGAAAGTATTTCCCACCACAGATGATGTGAACAGATACAAGAAACTGAAGGAAGTATGGTTGGATACCGGCAAGGAGAAGATGCTTCTTCATCCGGAAAGTGTGAAATTTTTCAAACAGTTTGTGATTGTGAAATTTAAGGAATTCAGTTCCATTAATGAGATAGAAGCATATAAAGGAAAAAGTCTGTACGTAGACCGTCAGAATGCGGTACGTCTGCGTAAGGACGAATACTTCATTGCCGATTTGATCGGCCTTACGGTTTTGACTGATGAGGGAGAGACATTTGGTGTTATGAAGGATGTGATGCAGACCGGCGCTAACGATGTATATGTTGTGGAGCGTCAGAATGGAGATGAAGTTTTGTTGCCGGCCATTAAGGAGTGCGTCAAAGAGATTGATATGGAAAACGGAAAGATTACAGTCCATATTATGGAAGGATTACTGTAGAAGTAGTATAAGGGGAGGCAGGCAGAAATGGTATTTCATGTTTTAACATTATTTCCGGAAATGATTTGCGAAGGTTTAAATAACAGCATTATGAAGCGGGGCATGGAAGCGGGACATATCCGGTTAAATGCAGTGAATATCAGAGATTATACCCTGGATAAGCATAATAAGGTTGATGATTATCCTTATGGTGGCGGCGCAGGCATGCTGATGCAGGCACAGCCTGTATATGATGCCTATCAGGCAATCGTTGCAGAGAGTGGAAAGAAGCCCAGAGTTGTCTTTATGACACCGCAGGGAAAGACCTTTCATCAGGGAATGGCAGAAGAGTTTGCCAAGGAAGAGGAACTCATTTTCCTCTGCGGTCATTACGAAGGAATTGACGAGAGAGTGTTGGAGGAGATTGTTACGGACGAGGTTTCCATCGGGGACTACGTATTGACCGGCGGAGAATTGCCGGCCATGGTAATGATTGATACCATTTCCCGTCTCATTCCCGGAGTTCTTAATAACGAAGATTCTGCCCGGGATGAGTCTTTTGCAGGGAATCTTTTAGAATATCCTCAATATACCAGACCGGAAGTATGGAGGGATAAAAGAGTTCCTGAGGTTTTACTAAGCGGGCATCACGCAAATATCGCCAAGTGGCGTTTGGAGAAATCCATCGAAAGAACCAAAGAGAAAAGACCTGATTTGTATGAAAAATATAGAGAGGAGAATTCTGTGAATGATAAGCGCAAATGAATTGTGTAAAGTGTTTACGCGAAATCTTTCGAAGGATGAGGGCAAGAAACTCGGCAAGACAAAGCAGGAGTTTTTTGCAGTGGAACATATTAGTTTTGAAGCAAACCCGGGGGAAATCCTGGGTGTGTTAGGCGCAAATGGTGCGGGTAAAACGACTCTTTTGCGTATGCTGGGACAGCTTATGACACCGGATGAAGGTGAGATTCGGATTACTGATGCGGACGGAAAAGAACTTACCACGCAATTGGAAAGAAAGTCTGCAATCGGATATTTGTCCGGCAATACGAAACTGTATCAGCGGGTAAGTACCAGAGAGATGCTGCACCTTTTTGGTGAACTTTACGGCATGCCTAAGGAGGAATATACGAAGCGTGCAGAAGAGATTGTTAAGCTCCTTGACATGGAAACCTTTGCGAATAACAGAATCGAGAAATTATCCACCGGGCAGACCCAGAGAGCCAATATTGCCCGTTGTATCATACATAATCCGGATATTTATATATTTGACGAACCTACGTTGGGACTTGATATTTTAAGTAGTGAAAGTATTATTTCTTTCATGAAGCAGGAAAGAGAGCGGGGGAAGACGGTTCTTTACTCCACTCACTACATGGAAGAGGCACAATATTTGTGCGATCGGATTATGATGCTTCATAAAGGACGAGTGATTGCCAAAGGAACCCCCAAGGAATTAATGGAAGAAACCGGTACCGACAATTTGCGGGATACATTCCGGGTATTGGTAGGAAGGGAGGCAGATGCAAATGAATAGACGTATCTTTTCCCTGTATAAAAAAGAGATTTTGGACGTTTTGCGTGATAAAAAAACCCTTGTGGTCATGATTTTGGTGCCATTGTTCCTGTATCCTTCCATGATGCTTATTATGACTTTTTTGATGACGCAAATCAATCAGGACAATCTGGAACGTACCTATGATGTGGGAATCGTATCTTGTGAAAAGGAGGAAGAACTCAAAGAGATTCTTCTGGATGAAGAGGATGCGTTCGATTATTCGTTCCGATGTTCTGTTTATGATACGGAAGAAGCATGCAATGAGGCACTTTTAAATGAAGAAATCCATGCCTATGTAGATATTGTGGAGGAAGAGGGGACCCCGGTTTACGAAGTGCATTATTATATGTCCCGAAATGCTTCCGTGACGGCCGGAAACTATATTGATGAGATTCTGGTGAAATATAAAGAAAATCTTCGTAATGATTTGATATCCAAAGAGATTGAAGATTATGAAAATGTCATCAATCCCATTTGGATTCGACTTACCAATGTAGCCTCAAATGAAACTTCAATGGGCTCTGTTATTGGTATGATTATTCCCATGATTTTGATTACAAGCATTCTGATGGGAGCGATTTATCCTGCCATTGATGTGACTGCCGGCGAGCGTGAGAGGGGCACGATGGAAACCCTTATGACGGTTCCGGTGCGGGTGTCTGAGATGATGACCGGTAAATTCCTGGCGGTGGCGACCATAGCGGTTTTTTCGGCCGTTTTAAACCTGACTTCCATGCTGTTGGTTGGAATCTATATGTTTGATTCCATTCAGCTGATGGCTGATTCGCAGATGAGTATGAATCTTGTGGATTTTGTGCCCTCTGTACTTGTTTTGGTTGTATGTCTTCCGGTGTTTGCACTTTTTACCTCCGCGATATGTCTTTGCATCTGTATTTTTGCCAAGAGTTTCAAGGAGGCAAATAATTACAGTACCCCCATCCTTTTGGTTTTCATGTTTGCGTCCATGGCAGGAATGCTGCCGGATCTGGAGCTTACATTCCAAACTGCGTTGATTCCGGTGGTAAATGTATCTTTACTGATTAAAAGTTTGTTTGTGCTTCAGTTTGACTGGGGCGCAATCGGAATTGTGTTTTTGTCCAATATTGTATACAGTCTTCTGACTATCTGGCTGATGTCGAAGTTGTTTTCCAGTGAATCTGTTCTTTTCGGAGAAGGGTTCGCATCGGTTCATTTTTTTGAGAATCGCAGAAATATGAAGAAAGGTCAGATGCCGGGAATCGGAGATAATATTCTTATGTTCGGTATTATGCTGTTGGTGCTTATCTATCTGAGCACAACACTGGTATTCAGGCTCGGAATCTGGGGAACCGGAATTTGCCAGGTTTTGATTCTGCTGGTTCCTCTTGTATATGCCTGGTATATGAAGGCCGACTTTAAGAAATTGTTTTCGCTTCATATTCCTAAAATAAGACATATTTTGGGCGGTATTTTCCTTTGGGGCGGCGTGTTCTGCCTTGAACAGGTAGTACTTGTTTTATTATCGAATGTTTTTCCTTCTCTTACGGAAACTTCTGCAAGTCTGAATGCGTCCATACTGGATGCCGGATTCCTGCCTGCGTTGCTGGTTGTCGGAATTACACCGGCCATTGCGGAAGAATTCGCTTTTCGCGGATTTTTATTCGGCACCATAAAAGAAAAGAATAAGATTACCGTTGCCATTATCATCTCAGCGATTGTATTTGGTGTATATCATATGAACTTATTACAGTTCTTCGGCGGTTTGATGATGGGAATTGCCCTTGCATACGCATGTCACCGGTCCGGAAGCATCTGGGTTGGAGCCATGATGCATTTTATCAATAACGGCCTTGGTGTTGTGCTCCAGTATTATCCTAAGATAATACAGTCTGTTCCGGTCATTTCGAAGGAGCGTTACGGATTGTCTGATTATCTGATTCTTGTTGCAGTCGGTGCCGTAGCCGTAGCAATCGGAATTCTGTTTATGAATTGCGGGAAGAAAAAAATTAAAAAACAGTCTGAAACGGCGTAACGGCCTTTTAAATTCCGAATAAAAAATAAAAAAGGCTTGCAAAAGCAGAATACTTGTGGTAAATTATATCTGTTGCGAAGTAAAGAGATGGTCCGCTGAACCGATTATGGTATCAAGAACGTCCGATGAAAAGAAGGAGGCTTATACAATGAGCGAAATTATTAAAGAGATTGAACAGGCACAGCTTAAAGCTGAAGTTCCTGCATTCAACGTAGGTGATACCGTAAGAGTTCACGGTAAGATTAAGGAAGGTAACCGCGAGAGAATTCAGGTTTTCGAAGGTACCGTTATTAAAGTTCAGGGTGGTAGCAACCGCCAGACATTTACAGTTAGAAAGTTTTCTAACGGTGTAGGTGTTGAGAAGACTTGGCCGATCCATTCTCCTAACGTAGAGAAGGTTGAAGTTGTACGTGAAGGTAAGGTAAGACGTGCTAAATTGTACTACTTAAGAGACCGTATTGGTAAAAAGGCTAAGGTGAAAGAAAAAATCAGATAATTTTTGCAAAGCATATATTTGAATTTCAAGTATTTGTAAGCAAATCATATTCCGTACAAATTTTGAAAAAATTGTGTTTTTTCGGGGCAGTTACAGAAATGTAGTTGCCCTTTTTTATGTATTTGGAGTATACTATATTGTGGTTTGATGTGTATGCCAAAAGGCATATATCGAGGTACGAAGGAGTTGCACATGGCCAAAAAGAAGCAGAGGGGTTTGACCTTTTACAAGGAAGAAAAAAGAATAAAGCCCGGATTGTGGAAAGAGGTTTTTAGTTATATATTCTATATTTTTACCGTAACGCTGATTGCATTTGTGCTGGTGCTGGTTTTGGGGATGCGGGTAAGTATCATCGGAGTATCCATGGAGCCGACGCTGATGCACAGTCAGGAGGTACTGGTGAATCGTATGTCATACCTGTTGTTTCGTCCTAAGTGCGGGGATGTGGTTGTGTTTAAACCAAACGGCAATGAGAAGATTCACTATTACGTAAAACGTGTTGTTGCCACCCCGGGAGAGACGGTTCAGATTCGCGGAGGTAAACTCTATGTGAATGATGAACTTTTTACTGAGTTTGATTTCGGGAAGATTGAAACAGCCGGCTTGGCGGAAGCTCCTTATGTTTTGGGAGAAAACGAGTTTTTTGTGCTGGGAGACAATCCCAACAGCAGTGAAGACAGCCGCTCAGGTAACGTGGGAGCTGTTTCCGGTGATGATATTGTAGGCCGGGTGTGGTTCCGTTTTGCCGAAGGTAATATCGGTATGGGTTTTGTGAAGTAGAGTTGAAGCAAATGTGAGAAAGGAGTGCAGGAGTCAATTTGGAAAGGATTCCTGACATGTGACAGTATGAATTATCAATGGTATCCCGGTCATATGACGAAGGCAAAGCGAATGATGGAAGAAAACATTAAACTCATTGATTTGTGTATTGAGTTGGTGGATGCCAGAACGCCCCTTGCCAGCAGAAATCCGGATATTGATGTATTGGGAAAGAATAAATCAAGAATGATTTTACTGAACAAATCGGATTTGGCTGATCCGGAATTGAATAAGGCATGGATGGAATATTTTAAGAAAAAAGGTTTTTTTGTGGTTGAAGTAAATTCCAGAAACGGTGTCGGCATGAAAGAGATTAATAAGACCGTTCAGGAGGCTTGCAAAGAAAAGATAGAACGTGACAGACGCAGAGGGATTCTAAATCGTCCCGTGCGAGCCATGGTGGTTGGAATTCCCAATGTTGGGAAATCCACTTTTATTAATTCTTTTGCCGGGAAAGCATGTACCAAGACCGGAAATAAGCCGGGTGTTACCAAAGGAAAGCAATGGATTCGATTGAATAAGAGTTTGGAACTGTTGGACACACCCGGAATTCTCTGGCCAAAGTTTGAAGATCAAAGAATTGGTCTTTTGCTGGCTTTAATCGGTTCCATCAATGATGAAGTATTGCAGATGGAAGAGTTATGTATCGAACTTTTGGATATTTTAAAAAGCAAATACCCGAATCTTTTGCAGAAACGATATGAACTTGAAAGTGTTGAAGTGCCCGGTACGGATATTTTGACAGAGATCGCAGCCAGGCGTAAGTGCTTTTTAAAGGGAGAAGAGTTGGATTATCGTAAGGCTGCCAATCTGATTATGGATGATTTCAGGGCAGGAAGAATCGGAAGAATTACTTTGGAAAGGCCGGAGGAAACAGAGAATGAATAAGTTTTTGAAAGAAGCTCTGGAAATGAGCTTATATATTCTGGTGGCTTTGATTGTGTCACTTCTTGTGGTGAATTTTGTAGGCCAGAGAACCGTTGTATCAGGTGACAGTATGAATGATACTTTGTATGACGGAGATAATTTAATTGTAGATAAGATTACATACCGGTTCCGTGAGCCGGAGCGTTTTGATGTTGTTGTGTTTCCTTTTCACGGAAATAAAAAGGATCATTATATCAAGCGAATCATAGGCCTTCCCGGTGAAAACGTGCGAATTGATAAGGATGGAGCCATCTATATTAACGGAGAGAAATTGGAAGAATCTTTTGGGAAAGAAGTTATAACAAATCCCGGAAGAGCAGAGAGTGAAATTGTTTTGGGAACCGATGAATATTTTGTTTTGGGTGATAATCGTAATAATTCCAGCGACAGCAGGGATTTTATGGTGGGAAATATCAAAAGAGATGAATTAATCGGAAGAGCATGGTTTAAGATATATCCATTCAATGAGATGCATTTTATCAAGCATGAGTAATAAAAACGGGGGACTTTATGGAGAAGAGCATTATTGCCATTAAAGAAGAATTGAAAAGTGCCGTAAGCATGGAAGAGATGGAGGCATTTTTGGCATTATATGAAGAAGATACCCGTAAAGGTGTGGAAACATTAAAAACTGCAGCAAAGAAACGTATTTCTGACCTTCGAACGGAGATGGCAAGAACAGAAGAAATGAAGAAGTACGAATATCAGTATGAGATGCTGGGAGCAGTTTGCGGGATAGATGAAGTAGGGAGAGGACCTCTGGCCGGTCCTGTGGTTGCCTGTGCGGTGATTCTGCCCAAAGATTGTAAGATTCTGTATCTAAATGATTCCAAGAAATTATCCGAAAAAAAGAGAGAAGAGTTGTATGAAGTCATTCTGAAAGAATGTGTCTCGTACGGAATCGGAATGCGGGATGCGGGACGTATTGATGAAATCAATATTCTTCAGGCAACGTATGAGGCTATGCAGGATGCAGTGCATGCATTGTCTGTGACGCCGGATGTGCTTTTGAATGATGCGGTTACCATACCGAATCTTCCCATGAAGCAGGTACCGATTATTAAGGGAGATGCCAAGAGTGTTTCCATAGCGGCAGCGAGCATTATGGCAAAAGTTACGAGAGACCGGATGATGGTAGAATATGATCGGACATATCCCGGTTATGGATTTGCATCCAACAAAGGATATGGAAGTGCGGCGCATATAGAAGCATTAAGAACTCTTGGTCCCACACCGATTCACAGAGCGTCTTTTATTAAGGGGTTATTATAGCATGGATTATAACAATTATCGGGATTATTCCGTTACAAACAGACCCGTCAGCGGTGTGGAAGGCGTACAGACACCGTCTGATTATCCGGAAGGCAGGGAAGATGGTTCTGCCAAACTGGCGCAGATGAATGCGGGAGAAACGGTGCAGGGCGAAGTAATCGGAGTCAAAGGGAATGAAGTGCAGGTGCTGTTGGAAGGAAATACCGTCATCACTGCACAGCTTGCCAAAGATATACAGGTTTTGCTTGGTCAAAACCTTATTTTTGAGGTACAAAACGGTGGCAGTTCCCAGATTACACTTCGAGCTCTTTTTACAAATACCGCTGAAGGTAAGCTTCTTGCCAATGCGTTAACCGCAGCAGAACTTCCCGTCACGAAAGAAACATTAAGTCTTGTTGAGAATATGATTAGGGAAGAGCTTCCCATTGATAAACAGTCTTTGCAGACTGTTTATAGAGAGAGCCTGGAATTTCCCGGTTTGAAGGGGGAAGCGCTTGTTAAGATGCACAAGCTGGAACTTCCGGTGAATGAAAGTACCGTAAAGCAGTTTACGGCTTTTTTGAATTCTGAAGAACAGATTGCGAATACTACCAAAGAGATAATTGATTTATTACCCCGGGAAATAGAAACGCTTCTTCAATCCGGTGATTCTTCCAAAGCCTTTGTATTGGGAAAGGAGGTTTTGAATCTTCTTTCTGCATCAAAGTATGCCGAAAGTGCACAGATTTTTTTGAAAGAAGGTATGACTTTACAGGGAAGCTCGCCGCTTACGCTACAGTTAGAGTTTGCTTTTACACAAGATGGTTTGAACGGAACCGGAGGAACTGTGGGAGATTCTTTTTTATTACAGGAACTGGTTTCGCATGAGCAGAAAGAGGTATTATCGCTTTTGGCAGGACAGTCAAAAGAGAATATTACTGCCGGAGAATTTTTTAATCTCTTGTTAAAAGGTGTTGAAGAAGAACTGCTTCCCAAGGAAAAACTTGGTGAACTGTTTAAAGAGTCGGCCTTTAAAGAATTGGTCGGGAAAGAATTATCTAAACTGTGGTTGTTAAATCCACAGGATAAATTGGATGGAAAGAGCGTCAGTGATTTGTATAACCGGCTGAATCAGCATGTAAATCTTTTGACGCAGAATGCTGCGGAAAGCCTGGCTTCTTCACAGAACGTAAATCAGGCTTTGAACGGACTGAAGGAAAATGTGGATTTCTTGAATCAGTTAAACCAGATAGTGCCCTATGTGCAGCTGCCTCTTAAATTAAACGGAAAGGCGGCTACCGGGGATTTATATGTATTTGCAGACCGAAAAAGCCTTGCAGAGCAAAAAGAGAATATTACGGCAGCACTTCATTTGGATATGGAAAACCTTGGGCATCTGGATGTTTTTATCCGGTTGAATGTCGCGAAGGTGAATACGGAATTTAAGGTTGAGAGCGAGGAGGTACTTGATTTTCTTGCACAGCATATTGATGTTTTGAATGAAAGACTGAAAAAACGCGGATATGATATGGAAGTTGATATGAAACTCTATGAAAATCCTTCCGCTGTAAAAGATGATTTGTTTGCGAAGAAAACAGGGGAAGAGACACAGGATGAAAGGAAGCCGCTTTTGTATAACCGTTTTGATTTGCGGGCATAGAGGAGGGTACTATGGATCAGAGACCTACAAAGAAAAGACAGGCGATTGCCTTGGAATATAACCCAAACGAAGACGCGCCGAAAGTCATTGCTTCCGGTCAGGGTGTTTTGGCGGACAGAATTATTGAAAAGGCGAAAGAATCCAACGTTCCCGTACATAAGGATGATAAATTGGCAGATACCTTGTCACGTCTTGAGATTGGCGAGATGATTCCACCTGAACTTTATGAGGTTGTTGCGGAAATTCTTGTTTTCGTGGATGCCATGGATAAGATCAGACAGAAAGAGCTGGATGCTGCAAAGAAAAAATTATAATTAATTTTCTGTTTTGAAATGTAGCAGAGGATAACACTATATTCGGTATATAATATGACACAGAATAACAGAGAAATTGGGACAAGATATGAAGCGATAGCTTCGGAATTTTTGCAAAAGGCGCATGTAAGAATTGTAGCGAATAATTATCGTACCCGGTTCGGAGAGATTGATCTGATTGGCTATGATGGTGCATATCTTGTTTTTTTTGAGATCAAATACAGAAAAACAGCGCAGTGCGGTACTGCAGCGGAAGCGGTAACCAAAGGAAAGCAGCGGACTATTTGCCGTGTATCGGATTATTATCGTTTACAGCGGGGAATCGGTGAGTTTACTCCGATTCGTTATGATGTAATCGGTATTGACAAGGATGAAATTCAATGGATAAAAAATGCCTTTGATTACATCAGATAATCAAAGGCATTTATTGTGGAATATCGAATAAGCGAAAAGCTTTACGAAGAAATGCATCCATTTGGGCATCTGTAACGGTTTCGTTTGTAGCAGAAGGAAATTCTGCAGAGGCAGCCCGGATGTTTCTGATCTGACTGTTTAAATCAATTCTTTCTCCGGAAGGGGGAGAAGCGATGCGGGAAGCAAAACGACCGGAAAACTGTTCTTTCCGGTAGAACATTCCCTTTGGTGTTGTTTGACGGGAAGCGGAAGATGTTTCCACGGTGGCAACCACCTCGCCCGTTTCCAAAGAGGGGGATGGTGTAGCTTCCGGTTTGACGGTAATTTGTTCGCGGAGGTGTTCTTCACTTATTCCGGAAGGACGTCTTGTCAAATTATTTCCGGCGTTCATGGAATTGGACTGCGACATTAAGGAATATGGATTTTGTTCTGAAATAATGTGCATGCGTTAAAACCTCCTTTCGCGAAACCTTATATTCTCATTATCGGACTTTTTTAATAAAATGTAAAGTACTATTTTGCAATTATGTTAACTCAAAGGAGAAAAAAGAAAAGGGAAAAGGATGAAAACAGGAATTGTGTTGGAAGGCGGCGGGATGCGCGGCATGTACAGTGCGGGCATTTTGGACGTCATGATGGAAAACGGAATAGAAGTGGATGGTATTGTAGGAGTATCTGCAGGGGCAGTTTTTGGCGGAAATTATAAATCACGACAGATTGGCCGGGCGATTTCTTATAACAGAAAGGTGTGCAGGGATCCCCGGTACGGAACCTTTCGTTCTTTGTTTAAAACAGGAGATATGTATGAGGTGAAATTTTGCTATGAAACCATTCCTAATGAGATAGCACCTGTGGATGATGAAGCCTATATCGCCAATTCGGTGGAATTTTACGTTACCTGTGCGGATGTGGAAACGGGAGAAGCAGTTTATCATAAATCGGAATCCATGAAAAAGTCGATTAAGTGGATTCAGGCATCGGCATCCATGCCATTGGTTTCCAAGCCGGTGGAGATAGATGGAAAAAAATATCTCGACGGCGGAATTGTGGATTCGATTCCGATTTCTTTCTTTCGACAGCAGGGTTTTGACAAAAACATTGTTGTTTTGACACGTCCCAGAGGCTATGTGAAAGGCAAAAATAAACTTACCTGGCTGGCACGTATTTTATTGCGCAAATATCCGGCAATCGTGAAAGCAATGAGCTGTCGCCATATAGGATATAATAAGACTTTAAAGGAATTAGAGGTTTTAAAACAGCAGGGAGACGTACTTCTTTTTTATCCGGAAGAGAGTGCAATGATAAGCAGGACGGAACATAATCCGGAAAAACTGCAAATGTGCTATGAAGCAGGGCGGAATGCGGCTTTAAGCCGATTGGAGGAACTGAGAGATTTTTGTAATAAATCAGTCTGAATCAGACCTTTTTTATGATGATGAATTTGCCGAAAAATGATGTCGAAACACCGACGGAAAATGCGGTTGAAAAGAGTTGAATTACAGTAAAATTCCGTATATAATCACCATACGACAACAAGAACAGCACAAATAAATGAGCTGATTCTTCATAAAAGATCGGAGGATTATCATGGAACAGTTAAATGTGATGAATACTCAGGATAACGGTAAGGTGTTGGATCTCTTAACAGATTTACTGGAAGGTGATAAAGAATTTCAGATTATGATTACGGTACCGGGTGCAAAGGGATCTCATTCCCTGATGAAAGAAGACGGAATAAATCTTACCCGGAATAAAAGCGTTGTTCCTACGCCCCAGGATTTGGAGAAGGAAATTACGGATATGATTCACGAAATAGGCGTGCCGGCTCACATCAAAGGATATCGGTACTTGCGGGAATCTATTCTGTTATCGGTGGAAGATGCTCAAATGTTGCAGTCGGTTACAAAGATTCTATATCCCACCATTGCCAAGAAGTTTCAGACGACCCCCAGCAGAGTGGAGAGAGCAATCAGACATGCCATTGAAGTGGCCTGGAGCAGGGGCCGGATGGAGACTTTGGATGCTCTGTTCGGATACACTGTAAATAACGGGAAAGGCAAACCGACAAACTCGGAATTTATTGCATTGATTACGGATCGAATTCGTCTTCAGTATCGACTGTAGGATTGCAATATCCGGGGGTATGATGTATAATAATGGATATATTTTAACGGGGTTTTCTTATGGGTTGACAATACTAGTATATGGAGGACATGGAGATGAAAAACATTTTGTTTGTAGCTTCAGAGGGTGTACCGTTTATTAAGACCGGCGGATTGGCTGACGTTGTAGGTTCCTTGCCGAGATGTGTGGACCGTAAGTATTTTGATGTTCGTGTCATGATGCCGAAATATACCTGCATTCCTGATGCCATGAAAGAGAAGATGGTTTTTAAAACTTCTTTTTATATGGACTTCAACTGGAAGAGTGAATACGTAGGTATTTTGGAAGCAGAAGTGGATGGCGTTATTTATTACTTTATTGATAATGAGTCAATGTTCGGAGGCATGCGTCCATACAGCAGTAATGTGTATGATGATATTGTGAAATTCTCGTTTTTCTCAAAGGCAGCTTTGTCCGCAATGCCTTTGATTGATTTCAGACCGGACGTGATTCACTGCCATGACTGGCAGACCGGATTGGTTCCCGTATATTTGAAAGAACGTTTTCAGGGAAATTCTTTCTTCCATGGAATTAAGTCTGTTATGACAATTCACAATCTTAAATTCCAGGGCAAATGGGATGTAAAGAGTGTTAAGGATTTAACCGGTTTGGATGATTCTTTCTTTACGCCGGACAAATTGGAAGCATATAAGAATGCCAATCTGTTAAAGGGCGGTCTTGTTTATGCGGATGCCATTACTACAGTAAGTGATACTTACGCAAGAGAGATTATGACTCCTTTTTACGGGGAGAGCTTAGACGGGCTTTTGCGTGCGAGACAGAATGATTTACGCGGTATCGTAAACGGTATTGATTATACCGATTACAATCCTGAGAATGATAAATATATAGATGTGAATTACAATGCCCGTAATTTCCGCAAAGAGAAGATTAAGAATAAACGTCTCTTGCAGAAACAGCTGGGACTGGAAGAGAATGACAAGATGATGATGATTGGTATTGTTTCACGACTGACAGATCAGAAGGGCTTTGACCTGATTGCATATATGATGGACGAATTGTGTCAGGATGCAGTTCAGATTGTGGTACTTGGTACCGGTGATGAACAGTACGAGAACATGTTCCGTCATTTTGATTGGAAATACGGCAATAAGGTTTCCGCAAACATTTATTATTCGGAAGAAATGTCCCATAAGATTTATGCGGCTTCGGATGCATTTTTAATGCCTTCCCTGTTTGAACCCTGTGGTTTGAGTCAGCTTATGTCACTTCGTTACGGAACACTTCCCATTGTACGTGAAACCGGCGGCTTGAAAGATACGGTGGAGCCTTACAATGAATATGAGAGTACGGGAACCGGTTTCAGTTTTGTGAACTACAATGCCCATGAGATGCTTTCTACCATCCGTTATGCAGAGCAGATTTATTATGATAAGAAGCGTGAATGGAATAAGATGGTTGATCGTGCCATGGCAGCGGATTTCTCCTGGCAGGTATCCGCACTGAAATATCAGGAAATGTATGATTGGTTAATCGGATAAAAGAACAGATTTGTTCATAAATGAATTTATTACATAAGAATTTCCTACAAAGTGAAGGGGCCGCATCGCGACCCCTTTTGATTGTTTTGTGATATGGGTAAGATGTGAAGTGATTACAAAGGAGTTCAATTTTTAAAGAGAAATAAACATCAGGAGGATACCAAAAAATGGCTTTTGACGGAATAACAATGGCCGCGTTGGCAGATGAATTGAATCAAAAGATTATGGGTGGACGTATTTCCAAAATTTCCCAGCCGGAGAAGGAAGAAATCATTCTTACAATCAAAAATGAAGGAAATCAATATCGCCTGTTTTTGTCGGCTTCCCCTTCCCTGCCTTTGATATATTTGACGGATGCGAATAAACAGAGTCCCATGACAGCGCCTAACTTCTGCATGGTTCTTCGTAAGCATCTTCAGGGCGCTAAGATTCTGTCTGTCGCAACGAGAGGATTGGAACGTGTGATTTCCCTCTCCATGGAACATCTGGATGAGATGGGAGATTTATGTGTAAGAACATTAAATTTTGAGTTGATGGGCAAATATAGCAATTTGATTCTGTGTGACAGCGACGCAACGATTATTGACAGCCTGAAACATGTATCTGCATCCATGAGTTCCGTTCGTGAAGTTTTGCCCGGAAGAGCTTACTTTGTTCCTGCCCAGGAAAATAAAAAGGATATCCTTACTGCTACGCGGGAAGAATTTTTACAATTGCTTGAAGAGGCAGCCGTGCCTGCCTATAAAGTGATTTATACTTCCTATGTCGGTATTTCTCCATTTGTTGCAAAAGAATTGTGCAATGAGACAGACATATCCGAGCGTATCCTCGCAAAGGATTTGTCACAGGAAAGCAAAGATGATCTTTGGAAAGCCTGTTGCAGGCTGATTTCCTGCATTAAGGAGCGATGTTTTGAACCGGTGGTTTTTTATGAGAATAAGAATTTGTATGAATTTGCGGTGACACCTGTATATTCCTTTGAAAAGAATGTCTGTAAAAAATTTGACAGCGTCTCCGGAATGCTTCAGTTCTTTTATGAGGAAAGAAATACAGCAGATATTATGCGACAGAAGTCTTTTAATCTGCGGAAACAGGTGCAGACGATTCTGGAACGAGATTATAAAAAACTTGATTTGCAAAACAGGCAGTTGCAGGAGGCGGGCAACAAAGAGAAATACCGTATTTACGGAGAACTTCTGAATGCCTTCGGGTATCAGATTGAAAACGGCACAAAACAGGTTACCCTGCAAAACTATTATGATGGTACGGATGTGACGATTCCTTTGGATGAAACCAAAACTGCTACGGAGAATGCGAAGCGTTATTTTGATAAATATGTCAAGATGAAACGTACGGAGGAAGCACTACAGGTTCAGATTTCGGAAACGCAGAAGGAGATTGCGTATTTGGAATCTGTTCAGACGTTCCTTGCAATGGCCTTGTCCGAAGATGATTTGAATCAGATTCGTCTGGAGCTGTATGAAAACCGCTATATTCGTAAAAAGCCCGAGAAGAGCAGGAATAAGGTGAAAAGCAAACCCCTGCATTATCGTACACCGGATGGATATGATATCTATGTCGGAAAGAATAATTTGCAGAATGAGGAACTGACCCATAAAATTGCCGGCGGAAATGACTGGTGGTTCCATGCCAAAGGGGTTCCCGGTTCTCATGTGGTGGTAAAAGCATCCTTCGAAAATCCGGCAACGGAATGGGATATGCCGGATGAGGTATTTGAAGCTGCCGCGGCATTGGCGGCCATGTACTCTAAGAATAAGGAGCAGGACAAGGTGGAAGTGGATTATCTTCGCAAGAAGCATGTAAAACGTCCTGCAGGAGGAGATGCAGGTTTCGTGGTGTATTACACGAACTTTTCAATGGTGATTGAAAGCAATATTGAAAGGTTTGCGTTGACGTTGGTCAATGAATGAAGTATAATCTAATGTGGTATGCAATTAGATTATGATGGTACGCATTTGCCTGTAATAGGTTCGGGTAATGTGTCAGAGGAATCATATCCCTTATAGAATGGAGTTGAACCGATGATTAAGAGTATGACGGGGTTCGGTCGTTTTGAAGTTGCTGACGGAACCAGGAAATGTACTGTTGAGATTAAATCTGTAAATCACAGATATCTGGATTTGGCAATTAAGATGCCCAAAAAACTTAATTTCTTTGAATCTGCGATTCGTAATGTTTTAAAAGAATATATTCAGAGAGGTAAAGTGGATGTTTTTATCTCTTATGAAGAATTGAAAGAACAGAATGTTACCATTAAATATAACAGTGATGTTGCGGCAGAGTATCTGAAGTATTTAAAGGCTATGGCGGAAGAGTTTGGTTTGGACAATGATATCCGTGTATCCACGCTTTCGCGTTATCCTGAAGTATTTTCCATGGAAGATGTAGATATTGATGAAGAAGAAATATGGCATCTTTTGGAGAAGACCTTGAGAGAAGCTGCTAAGAATTTTGTGGACACAAGAATCAAAGAAGGCGAGAACTTAAAAGCGGATATGGTATCCAAACTGGACGGTATGCTGAAGCATGTTGATTTTATTACCGAACGGTCTCCGATTATTATTGAAGAATATAAGAAGCGCCTGGAAGAGAAAGTAAAAGAACTTCTTGAAGACAGTAAGGTAGATGAGAATCGCCTTTTGATGGAAGTTACCATTTTTGCAGACAAGTCCTGTGTGGATGAAGAGCTGGTTCGTTTGAGAAGTCATATTGAAACCACAAAGGAAACCTTGATTCTCGGCGGCAGTGTGGGACGTAAGCTTGATTTTATTGCCCAGGAGATGAATCGAGAGGCAAACACCACACTTTCCAAGTCCAACGATTTGGAAATTTCCAATGTGGCGATTGAATTAAAAACTGAAATCGAAAAGATTCGTGAGCAAATTCAGAATATTGAATAGATCCCATTTTTAATTGAAGGGAATTGCCTTGGCGGATTTTTAAAGCAAAGACGAAGGAAAGATAGGAATAGTTGTATGAAAGATGAAGGAATTTTGCTGGTTATTTCCGGGTTTAGCGGTGCCGGAAAGGGGACCATTGTGAATCGGCTGGTTCAGGATTATGACCGGTATGCATTGAGCATTTCCATGACCACCAGACAGCCCAGAGAGGGTGAGAGGGATGGTGAATCATACTTTTTCGTGACCAAAGAGGAGTTTATTGCCAATATCGAGAAAGATGGTTTTTTGGAGCATGCAAGCTACTGCGACAACTTTTACGGAACGCCGAAGGCATATGTAGAGGAGCAGTTAAAGGCCGGCAAGGACGTTATTTTGGAAATTGAAGTTCAGGGGGCATTGCAGATTAAGAAGAAGTATCCTCAGGCTTTACTTCTGTTTGTGACACCGCCTTCTGCTGAGGTTTTACGGGAACGTTTGCGTTCCAGACAGACCGAAACCGAGGAAGTGATTGCAAAGCGCATGAACAGAGCCAGCCAGGAAGCAGAGTGGATGAGCGAGTACGATTTCATTATTATCAATGATGAGTTGGATGCTTGCGTGAAGGAAACACATTCCCTGATTCGTGCGGCACATAATACCCCCGGACGTCTGAGAGATTTTATTGATGATATGAAGGAACAGTTAAATCGGGGCGAATAAATTTTGAAACGATTTAAATAAAAGAGCACGTTTATTATCCAAAAGGTTGAGAATATATTTTATCAAAAAGGAGAGAAAAAAATGTTACATCCGTCTTATTCAGATTTAATGAAAGTTGTAAACAGTGAGGTTGAACCCGGAGAACAGGCCGTAGTTAACAGCCGTTACTCAATTGTTATGGCTACTTCCAAAAGAGCGAGAGAAATCATTGATGGTTCCGAGCCTTTGGTAGATGCAGAAGGTAAGAAAGCATTGTCTGTTGCCGTGGAAGAATTGAATCAGGCACAGATTAAGATTCTTGCAGAAGAAGAGGAAGAAGAATAGAAATTGCAAAGTGCCCTTTTATAGGGCATTTTTGTAATAGAAATGGTAGAGTGTATGAAGGTACTTTTTGTTTCCCTCGGATGTGATAAGAATTTGGTGGATTCCGAGGAAATGATTGGGCTGTTGATTCAGGCCGGACATGAAATAACAGATGACGATACAGATGCAGAGGGTGTGGTGGTAAACACCTGCAGCTTTATTCATGATGCCAAACAGGAGAGTGTGGACACTATTTTAACTTACGCGGATTTGCGCAAGGAAGGCAAAATCAAAGCTTTGATTGTGACAGGGTGTCTCGGACAGCGATATTGCGATGAACTCCTTGAAGAGATTCCTGAGATTGATGCAGTGCTTGGAACCGCCGGCTGTCTTGATATTGTAAATGCTTTGAATCGAGTTCTTGCGGATGAAAAGTATCGTAATCTTCCGGATATCCATTCGCCGCTTAAGGTGTCGGCTTCCAGGGTTGTTACTACCGGCGGCCATTATGCATATTTAAAGATTGCGGAAGGCTGTGATAAGCATTGTACGTATTGCATCATTCCGAAGATTCGCGGATCATTCCGTTCCGTTCCCATGGAAGAACTTGTGGAACGGGCAAGGGATCTTGTTACGAATAATGGTGTAAAAGAACTTATTCTTGTTGCGCAGGAAACAACTCTTTACGGGAAAGATTTATATGGAAAGAAGTCACTTTCGAAACTTTTGGACGAGTTGAATCGAATTGAAGGTCTTGTTTGGATTCGAATTCTTTATTGTTATCCCGAAGAGATTGATGAAGAACTGGTCGCTGCCATGAAACGTAATTCCAAAGTTTGTCATTATCTGGATATTCCCATTCAGCATGCATCGGATGAAATTCTTAAAAAAATGGGAAGACATACATCAAAGGATGAACTTGAGGAAAAGATTGCTTTGTTGCGTAGGGAAATTCCCGATATCTGTCTGAGAACAACCATTATTTCAGGATTTCCGGGCGAAACGCAGGAACATCACGAAGAAGTGTGGCATTTTGTGAATGATACGGAGTTTGATCGTCTGGGTGTATTTACTTATTCCAAAGAAGAAGATACACCGGCGGCTCTGATGGAAGGACAGATTCCTGAAGAAATCAAGGAAGCCAGACGGGAAGAATTGATGGAACTACAACAGGAGATTGCCTTCGAAAAGGAGGAAGAGAAAATCGGACGCAAACTTCTTGTTATGATTGAGGGTTCATTGGTGGACGAGGATGTATATATCGGACGAACCTATATGGATGCACCGGGAGTGGACGGATATATTTTTGTTCGAACCAATAAGACTCTTATGACAGGTGATTTTATTGATGTGATTGTTACAGAATCGAATGAATATGATTTGATAGGAGAGCCGGAAGATGAATATTGCAAATAGACTGACTATTTTAAGGGTCATATTAATCCCTGTTTTTCTTGTTTTTTTATTACCTTGTGATGTTCCGTTTATCAGTGATATGGTTGTAAACCATAACGGAAATCTGATAGAAGTTTTTGCACTTGTTTCTCTGGGAATATTCATTTTGGCGTCTGTAACAGACTTTTTTGACGGATATATCGCCAGAAAATACAATATGGTTTCCAATTTCGGTAAATTCATGGACCCCCTTGCGGATAAACTGCTTGTTTGTTCTGCATTGATTGGATTGATGCATTTGGGAAAATTGAATATCTGGTTTGTACTTGTGATTATTGCCAGAGATTTCATTATCAGCGGATTTCGTCTTGTGGCAGCGGACAGGGGTATTGTTATTGCGGCAGGGATGTCTGGTAAAGTTAAGACTGCACTTCAGATGATTATGATTTGCTGTCTGATTCCTATGATAAATAGTACGGCATTTACAGTTTTTATCTATATTCTTGAGGCTGTTGTTCTGATTTTAACAATTTATTCACTTTTTGAGTGTATGATTAAAAACAGAGACGTGTTAAAAGAAGGACCGAAAACAGAGAAGCAGGGGGATGTATAAATGATAGCAGAGATTATTTCGGTAGGAACGGAGATATTACTTGGTAATATTGTAAATACAAATGCGGCATATCTTGCAGAACAGTGTGCAGCTCTTGGCGTTTCTTGTTTTTATCAGACCTGCGTGGGAGATAATGAAGAACGTTTGACGGAAACCGTTAAAGTTGCATTGAAACGTTCTGATGTCATTATTCTGACAGGAGGTCTCGGACCGACGCAGGATGACCTGACAAAGGAAGTTGTTTCAAAGGTAATGAGACGCAAGCTTGTGGAGGATGCCAAAGTTAAGGAAATGCTGGAGGTGTATTTTGCCAAGCGCGGAATAGAGATTACCGACAATAACTGGAAGCAGGCAATGGTTCCTGAAAAAAGTATTGTTTTATATAATGATAACGGAACCGCACCCGGGCTTATCCTCGAGGATGGTAAAAAAGCAGCGATTCTTCTGCCCGGACCGCCTAATGAGTTGAAACCCTTATTTGAGAAATATGTGGTGAATTATTTTAAGAGCCTGAATCCTTTTGTCATTACCTCTGTTATGGTGAAACTTTGCGGAATCGGAGAGAGCAAAGTGGAAAGCATGGTTGAGGACTTGATTAATGAACAGGGGAACCCTACCATTGCCACGTATGCCAAGACAGGGGAAGTCCATATTCGTATTACGGCGAAGGCTGAGAGCGAGAAGGATGCAATGAAATTAATCCGCCCCTTGGTGAAAAAGATTAAAACCCGTTGCGGTGAGTATATTTACACCACGGAGGAAGATGTCACATTGGAAAAATCCGTTGTGGATTTACTTCTTGCGCATGATCTTACGGTTTGCACCGTGGAATCCTGTACGGGAGGTATGGTTTCTGCCAGATTGATAAATGTACCCGGGGTTTCGGATGTATATAAGTTTGGTCATATTACCTATTCAAATAAAGCCAAACGCCGTATTGTAGGAGTTAAGAAACGTACTTTGGACAAATATACCGCGGTTAGTGCTGAAGTGGCCGGCGAAATGGTAAAGGGGGCGGCTATGCTGGCGAAAGCGGATGTTTCTGTTGCGGTAACAGGTCTTGCAGGCCCGGATGGTGGGAACGAAAAAACTCCTGTAGGAACCGTCTTTATTGCTTGTGACGTGAAAGGAAAGACTACGGTAAAAGAGTATCATTTCAACGGCAACAGAGAAAAAATCAGGGAGAATGCAGTGGCTGCATCTCTTACATTAATGCGTAAATGTGTTTTGGAGTATATTACTGAAACATCATTTGGAAAAAAGGGAAAATAAGATGAAACATTAGGAGGGGAAAGGATGAGTAACGAGTATTCATTTTGTCCGAGCTGTGGGGCGCTTGTGGTAGAGAGTGTTTGCACACAGTGCGGAACCACTGTAATTCGTAACAGTGCGGTGATCGGACGAGACAATTATTATGATGGCAGTAATGCCGGAGTGGGTTCACAGAATAATGCCGGCGGATACAATTATGATTATTATAACGGATATCAGCAGTCCGCAAACGGAGGATTTGAGAATCAGGCTGCAGGAATGCAGTATACTAACGGCAGCGAAGGGTTTCAGACGCAGGCGGCAGCTCCTGCTGTTAAGCCGAAAGGAAAGGTTCCGGCTTTTTTGTGGGTGTTCGGTGGTATAACGGTTTTTCTGATGGGGACATTCCTGATTGTGGCGCTTGTAATCGGAGGCTGTCTTGTCTTTGCATTCGCCAGTACACCGGAAGAAGTGACGACAGTGCAGGTGACTCCGAACGGTACTTCAACCGTGGTAACACCCGGCAACGGAAATACTACGACGCCTTCCGGAAGCAGTTCTTCGTCCGCGAACCAGTATGTGTATGTTTATTCCGAAAAACCGGAACGGGATTTTGCATTGACGGATGATGATTATGCCTTTCTTGACGAAGATACCGATGATCTTATGTTGGATGAGATTGTAGATGAATATGAAATGTATTGCAATTATTCTTCCTATGATATTTTCCCATATGCGCATCAGAATCAGCCACGTATGAATTATGCAGGGCTTGATTACTATACACTGTGGGGAGATAGTATCGATTACAATCAGTCTTATGGTCTGGAACAACATAACTTTACTTATTCGGGTATGAAAGATCAGACTTATGTAAATGCTGCAATCAGTTATTATCAGATTGTAAGTGATACCATTCCCAATGTAGATGAGATCAATAAGGCTTTATATCGTGATGCATTGAACGAATTTGTCGCATTCATGAACGGTAAAAGCGGGTATTCAACCACAGAAGCAATAGAGTTTACCTGTGATTCCTATGTTACTTATAATGATAATCGTAAAATGAGTGTTCTGATGAACAATGTGATTAATGCAGATATGAATTCTACAATCTATCTGTATGCTGATAATATTGATATACAAGAGGGAAAATTGCTGACCATGGAAGAGGTGGCAAACTTTGACAGTGATTTCGGCGGCGTATTTCGTGAGATGAACAATACTCAGAATGGTTATGCGGAAGTCGTTGATGGCTCTACGGATGAAGAACTTCTTGCATATATTCAAAGTCCCAATGCAGGCGTTGTGTTTTTCACCCCCTGCGGGTTGGAGGTAGGCTTTTCTTATCGCGTAGACGGATACTATTATGGCTGGCTTACCATTACACTTCCGGAGATGGAGGAGTACCTGGTAAATCCTTCCTATAATTATATTACGCCTCACATCAGCGCACTTACCAGACCGGAGGGAGAAGAATATGATGATTTCTATCCGGAATCGGATGATTATGACGACACGGATGATAATGCAGACGACCAGGGATTAATCGGTGTGCCGCAGGAGGGAGACGAAGATTATCCGGAGGATTCTATTTAGGAATTGCGTTTGTCGGTGATACATTAAGAGATTTACAGAGCCCGAAAATTCGTTGGATAACGGATTTTCGGGCTGTTTTTGTATAATGAGTAAATTTTTTGTGTAACGAAACTACAAAGAATCTTTTGCTCAGACAGATGTGTTTTTTTATGAACTGACTTGATTAAAAATACGAATCCATGATAGTATGAGAGAAATTAATTCATATCGGGTGCATATCCGGCAGTTCTGCCAAGCATTCCAATTTATTTGTTAAAAACTTTGGGTATTGAAACTTTCTTTTTGACGTATTAAAACGCGTGAAATTGAGGGCTGAATGGGGAGTGATGTGTTATGAGGGGTGTTAATTGGACACAAAAAGTTGTCTAATTACGATGTAAGCTCGTCAAAGGTAAAAAAAGAAAAAAAGAATTGACAAAAACGAACATTTGTTTTATTCTAAATAAGAACAGATGTTTGCGTGGCGCAGATAAGAAGACAAATTTTTAATGAAAGGAAAAAAAGCAAATCGCGCTTCTTATCTTAGATTTGCATCTTGCCCTATTTGTTTTGTGAAAAGCTTTTTCAGATTGCTTCCTAAAGCAAAGAATGGCAGGATAAGGGTGATAGAATGGACAGAGATGAAAAGAAAAAAGCATTGGAAGCGGCATTATCCCAGATTGAGAGACAATATGGAAAAGGTGCTGTAATGAAATTGGGAGACCCGGCAACGCAGATGAATGTTGAAACCATTCCCACAGGTTCCCTGAGTTTGGATATTGCATTGGGACTTGGAGGAATTCCGAAGGGAAGAATTATAGAGATTTACGGACCGGAATCCAGCGGTAAGACAACCGTAACACTTCATATGATTGCGGAAGTACAGAAGCGTGGCGGAATCGCAGGATTTATTGATGCAGAACATGCTTTAGATCCCGCCTATGCCAAGGCAATCGGTGTGGATGTTGATAACATGTATATTTCTCAGCCGGATAATGGAGAGCAGGCACTTGAGATTACGGAAACCATGGTACGTTCCGGTGCGATTGACATTGTGGTAGTGGACTCGGTTGCTGCCCTGGTGCCAAAGGCCGAGCTGGATGGAGAAATGGGAGATTCCCATGTTGGCTTACAGGCTCGTTTGATGTCTCAGGCACTGCGTAAATTGACAGGAGCAATCGGGCGTTCCAATTGTACTGTGATTTTTATTAACCAGCTCCGAGAGAAAGTGGGTGTATTTTACGGAAATCCGCAGGTGACCACCGGCGGTAATGCGTTAAAGTTTTACTCTTCCGTCAGAATGGAGATTCGTCGTACCGAACAATTGAAGCAGGGCGGTGATATCATTGGTAACCGTACCCGTGCCAAGATTGTAAAGAACAAGATTGCACCGCCTTTTAAGGAAGCAGAGTTTGATATTATGTTCGGAGAAGGTATTTCCTTCGCCGGTGATGTGTTAGATTTGGCTGCAGAAGTGGGAATTATCAGTAAGAGTGGTGCGTGGTATGCTTACGAAGGCAATAAGATTGGTCAGGGACGTGAGAATGCCAAAGGATATCTGATTGAGAACCCGGAAGTGTGTGCGGATATCGAACAGAAGGTCAGAGCACATTATAATCTTGCCGGCACTGCATCCGAGATGGATGGTAAGGTAAAGAAGAAAGCGGAAGAGGAATGATGCAGGTTGTTGATGTAATTCCTAGAAATAAGAATAAATATATTGTTATTACGGATTGTGAAATCGCCTTTGTTGTATACAAAGGCGATTTGCATAAATATGCCATAGAAGTAGGGGGCGGTATTTCGGATGAGAAGTGGAATGCTTTTGTCCGTGATGTATTGATTCCCAGGGCTAAGACGAGAGGAATGTATTTGCTGCAGGCCAGAGAATATTCCGTAGGCTCTTTTAAGAGTAAACTTATGCAGGACGGATATCCGGAAACTGTAGTGTCTGAAGTTGTCTCCTATATGGCCGGGTTTCATTATCTGGATGACGAACGCTATGCAAGAGCTTTTATCCGTACGTACGGAAAGGGAAAGAGCAGGCGAGAACTTCAGATTATGTTGTCCCGCAAAGGTGTTTCCGAAGAATGTATTGCCGCTGCAATGATTGAATTATCGGAGAACGGGGACCTGTGTGATGAATCATCGGTAATAGAAAGATTGTTAGAAAAGAAACATTTTGACGGGAACAAAGCTACTTTCGAAGAAAAAATGAAAATGAAAGAATATTTGCTTCGCAAAGGATTTTCTTATGAATCAATTTCATGTGCAATATGTAAGAATAGCTTGACATAACATCAGAAAAAGTATAAACTAGATTTGTTGTAGTATGGTTATTTTAGAGTTTCGCACTCTATATATAATTGCACAATGAAAATTGAATAAGGAGGTGCTCCTGTACATGACAGTCGATGTTGTTGTTTTGATTATCGCTGTTTTTGCTACATTAGTTCTTTCCGCAGTAATCAGCGCCCTTATTTCAACTTCGGTTTATAAGAAGAAAGTCGAGAAGAAGATTGGGAATGCTGATGAGAAGGCACGTGAGATTATTGACGAGGCTTTAAAAACGGCTGAAGCAAAGAAACGCGAAGGTATGCTTGAGATTAAAGAAGAGTCCATTCGTACGAAGAATGAACTTGATAAAGAAATCAAGGAACGTCGTTCCGAA
The DNA here is from genome assembly GCA_045595325.1 of Lachnospiraceae bacterium. GTDB lineage: Bacteria > Bacillota > Clostridia > Lachnospirales > Lachnospiraceae > UBA3766. Next base: position 56,433 of record JAZOAG010000026.1, read on the forward strand.
GCACAGCGTTATGAACGAAGAGTTCAGCAGAAAGAAGAAAGTGTCGACAAAAAACTCGATGCAATCGAGAAGAAGGAAAGTGCCCTCGCTGCGAAGGAAGAAGAAATTGCAAAGCAGAGAGAGATTGTTTCTAAACTAAACGAACAAAGAGTACAGGAACTGGAGCGAATTTCAGGATTAACCTCTGAACAAGCAAAAGAGTTTTTATTAAAAATTGTTGAAGAAGATGTAAAACATGAAACAGCTGTTCTTATCAAAGAGATGGAGAGCAGAGCGAAAGAGGAAGCAGATAAGAAAGCAAAGGAATTAGTGGTAAATGCTATTCAGAAATGTGCAGCAGACCATGTTTCCGAAACAACTATTTCAGTTGTTCAGCTTCCGAGTGATGAAATGAAGGGCAGAATCATTGGTCGTGAAGGTAGAAATATTCGTACATTAGAGACCATGACAGGTGTGGAACTTATTATTGATGATACACCTGAAGCAGTTGTTCTTTCCGGATTTGATCCGATCAGAAGAGAAGTTGCCCGTATTGCATTAGAGAAATTGATTGTAGACGGACGTATTCATCCGGCTAGAATTGAGGAAACTGTAGAGAAGGCTCGTAAAGAAGTTGAAATGCTTATCAAAGAGCAGGGTGAGTCAGCATGCCTCGATGTTGGGGTGCATGGCATTCATCCCGAACTTGTCAGACTTCTTGGTAAGATGCATTTTAGAACCAGTTATGGTCAGAACGCTTTGAAACATTCTATTGAAGTTGCACAGTTAAGCGGTTTGCTTGCTGCTGAAATGGGATTGGATGTACGCGTTGCAAAGCGTGCAGGTTTGCTTCATGATATCGGTAAATCTGTTGACCAGGAGATGGAAGGTTCCCATATCCAGTTAGGTTCCGATTTGTGTCGCAAATACAAAGAATCTGCGATTGTTATTAATGCAGTTGAATCTCACCACGGCGATGTGGAAGCTACATCACTTATAGCATGTATTGTGCAGGCGGCTGATGCTATTTCCGCAGCGAGACCCGGTGCAAGGCGTGAAACACTTGAAACATATACATCTCGTTTGAAACAATTAGAAGAAATAACCAACAATTTTAAAGGCGTTGATAAGTCTTTTGCTATTCAGGCAGGTAGAGAAGTTCGTGTAATGGTAGTTCCCGAGCAGATTACCGACGATGATATGGTATTATTGGCCCGTGATATTTCTAAACAGATTGAGGCTGAATTATCTTATCCCGGACAGATTAAAGTTAATGTAATCCGTGAGTCAAGAGTAATCGATTATGCGAAATAATTATTGAATGCACTTAAAAGACCTTAAGGTTATGCCTTAAGGTCTTTTTTATGGAGTTTTTACCGGCTTTATTTGTTCAAACTGAATAAAAAAATCATCAAATGTTTAAAACAATTAGATAGATAAATAAAAAATTTATTTATTCTTGTTTATTACAAAAACATGTAGTAAAATGTACGGAGTAAAAATAGAAAGATAGAAGAAAATCGGAGGATTTAGACGTATGCCATTGTCATTATCTCAAAAAGCGAAAGAAGTAAAACCTTCATCTACATTAGCTATTACGGCGAAAGCGAAAGAGATGAGAGCGAATAATATAGATGTGGTAGGATTTGGAGCAGGCGAGCCTGATTTTAATACCCCTGAAAATATTTGTGAAGCTGCAATTTCCGCAATTAAGGAAGGATTTACAAAATACACACCGGCATCAGGTACAAATGAGTTAAAAGAGGCAATTTGTAAGAAGTTTGAGGTGTTTAATCATGTTCATTATGAACCTTCTCAGATTGTAATCAGTAATGGTGGAAAGCATGGTTTGAGTAATGTTTTTGATGCAATTCTGAATCCGATGGATGAAGTTATTATTCCTGCACCTTACTGGCTTAGTTATCCTGAGATGGTTAAGTTATCTGATGGTGTTCCGGTATATATTTACGGAAATGAAGATCAGGGATATAAAGTTACCGCAGAGCAGATTCGTGCGGCGGTTACGCCTAAGACAAAGGCATTGGTTTTGAATACCCCCAGCAATCCCACCGGTATGATTTATACCAGAGAGGAATTGGAAGAGATCGCTAAAGTTGCTGTGGAGTGCGATTTTTATGTTGTTGCGGATGAAATGTATGAACATCTTGTATATGGTGGAGAAGAGCATGTAAGTATTGCTTCTTTTAATGAAGAAATCTATAAAAGAACCATTACCTGCAGCGGTGTTTCCAAGAGCTATGCAATGACCGGATGGAGAATCGGATATACTGCTTCCTCGGTTGAAATTGCAAAGTTAATGAGCGCAATGCAGTCTCATGCGACCTCTAATCCTAACTCTGTTGCACAGAAGGCTGCTTTTGAGGCATTGTCCGGTAGTCAGGATCAGGTTGAAGTAATGCGCAAAGAGTTTGATGAGAGACGTATTTATATGTATGAACGTATTTGTAAATTCCCTTATGTTTCCTGTATTGAACCCAAAGGTGCATTCTATGTATTTATTGATTTGGCTGATGCAATTGGTAAGAAATATGAGGGATGTGAGATTAAGGACGCGGCAACCTTTGCAGATTTAATTCTGAACAAGATGGCTGTTGCAGTAATTCCTTGTGCGGATTTCGGATTTGAGAATCATATCCGTTTGTCATACGCAATCAGCCTTGAGCAGATTAAGAAAGGTTTGGATCGCCTGGAAGATTTCTTAAACGCGTTAGAATAGGGAAAGAAAGAGGTAGCGTGGTTTAATGGAAGAATTTAAACGTTTGGAACGAACTTTAATACATCGTGGTTCTATTATTGATTATTATCAGGATACCGTTCAGGTTCCGAATGGAAACATAGTAAAGTGGGATTTCATCGGTCACAAAGGTGCAGCGGCGGTTGTTCCCGTATTGCCGGATGGAAGGATACTAATGGTAAAACAGTTTCGTAACGCATTGGATCGTTATACCTTAGAAATTCCTGCCGGAGGACTGAATGGAGCAGATGAGCCTCATTATGATGCTGCGATGCGTGAATTAAAGGAAGAGACGGGGTATTCTGCCAATGAAATGGAATTGCTGATTACCATTAATACTACGGTGGCCTTTTGCAATGAATTGATTTCTATTTTCGTGGCGTTCATTGAGGATTCCAGAGGGGAGCAGGAATTGGACGAGGATGAGTTTATAAACGTTTCCGCTTACAAGCTTTCTGAACTGGAAGAGATGATTTATTCAGGAAAGATTACAGATTCCAAAACAATTGCTGCGATTATGAGTTACAAGAACAAGTTTTGTCCCCATGGTGCATAGAATAGTATAAACTATTATTTTGGGGCATGACGGAGTGAATATAAATAAAGTATATCGAAAGATAAACGACATTTTATGCCGGAAGCAGAATATTTTTATTTTGTTTCCGGTTGGTTTTATTATGGGCATAATTTGCGGATGCTTTTTTTCGAAGCAGGAGAATGTTAAAAAGATTGTGGAGCAGACAATAGCTTTGATAAAAGATATCTCGGTATATTATCCTTTGTATTTATGCTATGTTTTGTTTTGCCGTGTTAAATGGCTTATTGCGGTTTTGACGGGGTGTTTTTTGCCTATCGGGCCATATATGTACTGTGGCGTGATATTCTTTTTGGGAATCGCATATGGGTTTGTGATTGTGTGCTTTGCGGGAAGTGCAGGATTTACCGGAATTGCATTCTGTATAATCTCATTATTTCCCCATGGCATATGTTATGCGATAATCCTTTATTACGGATATGATTTGTTCTGTTTGGGCTGGTTTTATTTGTCAAAAACCGACCGACCGGGTCAATATTTCGGCGATAAAAGAACGATAGAAAGAACTGTTTTGGGGAAAGGAATACTTGTACTGACGGTAGTTGCGATAATAGGTGTAGTTACGGAATGTTATGTAAATCCTTTTTTTCTTAAAAACTTCGTAAAATTGTTTCTCTGACCAATCACAAGATATAGTGCGTAAAAAAACATGACGGACAATATTTAGAAAAATCCTTTATTTATAAGGGAAATGTGAAAAAAATGTTAAAAAATCAATTGCTTTTCTTAAAAAAGTTGTCTATAATGATACTTGCACGGTCAATGATTTACATAAATGTTTTTATAGTTGTTAAAACAGTAAGAGCAGACCTTGCAAATTGATAGAGAAGGATATTTGTTTGATGGAACAGAGAATCGATGCATTTATTGATTATATGCATACAAATAAAAAAACATCGACAAACACAGAACTATCATACAAACGGGATTTGAAGAAACTTCTGCAGTATTTGCAGAATAAAGGATTTGGGGATTACAGAAGCGTGAATGCCGCTGTGTTACAGGAATTTGTTGCAGATATGCAGTCTCGGAATTTTTCTGCGGCAACCATATCACGAACAATTGCTTCCATGAAGGCATTTTGGCAGTATTTACTATCTCAGGGCTTTGCATCAGAAGATGCCGCAAGCATACTGAAAGCACCGAAGATTGAGAAGAAGATACCTGAGATTCTTTCCGAAAGGGAGGTTACAAGACTTTTGGAGCAACCTTCCGGAGATTCACCAAAACATATCAGAGACCGGGCGATGATGGAACTTTTATATGCTACCGGTATTCGTGTTACGGAATTGATTACACTGAAGGTTTCGGATGTGAATTTGAATATGGGATTTATCGTATGCCGTGATTCCCATAAAGAAAGACTGATTCCGTTCGGCGCGAAGGCGAAGCAGGCGCTGATGGAGTACATGAACAAAACAAGGGATGCCATGATTGATAATCCCGGCTCAGATGTTTTGTTTGCCAACTGTTCCGGAGAAGAAATGAGTCGTCAGGGCTTTTGGAAGATTATCAAGTATTATGCGAAAAAAGCCGGAATTGTCGCGGACATTACCCCCCACACATTACGTCATTCTTTTGCTGCCCATCTTGTGGAGAATGGTGCGGATTTAAAGAGCGTTCAGGAAATGCTGGGGCATTCGGATATTTCCACAACACAGGTATATGCCAATATGACACATAATCATTTGCGGGAAGTATATGACAATGCCCATCCCAGAAAATAAAAGGATGTTAAGCGAGTTTAGGCTTTGCTTGATATCCTTCTTTTTTCTTATACCGTCAGTATCTTGACAAGATAGGACGGATAATTCTATAATACGTAAAGAATACGAGAAAGCAGATAGGAGAGTTGTAATGAAGATTTATGAAGAGCTTCAGGCCAGAGGTCTTTTGGCACAGCTGACGGATGAAGAAGAAATTAAGAATTTAATAAATGAAGGAAAAGCCACTTTTTATATTGGCTTTGATCCTACCGCCGATAGTTTACATGTTGGACATTTTATGGCGCTTTGCCTGATGAAGCGTTTACAGATGGCCGGAAATAAGCCGATTGCCTTGATTGGCGGCGGTACCGGTATGGTCGGTGATCCCAGCGGAAAATCTGATATGAGAAAGATGTTAACGAAGGAAGATATAGAACATAACTGCAACTGCTTTAAAGAGCAGATGAGTAAGTTTATTGATTTTTCCGATGGAAAAGCGTTAATGGTAAATAATGCGGACTGGCTTTTGGATTTGAATTATGTGGAATTCCTTCGTGAAATCGGGCCTCATTTCTCCGTAAACCGTATGCTTTCGGCAGAGTGTTACAAGCAGCGTATGGAGAAAGGCTTGAGCTTTTTAGAGTTTAACTACATGATTATGCAGAGTTATGACTTCTATATGTTATTTGAGAAATACGGCTGTAATATGCAGTTTGGCGGCGATGATCAGTGGAGTAACATGCTTGGCGGTACAGAATTGATTCGCCGTAAACTTGGTAAAGATGCATATGCCATGACTATTACACTTCTTTTGAATTCGGAAGGAAAGAAGATGGGTAAGACAGAGAAGGGTGCTGTATGGCTTGATCCGAACAAGACATCACCTTTTGAGTTCTATCAGTACTGGAGAAATGTCGCGGATGCTGATGTGTTAAAGTGCATCCGAATGCTTACATTCCTTCCTGTAGAAGAAATTGATAAGATGAATGACTGGGAAGGTGCGCAGCTTAATACTGCAAAGGAAATCCTTGCATTCGAGTTAACAAAGTTAGTACACGGAGAGGACGAAGCAAATAAGGCAAAAGAGGCATCCAAGGCGCTTTTCGGGGGCGGTGGAAATAATGCCAATATGCCTTCCTATACATTAACAGAAGCTGATTTCAGAGATGGCGAGGCAGATTTGATCAGTATTCTGGTTGCATCTAAGCTTGTTCCTACACGAAGTGAAGGAAGACGTGCTATCGAACAGGGTGGCGTAGCGGTTAATGACGAGAAAATTACCGATATTAAAAAGGCTTACACCAAGGAAGATATTTCAGCGGGTGAGTTTATTGTAAGAAGAGGTAAGAAGAATTTCTGTAAGATTTTAGTTTAGTCATGTGTATTTTATTGAAAAGAGTTCCTGCGGGAACTCTTTTTTTGTTTCATGTTCTTTCCGTGAATCGGAAAAGAATCAAAAAAAGTGCGATATTTACTATTTTTTTGTGCGAATTTTTCTCTATCACATACGATAGAGTATGCTATTCTTTATTTGGCTGAAAGATAGAATTTTTTAAGTGTGCTTCCATGCAGAATATGCGATGGAACTGCAAGCCATGAAGAATGTTTAAAAGGAATGGAGAGTTTATTATGAGAAGAAAACTGATTGGATTAATGATAGTGGCGGCAATAGGAATTACCATGTCTGCCTGTGGTGAAGAACCGGTTTCCGAGGTGAGCACATTAGAGGAAGCAGTTGTGACTGAATTGCCGGAGATTACAGTATTATCATCAGGGACCGCTTATGATATCAACGAAAACAGTAAGGTGCTTGAATCCTATGAAGAATATAATATCCAGGCACCGGTGAATGAACTGTTCGCAGATTTTACCGAAAATGGGGCGCAGGGAGTGGAGTTTCATTCTCACACTGTGGTTCCGGCAGAGTCCGAGGCGGGTGAAGGCGGTTTGTATGATGCTGTTGACACTATGTCGGTTGTTGTGCTTGGCGCAGATCCCATGGGTATCATGCCGCAACGAATTTCTAAAGACATCGTATATAAAAGAGATGTGCAAACCGGTGAATGGATAAAAACCTCGGAAACCCACACCGCTTGGCAGATTAATAATAAAAAGTTCGGTGGAAAAGTATGGAAGAAGAGCACGGAAGATGGTGAATTATATATTCAGTTAAATAGTACCATGGAGTTTTTCCGTTCGGAAGTGGGAGAGAAGGACGGAACAGTCGCCGGTGAATTCTCTACAACGCTGATAGGCGTTATGACTTTTGTGGAAAATGGAGAAATGACAATGAAGAGAATTCATATTAAATCAGGGAAACTCACAGAAGACGGTATCCTTGAATTGACATATGATGTGGGAGGCGTTTTGATTGGAATCGAAGCCCATGATTCAAGCCTGGTATTGAATGAATATACCCTGATTGATAAAACGCAGCTTCCCTATACGGAAGACGAATATAAAATGATTATTGAGGAAAGAACAGAATAGAATAGGTAAGGTAAGAGTTTAAACATGCGTTGACTTCTCCGGTAAGCAATGATATATTTGATTTAATAAATAAAATTGTTAAAAATTCTGATATAGTTGAGGGATTTGTATATATATTAATGAATGACGGAGGAAAGCGATGAATTACGAGAATGAAGAGAGAACAGACGGCTGTTCGGATTCTGTAATAGAGCAGGAAGTTTTGCCAAATACGAATCCGGAGATGAACTCTAATCCGGAGATGAATCCTAATCCGGCGGTTGTTATGGGCAGGAAGCCGTGGTTTTGTGTGAATGCGGATGTACAGCGTAAATCTGCTTCGGCAATGGGCTGGAGATTTATGGTATTTGGTTTTTCAAATATTATTTTGCAAACATTTTGTGTGCTTGTCGTTCAGCTTTTGTTTCCTGAATTTTATCTGAAAAACATGGTTACTGTTTCTTTCATAACGCTTATCTTATCGACGCATATTCTTGGGACGCTTACAGTTTTTCTTTTGTGTCTGAATATTAAACCGGTCAGGTTTAAGAAGAGTAAGCTTCCGATATGGAAGTTCCCGGTATATCTTATTATGACTGCCGGACTTTGCGGTGTCGGTTCTGTAATCGGAACGATTGTAGAAAGTATTCTTTCTCTCATTTTAACAGGGTCTATGGATGCAACCGATCCTGCGCTGGCAGAGATGATGCTAAACAGTAGTTTTGGCTGGAGAGTATTAACGGTTGGTATTATGGCGCCAATCGCAGAAGAGTTGATTTTCAGAAAGTTCCTGATTGACAGAACGGTACAATACGGACAGTTTTTGGCAATTTTTCTGTCAGGACTGAGTTTCGGTCTGTTCCACGGAAACTTTGCCCAGTTTTTCTTCGCCACAATGATTGGCTGGTTTTTTGCTTATATTTATATTAAGACCGGAAATGTGGTACATACTATTTTTCTTCATATGGGTGTTAATCTGACAACTTCTGTAATAACAATATTCTTTGCCAAGAAATACATGGAAGTTTTGGATGGAAGATTGGACGTATCAAATGAGGAATTGGTTGCCTTGCTTACAGAGTATCCGCTTGAAATCGGTGGATATCTGGTATGGATTTTGTTCTTAATGGGTGTTGCCGGTGTCGGATGCATTATTTGGATTTTGGCGCTTGTATTCAAAAAGATTCGTCTTACAGACAGAAACTTTAATATTCCCGTTGCCAAAACTACAGGGGTTTCCCTTTTTAACTGGGGGATGATTGGGTATTTTGTGTTCGCAATCTGCTTGTTCGGAATGAATTATTTGCAGTTGTTTGTTACGGGTGCACAACGACTTATTGAATATTTGCAGGGTGCCGGTGCATAAAAACAGAAAAAGAAATGAATGGATTTATAGAAAAAGAGAGTTTGTAATAAACTCTCTTTTTCTATTGATATTTGTTTTATGATTCACCGTTCTGCTTATTGTAAAGTGCCAGAATCTGCTGGATTTTCTCGGTAGGTGTCAGTACATTCATTAAGGAGCTGTCATGATTCATAAAATCGATAATGGATGCAATGAACTTGCTCATATCAGCCTGTACGTAGTAATCACGTGTTAAAACATCTTCCGGGGTATATGTTAAGTTGGTGGTAATAATCTTATCAAAATATCCTTGTTTATATGCTTCGTCAAAAGATGCCATTCCGTTGGTGAAAAGGCCGAAGGTACAGCAGATGAATACCCGTTTTGCGTTCATTGCTTTTAACTGTTTGGCGGTGTCAATCATACTGTCGCCGGAAGAAATCATATCGTCAATGATAATAACATCCTTGCCGGCAATGTTGTCACCTAAGAACTCATGGGCAACAATAGGATTCTTGCCGTTTACAATTTTAGTGTAGTCACGTCGTTTGTAGAACATTCCCGTATCGACGCCTAACACGGTGGCAAAGTAGATTGCTCTGTCGAGGGCGCCTTCGTCAGGGCTGATTACAACAGTGTGGTTCTTGTCAATCACCAGGTTGTTCTCGCAATTTAAAAGAGTTCTTGCAAATTGGTAATTGGGGGTAAAGTTATCAAATCCGCACAGCGGGGCGGCATTTGCAACACGGGGGTCGTGACAGTCAAAGGTGATTATGTTATCGATTCCCATGCCGGCCAATTCTTCCAGCGCGTAGGCACAGTCCAAAGATTCACGGGCACTGCGCTTATGCTGTCGACCTTCGTACATAAAGGGCATAATTACCGTAATGCGGTGTGCCTTGCCTCTTGCAGCAGAAATCAAACGCTTTAGATCCTGGTAATGGTCGTCGGGAGACATGTAATTTAATTCACCGAACATCTTATAAGTAAGACTGTGATTACAAACATCTACTAAAAAGTACAAATCCTTTCCTCTTACGGATTCGCCGATGACACCTTTGCCTTCGCCGCTTCCGAAACGGGGAGTGGTACATTCAACAAGGTAATCATCTTCGATATATCCGTTGAACGCATGGTCCGTTCTGTGTATATTTTTAATCTGACGGCGGTATTCCACCAAATGTTGGTTCACCAGATTGCCTAACTGTGCTGCTCCGGGAAGTACAATTAGCTTAACGGGAGCAACGGGCATTGCCTTTTCAAGTGCGTTTAAGTTTGCCATTCTTTTATCCTTTCGGGTTTTAACGTATTCCTTCGTATCTTCTCATTAAATATATATCTAGTTTAAATTTGCGTCAAGTCAAAACGGGGTTCCCCCGGCGAATAGTGACAATTTCATATATTTCATGGGAAAAGTTAGAAAAATTTGTGGATTTTTATAAAATATTGTGTTAAAATCATAATGATAATAATTTTAGGAGGCAACACTATATGGCAAAAGAAAAAGAAGCATTAGTAACACATATTTTTACGGCAGACCCTTCTGCACATGTTTTTGACGGTAAATTATATGTTTATCCATCACATGACTTAGCACATGAAGGTGAGGACAACGATGAGGGTGATGAATATCAGATGGAAGATTACCATGTTTTATCCATGGATGACTTGGATGCTCCTTGCGTAGATAATGGTGAAGCTCTTCATATGAAAGATGTTCCTTGGGTTAGCAAGCAGATGTGGGCACCTGACTGTGTATGCAAAGACGGTGTATATTATCTGTATTTTCCTGCCAGAGATAAGGAAGGTAATTTCCGTCTCGGCGTAGCAACCAGCACAAGCCCTGTTGGTCCTTTTAAACCGGAAGAGAACTATATCGAAGGTTCTTTCAGTATTGATCCCGCTGTGTTAATCGATGATGATGACGAAGCATATATTTATTTTGGCGGACTCTGGGGTGGCCAGCTTGAGAAATGGGTAACCGGAACATTTAATCCCGATGGTGCAGAGCCTAAGGAACCCGGCGCAAAGGCTGTTTGCCCTCGTGTAGCGAAATTAAATAAAGACATGATTTCCTTTGCAGAAGCTCCCAGAGAGATTAAGATTCTTGATGAGGATGGCAACGAATTACTTGCTGCAGATGAAGACAGAAGATATTTTGAAGGTCCTTGGATGCATAAGTATAACGGAAAGTACTATTTCTCATATTCCACAGGAACAACACATTATCTTGTTTATGCGGTTGGTGATTCACCTTACGGTCCTTTCACATACAAGGGAAGAATCTTAGAGCCTGTTATCGGATGGACAACCCATCATTCCATCGTGGAATATAAGGATAAATGGTTCCTGTTCTATCATGACAGTGAGCTTTCAGGCGGTGTAAATCACAGACGTTGCGTTAAGTTCAGAGAATTGAAGTACAATCCTGACGGAACCATCATCTGCATGAAGCCTTACGAAGACTAAAAGATTAGAGAAACATTTAGGAAAGAGCCACTTTTTAGTGGCTCTTTTTACGCTATTTTATATCTTATGTTTAAAAGATTATTCTCCTCTTTTGTCTTGTGAATGTTTGTCGTTTCGTGTATGATATATATTGTAACTATTCCAATGAAATGAAAGCAGCCGAATGTGCTTTGACATTGGCAGGCGATTGTTTTTGCCGGTTTGCTGAATGGATTTGGGGATGGTTACTATTTTTGATGATTGAATGATAAAAGGATTTGTTTTCATGAAAGAACATGTGATTAAGTCTGTTGTACCGGGAAGTATTGCGGAAGAATGCGGGTTTGAACCCGGAGATTCCCTGCTTCGGATGAACGGACAGGAGATTAAAGATATATTTGATTATCGCTTCTTTTCCCAGGAGGAATTTATTCTCTTGGAAGCAAAGTCTAAGCAGGGAGAAGTGGTTGAACTGGAAATAGAAAAGGACGAAGAAGAGGACTTGGGGCTGGAATTTGAGAATGCTTTTATGGATGGATACCGGTCCTGTTCCAACAAATGTATATTCTGTTTTATCGATCAGATGCCTAAGGGTATGAGGGAGACGTTATATTTTAAGGATGATGATGCAAGATTATCTTTTTTACAGGGAAATTACGTAACACTTACCAATATGTCTGACTATGACATCGAGCGTATTATCAGGTATCATCTGGAACCGATTAATATTTCTTTTCAAACCATGAACAGAGAGCTTCGGTGCAAGATGTTGAATAACCGTTTTGCCGGTGTTGCCCTTGATAAGGTAGATACACTTTTTCGGGCCGGCATCTCCATGAACGGACAGATTGTTCTGTGCAAAGGGGTGAATGATAAGGAAGAACTTGATTTTTCCATCAAGGAACTTATTCGCTATATTCCGCTTTTGGGAAGTGTGTCTGTTGTTCCTGTGGGGATTACGAAATACAGAGAGGGGTTATATCCGTTAGAGCCTTTTCACAAAAAAGATGCCCTGGAGACCCTGCAGCTGATTCATAAATGGCAGGATTACTGCATGGAACATTTCGGCATTCACTTTGTACATGCTTCGGATGAGTGGTATTTGCTGGCTGAAGAGGAATTGCCCGGCGGGGGAGCGTATGACGGATATTTACAATTAGAGAATGGTGTCGGTATGCTTCGTCTCTTTATCGACGAGTTTATGGAAGCGTTGGAAGACCTGAAAGAAGAGATGAAAGGAAACAAGAATCTCATGCTGCTCCTGGCCGATACGCAAGAGGTAAGTTTTGCTTCCGGCAGACTGGCTTTTCCGGTTATGTCCGAACTGGTGGCATCCCTAAAGACGGTTGTGCCGAATCTGGTGGTGCATGAATACTGTATTGTGAATGAATTTTTCGGGGAGAATATTACTGTTTCCGGTCTGATTACCGGTCGGGACCTGATTGCGCAGTTAAGCGGAAAACCTTTGGGCGAGAGGTTGCTTTTGCCTGAGAATATGCTTCGCTGTAACGAAGATGTTTTCTTGGATGATGTGCATTTGGGTGATGTGGAAAGTGCTTTACAAGTACAGGCAGATATTGTAAAATCAAGCGGGCGAGAATTTTTGTACCATCTTCTTGGTGCGGCGCCCATACAATGAAACAAAAGGTAGGTTAACATGTCAAAGAAGAAAAGAAAACCCATTGTAGCTGTAGTCGGCAGACCGAATGTAGGGAAATCCACACTGTTTAATTGTCTTGCCGGGGAACGTATTTCCATTGTAAAAGATACCCCCGGAATTACCAGAGACAGAATTTATGCCGATATTCAGTGGCTGGACAAACGTTTTACCATGATAGATACCGGCGGTATTGAGCCGGACAGCAAAGACATTATTCTTTCACAGATGCGTGAACAGGCTGAGATTGCCATCATGACTGCGGATGTGATTCTGTTTATTGTGGATGTAAAGCAGGGGCTTGTGGATGCAGATAGCAAAGTTGCTGATATGCTTCGCAGAAGCAAGAAGCCGGTGCTTTTGATTGTAAACAAGGTAGATAATTTTGATAAATATATGCCTGATGTATATGAATTTTATAATCTGGGAATTGGCGAACCGATTCCTGTTTCTGCCGCAAATCGTCTCGGATTGGGAGATATGCTTGATAAGGTTCTGGAACATTTTCCGGAAGATGCGTTTACGGAAGAAGAGGATGAACGGCCAAAGATTGCCATTGTAGGGAAACCTAATGTTGGAAAATCATCCATTATCAATAAGTTAGTGGGTGAAAATCGTCTGATTGTATCTGATATTGCGGGTACTACACGTGATGCGGTGGATACAGAGGTGACCTATGACGGAAAGGAATATGTATTAATCGATACCGCCGGTGTCCGCAGAAAGAATAAGATTAAAGAGGATTTAGAGCATTATATGATTGTCAGAACCGTTAGTGCGGTAGAACGGGCAGACGTGGTAGTATTGGTAATTGATGCAACGGAAGGTGTAACGGACCAGGATACAAAGATTGCCGGAATTGCGCATGAACGCGGCAAAGCAATTATTATTGCAGTGAACAAATGGGATGCTATTGAGAAGGATGATAAGACTACCAAGAAATTTACCGAGAATATCCGGGATATGCTGGCGTTTATGCCGTATGCAGAGATTATGTTTGTTTCTGCGGTAACAGGACAGCGTTTGCCGAAGTTGTTCGGACTGATTGATATGGTAATGGAGAATCATGCGCTTCGCGTGGCTACCGGTGTATTAAATGAAATTATGACGGAAGCGGTGGCAATGCAGCAGCCTCCGACAGACAAAGGAAAACGTTTGAAATTATTCTATATTACACAGGTGTCTGTTAAACCACCTACCTTTGTGATTTTTGTAAATGACAAAGAATTGATGCATTTTTCATATACAAGATACATTGAAAATCGTATTCGTGATGCCTTTGGCTTCCGTGGAACGCCGTTGCATTTCATTATACGTGAAAGAAAGGAAGATTAGTCGTGGAGATACTTATTCGATTGATTTGTCTTGTGGGCGGATATTTGTTCGGTATGATTGAAACCGGATTTCTTTACGGCAAAGCAAGGGGAATTGATTTAAGAGAACATGGAAGCGGAAATGTGGGAACGACCAATACACTTCGGACACTGGGGAAAAGAGCCGGTGCCATTGTGTTGGCCGGAGATATGCTCAAAACATTTATTCCCATAATTTTGGTATGGCTTATTTTTCACAAAAATTATCCGGAACTTGATTATGTGTTCCGCCTTTATGCGGCAGCCGGTGTAATTCTTGGGCATGATTTTCCTTTTTACATGAAGTTTAAGGGAGGAAAGGGAATTGCCTGTACGGCAGCAATGATTCTCTCTTTTTACTGGGGAATTATTCCGGGGGAAGCGGTGATCTTCTTTGGTATTTATTTCCTGACCAGATTTGTATCACTGGCATCAATTTTTCTGTATATCGGATTCTTTGTACAGGTTGTTTTATTTGGACAGGCCGGCATTTTACAGATGTCCCAGGGATTGCTTATTGAGGTATACATCATAGTATTTCTTTTGATGTTAATTGCAATCAATTGTCACAAGCAAAATATTGTGAGATTGTTCAAAGGCGAAGAGAGAAGAACTTATCTTCGCAAAAGGAATACGGAGCATATTGCAGAACCTGATAAAGAAGCGTCTTCGGACGAAAAGGAAGAGAATGCGGAGTCTGAAGAGGTTGCAGAAGACAAGGAGAATGTTGAGGCAAAAGTTCCGAAAGACGATGCTGAAGGCATGACTATTATTCCTACAGTAAAGCCCGAGTGGGAAGATGGCAAGCTGGTTATGAATTCCGTAGAGGAAGATGGTAAGGAGTCTTTGGATTCCGAAGAGGAAGAAATGCCGATTCTCTCCGATAAAACGTTGATTATACCGGCAATTTCTACGGATGAAGAGGATGAACTGGACCTGGATTTCGAGTTTATTTCCGAAAAGATGAACGAGAAAGAGAAAAAAAGAAGAAAAAAGAAATAAGATAAGAATGTCAATAAAATAAAAGAAAGTTGGTATATGTAATGGCGAAGGCTAGTGTTTTGGGTGCAGGAAGCTGGGGGATTGCACTTGCAATGGTTTTATCCGGTAACGGACATGATGTAACTGTTTGGTCCGCCTTAGAGGATGAAATCAAAATGTTGGAAGAGAAAAGAGAACATGTGACGAAACTTCCGGGGGTGATGTTACCGGAGAGCATGCACTTTACAACCTCTTTGGAAGAAGCAATGAAAGAACAGGTGCTTCTTGTTATGGCGGTTCCTTCTTTGTTTGTACGTAAAACAGCAAAGGACATGTCAGCCTTTTATAAAGAGGAACAAATCATTGTAAATGTAGCAAAGGGAATCGAGGAATCAACCCTTATGACGCTGTCAGAGGTAATTGAAGATGAGATTAAGAATGCTACGGTTGCAGTGTTATCCGGACCCTCCCATGCAGAGGAAGTTGGAAGAAATATTCCTACTACTATTGTTGCGGGAAGTCATAAAAAAGAAATTGCAGAATTTGTACAAAATATGTTTATGAATGATACATTTCGTGTCTATACCAGTTCAGATGTATTAGGCATTGAAGTGGGAGCAGCATTGAAAAATGTGGTTGCTCTGGCGGCCGGAATTGCGGATGGTTTGGGATATGGTGATAATACCAAAGCTGCACTGATTACCAGAGGAATGGCTGAGATTGCCCGTCTTGGCGTAGAGATGGGCGGAGAAGCGGATACCTTTTACGGATTGTCCGGAATCGGTGATTTGATTGTCACCTGCGCGAGTATGCATTCCCGAAATCGTCGGGCAGGCATTTTAATCGGACAGGGCAAAACTATGGAAGAAGCGATGGAAGAAGTACAGATGGTAGTGGAAGGTGTGAATTCTGCGAAAGCAGCGAAGGCATTGGCCGAGAAGTATGATGTATCCATGCCCATTGTCAATAGTATCAATGCCGTGCTCTTTCAGGGGGAACCGGCAGCGGAGTGTGTGAAACGCCTGATGCTTAGAGACAAAAAGAGCGAGGTTCTTCTTCATGAATGGAATAATTAAGAGGTGACGGATATGCGCGTGGAAGAATTTAAGATGGAGAGGGAAAATTTAGTTTCCATCGGGGATAAGGTTTTGATTACGGAAGGGGTGTTACCCTCCAGTTATTATTACACTGCGGAGCCGGCGGTGGCTATGTCAGGAAATTTTGCATATTATGAGCGTATCAAGAGTAAGGAAGGCGTTGTGCAGGGCATTTTGGACACACCGAGAGGTTTTTATTTACAGATTGCTTTCGATGAACCGGTTCCTGAGAAACGATAGAGTTAATACAGAAGATTCCGGGAAATAAAACCGGAATCTTTTATTTTCATTATAAACAATACAGACACATAAAAAGGAGTACTTTATGAAGTATTTGTATCTTTTGTTTGATGCGGATGAAACACTGCTTGACTTTAAAAAAGCACAGAAACAGGCGTGTTTCTATGCCTTAGAACAATCCGGAATGCCTTGTGACGAGACATTGTTCCGGGATTTTGCAGAAGTGAATATGGAATTGTGGAGAGCTCTGGAACGAGGCGAGCTGACAAGGGATGAGTTGATTGCGACCCGTTTTGTTCGGTTTTGCGAGAGAAACAAGCTGGTATATCCAAAGGAAGGCATCATTGAAGCCGTATTTCAGGATAAGCTTTCACAAGGTGTGTTTTTGAAACCGGATGCACTGGAAATATGCGGCAGGTTAAGCAGACATTTCCGCATGTTCCTCATTACCAACGGAGTAGCTAAGACACAAAGACCGCGGCTTAGAGAGAGTGGTTTGGACATTTTTTTTGAGAAAATTTTTGTGTCGGAGGAAGTAGGCGCAGCCAAGCCTTCCGCAACATATTTCGAGGCTGTATATAAAGAAATGGGAGGTATCCCTAAAAGTGACGTGTTAGTGATTGGAGATTCCATGACTTCGGACATTGCCGGAGGAAATGGTTTCGGATTTGATACATGCCACATTATCTGGGATAACCCCATGCCTGAATACGATGTGTGTAAACCGGATTACACGATACGTTCCCTGCAGGAACTTTTACCTATTTTATACGGCTGCTAAAATGTTTTCATAAAAGCATTTTCGTTTGCATATAGTTAGAACAAACAGATGGCGGCGGCACGGGATAAAATTCGTCCTATGGCCGGTGTGGAGATTGAAAATTCAATCGATGGAAACGGAGATATTTTATGGATGATTTCAGAACGAATACAAATGATCTTTATCGGGACATTCAAAAGCGTTGCAACGGAGAAATCTATATTGGCATCGTAGGCCCTGTAAGAACCGGAAAGTCTACATTTATTAAGCGATTTATGGATCTTTTGGTGCTGCCAAATCTTTCGGATGAATATGCGAAGAGCAGAACCCGGGATGAATTACCCCAGAGCGGCGGAGGTAAGACCATAACAACAACAGAACCTAAGTTTATTCCCAATGAAGCGGCGCTGGTGCGTCTTTCCGAGGACGTGGAATTAAAGGTTCGTCTTATTGATTGTGTGGGATTTATGGTTCGTGGTGCCACAGGGCATATGGAGAATGATAAGGAACGAATGGTTAAAACACCCTGGTTTGAGGAGGCCATTCCTTTTTCTACGGCGGCAAGAATCGGCACACGCAAAGTGATGAAAGAGCATTCCACCATCGGAATTGTGATTGTAAGTGACGGCAGTTTTACGGATTTATCAAAAGAAGACTACATGGATGCGGCCCAAGAAGCAATCGAAGGCCTGCAAGCAACGGGAAAGCCCTTTGTGGTGGTAGTAAATTCGGCAAGACCGTACTCGGATACCGCGCTTACTATGGCGGAAGAGATTAAATCACAATACGGTGTAAATGCCGTGTCATTAAATTGTGCCCAACTGAATAAGGAAGATATACATATTCTTCTGCAGGAGATTTTATATGCTTTTCCTGTTTCCAAGATTCGTTTTCACGTGCCGGAATGGCTGGAGGTTATGGACTTTAATCATCCTCTGAAACGGGAGCTTTGCAACAGCATTCGCAGTATGACGGAAGGAATTCAGACCATTCGGGATTACCTGCAAAAAGGAATGACACCCGTGGGTGCTTATCTGAATGCCTGCAAGGCGGAAAAGGTGAGCTTGTCGGATGGGTGTATTTCAGTAAGACTTGATCTTGATGAGGCGGTTTATTACGAATTGCTAAGCGGGTTAAGTGGTGAAAAAATGGAGAGTCAGCGAGATCTGGTTGCAGTGCTTAAGCGTTTAGGTGAGGAGAAAAAAGAATATGAGAAGGTGAAAACAGCCTTAGAGAATGTCCGTCGGTGCGGTTACGGGGTTGTGATGCCTGAGAATGAAGAAATATCCGTATTGCAGCCGGAAGTGATTAAGAACGGAAACAAGTACGGAATTAAAATAACAGCCCATTGCCCCAGTATTCATATGATCAAGGCAGATATTGAAAGTGAGATTTCGCCTATTGTCGGAACCCAGGCCCAGGCAGAGGATCTGATTTCGTTTATTCGTTCGGAAGAGGAGAAGGAAAACGGAATCTGGGAGACCAATATTTTCGGAAAGACCGTAGAACAGTTGGTTAGAGAAGGAATTAGCGGAAAGCTTGCCAATATCGGTGAAGAAAGCCAGGTCAAACTGCAGGAAACAATGCAAAAGATTGTGAATGAATCCACAGGCGGTATGGTTTGTATTATTATATAGTTTCCGATAAGTTTTTGCATGTTTATGACAGGTGAAAACAAATGAAAAAACTGGTAAAAAGAATTGAATTATGTTAAAATAAAAAGGAGTGTATTGTTCACTTCTTTTTATTTTATTAAAGTGATATCAGCATACAAAAGTATACGTTGAAAATGAAAGGTGGGTTATCAATATGAATCCTGTATATGAGAAATTACAATCCTGTTTAAAAGCAGTAAGAGAAAAGACTGATTTCGTGCCCAAGGTTGCGATTGTATTAGGCTCCGGTCTTGGGGATTATGCCAAAGATATTGATGTTGTAACCGAAATTTCCTATTCTGAAATCGAAGGTTTTCCGGTATCTACCGTTGTGGGACATGCCGGCAAATTCATTTTTGGTTACGTGGGAGAAGTGCCTGTGGTTTGTATGAAGGGGCGTGTTCATTTTTATGAGGGATATCCCATTTCCGATGTGGTGCTTCCGATCCGTCTGATGTTCCTTTTGGGAGCAAAGGTTTTATTCCTGACGAATGCATCCGGAGGAATTAATGCATCTTTTTCAGCAGGTGATTTTATGCTGATTAAGGATCAGATTGCCTGCTTTGCACCGAATCCTTTGATTGGACCTAACGTAGAGGAATTGGGTGTGCGGTTCCCGGATATGAGCCATGTCTATGATGAAGACCTGCAGGCATGCATTAAATCGGTGGCGGCAGAAGAGAATATTAAATTACAGGAAGGTGTTTATGTACAGTTAACGGGTCCTTCTTTTGAATCTCCGGCTGAGATTCGAATGCTTCGTACCTTAGGCGCAGATGCAGTTGGTATGAGTACCGTTGTGGAAGCAATTGTTGCAAATCACTGCGGTATGAAGATTTGCGGTATTTCCTGCGTATGTAATCTCGCGGCAGGGATGAGCGAGAATCCGCTTACACATGAAGAGGTGCAGGAAGCAGCTGATAAGGCAGCGCCTTTGTTCAAAAAACTTGTAACGGAATCTGTTAAAAAGATTGGCACCATGGTCTAAAAGGACAGGGGGAGTCAGATGGATTATAAAGAATTAGTCAAAGCGGCGTCAGAGGCACGAAATGCTTCCTATTCGCCCTATTCAAACTTTGCGGTGGGAGCTGCACTTCTGGGAGCTTCCGGGAAAGTGTATAAGGGTTGCAATGTTGAAAATGCAGCATATCCTGCAACCAATTGTGCAGAGCGGACTGCTTTCTTTGCTGCCGTAGCGGAAGGAGAACGGGAGTTTCGTGCCATTGCAATTATAGGAGGGGCAAAGGGAGAGTCCCCGACAGAGTATTGTTATCCTTGCGGAATCTGCCGACAGGTAATGGGAGAATTCTGCAATACAGAGTTTCAGATTATTGTTGCTTTGTCTGAGGATGATTATAAAGTATTTACACTGGAAGAAATGCTTCCTCATGGGTTTGTCCTTTCTTGAAAAGTTTTGGAGTGAATGGAATGATTCGATTTATAAATGCTGCAATTATGCGGCTGGAGAATGATACGACAGTAGAAGAAAATATGCAGCTTTGGGTGGAAGACGGTAAAATATCTTTTCTCGGAACCATGGCAGAAGGCAATGAGGCATATAGTAAGATGGGCAGTCCTAAGTGTGAGGTAAAGGATTGCGGAGGGAATCTTCTGATGCCGGGATTTAAGAATGCCCATACCCATTCGGCGATGGTGTTTTTGCGTTCCAAAGCAGATGGGTTATCGCTTCATGACTGGTTAAATCAGGTGGTTTTTCCGGCGGAAGCCAAACTTTCTGCGGAAGATATCAAGGAATTTACCAAGCTGGCTGTTTTGGAATATCTTCAGAGCGGTGTTACGGGAATTATGGACATGTATCTGACTCCGGATACCGTAGCAGAAGCTTGCGTGGAAATGGGAATGCGTCTTGTTCTTACAGGTGGCGTCAACAATTTTTCACAATCGGTGGAAGAAATGGAGTCCTGGATTCTGAAATATCGCGATTATCATGAGCTGGTAAGCTTTATCCCGGGATTTCACGCGGAATATACCTGCGACAAAGAGCTTTTATGCAAGATTTCACAGCTGGCGAATCGCTATCAACTTCCGGTATATGCCCATATTTCGGAAACGGAGGAAGAGGTGGATGGATGTCGCAGCCGATACGGTATGACACCGTTTGCATTCCTTGATTCTCTCGACATGTTCCGTTGCGGCGGAGGCGGTTATCATCTTGTGCATGTTACGGAAGAAGAACTTATCCTTATGAAGGAAAGAGGCGTTTATGCCATTACCAATCCGGCTTCCAATCTGAAACTCTCAAGCGGTATTGCAAAGGTAGGGAAATGGCTGGAACACGGCATTCCCGTGGCAATCGGTACGGATGGGGCGGCAAGTAATAATGCTCTGGATTTTTTTCGAGAGATGTATCTTGTGGCAACCCTTGGGAATGTCACTTCAGATTCGGGCAAAGGCGTATCGGCGGCAGATGTATTAAAAATGGCATGCCATACCGGGGCAGATGCGTTAGGAATTCCTGAGAGTAATTGTCTTGCGGTGGGTAAGAATGCGGATATTATCATGATTGATCTGCATCAGCCTAATATGCAGCCAATATTTAATATTCCGGAGAATATTGTTTATTCCGGCAGCAAAATTAATGTTAGGATGACTATGATTGCCGGAAGGATTCTTTATGAAGATTATGAATTTATTTATTCTTTTTCGAAAAAGGATATTTATGCAACGTGTGCAAAACGATGCGAAAAGATTGAGAGAGGCTAAGGAGATATGACTCGATGGATGGAGTAGTAGTGATTATTCTTTTAGTGGTTTTAGGGTTTGGTTTTATCGGTATATATAATTTTCTTGAAGCACGTCGTAAGAAAGAATATTTTATAAGACGCTTAAAAAAGGAGTATGGTTCAATTCCCGATGCAGAATACAGTGTGGAACGTTACAATGCACTTCACGGGTACTTTAAGGAACATGAGAGGACATTAAATTCCATTGATGATATTTCTTTTCATGATATTGACGGAGAACGTCTTTTTAAACGAATCAATTATTGTTATTCCTCTACGGGAGAAGAATATTTGTATTACTTACTCCGTACTTTACAGTTAGACCGTTCTTTGGAAGAATGGAAAAAATGGGATGAAAAGGTCAACAGCATTGATGCGGATGAGGCTGCAAGAATTGAGATGCAGGTGGCATTTGCGAAACTTGGTAGAACAGGCAAATATTCTATTTTTCAATATATCAGATGGATGGATTTGGTAGAGGAGAAGCCTTTTTTTCATTTCCTTCTTTTGTGGGGGATGTACATTGTGTCCGTTGTGGTCACATTTTTGATTCCGCCGCTGGGAATATGGTTGCTGGTAGGAAGTGCCCTTTACGGAATTTATAGCAAGTTGAAACAAAGAAAGGCTGTTGAACCCTATCTGGTGAGTGTGGAATATCTGGTCAGAACCTTTTCTTTTGTGGATATAAATGCGAAAAAGAAACAGTTTGACAAAATCTGGGGTGAGGATTTTGACAGATTGACTTCACTTCGCAAGAAGGTAAAGAATATTTCCGGTTTTAATATGTGGATGATACAAAAAAGTAGCGGAAGCGACCCTCTTATAGAGGCTGTAAAAGAATTCTTTAACGGAATCACGCATGCGGATTTGGTGATTTTTTACCAGATTGCCCGGACCATTAAGAAAGAGCGGGATGTGATTTATGAATTACTTACCCTGATGGGACGTATGGAGGCGGAAATCAGTGTGGCGTCTTTCCGTAAGTCTCTTCCTTTTTATGCAACGCCTGATTTTTCCAGAGAAGAAGGAATTGCAATGGAAGACGGAATTCATCCCTTGTTGGAGGATGCAATTCCCAACAGTTTTGATATTACGAAAGGAATGTTGCTGACCGGTTCCAATGCATCCGGCAAATCCACGTTTCTTAAGATGGTGGAGGTTTCAGCCATTCTGGCCCAGACCATTTATACGGTGCCTGCCAAGGCTTATGCGGCGAAGAGATTCCGTGTATTTTCTTCTATGTCGTTAAAAGATGATTTGGAAAATCATGACAGCTATTATATGGTGGAAATCAAAGCCATTAAAAGAATTATGGATGCTTCCGCAGACAAAACATATCCGCTTCTGGTGTTTGTTGATGAGGTTTTGAGAGGAACCAATACTGTGGAACGAATCGCGGCGGCATCTGAGATTATGAGAAGTTTTTCAGGTGATAATATGTTTGCTTTTGCGGCAACCCATGATCTGGAATTGACAAAAATTCTTGAAGATGTGTTTGTTAACTATCATTTCGAAGAAGTCGTTACAGAGAATGATATATTTTTCCCTTACCGAATTTTGGAAGGACCGGCCCATACCAGAAATGCCATTAAGCTCCTTGCATTGATGGGGTATCCAGAGGCGATGATTGCCAGTGCAGATGCCATTGCAAAAGAGCTTTTGGCAAAGCAAAATAATTTATAGAAAAAAAGGATGGCATATATAATGAAAGTAGATTTGTTCTCAGACGGGTCAGCCAGAGGAAACCCAAATGGTCCCGGCGGTTACGGAAGTATTCTGCAGTTTGTGGACTCCACCGGAAAGATGCATGTACGGGAATATAGTGCAGGTTACAAGCAGACAACCAATAACAGAATGGAATTAATGGGGATTATTGTTGCCCTGGAGGCATTAAACCGTCCCTGTGAAGTGCGGGTGATATCGGATTCCAAGTATGTTACGGATGCCTTTAACGCAGGGTGGATGGATTCCTGGCTTAAGAATAACTGGCGTACATCATCCAAAAAGCCGGTTAAAAACGTGGATCTGTGGAAACGTCTTTTAAAAGCAATGGAGCCGCATGAAATCACCTTTGTCTGGGTAAAAGGGCACGCAGGACACCCCGAAAACGAACGGTGTGACCGGTTGGCAACTGCGGCTGCAGACGGAGAGGGTCTTCTTGACGATGTAATGGAAGAAGTGCTATGATAACTAATATTTATTTTTTACGGAGGTATTTATGCTGACAGCTTTTGTATCATCATTATTATCTTATTTACTGGTATTTATTGTGTTTGTTTTAGCGATTGCAGCGGCAATTATGATAGGAATTTTCTTCGCCAGAATTTTAGCTGCAAATAAGGCCAAAAAACAGGGCGCAGAGAACATGGAAGAAGTCGTAGAAGCTGAAAAATAGATTGTGGTGAAAACATTGAGTGAGGTGTAAAAGCCATGCCGAAATCCGAGAATCAGAAGAAAAAGTTAATCTATGTATTGCGGATTTTAATGGAAAACAGTGATGAAGCCCATCCGGTTTCCATGAAATCCCTGATTTCATCTCTTGAAAAATATGATATTCATGCAGAACGGAAGAGTATTTATACGGATATTGAGGCTTTGCGTGAATTAGGCTATGACATTGAGATGATTCCCGGTAAAAACGGTGGGTACTATGTTGCATCCAGAAATTTTGAACTGGCAGAACTGAAACTGTTAGTGGATGCGGTATGTGCTTCTAAGTTTGTTACCGAAAAAAAGTCCAGGGAATTAATCAAGAAGATTACCGCATTGTCCGGTAAATATGAAGCAGGGCAGCTGAAACGTGAAGTGTATGTTGTGGACAGGGTGAAGTCCGAGAATGAAAGTATTCTATATAATATTGATGAGATTTATCAGGGAATAAGAGAACATAGGAAGATTACATTCCAATATCTGGAGTATACGTTACAGAAGGAAGAACATTTCAGAAGAAACGGTCAGCTTTATCAGGTGGAACCGATTGCAATGACCTGGAATGATGAGAATTATTATCTGATTGGTTTTGATGTACTTTCAGAAGGAATCCGCCATTATCGTGTGGATAAGATGAAAAATATTTCCATGACTGAAGAAAAGAGCCTGCCAAGAGAACTTCTTCGCAACTTCGATTTGGCGAAGTATTGCAATAAGACTTTTGGTATGTATGCGGGAGAAGAAGCAATGGTTACCATTCTTTTTCCCAATCATTTAATTGGTGTGGTGATTGACCGCTTCGGAAAGGACATTACACCGCACAAGCATGATGAGAATTCTTTTACGGTCAGAAGAAGTATTCAGATCAGTCCTCAGTTTTTTGGTTGGCTTACCAGTCTGGGTAAGGATGTGAAGATTTTGCTTCCCAAAGAGGTGGCGGCTGATTATAAAGTGTACCTTTCGGAGATTATGAAACAATATCAGGAGGAAGATTAAATGCCTGAAATAAAAGAGATTAAGATTAAATATTTTGATAATGAAATTGATAAATTGTGTTATATAGACGGAAAATCTGACTGGATTGATTTACGTTCAGCCAAGGATGTGGAACTGAAAAAAGGTGAATTTGCTTTGATTCCCTTGGGAGTGGGAATGCAGTTGCCGGAAGGCTATGAGGCTCATGTGGTGCCAAGGAGTTCAACCTTTAAGAACTTTGGGATTATACAGACGAATCATCAGGGTGTGATTGACTGTTCTTACTGCGGAGATGATGACCAATGGTTTATGCCTGTGTTGGCGGTACGGGATACCAGAATCTGTAAGAATGACAGGATTTGCCAGTTTCGTATTATGGAACATCAGCCGGCCATTGTATTTCATGACGTGGAAAGACTGGAAGGCGAAAATCGTGGCGGACACGGAAGTACAGGGCGCGCATAAACGATTTTTTGTTCATTTTTGGGATTGTGAAACTTTTGTGAAAGTGGTATTATTTATAAGAAAAATAATGTATAGTTTCACTTAGTGAAAGGAAGAGAGGTATTTTATGAAAAAATTAGGTGTATCTGTTGGGTTATTAAGTGCGTTGGCGTTTTTTTTAAGTAATTATTCAATGACTGCATGCGTAATCCTTTTGGCAGTCATTTTAGCTTGCGGTGCAGATGCAGTATTGAAGAAGAATGCTTTGGAAGCGACTGTTTTAGCAGTTATTATTTCATTGGTACAGACTGTATTGAGTTTTCTTTCCCGCACTTATTCTTCCATTATTACATTCTTCACGGATTTACTCGGAGAGTCCTGGTATGAAGTGTATGATGTTGCAGAGGTGTTACGTAAATTAGACTTTGCAGATTCCGTTTACGGTTTCATTAATTTTGCATATTTTATTGTTACAGTAGTATTTATTATTATTGCATTAAAGGGCGGCGTGGTTAAGATTCCCGTGATTACTAAGATGGTTGAGAAACACGTGACTGCTGATAAGGAAGAATAATTTCAGGTTATTGAAATAATAGTATTGCCTTTTAGTTGATTTTAATGCACATGGTCCGATTCAGACCGGGCAGGCATTATGATAATATGAAAGAGAAGACACTGTATCGTTTTTACGATATAGTGTCTTTTAAAGAGAAGGAGTAAATTTATGATTGAGGTGTTAAATCTTACGAAACAGTATGGTGACCATCTTGCACTTGATGATGTCAGCTTTACTGTTGAAAAGGGGCATATCTATGGATTGTTAGGCCCCAACGGTGCCGGTAAATCAACGACAATGAATATCATTACCGGTTATATTCTCCCCACCAAAGGGTCCGTTTCGGTAAATGGTTTTTCTATGGACTCCCAGGCGCGTATGGCCAAGAAGAGCATTGGTTATTTGCCGGAAATTCCCCCTCTTTATCCTGATATGAGTGTGGTTGAATATCTTACTTTTGTTTGTTCAATCAAGAAGGTAGCGCGTGCACAAAGAGACGAAGAGGTGGAAAGAGTAATGTCCATGACGGGGATTACTTCCGTAAAGCAGAGACTGATTAAGAATTTATCCAAAGGATATAAGCAGAGAGTCGGAATTGCCCAGGCTTTGGTCGGTTCTCCCGAGGTTATTATTTTAGATGAGCCTACCGTAGGTCTTGACCCTGAGCAGATTATTGAGATTCGCGAATTGATTGCAGGCCTGAAAGAAAAGCACACGGTAATCTTAAGTTCTCATATTCTTTCGGAAGTCAGCAACCTTTGTGATGAAGTTCTTATGATTGCCAAAGGCAAGGTAGTTGCGCTTGATACAACTGAGAATATTTTGAAGATGAATCGCAAGGCTCAGAAACTGATTCTTCTGTTAAAAGGAAATCGTGAAAAAATCGAAGCTGTTTTTGCGAAAACCGAATGCGTGGATAGTTATTCATTCGTTGAAGCGGATGGTGAAAAGTGCAAATTTGAAGTAATCGGAAAAGAAGGAAATGAAGATATTCGTGAAGATTTATCCTTCGCATTGGCCGGTGAGCGTATACTTATTCTTGAAATGAGCTCTTCCCTTGCATCCCTTGAAGATATCTATCTTGAAATTCTCCAGGATGTAAAAGAGAATGAACTGATTGCAGAAGAGAAAGCAAAAGAGTCAGAGGATGACTCTGAAGATGCGGCAGAAGAAGACGCGGATGTATCTGAAGAAGATGAAACTGCAGATGCAGAAGCAGCGGATGAAACAGATACAGATTGTAATGAGGATACAGAATAGGAACGCTTAAGGAGGAAAAATCATGTTAGCCATATATATGAAAGAAATGCGCAGCCTTATGCGTTCAATTTACGGATGGGCATTTTTGGCTGTTATTACATTTTTTACCGCTTTATATTTTGTGGTAAATAATATTTTTAACGGAAACCCTTACGGTAACTATACCATGAGCAGTTTTCTTACAGTTTTGTTTTTTGTGTTACCTTTGCTTACCATGCGTGCATATTCGGAAGAACGTAAGCAAAAAACGGACCAGTTGCTTTTGACCTCACCTTTGTCGATTACAGAGATTATCTTTGGTAAGTTTTTTGCCATTGTAACCATGCTTGTGTTATCGTCGGTGGTATTTGTTGTCGGTATATTGATTATGTCTATTTACGGAGAAGTTCCTTTTGGAGAGAACTTCCTCGGTGTGTTGGGATATATCCTTTTTGGCTGTGTTCTTATTGCCATTGGTATGTTTTTATCCGCTGTTACAGAGCATCAGTTTGTTGCGGCAATTCTGACCTATTGCGCATTTTTGGGAATACTTTTGGTTCCCAGTGTAATGAATATGGTATTTCCCACAGCCTTTGTAACAAATGTTGTTAACTGGCTTGATATTATAATCAGAGTGGAGAATCTTTTTAACGGAATGATTATTTTAAATGACGTTGTTTTCGTGTTCTCCGCCATTGCTGTATTTCTTCTTTTGACCTATTTATTTGTGGGAAGAAATAATTTCCGTATCAAGACAAAGAATAATAAGTCTGTATTTTTCAGCCTTGCTGTTTTTGCTGTTGTACTGATTGCAATTATTGGTGTAAATGTTTTATTGGATCATACAGCTGCAAAAGATTTACAGGTTGATGTCAGTGCACGTAAATTATATTCCATCGGAGATGAAACAAAGGTGGTTCTGGATAGTCTGGAGGACGAAGTATGTATTAACATAATCGGTAGTGAATCCAATGTTGACCCTGCCATTGTTTTGTATGCATCTTCTTATAATGCATATTCTTCTAAAGTGAAGGTGGAATATCGTTCTAATCTGACAGATCCGTTGTTCTATGCAGAATATACGGATACTGAACCGGAATATTCCAGTATGATTGTCACCTATAAGGATGATTTCCGCATTATTAGTTATGCAGACTGTTACGAGCAGCAGTATATTAACGGATCCTACGCTTTGACCGGTGTAGATATTGAGGGCCAGATAACTGCAGCCATTCATTCCATGAGCAGTGGTGAAGCAAATTGCATCTACGAGTTGGCAGGTCACGGTGATATTGGTTTGGATGCATCTATCGTGGGAAGACTTACAAAGGGTGGATATAAATACAATACCCTTAACTTAATCAGTGTAGGAACCATTCCGGAAGATGCTGAGTGTATTGTTATTTCAGGACCGCAGTACGATTTGTCTGATACTGAGATACAACAGTTAAAAGCATTTAATGAGAATGGCGGACATTTGATTATGTTTGCATCGCATCCGAATTTTGATACACCTAATTACGATGCTTTTATTGAGAGTTTTGGTGTCGAAATTTCAGACTCTTATATTTGTGAAACAGACTATTTCAATACGTATCAGGGAATTCCTCATTATCTCTGGAGTAAGAGAGAGTACCACAAATATACGACCGATTTGGACAGCAGCAGATTAAATCTGTTCCCCGAATCAAGAGGTATGGTTCTTGCAGACGGTTCGGAAGAAACGTTCAAGATTACATCTCTTTTCTGGAGTGCGGATACTGCATGCGTGACAGAAGAATATCTTGAATTGACAGAACAGGCTGTTTCACAGGAGGAAAGTGACGGTGTTGCGGAAGATGGTGCTGTGGCAGAAGACGAAACCGGCACGGAGACTACCGAATATATGGAGGGACCTTTCTATCTTGGTCTTGTTTCTGAACGTATTGACGGGGCAGGTAACGGAAATGCAGTTATTTTGGGAAGTGCATATTTCCTTTTGAATACTGTAGACGAAGCATGTGCTTCTGCAAACTCTGAATTTTTCATGAATTGTCTGACCAAGATGTTTGACGTTCAGACCAATACTACAATTCCTGCTAAGTCATTTGAATATAACAGAATTGTGATTCCGCCTCAGATGATACTTGTTTATGCTGTTTTGGCCGTAATCGTAATTCCTTTAGTGATGATTGTTACAGGTTTTGCCGTGGTAATCGTAAGAAGAAAGAAATAAATACTATGGAGGTATCTATGAAAAAAATCAGAACCAGATTTGCGCCTTCTCCTACAGGAAGAATGCATGTTGGAAATTTAAGAACTGCATTGTATGCATATTTGATCACGAAACATGAGAATGGCGATTTTATATTAAGAATTGAGGACACTGATCAAGAGAGATACGTGGAAGGTGCGGTAGATATTATTTACCGTACTCTCGAAAAGACCGGATTGATTCACGATGAAGGTCCTGATAAAGATGGTGGTGTAGGCCCCTATGTGCAGAGCGAGAGACAGGCAAGCGGTATTTATTTGGAATATGCGAAGCAGTTGATTGCCAAAGGTGAGGCGTACTATTGTTTCTGTGACAAAGAAAGACTTTCCACTTTGGAAAGAGAAGTAGAAGGCAAGACAATTAATGTATATGATAAACATTGTTTACATCTGTCTGCAGAAGAGATTGAGAAGAATCTTGCGTCCGGAATGCCTTATGTAATCAGACAGAACAATCCCACGGAGGGAATTACAACATTCCATGATGAGATTTATGGTGACATATCCGTTAATAATAATGAATTGGATGATATGATTCTGATTAAGTCAGACGGATTCCCTACCTACAATTTTGCAAACGTCGTAGATGATCATTTGATGGGAATCACACATGTTGTTAGAGGAAATGAATACTTATCCTCATCACCGAAATACAATCGTTTATATGATGCTTTCGGCTGGGAAGTTCCTGTCTATGTGCATTGTCCGTTGATTACGGATGAGGATCATAATAAGCTTTCTAAAAGATGCGGACATTCTTCTTATGAAGATTTGATTGAACAGGGATTTTTGAGTGAAGCAATTGTTAATTTCGTGGCGCTTTTGGGATGGTCCTGCGCAGATAATCGTGAAATCTTTACCTTGGAAGAACTGGCTGAAGTATTTGATTATCGTCATATGTCGAAATCTCCTGCAGTATTTGACTATACAAAACTTAAGTGGATGAACGGCGAATATATTAAGGCTATGGAGTTTGATGCCTTTTATGAGAGAGCGCTTCCGTTTTTAGAGAGTACATTGCCGGCAGGTCTTGATTTCAAAAAGATTGCGGAAATGGTTAAGACCAGAATCGAAGTATTCCCTGACATTCCGGATTTGATTGATTTCTTTGCGGATGTTTTGGAATATGATACACAGATGTATGTACACAAAAAAATGAAAACAGATGAAGCATCATCTTTGGCAGTTCTGAAAGAAATTCTTCCTGTATTGGAGGCGATGGATGATTACTCAAATGACGCATTGTATCAGGCGCTTGTATCCTTCTGTCAGGAGAAGGGTTACAAAAACGGATATGTTTTATGGCCAATAAGAACTGCGCTTTCCGGTAAGCAGATGACGCCGGCGGGTGCAACAGAGATTCTTGAGATTCTTGGAAAAGAGGAATCATTGGCACGTATTCGAAAGGCAATTGAGAAGTTATCGTAGAAAAGAATTATGTGCAGGCGGATGAAGTTCAGCTTCGCGCCATACAACACGGTGACGGGCCTATGCTGGTTACGGCAGGGCCCGGCTCCGGTAAGACTTATGTAATCACTCATCGTATTCATTATCTTATTCATACATTGGGAATATCTCCCGAAAAAATTCTTGTTATTACTTTTACAAAATATTCAGCCATGCAAATGAAAGAGCGTTTTGCAAAACTTTGCGACGAAGCGCAGTCAGCAGTATGTTTTGGAACTTTTCATGCCCTTTTTTATCGCATTATACAGGAGAACAGAGTGACCGGTTTAGGAGTAGCATCCCATAAAGATAAAGTACGAATTCTTTATGATATTGTGAAAGAGGACGGCGCAGGGTATCCTGAAAAAGAACTTTTGGAAGAATTTTTAAGGCAGTTCTCGCTTATTAAAAATATGGGATTTACAAGGGATGCTTATGAACCCGCCTATTTTGAAAAAAAGTTTTTTTGGCGTATCTACGAAAAATATCACCACGGATTGAAAACTGCCGGAAAGATTGATTTTGACGATATGCTTTTAGAGTGTCTTAATATTTTAAAGACAAAGCCGGAAATATTGAAACATTGGCAGAATATGTTCTCTTATATTCTGGTAGATGAGTTTCAGGACATCAATGCCGTTCAATATGAGATTCTATTGCTTTTGGCAGGAAATGACGGAAATCTTTTCTGTGTCGGAGATGAGGACCAGGCAATTTATGCTTTTCGGGGAGCGTCACCTGATTTGATGTTCCGTTTTTTGAAGGATTGCCCTACGGCACAACAAATTATGATGACGGCAAATTATCGAAGTGATGCAAATATTGTTTCGATTTCGGCCGACTTTATTTCAAAGAATAAAAATCGTTTTCGGAAGGAGATTGCCGGAAACAGTAAGGCCTTGGGAAATATAAGAGTCAGATGTAAAAACACAACCGGAATTCAATATGAAAGCCTGGTGGAGGATTTACGGGATGTTATGACCAGAAAACCTGACTATTCCATGGCTATCCTGCTGCGAACGAACCGGATTTCCCAGCATTTGCTCGGAGAGCTGAGTCGAAACGGGAT
This sequence comes from Lachnospiraceae bacterium, assembly GCA_045595325.1. GTDB lineage: Bacteria > Bacillota > Clostridia > Lachnospirales > Lachnospiraceae > UBA3766. The sequence continues at coordinate 88,628 of JAZOAG010000026.1, forward strand.
ATCCTGTCGGATTAAAACAGGACTCAAGACACTGTTGCAGGAAGATGTGACAAAGGATATACTTGCCTATCTGGAGCTTGCATCGGGAAAACTTAATCACGAGAATATATTACGAATTATGAATAAACCCCTTCGCTATTTATCCAAAGAACTTCTGAAAGATAAGAATCTGACATGGGAAGGAATAGAACTTTTGGCCATGAAGAAAAGATTTGTCTATGAGCGTTTCTGTCAGTTTCGGCAACAGATAGAGTTTATGAAGGATTTGCCTTTATATGGGAAATTTATGTTCATAAAGAACAGCTGCGGATATGGGATGTATTTAAAAGAGCGGGATATTAAGAACGGAAATCACGAAGGCATGGAGGTTCTCGAGGAGATTAGACGAAGCATCAAAGAATACGAATCTTTCGACGCGTGGAGGGAATCCTTAGAAGAAAATGAAGCTCAAAATACGGCGAATGAAACAGAGTCGGAAGATACGGGGGTATCAATACTTACCATGCATGGCGCAAAGGGGTTAGAATGGGATGCTGTATTTATACCGGATATATGCGATGGAATGCTTCCCTTTCACAAAGCAAAAAATCAGGCCGGCCTGGAAGAAGAGAGAAGGATTATGTATGTTGCACTGACCCGGGCGAAGAGAGAATTATTTTTATATTCCGTTCATAATCCGATTGAAGAAAAAAAAGAATCTATATATTTTAAGGAATTGGATAGATTCAGCAAAGCTTTAGAATCATAAGTACATGGTTTGGGGTAAAATAAAAAAGCCACGTAAGTGACTTTTTTATATACAATGATATTGACGCTTAATCTTCATCGTCGGGTAGAATTTCATCATATTCCTGCTTGTCGAGAAATTCATCAAATGCATCAGCAACTGCTTCATAAATGTCATCATCGTAGATATACTTCAATTCCGGTTCTTCGTCAGGATTTGATTCGTCTTCGATATATTCATAAAACCATACGTCACCATAATTCTCATTATCCTCCGGTACAATAGGAAGAAGCGCAATGTAATCAACATTATCTACGGTAAGAATTGTGATAATGCCGCAGTTGACCAGGGTACCGTCTTCAAGTTCTAATTCTACGGTAATGTCTTCCGCATCAACTTCTTCTTCCGGTGAAATGGATTTGGTATTTTCAGCCATAATTAAAATCTCCTTTGCGTGTTTTTTATATCTGTATATTAACAGTATGGGAGTCAAAATGCAAGACAGACCTTCGGAACGCGAAAAAGTCTTTCACAAAAGATGCGTAATGTGGTATAATTTTTGAGACAAAGAGAGTTAAAGCAGGATGAGGAGAGGAGAATTGTCCATGAAACAATTTAGAATCAAAAACGGATCGACACACCCTCTTGGAGCCACAGTGCTCCCTTCCGGAATTCAGTTTTCGGCTGTTGTGGATGAAGAAGATGCAGGAATTGTTTTGATTGAGAAGAATACGGATGAACACATTCGCATTCCTTTTTCTGATGGACAAAGAGTCGGAAACATTGCATCGGTTATCATTGAGAATATTTCTGCAGAGGATTATTTTTATAAATTCTATCGGGGGACGGAAGAGTATGTGGATCCTTATACCAAGCGTCTTTACGGAAATGAAGTATGGGGTAGTGTTGCAGAGGAATCTGAATTGTGCAGTGGAATTGTTTCTTCCGAAATGAAAGAGATTCGTCCTTTGTGTATCCCTTACAATGAGAGTGTATTTTACTGTCTTCATGTAAGAGGTTTTACAAGGCATGCTTCCTCAAAATGTAAGAATCCCGGAACCTTTCGCGGCATCATTGAGAAAAGAGAACATCTTAAAAAGTTAGGTGTTACGGGGATTGAGTTAATGCCGGCATATGAATTTGAAGAATTCAGTGAACCGAAGCAGGAAGAAGTCTATTCAAATTATAAATATAATGGTGCAGTTTCACCCCTGAATTATTGGGGGTATAAAGCCGGATATTATTTTGCGCCAAAAGCATCGTATGCATCAGGTAATCCGGTGGAAGAGTTTAAGGCCATGGTGAATGCTTTTCATGAGAGTGGCATGGAAGTAATCATGCAGTTTTATTTTCCTGATACCGTGAAACAGGGATTTATTCTGGATGTTATTAAGTATTGGGTGTGCGAGTATCATATTGATGGTGTTCATTTGAAGGGAAATAAGATTCCCATTACACTACTTGGGACTGAGCCCTTACTTTCCAATACCAAGATTATGTATGACTATATTCCTGTCGGTGAGATATACGATAAAGGACAGAAGGTGGCATACCCGAATCTTTGCGTGTATCAGGATGATTTTATGTATTCCATGCGTCGCTTTTTAAAGGGAGATGAGGATATGCTGGGAACTGTTACCGGTATGATTCGTCGTAAAAGTGACCTTGTTGCCAATGTTAATTTTATTACCAACTATTATGGTTTCACCCTGAATGATCTGGTTTCTTATGATGTTAAGCATAATGAGGACAATGGCGAGGATAACAGGGATGGTGCTGATTACAATTACAGCTGGAACTGCGGCGTGGAAGGAAAGACCAAGAAAGCCGGCATTATATCCTTGCGTAAAAAGATGATTAAAAATGCTCTTTTGCTGGTGTTCTTATCTCAGGGAACTCCTTTGATCAATGCCGGGGATGAGTTTTGCAATTCCCAAAACGGAAATAATAATCCCTATTGTCAGGATAATGATATAACATGGATTCAATGGAACCGCAATAAGATGAATGAAGAGATTACGGATTTCATTTCCAAGATATCGTCATTCCGTAAAAGCGCATTCTTTTTGAACAGAAAAGATGATTTTACAATGATGGATGTGAATCACTGCGGATATCCGGATTTGAGCTATCACGGGGAAGAGGCATGGAAGTCACAGATGAACAACTACCATCGTCATTTGGGCATTCTTTATGCGGACAGTACCACGGAACGAAAACCGGCTCTTTGCTATGTGGCATACAACATGCACTGGGAGAGTAAAACATTTTGTCTTCCTGCGCCGCCTAAGAAGAAACGCTGGCAGAGCATTCTTGCGACCGGTTCTGTGACGGAGGGAGAAGCAGAGCATAGTTTTAAAGTAGAGGGAAGAAGTATATCCGTTTTTATGCCGGAGGAGGAGTCCGTGGAACCGGTCTGTCCCGCTACCGGTGTGAAAAAATAAATACGCATATGAAGTCTTGCGTTAATCGGGAAGATAGAGTATGATTAGAAACGGTGACGAAACAGCGATAATGTTGTTTTTTCATAACCTGATAAAGATACTGAGCATATAAAAACGCCTCAGACAGAAATTGGAGGAAATTGAAATGATAGACGGAAAGAAAGTTCTTTTTAGCGGAATGCAGTCAACAGGAACGTTGACCCTGGGTAATTATCTTGGTGCGCTGAAGAACTGGGTTACCTTGAGTGAGGATTACGAGTGTTTTTATTCTGTTGTGGATTTACACTCCATTACAGTACGTCAGAATCCTACTGAATTACGACAGAAGGCAAGAAATCTTCTTGCTTTATATATTGCTGCAGGATTAGATCCGGAGAAAAATTGCATTTATTATCAGTCTCATGTGTCCGGTCATGCGGAACTTGCATGGATTCTTAATTGCTTTACCTATATGGGTGAATTAAATAGAATGACGCAGTTTAAGGATAAATCCGCGAAGCATGCTGATAATATTAATGCAGGGTTGTTTACCTATCCGGTGCTTATGGCGGCAGATATTCTTCTGTACCAGGCAGATGTTGTTCCTGTCGGAAAGGATCAGCTACAGCATTTGGAGCTTACCCGCGATTTGGCACAGCGTTTCAATGCGATTTACGGCGATGTTTTCACAGTTCCCGAGCCTTATCTCGGAAAGAGCGGTGCAAAGATTATGAGTTTGCAGGATCCTTTGAAGAAGATGTCAAAGTCTGATGAGAATCCCAATGCAAGCATTTTCCTTACAGATGATGCGGATACTATTATTCGTAAGTTTAAGCGTGCCGTTACTGATTCAGAGGCAAGAATCAAGTATTGTGAAGAACAGCCCGGAATCAGTAATCTGATTGAGATTTACGGTGCATGTACCGGTAAAAGCTTTGCAGAAGTAGAAGCTGAGTTTGAGGGCAAAGGCTACGGCGATTTCAAACTTGCGGTTGGAGAGACTGTTGCAGACCTTTTAAAGCCCGTACAGTCCCGTTTTGACGAATTGGTGAAGGATAAGGCATATTTAGACGGTATCATTAAGAATAACGGGGAGAAAGCAAATTACTATGCAACCAAGACGCTCCGCAAGGTGCAGAAAAAAGTTGGATTCCCTGAAAAAATCAGATAAGAATGAAGTAAATGATTTTTTAAAATAATAAAAGAGGCTGTGTAAGCTTGGCATGAGATTTTGCCTGCATAACAGCCTCTTTTATCGTATATTTTTTATAAATTTTTAGTTAGATTTCACTTCTTTCCAGTAGTCGTTATAAAGCGCATCTCCATCTTCGCCAAGATAGTGGAACGTTTCAAGGTTGTTGTAATCCGCAAGATTCGGGAATGCAATCTCGGAATTTCTGATGTCTTCATCTTCAATCAGTTCTCTTGCCGCTTCATTAGGGGTTGAATACGTAATGTATTCGAAGTTTAAAAGTGCAATGTCGGGACGACACATGAAATCAATAAATTTCTCTGCATTTTCCTTGTTTTCTGCATCTTTCAGAATACACCAGGAATCAATCCATACGTTGGTTCCTTCCTTGGGAATGACATATTCAAGATTCGAGTTTTCACGCTGGGTATAGATTGCTTCACCGGAGTAAATAACACCGATGGCAGCTTCTTCACCAATCATTTTATCACGAACCTGGTCTACAACATATGCCTGTACCAGAGGTTTCTGTTCAATCAATAGGTCTTTTGCAGCTTCTAATTCAGCTTCGTCAACGGTGTTCATGGAATCACCGTTTAATTTGAGTGCAACCATGAAAGCATCACGAACGGAATCCTGCATGAGAATGTTATTTTCATACTGTTCATCCCAAAGAACGCTCCATGAGTCAATGGGTTCTGAAACCATGGTCTTGTTATAAAGGATTCCTACAGTACCCCAGCAGTAGGGAACACTGTATTTGTTTTCAGGGTCAAATTCCTGAGACTGCACAAAATACTGCTCGCCGATATTCTTCACATTTGGCATATTGTCAAAATTTATCTCTGCAAGCATGTCATTTTCAATCATCTTCTGGATGGTATAATCGGATGGACATACAACATCGTAGGTAGCGCCACCGGCCTCTACCTTGGGATACATAATCTCGTTTGTTTCGTACTCATCGTAAATAACTTTGATTCCGGTTTCCTCTTCAAACATATCCAGAACAGTGGGATCAATATATTCTCCCCAGTTGTATACATATACAACACCGTTTTCGTTAGCAGGTTCACTACATGCTGCAATAGTCATTGCAAATAAGGAAACTGTTAACAATAAAACAACAATTTTTCTCATTTTTTTGCCTCCTTGAGTAATCTTTCTTTCTTCTGCGTTTTTTTATTTCCAATCACATCGATTAAATTAATAGATATGAGCAGAATAAGCACCGTTAAAAAAATCAGGGTGGATAAGGAATACATTTCGGGCTGAATTCCCTTCCGGACGGACGCATAAATCTTAGTAGAGAGTGTATGAACTCCTGCGCCCTGTGTAAAATATGTAATAATAAAGTCATCCAGAGACATTGTAAATGCCATAAGCATACCGGAAAAGATACCCGGCGCAATGTCGGGGAGTACTACTTTGACAAATGCCTTAAGCGGAGGTGCCCCCAAATCCAGTGCGGCTTCATAAGTAGAAGCATTTAACTGGCGAAGTCTTGGCATAACACTTAAAATCACATAAGGAATGTTAAAAGTGATATGGGCAATCAGCATGGTACCGAAGCCTAACTTGATTCCTACGGTAATAAAAAGTAACATCAGTGAAATGCCGGTTACAATTTCTGCATTCAGCATGGGAATATTTGTAACTCCCATCAAGGTAGTGCGAAAAACTGTTTTCATCTTGCTTATCGCCAACGCTGCAATGGTTCCGATTACGGTGGCAATAAGAGAGGAGAGGATTGCTAACATCAAAGTGGTAAGCAGTGCACTCATAATATCTTCATTGGAAAACAGTGTAATGTAACGCTCGAAAGTGAATCCGCTCCATTTGGCTCTGGAACGTCCTGCATTAAAACTCAATACAATCATAATAATGATGGGTGCATAGAGAAATAATATGATGAGGGCGATGTAAATATTTTTAAGTATTTTACTCATAGCATATTACCCTCCCCGTCTTTGTCGAATATTGCACTGAACACCATGCTTATGATGATAAAAATCATAAGGACAACGGAAAGACCGCTTCCTAAATTCCAGTTGCTGAAGGTGGTAAATTCCTGCTCGATGTAATTTCCGATTAAACTAATCTTGCTTCCGCCAAGCATTGTGCTGATGGCAAATGTGGTAAGCGCCGGAACAAAAACCATGGTGATACCACTGATAATGCCGGGTACACTAAGCGGAAGAATGATACGTATAAAAGTTTTGAAATTATTGGCCCCCAAGTCCCTTGCCGCATTGATGACATTCGGGTCAATTTTATTTAATGCATTGTAGAGGGGCAGAATCATAAATGGCAGGAAGTTATATACCATACCAATGATAATTGCATAGGGGGTATTGATAATATTTAATTCCGGTAATTCAATCAAAGGCAGTTTGTTAATGGTTTCAATAATGGTATTGATTACACCGTTTTTCTCTAAAATAGTCTGCCATGCAAGAATTCTAAGCAAAAAGTTCATCCACATCGGAAGAATAAAAATCATAATTATTATTTTATCTTTGGAACCTTTTTTGTTTGCAAGAATCATAGCCAAAGGATAGGCTAACAGAATACAAATTACGGTACTGATTAATGATAAAAGCATGGCAAGCCCTAATGCTTTTAAGTTTCTGATGTCGGTAAACATGGCAGCAACGTTTTCAACGGTAAAGCTGCCGTCCCTGTTTGTGAAGCCATAGTAGAAGACCATCAACAGGGGGATGATTACGAAAATAGCAGACCAGAGCATATAGGGGGATGCCATTGCAGTGTTCAAGTATTTATTCTTCAATGGATGCCGCCTCCTCGTCTTCTGATGCAGGTTTATTCATAATCTGAATGTTAAAAGGATCAACTTTAATGCCGACTTTGGTTCCCACCGGGAAGAGGGAAGTAGAATGAACCAACCACTCAAAGCCGTTTGCCATAACTTCCATCTCATAGTGAACACCCTTGAAAATCAAATGGGTTACCTCACCGTCGATGGTACCCTTGCCGGGTTCAACCAGTTCCACGTCTTCAGGTCTTATGACAACATCGACGGGAATGTTATTTCCAAAGCCCTTGTCTACACATGCGAAGCGGGCACCGAGAATTTCTACCAGCTCATCCTTAATCATGGTGGAGCCGATAATGTTGCTGTCGCCGATGAAGTCTGCAACGAAAGCGTTTTCCGGTTCGTTATAAATCATTTCAGGTGTTCCGATCTGCTGGATGTAGCCCTGATTCATTACGACAATGGTATCGGACATGGTGAGCGCTTCTTCCTGGTCATGGGTAACATAGATAAAAGTGATTCCCAGTTCATTTTTTAGACGGATTAACTCATATTGCATGTCCTGGCGGAGTTTTAAATCCAGTGCACCCAAAGGTTCATCCAACAAAAGAACCTTGGGTTCGTTAACAATTGCTCTTGCGATGGCGATACGCTGTTGCTGACCACCGCTTAAAGAATTGGGCATTCTCTTTTCGTAACCGTCTAAGTTAACCAGTTTCAGAGCATATTTGATTTTGTCATCGATATACGCTTTGGATTTGTTCTTTATTTTAAGACCAAAAGCAATGTTTTCTGCAATATTCATGTGGGTAAAAAGTGCATACTTCTGGAACACAGTATTAAGCTGTCTTTTGTGAGGCGGAATACGGGTGATGTCTGCACCGTCAAAAATAACTTTACCCGTATCCGGGGTTTCGAAACCGCCGATGATACGCAGTGTAGTGGTTTTGCCGCAGCCACTGGGGCCTAAAAGAGTGAGAAATTCGTTCTCGCGGATATATAAATTCATATCATCCAAGACAAGCTGGTTGTCGTAGGATTTGCTGATGTGTTCCAAATTAATAAGACGATTACTCATTGTTGATGGTCTCCTTACGGTTTATTGGTAAATTGAACGGGTAGCGGCCTAAAAGGTAGGCGGTGTGCTGACCCAGAGGAATGTTGCACCGTGTTTTCCGACTGCTTCAATATAATGAGAAGAGTTGGAAGTAAAATAAAAGGATTCGCCTTTGGCAGCCTTGTAACTTTTTTTTCCAAGGTGAATGCGGATGGTGCCGGATAGGACATAGCCAAATTCATCACCCTCGTGAGGATTGTCCGGATATGTACTTCCGCCGGGCGCCAGAGAGACTCTGATGGGTTCCATCATATTCTTCTGGGCATTTGGGATAATCCACTCTATGGTATTATTTAATTCTTTATCATCCTTCTGGAAATAATCCTTATCACGAAAAACAATCTGGGTATCCGCTTCATCACTGAAGAATTCCTTTAAATCCGTCCCAAGACATTGCAAAATATCCATCAGGGTTGTGATGGAGGGTGATGTTAAATCCCTCTCTAACTGGGAGATGAAGCCTTTGGATAATTCAGAACGGTCTGCCAACTCGCCCTGCGTCAGTCCCTTTTGCACTCGTAACTCTTTGATTTTTGCACCGATTTTCATTTTTCACCTCTGCAAAAATGATATAAACACATGGTTGATATCACATGAAACTAAACTTTTTGTTTAGTTTTACTAAACTTCCAAGGTTCATTATACTTTACTATCTTAAAAAGTCAATGAGAAACAATAGGAAAAATAAGAAAAATCGACATATTTTAAAAAAAATACAAAAGTTGGGAGATAAAAGCATTAACAAATATTTTTAATTATGTTATTATTGAAACAATGCAATGAAATTATGATAAAAGGATTAGAGTAAAAAACTTTTTAAACATTGCGAATGTAAAAAATGTGAGGTGTCAACAGCATGAAAAAAACAGACCCTGAAATTGTAGCATATGTATCCACATATACTATGGAAAATAAAAACGGAATTACTATATTTGATGTAGATTTGGAAAAAGGAACTTTGACAGAAAAAGGAAGTGTTCCCATTACCAATTCTTCCTATATGACCTGTGCCCACAAAAAGAATTATTTATATGCCATTACGGACATTGGCGTAAAGGGATTTCGTGTTTTGAAAGACGGATTTCTTGAGGAAATCAATACTGCCTCCATTAACGGTATGAGAGGGTGTTATTTGTCTACCGATTATGATGACCATTTCCTTTTTGTTGCAGGATATCATGACGGAAAGATTACGGTTTTGCGTCTTTTAGAGGACGGAAGCATCGGTGAGATTACGGAAGAAATTTTTGTAAAAGGTATGGGTGAAGTGGCAGAAAGAAGCTTTCATCCCCATGTAAACTGTGTGAAGATGTCCCGGGATAATAAGTATCTTTTTGCGGCAGACAGCGGAATGGATCATGTGAATGTGTATGAATTGAATCATGAAACCGGAAAGTTGAAACAGGTGGATATTATCCGCAGCAATGTGAATTCCGGACCGAAGCATATTCTTTTTACCAAGAACGGAAGGTATTTATTCATTTTGCACGAAATCATGAATTGCATTGATGTTTATGAATATAAATGCGAAGATGAGTTTCCTGAGTTTGAAAAGGTTCAGACCATTGAAACCGTTCATTCCCATCAGTCCAGTACCAATGTATCCTGTGCGCTGAAATTATCACTTGACGGCAAATATCTGCTTAGCTCGGCGGCAGGGGAGAATTCCGTAGTTGCATTTGCCATTGATGAAGAGAGCGGCATTTTAGAGAAGCGTTTCTGTCTTCCCATCAGCGGCTCTTATCCTAAGGATGCCTGCTTTTTCCCGGATTTGAAACATCTGGTAAGCCTGAATCACGAGTCGGATACCATGACCTTTTTCGCTTCCGATGTGGAAAACAAAACATTGGCCATGAGCAGCAAAGAAATTAAGATCAAAAAACCTAACTGCATTATCTTTTATAAATTGTAAATTGATTTTTATTTCCGGGATGAATGCAGTATATTCGGAGCAAGATAGATTAAAGGAGTAGTAAAATATGTATCAGGTTCTTAAAACACAGGGAAGAGCAAAGAGAGCCGTGTTAGAAACCGTGCACGGAACGGTTCAGACCCCTGTTTTTATGAATGTCGGAACCGTAGCGGCAATTAAAGGTGCCGTTAGTACGGAAGATTTGGAGCGAATTGACACGCAGGTTCAGTTGTCTAATACCTATCATCTTCATGTTCGTCCCGGTGATGAACTGATTAAAGAGATGGGGGGGCTTCACAAATTTATGTCATGGAATAAGCCGATTTTGACGGATTCCGGCGGATTTCAGGTGTTTTCTCTGGCAGGACTTCGTAAAATTAAAGAAGAGGGTGTATATTTTCAGTCCCATGTTGACGGCAGGAAGATTTTTATGGGACCGGAAGAGAGTATGCAGATTCAGTCCAATCTCGCATCTACCATCGCCATGGCATTTGATGAGTGTCCGCCCAGCAAAGCGGAGCGCAAATATGTAGAGGCATCCGTGGAACGTACCACAAGATGGTTGGCGCGTTGTCAGACTAAGATGAATGAACTGAATGCCACGGAATCCACCATTAATAAGAAGCAGATGCTCTTTGGGATAAATCAGGGTGCAATTTTCCATGATATTCGTATTGAACATGCCAAACGGATTTGCGAAATGGATTTGGACGGATACGCATTGGGCGGTTTGGCGGTAGGAGAAAGTCATGAGGAGATGTATCATGTGCTGGATGAGACCGTACCGTATTTGCCCAAGGATAAACCTACGTATTTGATGGGGGTGGGAACCCCGGCCAATATTCTTGAAGCGGTGGAGCGGGGGGTTGATTTCTTTGACTGCGTATACCCTACAAGAAACGGCAGGCACGCCCATGTATACACCAATCACGGGAAACTTAATCTTTTAAATGCCCGTTATGAGAAGGATTCTTCTCCGATTGAAGAAGGGTGTCAGTGCCCCACCTGTCTTCGCTATTCGAGGGCATATATCAGGCATTTGCTGAAGGCGAAAGAAATGCTTGGTATGCGTATGTGTGTAATTCATAATTTGTACTTTTACAATCATATGATGGAAGAGATCAGAACGGCCTTGGATGAAGACAGATTTGATTCTTATAAGAAAGCCAAATTGGCGGGGATGGAAGAGGCGGATTCATAATTTTTTATCAGTTGTTTTTTTTGAGATTGCGAAAGCGATAAAAAGTACTTGATTGAATGTGAAAAATTGTGTATTCTGATAAAGATTGTAATTGTTTGATGAGAATGGAGGAAAAGATATGTTTTTTTTATTAACAGCTGATGCAGCCGGTGCAGAAGCAACCCAGGGATTATTAGGCGGCGGTCTGTGGATGTCCGTACTTATGCTTGTGATTATGTTTGCTTTTTTCTGGTTTGCGATTATCAGACCCCAGAAAAAAGAAGAGAAGAGAATTAATGCAATGCATGCTTCCATGGAAATCGGCGATTCCATTATGACTACAGGCGGTTTCTATGGGGTTATTATTGATATTACGGACGAAGATGTTATTGTTGAATTCGGAAATAATAAGAACTGCAGAATTCCCATGAAGAAGACTGCAATTGCACAGCTTGAGAAGGCTGAATCCAATCTTTAATGATTAGGTAACAAGGGGCGTTTTTGCGCCCTTTTTATATGTGTTATTTTTAACACATGAGGAGGCAAAGGATGAAAAAGAATATTGTTGGTTTGAGTCTGGCCGGCATTTTTCTGTGTGTTATGGTTGCGACAGGGTATTTTTCCCTTGCATATTATTATTCACAGGGTTTTTGTTGCGGCGTGTACATCAATGATGTATATTGCACGGGATACAGTATTGATGAAGTAAATGAGATACTTTCCGGCCAGGATGATTATGAGACTATTTCCGTCGTGGCTAAAAACGGTGATGTTGCCGTGATAAATATGGATGATATTGAATATAGAGTTGATTACACGGAAGCACTTACGGAACTTTGGGAAAATCAGGAACCGTATAAATGGATAACCATGTATTTTAATCCGGTTCATTATGAGGTGGAGCCTGTTTATACTTTTTCGGAAGAACTGCTTTCCGAAAAACTTTCCGAAGCGGATTTTATGAAGAACGGCATATATAATATAGACAATTCCGCATCGATTGAACTTACAAGAAACGGATATGAGCTTGTGGATGATACAGTGGGCTTGTTGGTGCCGAAGATGGCATATGAGGCTGCCTTGGACGGAGTGACAAACCGGGCTGAGATGGTGCGTCTGGAAGAACACGACTGCTATGAGGATCTGATTCCCAATGCAAAAACCAAAAAAGTCTATGAGTTATGGAAAAAGATTGAATCTTTCCAGGATTTTGAGATGACTTATGTTTTGGGGGAAGGCACGGAAAAGATTGATGCAGGTGTGGTAAGTAACTGGATTCTGAAGGATGAAGCCGGAGAATTTGTCTTCGACGAATTGGGTCAGCTTGTGCTCGATGAGAGTAAGGTGCAGGAATATGCAACTGTTCTGGGCGAGAAGTATGATACAATCGGAAGAGAACGTCAGTTTAAAACAACCAAAGGTGAAGTGATTACCATTGATTTTTCAAAATACGGAAATGACATTGATGAGGCAAAGGAAGCCAAAAAACTGATTGAGGAGTTTCAATCCGGGGCAAGAAAGCTTTCCAGAGAACCGATCTATAAAACCAAGGCTAAGTGCCAGGGGGAGAATGATATCGGCGGAACCTATATTGAGGTTGATATGACGGAACAGCGCATGTATTTTTACCAGGATTATGAACTGAAATTGGAATCAGGTGTTGTAACCGGAAATATGCGTCTTCATCATGATACGCCGGCTATGATTGCGCCGATTTATTACATGCAGAGAAACCGGGTTTTACGAGGAGATAATTATGCTTCCTTCGTATACTACTGGATGGCTTTTTACAGGGGATACGGATTGCATGATGCAACCTGGAGGCGGGAGAGCGAGTTTGGTGCAGATACCTATTTGACCAATGGTTCTCACGGATGTGTGAATCTTCCCAAAGCCGTTGCAGCAGAATTATATGAATATGTGGAGATTGGTACTCCTGTGATTACATATTACTGATAATTGCATGTCGAATCGTTAGAATGATATATTTAAGTGAGTTGGTATTCTTTCGTAATCGGGCTTCGGATTATTTGAGGAAATAGTCTGCCCCTAAATTGTTAAAAAAATATCAAATTCTTCGAAAATTCGGTTGACGAATCGGTGTAGGAAATGTAAAATATTTTTTGTGTGGATAAAGTCGACTAAAGTCGATTACATAAAATAAACTTAAGACATATTAAGGAGGAAAAGAAATGTCTAGAGTATATAACTTTTCAGCAGGTCCGGCTGTTTTACCGGAAGAGGTTTTAAAAGAAGCAGCAGCAGAAATGCTGGATTATCAGGGAACAGGAATGTCCGTTATGGAGATGAGTCATCGTTCCAAAGCTTATGAAACCATTATCAAAGAGGCTGAAGCTGATTTGAGAGAGTTAATGAATATTCCTGATAATTACAAGGTTCTTTTCTTGCAGGGCGGTGCACATCAGCAGTTTGCCATGATTCCCATGAATCTTATGAAGAACAAAGTTGCTGATTATATCGTAACCGGCATGTGGGCGAAGAAGGCTTTTGCGGAAGCAGGAAAGTATGGTAAGGTAAACAAGATTGCAACATCAGAAGATGAGACATTCTCTTATATTCCTGATTGCTCCGATCTTCCTATTTCTGAAGATGCTGATTATGTATATATCTGTGAGAACAATACGATTTACGGAACCAAGTTCAAAACTTTACCTAATACAAAGGGAAAAGATTTGGTTGCAGACGTTTCCAGCTGTTTCCTTTCTGAGCCTGTAGATGTTAGCAAGTATGCTGTAATCTACGGTGGTGTTCAGAAGAACATTGGACCTGCCGGTGTTGTTATTGTTATCATTCGTGAGGATTTGATCACAGAGGATGTTCTTCCCGGAACACCTACCATGCTTACATACAAGACCCATGCTGATGCAGATTCTCTTTACAATACACCTCCTGCATATGGTATCTATATCTGCGGTAAGGTATTTAAGTGGCTCAAGAAGCAGGGTGGCCTTGCAGCAATGAAAGAATACAATGAGAAGAAGGCAGCAATCCTTTATGATTATCTTGACGAGAGCAAGATGTTCAAGGGTACTGTTCGCAAGGAAGACCGTTCCCTTATGAACGTTCCTTTTGTAACCGGTGATGCTGATTTGGATGCTAAATTTGTTAAGGAAGCAACCGCAGCAGGATTTACAAACTTAAAGGGACACAGAAGTGTTGGCGGTATGCGTGCAAGTATCTACAATGCTATGCCTATTGAAGGTGTTGAGAAACTGGTTGAATTCATGAAGAATTTCGAAAAGGAGAATGCGTAATGTTTCAGTATTATTGCTTAAATCCGATTGCTCAGATCGGTCTTGATTATTTCGATGATAAATATGCTAAGGTAGAAGATGTGAACGCAGCAGAAGGAATTCTTGTTCGTAGTGCGTCCATGCATGAGATGGATTTTTCTGACAACCTCCTTGCAGTAGCAAGAGCAGGTGCCGGCGTTAACAATATTCCCCTTGATAAGTGCGCTGAGAAAGGTATTGTTGTATTTAATACTCCCGGTGCAAACGCAAACGGCGTGAAAGAACTTGTGATTGCAGGTATGCTTCTTGCAGCACGTGATATCGTTGGTGGTGTTAACTGGGTGAAAGAAAATGCTGCAGATGAAACCATCGCGAAACGCACAGAGAAAGAAAAGAAGAATTTTGCAGGAACTGAAATCCAGGATAAGAAGCTTGGTGTTATCGGTCTTGGCGCTATCGGTGGTAAGGTTGCTAACGTTGCAAAATCTTTAGGAATGGAAGTTTACGGATATGATCCTTATGTTTCCGTTGATGCTGCTTGGAACTTAAGCAGAGATATTAAACATGTTCTCAGCGTTGATGAGATTTTTGCTAACTGTGATTATATTACAGTTCATGTACCGGCTATGGATTCTACCAAGGGAACCATCAATAAGGAAGCCATCGAGAAGATGAAAGACGGCGTTGTTATTCTTAACTTCGCAAGAGACGTACTTGTTGACGAGAAGGACTTAGTGGAAGCATTAAAGAGCGGTAAAGTTAAGAAATACGTAACTGACTTCCCGAATCCTACAACAGCAGGTGTTGAAGGATGTATCGTAATTCCTCATCTTGGCGCTTCTACAGAAGAGTCTGAAGATAACTGTGCAAAGATGGCTGTTAAGGAAATGAAGAATTACCTTGAAAACGGTAATATCGTAAACAGTGTTAACTATCCTAACTGTGATATGGGTGTTTGTACAAAGGCTTCCCGTGTGGCAATTTTCCACAAGAACATTGCAAACATGATTACACAGTTTACTGCATGCTTCGGTGATGAAGGAATTAACATCAGCGATATGACCAACAAATCCCGTGGAGACATTGCTTACACTATGATGGATTTAGAGAGCGTAGCAAGCGATGATATTTTGGCTAAGCTTGCTGCAATTGACGGTGTATTCCGTGTAAGAAAGGTGAAATAATTTCGAACTGTTCCTAACAACGTCGGTTTTGGTTTCACCAAAAGCCAAACAAATGTATAAAAACGTTTTTGATAAGCCCCTTGATTATATTGACCAAGGGGCTTATAATATTAGTTGGCTTTGGGAGTTGTATATGTAAATATACAGTTTGCAAATGAGGAGGGATTGTTAGATGAGCAAAATTTTGTTAGAAGAGTACAAAAGACACAAGAAATGGGTAGTGCTTTATGTTGTTCTCTGTGTTTTTCTGGCAGTGACCGGAGGACCTTTTTTGAACAGCATTTTCCCGAATGTGGTGTTTGCAGCCGAACTTACGGCGGGAGAAACAATCTGGGAAATCACCCAGTCCGTGCTGGGGAAATCTGTAGCATCCTTTGCGGGTGCGTATTCTACCGTGGTTGGTGTTTCCTGTGAACCTTTTGCGGCATTGTTGTTTATCGGAATTCTTGAACATGTGAATTCATGGATTGGTTCCCCATTTAATATCGGACCTACTCCCATGAGTAATATCTGGGTATTGCTTACGGTTGCAATCTTTTTTGCCATCAGTAAGATTTTAAGAGCCAATGAGGCAACACAGATTCTGGGTACTGTTACATTGGGGGAATTGGAGAAATACATAGGTCTTGTGTTTATCGTAGTAATCGGTATATTAAATGTGACGGGCGTAACTGCTGTTACTGTGGAAGCGGCAGGATTGAACCGGGCTGCAGATGCGGGAAACGGAACTGTTGTAGCTGTTTTAAGCGGCATTATATCAGTATTTTTTGCTTTGATTTCCATCGTGGTATTTTTTATCATTAAAACAGTTATGAAAGGATTAGACATTGTTCAGATGTCTCTTACCTTTATCCCCGGCGTGACTTTTGTTTTTGAAGTGTTAAAGACTGTGGTTACATGTACCATTATTTTTGTAAATGTAATTTGTCCGCCGCTCGGAATTGCAATTAATTGCATCATCTTTATTATTTGTTGCTTTTTATTCAAATTCTGTTATCGTGCCACCAAATATTTTGAGGCGATTTATGTCAGACCGCTGTTTCGTTTTATCAGAGGGTTTGATCCGCAGATTCCGCTTATTTATGGAAAGTTGCCTCGCCGTTGGAAGAAATTCTATAAGAATAATGAGCAGCCGGATATTTTTTTGCCTGTATACAATATGAAGTATTTGGGTGCGCAGAAAGTCAAACGGTATGAGAAGTGGTTCTGGAAAGTGGAGAATCAAACCAATTCCTTTGTAAGAATGAAGGGATTTCGCAAAAAGATTATTTCTGTCCCCTGTGAGAACAGTGCAAATACACCGGTATATATCAAAAAATGCCTGTGGTGGTTTGAAATTTTCCGCTATATTGATGTAGAGGATAATCTGAAAAAGAGATTTCCCAAGAAGGAATTTTCTTTTACCTTAAGCAAGGAATATCATTATCGTTTCCATGAGTTGCTTTCCGTTAGTGGTCTGACTGACTACAATGTGTTGCGTCAGGAGCGTAAAGATATAAAACAACAAAAAAGAGAAGAAAGACGAATGCTTTGGGAAGAAAAGCGTATGGCCCTAATGGATGCCCGTCTGCTGGAAAAATTGAAGAAAAGAGGAAAGTAATTATGGCAAAAGTAAAACCGTTTTGCGCAATCAGACCGAAGGAAGGGATGGAGAAGACTATCGCAGCACTCCCGTATGATGTTTATAATCGTAGTGAAGCTTGCGAAGTGGTTCGTGAAAATCCCCTTTCTTTCCTTGCGATTGACAGGGCAGAAACACAGTTTTCTGATGATGTAGATACCTATGCGGACTGTGTTTACGAGAAAGCAAAAAGCCTGATGTGGGAAAGAGTAGAGCAGGGATTGTTTGTTCAGGACGAAAGCGCAAATTATTATATTTACGAACTTGTTATGAATGGTCGTTCTCAGACCGGTATCGTAGCATGTGCCAGCATTGATGACTATCAGAATAATATTATTAAGAAGCATGAGAATACCCGTTCCGATAAGGAACTGGATCGTATTCGCCACGTAGGTGCTTTGGAAGCACAGACCGGTCCCATTTTCCTTGCATACCGTGCAAAAGAAGAGATTAATGCTGTTGTAGACCGCACCAAGAAGAATTCTGCATTATATGATTTTGTTTCTGATGACGGTATTACCCATAGAGTATGGATTATCTCCGATGCAGCAGACATCAAGGCAATTGAAGAAGCTTTTGCTTCCATGAATGAGATCTATATTGCAGACGGTCACCATAGATGTGCGTCTGCGGTAAAAGTGGGATTGCAGAAGAGAGATGCAAATCCCGGCTATGACGGTACGGAAGAGTTTAACTATTTCCTTTCCGTTTTATTCCCGGATGAGCAGCTTATGATTATGGACTACAACCGTGTTGTGAAAGATTTGAACGGTCTTAGTGAAAATTCATTTTTAGACCGTCTGGATGATATCTTTGAGGTGCAAAAGATTGGAGAGCAGGCACAGTATCCTACCGTAAAGGGAGAAATCTCCATGTATTTATACGGTGTATGGTATCGTTTGAAGGTGCGTCCCGAATTTACCAGCAAGGATCCTATTGAAGGCTTGGATGTAACGATTTTACAGAAGAACGTTCTCGGACCTGTTCTCGGAATTGAAGATCCTAAGACTGATAAGAGAATTGACTTCGTTGGTGGTATTCGCGGTTTGAAAGAACTTGAGAAGCGTGTTGCAACAGATTGTGAAGTTGCATTTGCAATGTATCCTACCTCAATCGGTGAATTGTTCGCGGTAGCGGATGCAGGTCTTTTGATGCCTCCGAAATCTACCTGGTTTGAACCGAAATTAAGAAGCGGTATTTTTATTCATTCTATTAAGTAAACAGAATATGGCATTTTGGTAAATGATGCAAAGTGTGTTGTTTGCCAATTTGCCATCTTTTTATGATGAACAGTAATTTATGGCCGGCTTGAAATGCGGCGGAATGTGAGGGGAACGTGAATAAAAGACATTATCAGGAAATGAATTGGGCAGAAATAGAATCAATTATTTATTCGGATTGCAGTCACCCGTTTGAATTATTGGGTCCTCGCAATCTGGAAAAAGAGACTTTGGTGCAGGCGTTTTTTCCTATGGCGAAGTCTGTTAAGATTGTGTTTGAGAACTCCAGAAGTCTTCCGGTAGAAATGGAAGAAGTGGAAGAGGAAGGTTTTTTTGCTGCTTTCTTTCCGACAAAGAAGCAGTTGAAGTATCATTACGAAATTGTAGATGCCAAAGGCGTGGTAACGAAAAAGAAAGATCCCTATGCCTTTACAGTGCCCGGGGAAGAAACAATGATTAAGTCTTTTCTGAAGGGAATGCAGGACCATAGTGATGAAATCTTCGGGGCGCATGTTTGCGAAGCAGATGGAGAAAGCGGGGTACTTTTTCGTGTATATGCACCGAATGCTGTTCGTGTAAGTGTTATCGGTAATTTTAATCGTTTTGACGGTCGAATCTATCCTATGGAGAAGAATGAGTCTTTTGGTGTGTTTTCTTTATTTATTCCCGGCCTGCAAGAAGGCGACGAGTATGCGTATGAACTGAAAATGCGTAACGGTGATGTATTCGTCAGACGTGATCCCTATGCGACGGCTTACGGAACCAGCCATGCTGCTGCCTGTAAAATAGAGAAAAAAGATGATTTTCAATGGAAAGACGAAGCATATATTAAGCTGAGACATTCCATGAAAACCTCTGAAAGCAAATATTTGGGCTGCAATATTTCCTTGGCGGATTTGCTTGCTGCAAATGATTCTTTACGCATCGAATCCCTGGTTTCACTGCTGTCAGAGATGAAATTTACACATGTAAATGTGGGCAATATTTTTGAAACGGTCGGAGGCGGAAAACGATCTTTGAAAGGTTTTTTTGCCCTTCGCGACGAATTGAAGAAGGATAATTGTCTGAAACGTTTCATTTCGCTTTGCCATGATGCCGGAATCGGAGTTCTTTGCGACTATACCATCGGGCACTTCGGAAATGATGAGTTTGGTCTTGCATATTTTGACGGAACCCATTTGTATGAGCATGCAGATGCCAGAAAAGGGTATCATTCTTTCTTTGATGCATGTTTATTCCAGTATAAAACACCCTGGGTGAAGTCATTTTTACACTCTCATCTTCGTCTTTTAGCAGAAGACTTTCATTTTGACGGAATTCGCTGGATGGACGTGGCGGGAATGCTGTATTTAGACTACAAAAAGAACCCCGGAGAGTGGATTTGCAATGAACAGGGTGGTAACTGTAATTTCGAAGCAATTTCATTGATTCGCGAAATGAATCACTCTCTATCCATGATTGATAAGAATATATTAAGCATCGGGAATATAGATGCGGTTTGGAGCCAGGCAACCAAACAGTCAGGAGAAGAGTCATTGGGATTTGATTTTGTTGAAAACCATGGCATAAACAGTGCTTTGATTGGTTGTATGAATGCAACGGAATACGAACGTTTCATGGCATATGAGGAATTAGCGGAACAATCCCGTTATGTTTTCGGGGAAGCTTTTGTTTTGCCGGAGAACGGCATAGCTGATGGGCTGTTATATGCTTTGCAGACATTCTATCCGGGTAAAAAATCCTGTAATCTTGACGCCTCGCTGATTGCGGAAGTTTTGGACGGCAAAAAGAACGGAAAAAGAGCAAAACACAATTTGTATGAAAATATGTGTTCCTGTAATGAGATTTATTCCAAAACACCACTTTTGTTTGAGAATGAGCAGAATGCGGATTCGTTCAAACTTTTGGAGACAAAGGATTGTCAGAACGGTATTCTTGCCTATATCCGTAAGAATGATGCAGGAGATGTGATACTGATAGTTGCCAATCTTAAGGATGAGAAGTGTACGGATTATACGCTCAATGTTCCCTATGCGGGTGTGTATAAGAATCTGTTTAAAGCGGCGCATGGAAAAGGCAAGGTTACGGCAGTAACAGCTGATGAGCTTTCTTTTACTGAGGATTCTTTTTCAATTTGTGTTAATATGCCTGCAAAATGTGTTTCAGCTTTTTCTTACAGACCTTTTACGCAGAAGGAAATGACTGTCATTGAAGAAAAACGCAGACAGGAGCGTATTCGATATGTAAAGGCAGAACGTGAAAAAATTGAAAAAGAGCGTGATGCAATGATAGCGAAAGCCATTGAAGATGCTACTGCCAGAATTCGTGAATTAGAAAAATTATTAAAGTAGATTATGAAAACGGAGCTGTAATGATATGAAATTAATGATGCTAGAACCCTTTGTAAATGAGATTACTAATGTGATAATCTCTTTGGGCGGCCGTATTTTAATCAGTGCGATTACTTTTATTATCGGTATTGTTTTGATCGGCTGGATTAAGAAACTTGTGAAAAAAAGTATGAAGAGGCTCAATGTTGAGGCCGGCGCTGCGGGTTTCGTGTCTTCGCTGGTTGTGGTGGCTTTATACATTGTACTTGGATTTGTGATTGCGGCGACCTTTGGAGTGGACGCTGCCAGCATTGTGGCATTACTGGGTTCGGCAGGTGTAACCATCGGTCTTGCCATTCAGGGAAGTCTTTCCAATCTGGCCGGCGGAATCCTTATCATTTTCTTAAAACCGTTTAAGGTTGGAGATTATATTATAGAAGATAATAACGGAAACGAAGGTACTGTAACGGATATTTCCCTTTTTTATACCAAGTTGCAGACCATTGATGAAAAAACGGTTATTTTACCTAACGGAACCTTGGCAAATACAAGCTTGACCAATGTAACCTATACGCCGAAGAGACTTTTGGAAATGAAGTTTTATGTGACCTATGATGCAGACTGGAAGCGCGGACTTACCATTCTGGAAGAGGTTTTGAAGGCAGAACAGGCAAATGTAAGTCCGGAAGAGACGGAAGTATTTCTGGCTGAACTTGCCAATGAAGGGGTATGTCTTGGAGGACGTGTGATTATTAAAAATGAGGAATTCCGTTTCGCAAGACAACGGATTACGGCGATAATTAAAGAGAAATTCGACAGCGAAGATATTTCCTTTGCATATCCTTATATTAAGATTTTCCGGGATGAACAGGATAACTAATAAAAATATCTTGCCAAAACCGTAAAATATGGCTATAATATCATTTGGTGTTAAGCCATGCTGGAATAGCTCAGTCGGTAGAGCACTTCACTCGTAATGAAGGGGTCGTCAGTTCGAGTCTGATTTCCAGCTTTTTATCTGAACCATATCCGTTGCGATATGGTTCTTATTACATAGGATTTAAGAAGATCGGGAGGAGAAACATGGCACAGCTTTGGGGCGGAAGATTTACCAAGGAAACTGATCAGCAGGTATATGATTTCAATGCTTCTATTTTATTTGATCAAAGAATGTATCGTGAGGATATTACCGGAAGTATTGCACACAGCAAGATGCTTGGCAAACAGGGTATCATTTCCAAAGAAGATATGGATTTAATCATAGAAGGACTGGAAGGAATTCTTGCCGATATCGAGAACGGAAGCCTTGAGATTTCTTCTAAATATGAAGATATTCACAGTTTTGTAGAGTCAAATCTTATTGACAGAATCGGTGAGGCCGGTAAGAGATTACATACAGGTCGCAGCAGAAATGACCAGGTTGCACTTGATATGAAGCTTTATACGAGAGCGTATCTCGACAGAACGTCTGATTTGTTAAAGAATCTGCTGGAAGTGCTTCTTCATATAATGAAAGAAAATATGGATACCTATATGCCGGGCTTTACGCATTTGCAGAAAGCGCAGCCTACAACCCTGGCACATTACATGGGAGCATATTTTGAGATGTTTTTACGAGATCGTTCCCGTGTGGCAGATATTAAAGAAAGACTGAATCTTTGTCCTCTTGGATCCGGTGCTCTTGCAGGAACCACGTATCCTCTGGATCGTGAATACACAGCGGAACTTCTCGGATTTGACGGTCCTACAAGAAACAGCATGGATTCTGTTTCCGACAGAGATTATTTGATTGAAGCATTATCGGCATGTGCGACCATTATGATGCACTTAAGCCGTTTCAGTGAAGAACTTATTCTTTGGAATTCCAATGAGTACCGCTTTGTTGAGATGGATGATGCATATTCCACAGGAAGCAGTATTATGCCGCAGAAGAAGAATCCTGATATTGCTGAGCTTGTGCGTGGTAAAACAGGTCGTGTTTACGGTGCATTAACTTCGTTGCTCACCACGATGAAGGGGCTTCCTCTGGCATATAATAAGGATATGCAGGAAGACAAAGAGATGGCATTTGATGCATTTGATACCGTCGAAAACTGCATTTTGTTGTTCACAGGTATGTTGTCTACCATTTCATTCCGCAAGGATGTAATGGCAAAGAGTGCGATGAACGGTTTTACCAATGCAACGGATGCTGCTGACTATCTTGTTAACAAGGGTGTGGCATTTCGCGATGCACATGGTATTATCGGAAGAATGGTTCTTCTTTGTATCGAGAAGAATTGTGCCATTGAAGAGTTAAGCTTAGAGGAATTCAAAGAGCTTTCGGAAAGCTTTGAAGAAGATATTTATGATGCAGTCAGCCTGGAAACCTGTGTGAATAAAAGATTAACACTTGGCGCACCCGGCAAGGATGCGATGAATAAGGTAATTGCGTATTATGAAAGTTATTTGACAAAATAGAAGAATTGAGATATGCTTTCTAAAATATGAAATGAGGAGTGAGGAATTATGAGCGAAAAGTTAAGAGTTGGTATTTTAGGCGGAACAGGAATGGTGGGCCAGAGATTTATTTCTCTTCTCGAGAATCATCCCTGGTTTGAAGTGGTTGTTATTGCAGCAAGCCCCCGTTCAGCCGGTAAAACATATGAAGAGGCAGTTGGCGGACGTTGGAAAATGACAACACCTATGCCGGAAGCAGTTAAGAATCTTGTGGTTCTTGATGTAAATGAGATTGAAAAGATTGCAGCAGAGGTTGACTTTGTATTCAGTGCTGTGGATATGTCTAAAGATGAGATTAAAGCAATCGAGGAAGCATATGCGAAAGCAGAAGTTCCTGTTGTAAGCAATAACTCCGCACATCGTTGGACACCTGATGTTCCCATGGTAGTTCCCGAGATTAATCCCGAACACATGAATGTAATCGAATTCCAGAGAAAGAGACTTGGAACAAAGCGCGGTTTTGTTGCGGTAAAACCGAACTGCTCCATCCAGAGCTATGCACCTGTGCTTACAGCGTGGAAGGAATTTGAACCCTATGAAGTAATCGTTTCCACTTATCAGGCCATTTCCGGTGCGGGAAAAACTTTCAAAGATTGGCCTGAAATGATTGAAAACATTATTCCTTATATTGGTGGCGAAGAAGAGAAGAGCGAGAAAGAGCCTTTACGTATCTGGGGTAAGATTGAGGATGGCGTAATTGTTCCCGCCGATTTCATTAAGATTACAAGCCAGTGTATCCGTGTGCCGGTATTAAACGGACATACAGCAACTGTATTTGTTAAGTTTAAAAAACAGCCTACCAAAGAGCAGTTAATCGAAAAACTTATTAACTTCAAGGGAGAGCCCCAGAGACTTGAGCTTCCCAGCGCTCCGAAGCAGTTTATCCAGTATCTTGAGGAAGACAACAGACCTCAGGTACAGTTAGATGTAGACTACGAGAATGGCATGGGAGTAAGTGTAGGACGTATCCGCGAAGACAGCATTTACGACTGGAAATTCGTAGGACTTTCTCATAATACGGTAAGAGGTGCTGCAGGTGGTGCCGTTCTTTGTGCAGAACTCTTGAAGGCACAGGGCTTTATTACTGCAAAATAGTATTTGTTTTTTGCCAGGGTTTGTTTTGGAGACATTTACGGCAATGTATTGAAATATTTATAAAAGGGATATATAACAATGCTGCTTGGACGTTCGAAAGAACTGGAATATTTGAATCAATACTATCGCCAGAACAGAAATCAGCTGGTGGTTTTATATGGTGGAAAAGGCGTTGGCGTTACCGCTGTCCGGGAAGAATTCTCAAGACAGAAGGAAACGATTTATCTTCATGCATATCCTTCCGCTCCGAGACAAATGGCATATTTATGGTCGAAAGAACTCATCAGTCAGGGTATTTCTTTTGATGAGGAATACCCTGATTTTGAACTTTTATTTGAAACACTCTTACAATCTTTTATTCATAGAAACAAGGGGAAGCTGGTCTTATGCATTGAAGCATTTCATCATTTGATTCGCCTTGATTCGTCTTTTTTGTCTGCACTGGTTACTCTTATGTCAAAGTCTGAGTATCAGAATTCCATTATGGTCATTTTATCCGGCAATGCAGTCGGCTATATTGAGAATACTTTTGTTTCACAAATCGGGACACTTGCTTATTCTATTTCCGGTTTTGTGAAAGTGAAACCATTGCGCTTTATTGATCTGGTTTGTTATTTTGATATTCCTGATATCCCTAAGTGCATGGATTTTTATGCAATTTCAGGCGGTATTCCCCTGCATTGGTCGTATTTTGACGGCGGGAAAACCATGAAAGAGAATATTTGCAGGTTGTTTTTGAGAAAAGATGCCGTCTTTTATAAAATCGGATTTGATATTGTTTCTGATTCTTTGAGAGAACCTGCAGTCTATAATACCCTTCTTGCAGCAATTGCGGAAGGGAAAGAGAAACTAAACGATATTCATTTACATACCGGCTTTTCGCGTGCCAAAATCAGTGTTTATCTTAAAAACCTTATGGCGCATGAGATGGTGGAAAAGGTTTTTTCCTATGAAGCCCCCGGAGATATGAATGTAAAGAAGGCCTTGTATCGCATTCAGAATCCCCTTCTTTTGTTTTGGTTTCGGTTTGTTTATCCTCATTTCGGCTTGATTGAAACAATGCCTCCGGAAACATTTTACGAGAAATTTATTGCGCCAAAGCTTTCGGATTTTACCGGTAAAGTGTTTTCCAAGGTATGTGGAGAATATTTGTGTATCATGAATGAACAGAAGGCACTTCCCGTTTCCTTTCATAAGTTTGGGGAATGGGTAGGGAAGTTAGGAACCATTGATTTTGTCGGTCAGAATGAGAAAAGAGATACAATTCTTGGATTCTGTAACTGTAGCGGTGATAAAATGAGCCTCGATGATTTTAACCATTATATGGAATTGGCGAAGCAGGCCCTTTTGAAGCCGGAACATTGTTATCTCTTTTCCGTAAGCGGATTCGAAGCTGAGCTGGAAGCGTTTGCGGATGACAGGGAGTCCGTATATCTTGTTGATATGAAGCAGTTGTAGTGATAGGGAGAATTTAGAACGCATGGGGAAAGCAGTTTTTATCGCAGAGAAACCATCCGTTGCAAAGGAATTTGCAAAGGCATTAAAATTGAATACAACATCAAAGGACGGTTATCTGGAGAGTGAGAAGGCGATTGTTACCTGGTGCGTTGGACATCTTGTAAATATGAGTTATCCCGAAAGCTATGATGAATCCTTGCGGAGATGGAGTTTTGATACCATTCCGTTTATTCCTACGGAATATAAGTATGAGGTAATCGATGATGTGAAAAAGCAGTTTCAGATTGTCAAAGGAATTCTTACGAGGCCTGACGTAGATACAATTTATGTCTGCACCGACTCCGGACGTGAAGGAGAATATATTTATCGTCTGGTAGAGCAGGAAGCCGGGGTTACCGGAAAGAAACGACTCAGAGTCTGGATTGATTCCCAAACGGAAGAAGAAATCATAAGAGGTATCAAAGAGGCAAAGGATTTGTCTGAATACGATAATCTTTCCGCATCAGCATATCTTCGTGCCAAGGAAGATTATCTGATGGGAATTAATTTTTCGAGGGCATTGACTTTAAAATACGGATATCAGGTGAAAGAGTATTTAAATGCCAAGAAAGGTGTTGTTTCGGTAGGCCGTGTAATGACGTGTGTCCTGGGAATGGTTGTAAACCGTGAAAGAGAGATTCGAAATTTTGTCAAAACACCGTTTTATAAAGTGAATGCATCTGTTTCCATCGGGGAAGCTGAAGTCAACGGAGAATGGAAAGTGACGCCTGAGAGTTTCTTTTATCAGTCTCCGAAGTTATATAAAGAGAATGGCTTTCTGGATCGTGAAAGTGCGGAAGTATGTATCAGCAGGACAGAAAATAATGTAACGCTTGAAAAAGCCGAATCAGAAGAGGAAATAGACTTTTACAGGGCGCCGGTTGACAGTTTGGTAACGGTTTCCTCCATTGAAAATAAAAAAGAACGCAAGAACGCCCCGCTTTTATATAATTTGGCAGAACTTCAGAATGATTGTGCCAAATTATTCAAAATCAGTCCCGACCAGACGTTATCCATTGTGCAGGAGCTGTATGAGAAAAAAATGGTAACCTATCCGAGAACGGACGCCAGAGTCTTGTCTACGGCTGTTGCCAAAGAGATATATAAGAATATTTCGGGTCTGCAGAACTATCCTTTGCTTGCTGAGAATGCCAGGGAAGTGCTTGGGTTTGGTTCTTACAAAAAGATTTCTTCTACCAAGTATGTAAATGACAAACTGATTACGGATCACTATGCCATCATACCGACAGGGCAGGGATTTGGTGCATTGAATTCCTTAAGCCCCGTAGCCAAACAGGTATATGAAGTGATTGCGAGACGTTTTTTGGGTATTTTTTATCCTGCAGCCATATATGAGAAAGTTTCCCTGGTTATGCTTAAGGAGGGGGAAAGCTTTTACAGTACGTTTAAGGTGCTGAAAGAAGAAGGTTTCCGAAAAGTAATGCAGTATTCCTTTGCAAGAAAGAAAAATGAGGATGCTTTGTCTCAGGGCAGTCAGGAAAACAAACAGGGAGAAAAAGAGAGCGAGTCTGATGCGGAAGAAGTTAAGTGCGACGAAGCGTTTTTGCAGATTCTTGCCAAAATTAAAAAAGGGGAAGAGCTTCCATTAAAAGGATTCAGAATTAAAGAAGGCGAAACCAATCCTCCAAAGCGATATAACTCAGGTAGTATGATTCTTGCCATGGAGAATGCAGGACAGTTTATTGAAGATGAGGAACTTCGTGCCCAGATTAAGGGAAGCGGAATCGGTACCAGTGCTACCCGTGCAGGGATTCTTACGAAACTTGTAAATAATAAATATCTTGCACTGAATCATAAAACACAGATTATTACACCGACGCTGCAGGGAGAGATGATTCATGACGTTGTACGTCTTTCCATTGCATCCCTTTTGAACCCGGCGCTGACAGCCAGTTGGGAGAAAGGGTTGACCGGAGTTGCGGAAGGGAATATTACAGAAGACGAATATATGACGAAACTTGCGGATTTCGTTACCCGGCATACCAATAATGTGAAGAGTTTACGGAATCAGAATCAACTAAGACAGTGCTTTGATTATGCGGCACAGTACTATAAGAAATAAAGAGGGATGTTAATAAATTAATAAAGAGAGGTAACATTATGTCAGAAGCAATGAAAATTTCAAACCTTATGTCCTTGGAAAATACAATTGCGGCAAAATTATTTGACGGCAAAGAGTATCCTTGGGAAGTTTTACCGGAGATTGGGAAGTTTATTGTAGAATTAGGCGAGACACTTCCGGAAGACAAGTATGAAAAACGTGGCGAGAATGTATGGGTTGCAAAGAATGCAAAAGTATTTCCTTCAGCCTATTTAAACGGACCGTTAATTATTGATGAAGAAGCGGAAGTGCGCCATTGTGCTTTTATCCGCGGGAATGCCATTGTGGGTAAAAATGCCGTAGTGGGTAATTCAACTGAATTGAAGAATGTTGTGTTATTTGACCGCGTACAGGTTCCTCACTACAACTATGTAGGTGACAGTGTGTTAGGTTATAAAGCGCATATGGGGGCCGGTTCCATTACTTCCAATGTAAAAAGTGACAAAACTCTTGTTGTAGTGAAGTCAAAAGAAGAAAATATTGAGACCGGGTTAAAGAAATTCGGAGCAATGCTCGGTGACTGTGTCGAGGTAGGATGCAATTCGGTTTTAAATCCCGGAACCGTTGTCGGAAAGAATTCCAATATTTATCCGACTTCCTGCGTGAGAGGATTTGTTCCGCAGAACTGCATTTATAAGAAATCAGACGATGTTGTTGTAAAAAAATGATAAGATATCCATTGTAAAACGCATAAATTATCATATTCTGCATAAAGTGTGATTTTTTTAACAAATATTATGTTCAACAACAAAAAAATACTGGATTTTTTTGTTGTTTTATGCGAAAATAGAAGAAGCGGTTATGCGTTGCTTGGTATAATCGTTTAAATCATGACGACACACAGGATAAGCCTGTTTGTTAAAGTATATTATGTTTGAAAGGAGATTTTCACATGATTTATTCACATGAAGTAGAAAAAATGTGTACAGTAGCACAGGGCGTTAATCACGGTTGTGCTCCTATCCCTGAAGAAGCAAAATGGGTAAAAGCGAAAGAAATCAAAGACATTTCCGGTTTGACACATGGTATCGGCTGGTGTGCACCTCAGCAGGGCGCATGTAAGCTGACACTTAACATCAAAGAGGGTATCATCCAGGAAGCATTGGTTGAGACTATCGGATGTTCAGGTATGACTCATTCAGCAGCTATGGCTTCTGAAATTTTACCGGGAAGAACTTTGTTAGAAGCATTGAATACTGACCTTGTATGTGATGCTATTAATACAGCTATGAGAGAGTTATTCCTTCAGGTTGTTTACGGACGTACACAGAGTGCATTCTCTGAGGACGGACTTCCTATCGGAGCAGGTCTTGAAGATCTTGGTAAGGGCTTAAGAAGCCAGGTTGGTACAATGTATGGTACTCTTGCTAAGGGACCTCGTTATCTTGAAATGGCAGAAGGTTATGTAACAGGTATCGCACTTGATAAGGATGATCAGATCATCGGATATCAGTTCGTAAGCCTTGGAAAGATGACTGACTTTATCAAAAAGGGTGATGATCCTACAACAGCTTGGGAGAAAGCAAAAGGCCAGTATGGTCGTGTTGCAGATGCTGTTAAGATTATCGATCCCAGAAATGAATAAGATAGGAGGACGTAAAAATGGCATTATTTGAATCATATGAAAGACGAATTGACACAATCAATTCCGTATTAAAAAGCTATGGAATCGCTTCTATCGAAGAAGCAGAGAAGATTACAAAAGACGCTGGTCTTGATGTATATAATCAGATCAAAGGCATTCAGCCGATCTGTTTTGAAAATGCTTGCTGGGCTTACATTGTAGGTGCTGCAATCGCAATTAAGAAAGACTGCAGAAGAGCAGCCGATGCTGCTGCAGCAATCGGTGAAGGTCTTCAGGCTTTCTGTATTCCCGGTTCTGTTGCTGATACCCGTAAAGTAGGTATCGGACATGGTAACTTAGGAAAGATGTTATTGGAAGAAGAAACAGAATGTTTCGCATTCCTTGCAGGTCATGAATCTTTTGCAGCTGCTGAAGGTGCTATCGGTATCGCTGAGAAGGCTAACAAAGTTCGTCAGAAACCTTTACGTGTTATCCTTAACGGTCTTGGTAAAGATGCTGCTCA
>JAZOAG010000027.1:0-10395 GCA_045595325.1 Lachnospiraceae bacterium
AGATTAACGCCTATATGACCCTGTACACCGCACTTGTTACCATTGCAAAGACCGCAGCCCCGATGATTCCGTTTATGGCGGAGGAAATCTATCGCAATCTGGTTTGCAGCTTAGATAAGACTGCACCGGAGAGCGGACACCTTTGCGACTTCCCGGAGGTAAAGCTTTCCTGGATTGATAAGAACTTAGAGGATAACATGGAGCGCGTGCTGAACATCGTTGTGCTTGGTCGTGCGGCAAGAAATACCGCAAACATCAAGCAGCGACAGCCGATTGGCACCATGTATGTGAAGTCCGAGGAGGGCGAGTTGCCGGCATTCTTTAACGAGATTATTGCTGATGAGTTAAACGTAAAGAACGTGGCATTTACCACCGACGTACGTGATTTCACCTCCTATACCTTTAAGCCGCAGTTAAAGACCCTCGGTAAGCGTTTCGGCAGCCGCTTAAATGCACTGCGTACCGTATTAACTGAGTTAGACGGCAATGCAGCTATGGATGAGTTAAACAACACCGGAAAGCTCACCGTAACCGTAGAGGGCGCATCAGAGGATTTGACCGCAGAGGACCTTTTAATCGAGTCCGCGCAGAAGGAAGGCTATGTATCCGAGGCAGACGGCGGTGTCACCGTAGTGCTTGATACGAACCTGACCGCAGAGCTTATCGAAGAGGGTTATGTAAGAGAGCTTATCTCCAAGGTACAGACCATGCGTAAGGAAGCAGGCTTTGAGGTTATGGACCACATTACCCTGTATGTGACCGGCAACGACAAGCTGGCTGATCTCTTCGCAAAGAACGAGGCAGAAGTGAAGTCCGTAGTACTGGCAGACAGCCTGGTATTCGGCAGCGCCGACGGCTTTGTGAAGGAATGGGATTTGAATGGCGAGAACGTAACTCTTGGTGTAAAGAAGAATTAAGTTTTGAATTTGAGGGCTGCCGTGTGTAGGTGACGCACGGCGGCTCTTTTATCGGTCTCGCAGGTCTTTAAGTTCAAGGATTTTATCGCGTAACCAATCATCTTTTCTCCTATTCCGGATGAAGTCTTTCTAATTGCTCCGGTAACTGTATCTAGGAGTGACGCAACCGGTTCCGACGCGCCGTCCGTGGTGCGTGTCACCTTGTTTGAACCTCCTGCTCAAACATTGCTGACAAACAAACGGAGCAATAAGAAAGTCTAACATCCTGCATAAAGTTCAAAGATGAGTTGTTTCACGCTAAAATCCTTTCGTAAAAAGAGCGTCACGAGACCGACAAAAGAGCCGCCTGAGGCAGGATTCCTACGGCAGCCCGTGACGTTGGAGGAAGTATGTTAGGTACATTGGTTAATTCGGCGGCGATTGTATTAGGCGGTGCAATCGGTTTGCTTTTGAAGAAAGGGCTTCCGAGGAAAATGGCGGATACGCTGATGGTCGGTCTGGGACTTTGTACGCTGTATATCGGTATCAGCGGGTGTCTTGAAGGGGAAAATACGTTGGTGCTGATTGTTTCCATGGTCATCGGTACGATTCTCGGTGAAGCCATTGATTTGGATGACAAGATTAATAGGCTGGGTAATTTCCTGGAGCGGAAGTTTGCGGGAAAGAAGAATGGTGCTGGCGGGGCGACAAAAGAAAAGGAAGAGAACGCTTCGGATGGAAGGGCTATAGGAGCTTCGACGGTGGAGGTACCACAGGCACGTAAGGTCTCCCTTGCGGAAGGATTTGTAACCTCCAGCCTTCTGTTCTGTGTCGGCGCCATGGCGATTGTCGGTTCCCTGCAAAGCGGTCTTACCGGAAATCATGAGACTTTATATGCGAAGTCTGTGTTGGACTTTGTGGCGGCGATTATTTTTGCATCGACGCTTGGTGCCGGAGTGATGCTTTCCGCAAGCCTTCTGTTTCTGTATCAGGGCAGTATTACGCTTTTGGCACAATTTATCGAGCTGTTTTTAACTGACCCGGTGATTGCGGAAATGAATTGCGTCGGCAATGTGATTATTATCGGACTTGCCATGAATATGCTGGGAATTTCAAAATTTAAGGTGATGAACTTTGTGCCGGCGATCTTTTTGCCGATATTATTGTGTCGGGTATTCGGATAAGACTAAAATCGGAAGAAAATTGATGAAAGAACTCTGTTTGGATAAAAACAGTATTTAGCAGAGTTTTTGTCGTTTGTGGGAAAAGGGTGCCGTTTGTGGAATGGAAGTGGTAATGTGTAAAAGAGTGAGGTACGATAAGAATGTGCAGAGGTTTTGGGAACAAAATATCCGAACCGATTTCGAGTTGTATTTTGGGATGCAAACTATAATAAAGTGTTTGAAACATAAAAAGTACGATTCAGTAGGGGGTATCATAACGTTACTGAGTTCTGTGCTGAAAGGAGAGGTTTATGAGGCTAAAAAAGAAAGGGTTTATTGTATCGGTGCTTCTTTTGTTACTTTGTTGTGCATGTAGCAACGAGAAACATGTCAGTGTGAAATCGTGGGGAAGCTCCAAGCCGACAGCCAACGTAAGGTTTTCTGCGGAATTAATGTCTGAAAAAACAGTGGATGTCCAGACTCCGTTTGAGATAAAAGTTGGAATTGGGAACCCCGGAATTTACAGTGCGGGAACCTTGGAGATTCATGCGCCGGGATTTGAGATAACGGACGCGGGAGGGAAAACCTCCGTTGACTCCTATATTTGTCTATATGAGGACTTTAAAAACGAAATCTATGGTTATGAAACTAAGGATGGCGTATTTCTTGGACTGAAGTATTTTGAAACATTTCAGTTTAGGTATGTAGGAGAAGAAAAGACAGGAGGAATCTCGTTTTGTATTTCCACCTTGCAACACGGAGAGGTGGCAAGTGAGGAGGAGCAAAAATACGGTAAAGCTGCTGCAGGAGGGGGATTTTTCTATTCTGTGAAAGACGGAAAAATTACCCTGACAACAGAACGAAAACTTGATGAAGGGTCCCCCTTGTTGAACGAGGTGAAGTGAGGACGGAATGTAATATCGGCATAGATAGTTTGTAAAATGCATATCCGTATGGATTAAGAGCAATTGCTTAATCCATGCGGATATTTTTATTGGGGAAAAAGAGGTTGTTTAACTTGCATAAAGTATCCTTTTATGATATAGTACATGTAGGGTTTTAACTTGGAAGACCGATTGCTTTTAAGGGGATTTGTATTATTGATACAGGATAGAGGAGAAACATGCGAATCGGAATTTGTGATGATGAGAAATACGCACGGCAGGAAGTGCGACGGTTGTGTGAATTTTACTTTTCTGAAAATAAAATAGAGCATGATTGCATCGAATTCGAATCGGGAGAAGCAGTGCTTATGTATAGTACGAACAGGGACAGCCTTCCGATTGATTTGCTGTTTTTGGACGTGGAAATGGAAGGATTGGACGGGATTTCGCTGAAGGAACAGCTTCTGCGGCAAAGAGCGATAGAACGAATCGTGTTTGTTACGAGTCACAAGGATAAGGTGTTTGATGCTTTCGGACAAAAGACCATCGGCTTTATTCCGAAGCCGCCGGCTTATGAGCGGGTAGAAAAAATGCTTACGATTGTAAGAGAAGAAAAGCGGGAAAATGTGGAGCTGGTATTCACAGGTTATAGCGGGGAAGAACAAAACCTTCGATTAAACGATATTGCGTATTTTAAGGCTTCGGGCAGCTATACGGAAATATATAGCTATGCCTTAGAGGGAACTGAGCCGGAATGCTTTGTTATCAGTAAAAAAATCGGGGAAGTGGAGCAGAGTATGGAGGACTACTCGGTGCTCCGTGTACATAAGTCGTTCCTGGTGAATTTGGCAAACGTGGTGAGTGTGGGAGAGGTAATTAAGGTACGAAGTTCGGAAGAAGAAATACCGATAGGACGAAAATATAAGGAGCAGGTCAAAGCTACGTATGCGTCTTATATCAGTGATAAGGTGAGAAAACGGATATGACGGAAAACAGACTGATTTTGCTGTTGCATCTGGCAACGGAGTTTATCAATATGACAATGGTATATACGACTATTTTCGGTGCTTCACTTGTAAAAAAGAAGTGGAAGATTGTGCTGGCAGTAGTGATAGTGGTGTGTGGGCACTTGTTGCTCCTGGAGAACCTTGGATTGCGGGATGCCAAGGGGATGAGCTTTTTTACCATGCTGGCAGTGCCTCTTTTTATGTTGTCCGGACGTAAAAGAACATTGCTGGGCCTGTATCCTTTTGCGGTAATTATGGCATCGGTGGTGTCTGTGAGTGTCTCTTTTTTTGTGGCAAGTATGTTGGGTGTAACGGAAGCTGTTGTGTTAGAGAACGATTATTTAGGTGTTGTATGCCAATGTGCGCCGATGCTTCTTATGGGAGTATGGAGTGCTTGGTGTAAAATCAAAAAAATAGAGCTGTCACAGATGCATTTGGATGTCAAGCAGTATGTTTTGTTTTATACGGTGGCGGTATGTGAACTTTTTATGCTCGGGCCAATACAAAACATGTCGAAACATTCGGAATTGGGAATGGATGCAACATTTGCGGGAGTGGCGGTTTCGGTTGCGTGCATTGTATTTGCTGTTTTGGCTGTTTGGCAAGGAATTGTAGTGCACCGCGAAATCAGGTTACAAGAACAGAATCGGGCGCTGGAGGACTATATGCAGCTTCAGAAGGAGTATTACACCGATATTGTGGCGAAGGACGAAGAACTACGCCGTTTCCGGCATGATATGGCGGCACATACGCAGGTGTTGCAGGCGTATTGTGAAGGCGCAGAAAGTGTTGATTTGAAAAGCTATGTGGACAGCATGATAAATGAAACAGTCCGGTATGAACGAAAGGTATATACCGGAAATCATGGGGCAGATGCGATTCTTGGTCGAATCGAGCAGGAAGCAAAAGAAAAGAAAATCCGGTTTACAGTAGAAGGTGTTTTGCCGAGTCGGACGAGGGTAGAAGAATATGACCTTTGTATTATTTTATCTAATTTACTGAAGAATGCCATAGAGGCGTGCGAGCAAGTCGGAGAAGTAGAGGAACGCTATGTAAAGCTACAAGTTGGAAGCTATGAGGAGGCTTTATGTCTCGTGGTGGAAAACTCTGTAGCCGGTAAGGTAAAAATAGAGAATAACCGCTTACTTACTACGAAAGCGGACAAGAAAAAACACGGAATCGGAAGTGAAAATGTGGCAAGGACGGTGAAAAAATACGGTGGAGCAGTGACGTATCGATGTGAGGGGAAATGCTTTACGGCAGAGGTGTGTTTCTCGGCAGAATAAAAGCTTTGATTCCCCAAAATATGATTACGGAGGCAGGTTTGGCCTGCCTCTTTTTGTCGTTTGTGGGAAAAAAGTGTCGTTCATGGGACGACTGTTGTAGTGAAGGGAGTTCTGATGTTACAATCGTTTTGGATGTGACATGTACAAATAAGGGGGAGGAGGACTGCGAGGATGCCGTACGGACTTAATTGGGATTGGTTAATTAGATTAATCACCGGTAATGGTGGAAAGGAAGAGTAGATATGCCAGTTACAGCGATATATACGCATTTACACAAATAGTAGATTGAATTTTATTGTCATTTTGGATGAGGGGAGGTGAATAGGAATGTCAAAAATTGATTTTAAAGTCTCAAAAAAAAGTGTTGTCACGGTTGCCTTAATTATATTGACAATTACTGTTTTGAGTGCAGGAGTTGGTATCATAAATACAAAACATGCTCCTGAACATAGATTGCAGTGGTGGTTAGATTCAATTGGAATAAGTAGTGAAAGCCTTCGATATACGGGAGAAGGAATTAAGATTGCGATTCTTGATACCGGAGTTGAAACCAGTCATGTAGACTTATCAAAAACAGATATCGAATGTAGACGGGTGGGGGATGTTATGTCTGTTAATGACGATAAATCACATGGAACTGCGATTGCAGGTATTATATCAGCATATCCTTCGCATGATAAAGGTGTATTAGGTATTGTGCCAGATGCGACAATTATGTCTATTGATATAACTGATGATGAATATGCAGAACCACAGAATATTATTGATGGAATTAAAATCGCAATCGATGAACAGGTGGATATTATTTCGATTAGTTTGGGATTGGTCGAAGATAGCGAAGAACTGCATGAAGTAATAAAAGAAGCCTATAACTTAGGGATAACTATAGTTGCATCTGCTGGGAATTATATGGATGGAACGGTGTTATATCCAGCTATGTATGATGAAGTTATATGCGTTGGCGCTAGAGGAAAGGATGGTGATATAATATCTCCGATAAATCAAGGAGAAATTAATGTATTATATGCACCAGGTGAAAATATTGTAACGATAGCTACGGGAGAGAAAGAGTATTTCGGAGCCACAGGAACATCGTTCTCAACAGCGATTGTCACTGGTATTGTAGCAATAATGAAGGATGTGAATTCTAATATGATGCCAGAGGATTTTATCTCTTTTTTTGCATCTATAGATTCGCAAGAATTTTTAACGGTAGAAAAATGTATTAATTATGTAAGGGAGAAAAAATAATGAAAAAAATAATATCAATGTTAGTTGTTATTACCATGCTTATGGGTGGTAGTGTACAAAATGTTTCCGCAGCAGAGAATGGAAAAGAAAGATTAGATTTTCGTAATGGTGTATTGATGCTTCATAATAAGAATCTTTCTATGATTTCTCGAGATGTTATTGAGGCAACGGATGTAGTTGTAATGGATGAGAATGTATATCAGAAACAAAGATTAGCAGATATGTTCGAAGTTCTTGATAATGGCACAGATATTATTGTTTCCACAAGAAATGTAGATATGCTTATATCTGATTTTCGACCAGTAATTCAACCGGAAAGTACTGGAAACGGTCTTACGGCAGGATATTTTATTACAAGTGATGGAATGGAGTATAGTGTAGGAACTATTGAGTATGCATTAATGGTGGAAGATGGATATGAAGATTATGACAAGGCAACGGCGGCGGCATATTTAGGTGAAATTGTAGAAAATGAACCTATAGATGCAACGATGGTTATGAAAGATAAGAAAAAAATAAATGGTGTGGACTGTTTGAATCAGCTCGATTCTAAGGATAAAGCGAGGCTACAAACGGCTACAGATTTGGGAAATTCTTTTGTAGATAATCAGAAGTTTGTTTATTTTTACAAATATGGAAATGTAAATGGTACGGGAACAGATTATGAGTATGATGAATCGACTGCTAAAAATGGATACTCCAAATTGGGTTCTTTAAGTTTTTATATTTACGCGATCAAAATTAAAACAATGGGGACGGCTACGTATGATGCCATATTTGCAACATGTACGGCTAGCGGGCTAAATGACAAGTATGTCTATAAGTTTAATACCAGTTTGGCGGTGGATGAAGATAGTAAAAACTATATAATTGACCACACGAATCCAGAAGGCGGAGTGGAATCGGTTACAGGCGGTATCTCTCTTGGCGTTAATAGTAGTGGAGAGGTTGAAGTTGGTGCTCAAACAGAATATACATATAATCCTAACAAGTTGACTTCTGTTGTCCCTGCGTGTGGTGAAAGGTATGTGAGAACCTGGAAGTGTACAGCATACAATAGTCCGGGTTACAATAATTGGAGTTGGACTGTAAAACCGGCAATTATTGTGAAAAAAATAAATGGTACATCCGATGATATGACGGCAAGTGTATTTGTAGACTATTTTAGGGTGAGCGGTGGCTTTAGATGGTATACGATGACCGATAAGGTTTCTTGTTCTGTGACTTTCAAGAATCACAAAGGATTGTAATTCTTAATAAGGGAGAATGATAAAATGTCTGTTATACGAAAAATTTGGATATCGTTATTTGCAGTTTTGAGTGTGGTACTTTTGGTGATGTACATTCTTTCGGTAGTATTTACTGAGAAATTTGAATATGGCATATCCGGTGAACTGCTTTTTGCGATGCTTCTGATGGTAGCACTTTGCATCGCGACGATATTTGAGCGAAATACGAAATATATCTATCCGTTGATTGTCTTTGTTTATTTGGTTGTTACCATGTTTGTAAGATTCTATGTTTCGGCAATAACACTTCGGGTAAATCCGGTAATATCTTGGGGATGTATTGTGGGAATGGTAGTATGCATCATCGTGATGAGTGTTTTGATCGGAAAAAAGAAAAATTATGATTTTAATCGGCATGTTCGTGGCCGTGGACAAACCGAAGGATGAGAATAATAAATCAGAATAATTGTGAAATAAAACGAGGCTGTTGCGACGGCCTCGTTTTATATTGCGTCAAAGCACTAACGTGCGAACGTTTGAAAGTTGCTTTATCAACTGTTGTAATTTTTTGAATTTGTGGTATACTATATAAAATACCATAGGACGATTGTCCTATTTTTAACAAAGTATTATATGATTGTATTGGTGGAGAACGATAGCAGAGAATTGACGAAATCGAATGGAGGACAGAACGATGAAGTTTTGTAAGGAAGAGTTCAAACAGGAAGTCAAAGACAATTTAAAGACATTGTTCCGCAGAAGTATTGAGGATGCAACCCAGGTACAGCTGTTCCAGGCAGTAGCCTTTGCGGTAAAGGACTACATTGTGGATATGTGGATGGAGACCCACAAACAGTACGAGGAGAAGGACGCTAAGACCGTGTACTATCTTTCCATGGAGTTTTTGATGGGGCGTGCACTGGGCAACTGCATGATTAATTTAAAGGCATATGATGAAATCAGAGAAGCTCTGACAGAGCTTGGCATCGACCCGGATGCCATTGAAGATACGGAGCCGGACGCAGCGCTCGGTAACGGCGGTCTCGGCCGTTTGGCAGCATGTTTCCTGGATTCTCTTTCCAGCCTCGGTTACCCGGCCTACGGCTGCGGTATCCGTTATAAGTACGGTATGTTCAAGCAGAAGATAGAGAACGGTTTTCAGGTGGAGGCGCCGGATAACTGGTTAAAGCACGGCAATCCGTTTGAGATTAAGCGTGCGGAGTATGCGGTAGAGGTAAAGTTCGGCGGTTATGTAAAGCTGGTGCGCGACGAAGCAACCGGTCGTGATAAGTTTGTACAGGAGGGTTGCAATTCTGTTCTTGCGGTACCGTACGATTTGCCGGTAGTAGGCTATGGCAATAATATTGTAAATACCCTTCGTATCTGGGATGCGGAGGCAATTAACGATTTCAACTTAGAGTCCTTTGATAAGGGTGATTATCAGAAGGCGGTAGAGCAGGAGAACCTTGCCAGAACCATTTGTGAGGTATTGTATCCGAATGATAATCATATGGCAGGTAAGGAGCTTCGTTTAAAGCAGCAGTATTTCTTCGTATCCGCAAGCGTACAGAGTGCGGTGGCAAAGTATATGAAGACCCACGACGATATCCGCAAGCTTCACGAGAAGGTATGCTTCCAGTTAAACGATACCCATCCGACCGTAACGGTAGCGGAGCTGATGCGTATTCTTTTGGATGACTATTTCCTTGAGTGGGATGAGGCTTGGGACGTGGTTCGTAAGACCTGTGCTTACACTAACCATACCATTATGGCAGAGGCACTGGAGAAGTGGCCGATTTCCCTGTTTAAGGCACTGCTTCCGCGTGTATACCAGATTGTGGAAGAAATCAACCGTCAGTTCGAAACTATGTTAAAGGAGAAGTATCCGGGCAACGCAGAGAAGATTAAGCAGATGGCAATTCTCTACGACGGACAGGTACGTATGGCAAACCTTGCCATCGTAGGCGGTTTCTCCGTAAACGGTGTTGCGGCACTGCACACCGAGATTTTAAAGAAAGAGCAGTTAAAGGACTTCTACGAGCTGTGGCCGGAGAAGTTTTCCAATAAGACCAACGGTATTACCCAGAGAAGATTCCTGCTTCACGGCAACCCGCTTTTAGCAAGCTGGGTAACCGAGAAGGTGGGCGACGGCTGGATTACCGATTTGCCGGTGATTAAGGGCATTGCACCGTACGCTGACGACAAGAAGGCGCAGGAAGAGTTTATGAAGATTAAGTACGAGAATAAGCTTCGTCTTGCCAAGTATATTAAGGAGCATAACGGCATTGACGTGGATCCGAATTCCATTTTCGATGTACAGGTAAAGCGTCTCCATGAGTATAAGCGTCAGTTGCTGAATATTTTGCATGTAATGCATTTGTATGAGAAGATGAAGGAAAATCCGGGTATGGACTTCTTCCCGCGTACCTTTATTTTCGGTGCAAAGGCTACCGCGGGCTACCGCAGAGCAAAGGCTATCATTAAGCTTATCAACAGCGTGGGCGACGTGATTAACAACGATCCGGTGGTTGCAGGCAGAATTAAGGTGGTATTTATCGAGAATTACCGTGTATCCAACGCAGAGTGGATTTTCGCCGCTTCCGATGTATCCGAGCAGATTTCCACCGCAAGTAAGGAAGCATCCGGTACCGGTAACATGAAGTTTATGTTAAACGGTGC
>JAZOAG010000028.1:0-2444 GCA_045595325.1 Lachnospiraceae bacterium
AATAAGAGTGATTATGTAGAGGTTTTCTCTGCTATTTTAGGAAAAATGATGGCTGCTCAGAGAAGGGTAGAAGAATATATTGAAAAAGACCAAGGATGGGAATATGACTTTGCGGAGGGAACCCTTTCCTTTGGCGAGGATGTTTATCCCGTGCAATTTATCGGAAAAGAGAAAGATGTTTGGAAGTGGGCACGCGAAGAGAACCATAAAGCATTTAATAAATGTGTTTTTGGTTTGGTAAACGAGGCTTATGCTTTGGGTGAGGAATGGAAATTTGAGTTGTTAACATCGCCTCAACTGGAAATAGAAGATGATTGTAACGGAGATCATATATCCGCCTTATGTTGTGGAATAAGTAAAGATAATTACGTTTATTATTGCGTACAGCCGGAAGAGGAATATATTTTCCTCGGAATAGGCAACGCACCGGAGGAAGTATATGCACCGGTTGACAGGAATGAATTCAAAAAGATAGTAGCAAGGGGTATCGAGGCTTATACGATAGACCATAAAATCTTTTTAGAAGCATTTCTGGAGTGGAATAACACGCCG
The DNA here is from genome assembly GCA_045595325.1 of Lachnospiraceae bacterium. Classification (GTDB taxonomy): domain Bacteria; phylum Bacillota; class Clostridia; order Lachnospirales; family Lachnospiraceae; genus UBA3766. The sequence goes on from JAZOAG010000028.1 coordinate 553, forward strand.
TACGAATGGGATGGCGACAACGTGATTGCGCATTTTGACAAAGATTTAGTCTTTGTATTTGAAGAGGACGAAGGCGATTATTGTATTACGTCAATAAAAACAGCAATACCAATGAATAGAAATGACTATTTAAGAGAACTTCCAAATCGGAAAATAGATGAATTGAAGGTAAAACAAATTGAGGAACTGTATGAATGTACTGTTTCGGAAGAGGTAAAAAGAATCATTTCCAATTGTGACAAAACCATCTTTTTGGATGATGATTATCGTGTATTATCGTTTGAAGAGATACTGGAAGCACCGGAGACTCTTTGTGAACTGTTTGTAGAGAATAAAATGATACCTCTGTTTGACTGCATGGATAATGATTTTATTGTCTATAAGGCAGATACGCAAAAGTGGTTAATGTTTAATACAGAGGATGAGATGGATTTTGATGAAGCAGAATATTTAGCTGATTTGTGGGAGGAAGAGGACGAAGGCGATTATAGTATTACGTCAATAAAAACAGTATCCGGCAGGGAACCTTCAAATGAGCAGGCGAATAGTAGGATTTCCATAACCCTGGAAGACGGGGAAATCAATATACAGGGAACCATCAATTTGGGCTACATCGGTACTTTTACGGATGAAGAGATTGAGATAAATGACACCTTGGAGGAAATCAGAGAATGGGAGATTGTACAGGGACACCTTGACGAGGACTGTACGGATGAAGAGCTTATTGCGTTCTTAAATAAGTATTTTAATGAGTTTGCAGATAAAATAACCCGCAATATTGACAATATCAACGGTACATTTTTATTACAGACGTTTACGGATATGGAGTGCTATGAAATAGATTTTATGGTAATCGATGAACTCTTTTTAGAGGATAAGCTGCCATATGGCAATGAAGAGGATATTGCAGAACTTTATAATTTCGCTCGCGACGGCATGAGAAGTCTTGTCCCTTATCTGGAATCACCTAACGATGGCTGTATACCGAAGGGGCATATTGAAGCTTTGCTTCGGTCCTTTTTTCCGGCATTTGATTTCGATTGCTTTATTAAAAATATCGTTCCGGAGGTGTTGACGCTTTGCGACGGAAGTATCGCCTTCCAGTGTTCCGATGATTTTGATTGTGCGATTCTGTGCGGTGCCTATGCGGTACTGGATGAGGAATTGTGTTTCACGGATTGGCATAATTTTTAGGAAGAAGTGACACTATGGGAAAAATCGTTAGTTATATTATTTTGTTTATATGCTTGATTTTGCAAGCAATAAAAGGATTATTTATAGCGTGGCTAGAGTCCTTTCAGATTGATATGTACCTGTTGGACGCTATGTATGAAGAGAAGAAGGTAAAGCTGTCCGTCATTCTTTCGATGCTTGGTACTATTCCTTTGCTTTTGGCAAGTGTGTTTGTGGCAAAGTGTTCTCTTGCGGGCAAAGGAAATGTGGCCCTCCAGGCAGCTGTAATCGTTTGTGGGATCATGTTTTTAAAGACCTTTGGTCATTTTCTCTTTAAGAAAACAACCTATCAAGTCGTTGAACTGACGGAATTTAAGGTGTTTCCTATATTTTTATGGCTTTTTAAGGGAGTGGAATGCGTTTTGATTTTCTGTTTGTGGCAGGAGTTTGGCTTGGGTTTCCTGGTAGTGTATCTGTTCGGTTCCATCGTACGCAGTAACGCTTTGTGGATAAAACATGAGATGGATACCTGGAATACAGACATGGAGGACATGAGGCAAACCTTTGGCGGCGAAATGACACTGGGCAGTATCGTGATTGTCATTGGTACGGTTTTGTGTGGGGTGCGGCTCGTGAAAGCGGGGAACAGCACGTTAGGACTTGTCTGTGCGGCAGCCTTTCTTATAATTGAGCTTGTGAAGGCCTATGCATTGGTTTTT
>JAZOAG010000029.1:0-24607 GCA_045595325.1 Lachnospiraceae bacterium
TTTCTATGGGAAATCCACATACAGTTGTATACATCGATGATGTGCAAGGATTGGAAATCGAAAAGATAGGACCAAAGTTTGAAAATCATGAACGTTTTCCAAATCGTATCAATACAGAATTTGCAAGAGTGATTGACAGGAATACAGTGGAAATGCGTGTATGGGAACGTGGTTCAGGGGAAACACTGGCCTGCGGAACCGGTGCATGTGCAGTAGCGGTAGCAAGTATCTTGAGCGGTTTGACAGATGATAAGGTCACTGTAAAACTTCTCGGTGGAGATTTGCTGATTGAGTGGGACAGAGAGGCTAATAAGGTTTATATGACCGGATCGGCCGAGGTGTCATTTGAGGGGGAAATAGAGATTTAGGTACAAAAAGAGCACTGAATTTTCAGTGCTCTAAATTTTGCCTTCAGACAAATTATCTGTTATTAATAATCTTTGTCAATTCAACCGGATCAACAATCTTACCATCTTTGTAAACTCTCATGTTACCAGAAGCGATTTCATCGATTAAGATGACTTCGTCGTTGTTGTAACCAAACTCGAATTTGATATCCCATAAGTCAAGACCAAGTGTCTTTAAGTCATCAGCAACTACTTTTGTAATTTTCAATGTCTGCTCTTTCATGCTTTCGAACATAGCTGGTGTCATAACACCAAGTGCAGCAAGACCTTCACCTGTTACAAGTGGATCACCTAAAGCATCGTTCTTGAATGTACATTCAACATATCCACCTTCTAAAACAGTACCATCAGCGATGTATTCGCCGTATCTTCTGATGAAGCTTCCTGTAGCAACAAGACGGCAGATTACTTCAAGACCATGTCCAAATACGGTGGCAGGAAGAACTTCCATGGTTGCCTCGTCTACGTTTGCACCAACATAATGAGTCTTGATGCCGGCATCTTTGAGCAACTCAAAATAGTGAATAGAAGTCTGTAAGTTTGCCTTACCAATACCTTCAATGGTTAACCCTACAGAGTTTTCGCCCGGATCGAAAACACCATCTTTTCCGGTGCAGTCATCCTTGAATTTCAATAATACATTTCCATTGTCAAGCTTGTAAACATCTTTGGTTTTACCTTCATAAATTTTGTTCATTTCATTCTTGTCCCTTCGCATTTTATATGGTCGAAATATTCGTTCCAAAAATAATTTAGCATATTACGATTAAACTTACAATTTTTTTTTTGCATAAAATACATTTTTTTTGAGAAAAGAATATAGAAAAAATAAACAAAAGCGAACGGCAAGGTTGACAAGCTTACTGAAAGATGGTATTTTTGTATAAGAGTTAGTTATGGCTAACCATATAAAGTGACTCTCCTTGGGTGAGAGGTTTTTTTAGACGCATTGGTTAGTTACAACTAACTTACACAGGCAGAAAGAAAGGATAGCGATATGAGTGTTGTGATTATTGGCGGAAATGATTGTATGGTTCGCACGGCTTTGCGTGAAACAAAAGGAAAAGAAACGATTGTTGCGCGTTCTCATTCGAGTTCACTTTCAGCGCTAAAAAATATTCTGGAAGTACATATATCGGGATAAAACGGAAGAAATTAATGATAGTTAAATTGATGGAGGAGAGAGGATTGTATGTCAGAAGAATTGGTAATCAAACAGTGCGCGCCGACTTTGGCGGGGTTAAAAACCGGCAGCTTATTTAGCTGTGAAGCAGACTCCTTTGAAGAATTAATTAAAAATGTAAGAATGTGGAATCGTATATTGGGCGAGAAGGGGATACGTGTTCTTGTTTTCAGATACGGAAATGGAAGGGGACTGATTTATTTATACAGACCCAACCGTCTGCGGACTGATTTTGAAAATGAACAGTCTAAAGCACTTTTAAAAGAATTCGGATATACAATTTACGATGTTGATCGTTGTGTTGCCGAATTGTCGAGACGTTTGAAATCCTATCAGGAATTTCCGCATGAAATTGGCCTGTTTTTAGGATATCCGCCTGAAGATGTAGCAGGTTTTATTAAGAACCGCGCCGGAGGAAGTCAGTTTACAGGGTATTGGAAGGTATACGGTAATTTGGAGCAGGCTAAAAAAACGTTTGCAAAATATGAAAAATGCACAGAAGTGTATCAGAAACAATTATTGAAAGGGACTTGTATCAAAAAACTTGCCGTGGCTGTTTAGCCTTCGGCAAGTTTTTTTAAGAAGACGGCAAGACCGTCGTGGTTATTGTCTGTAAAAGTGATAAAATCAGCAACTTCTTTTGCGGCAGGAGAGGCATTGAGTAATGCGACACCGTGACCGGCAGCCTGCAGCATGGAAATATCATTTTCGGCATCTGCAAAGGCATACGAGTTTGAAATGGAAATGCCGGTGTGCTCGCAAAGGATTTGCAGTGCGTATCCTTTTGAGATTCCTTTCGGGAGTATTTCAAGAAAATAATCATTGGAAAATACACAGTCCACTTTATCGCCGAATTCCATTTCGATTTTTTTCTTGAAAGAAACCAGGCGTTCATGGTCTGTTAAGTGAATGACCAAGAGTTTGTAAGGCTGAAAGTCATTCTCTATAAGTCCGGGGACAATTCTGTGCGTAGTGCCTGTCCATTTTCTGTAAAAAGCAAGTTCTTCCGTTTCTGCATCCGTAAGTATTTCAGTATCTGAATAGGATTGGATGTGGAGTTTTGCTTCTATGGCAAGATTACGGATTTCTTTTACCAGTTCTATATCCAGACCGGAAGTTTTCAGTACTCGTCCGGATTTGTATTCGCTGATGTGGCTACCGTTAAAAGCACTGATGAGCGGATTGAACTCGCCAAGCGAAAGTCTTTCAATTAGTTTATGAATACTTGTGTGAGAACGGCCCGAAGAAATGGCGAACCGATGTCCGTTGACCACACACTCACGTAATGCACACATGGTTTCTTCTGAGATATCTTTGGTATCATTTAGTAAGGTGCCGTCAAGATCGAAAAAGAGAATGGCTTTTTCGTTTGCAGCAGGAACAAATTTACTCAAGTAAGATTTTTTCAACGCTTCAAGATAATCATCCGGGACAAAAAGATGTCCTCGTCCGGTTCCGAGTGAAATATCGGGCTTGTTTTGACCGTGATAATCAGAACCACCGGTAACCAACAAATTATATTTTGCAGCCAGACGTCTGATATATCGTTCTTCACTTGGCGTATATGTGCTGTAAACAGTTTCAATTCCGATAAGACCGGATTCTTTTAACGATGCAACAAGTGTTTCCAAAACGCGGTCCGAAAAACGGTACAGAATCGGGTGAGCCAGAACCGGAAGACCGCCGGCCTCTAAAATGAAAGAAACGGCTTGATTCGGTGTGATTTTTTCCCGGGGAACAAAAGCGGGGCAGTGATCTCCGACATAACGCTCAAATGCTTCGCGAAGACTTTTCACATAACCATGTTCCAAAAGATAGCGGGCATAATGTGCTCTTGTGAGAATGGAACCCTCAAATGAGGACGAAAGCGCTTCATAAGTGATGTCAATTCCCATTTCGGCAAGCCGTTCGCACATTTTTCTGTTTCTACGATCCCTGTTTTCCCGGAAGGTCTGAATGTGTTTCACAAACGCAGGATGGTAAGGGTTCACATAGAGACCGAGAATATGAATGTCACGTCCGAGATATTCGGTTGAAAACTCAATGCCGGGCACAATTTCTAAGGGTTGGTCTTTGGCATAAGTAAGTATTTCTTCAATTCCTTCTGTTGTATCATGATCAGTAAGTGCAATTGCAGCAAGTCCTTTTTGGCAGGCAAGAGACACCAACTCCAGTGGGGTATTGGTTCCGTCTGAATAATTGGAATGTACATGCAAATCGATTGCTTTCATAACAGGATTCTCCTCAATCATCATAAAGTTTCATGACAGAAATTGCAGCAACCTTTAAGGCTGCTGCAATTAGAAATTCATTTATTCGTTGTCTTCGTTTTTATTTACGGAATAAATAGTACGTTTTCTTGCCATTTCATCGCTTTCAAGATACTCATCATAAGTTGTGATTTTGTCAATCATGGTTCCGTTAGGAAGAATCTCCATGATTCGGTTTGCTGTAGTCTGAACAAACTGATGGTCATGACAGGAGAAGAGTGCAACACCGCTAAACTTAATCAAGCCGTTATTCAAAGCTGTAATGGACTCCATGTCAAGGTGATTGGTAGGCTCGTCAAGAATCAGGCAGTTTGCAGCGCTGATCATCATTTTACTTAAAAGACAACGAACCTTCTCACCACCGGAGAGTACACGTACTTTTTTCACTCCATCTTCACCGGCAAAAAGCATTCTGCCCAAGAAACCGCGTACATAGGTGATGTCTTTCACGGGAGAGTAGCCCATTAACCAATCTGCAATGGTTAAGTCATTGTCAAATTCTTTGGTATTATCCTTGGGGAAGTATGCCTGTGAAGTAGTAACACCCCATTTGTAAGTTCCTTCATCGGGTTCCATTTCTCCTGTGAGAATTTTAAATAATGTTGTTTTAGCAATTTCGTTTCCGCCGACAAAAGCAACTTTATCGTCGTGACCGAGAATGAAACTAATGTTATCAAGTATTTTCTCACCGTTAATCGTTTTGGAAATTCCTTCTACGCTAAGTACTTCATTTCCGATTTCACGCTCGGGACGGAAATCGATATAAGGATACTTTCTGCTGGAAGGCTTGATGGTATCAAGCTCGATTTTTTCCAAAGCTTTCTTTCTGGAAGTAGCCTGTTTGGATTTGGAAGCATTAGCAGAGAAACGGGAGATAAACTCCTGTAATTCTTTAATCTTTTCTTCTTTCTTCTTATTTGCTTCTTTCATCTGCTTGATTAACAGCTGGCTGGACTCATACCAGAAATCGTAGTTTCCGGCATAGAGCTGAATCTTGCCGTAGTCAATATCAGCAGTATGCGTACATACTTTATTTAAGAAATAACGGTCATGGGAAACTACGATGACCGTGTTTTCGAAGTTGATAAGGAATTCTTCCAACCATGCAATGGCATCCAGATCCAGGTGGTTGGTAGGCTCGTCGAGAAGAAGAATGTCAGGATTTCCGAATAAGGCCTTGGCAAGGAGAATCTTCACCTTTTCGTTACCGGTCAAATCACTCATCAAGGAGTAGTGAATGTCGGTTTCAATTCCCAATCCGTTTAACAGGGTAGCAGCATTGGACTCCGCTTCCCATCCGTCCATTTCGGCAAACTCGCCTTCCAGTTCACTGGCGCGGATACCGTCCTCATCCGTAAAGTCTTCTTTACTGTAGATGGCTTCCTTCTCTTTCATCACTTCATATAATCTGGGATTTCCCATGATTACCGTATCCATTACCGTGTAAGAGTCATATTTAAAGTGATCCTGCTCTAAAACGGAAAGACGCTGTCCCGGTGTGATTACCACGTCACCGGTAGTGGTTTCCAGTTCGCCGGACAAAAGTTTTAAGAATGTAGACTTTCCTGCGCCGTTGGCTCCGATCAGACCATAGCAGTTCCCTTCAGTAAATTTAATATTAACCTCTTCAAAAAGAGCTTTTTTACCAAAACGCAATGATACGTTATTTGCACTAATCATTTGAAATCCTCCTTCAATCTATAAATGCATACCAGAAATCATTTTACATGAATTCCCGAAAAAAGCAAGAAAAAACGGGCAACAAAGTGATTGCCCGTTGAAAAATCCATGTTATTTGATGAAAAAGATGGGAATTCAAGAAAAAATTAAATGCCATCCATATATTAGTGATTGGTGGATACCACCTGGTTCTTGCCGTGATTCTTACCATAATACATGCGGTTGTCTGCAGACTGAATAATCTGCTCAATACGGAATCCAAGCTCTGCCTGGGTTACACCGAAGGTCATGGAGACGCGAACCGTGCTTCCGTTATGACTGACTTCCGTGGTGGCAATGGTGAGGCGGATACGTTCCGCGATAGCGGTAGCGGATGCCAAATCGCCTTTGATAAGAATAAGGATTTCTTCGCCACCCCAACGGCATACGGCATCGCAATCCCTTAGCTGGGATGAAATAGTGTGTGCTACCGTAAGCAAGACCTTATCACCCATATCATGGCCATAGTTATCATTAATCTTCTTAAAGTCGTCAATGTCACACAGAATAATGCTGAATACGTAATTGCCCCTTTGTAACTCGTGCATGGAGAGATTTAAGGTCTGCATCATGCTTCGTCTGTTCGGAAGCTTCGTTAAAGGATCGACATTAGCGAACTGCTGTAACTGCTGATTCCGTTTCTCCAAAGTTGCATTGTTGTTCTTCATTTCCCAGGTGAACAGGAAAAGGAAAACAACAATCATACCGATGGCCAAAAGTCCCGTAAGCACCTCCACGACATAGATGCCCACAGTGTTAGAGGTATTAATCGGGGTCAACGGTTGCAGGAAATCTTCAAAAGCCAATGTGGCTGAATAGGCAAGCAGTGCAAAGCCGGCGAATAACAATGAAAACAAGGAGTGATTCTTGAAGTCCTTAATGGTAGCGACCACATAGAAGATAGCCGGAATGGTGCAGAAACAAAACAAATTGAAGTGGAAAGTACTTCCTATCAACAATGTTGTTATGACCGAAAACAAAAGCATTTCACCGCAGGAAGTTGTCATTGCGGCAAAAAAGTGTTTACGGTTTGCCAGCGGGATCAATATTGCATGATACAAAAACAACGCTACAAGATTATAAAGAATCAATGAGTAGCCGCCGTAAAATACAAAGAGAACCGCATAAAAGAGGTGAATAAATGAAATAAAAGTCAAGGTTGAGGTAATCTTGGCTTTGTCAGAAATATATTCATCTCCGTTCATTATGTTTTTGATTAAGGAAATCAGGTTTTTCACAATATCAAACATAGTAACACCCTCAAATTCAAATTACAATTATATATAGAATAGCACTATTTTTTAACAAATGGAAGATAGAATCTTAAATTAAATAGAAAATTAAATGGAAAAAAGACTTGAAATTGTTGGAAGGATACAGTATAATTGTCACATTGGCACTCGTTAACGAAGAGTGCTAACAAAAAGCGACAGAAAGTCCGATTCATTTCGGATGGAGTTTGCCGGTCAATTATTCAATTTTATAAGGAGGATATAGATTATGAAATTAGTACCTTTAGGAGACAGAGTTGTTTTGAAACAGCTCGTAGCAGAAGAGACTACAAAGTCCGGTATTGTTTTACCCGGTCAGAGCAAAGAGAAGCCCCAGCAGGCAGAGGTTATTGCCGTAGGCCCCGGAATTCTTGCAGACGGTAAGGAAGTAAAGATGGAAGTGAAGGTGGGAGATCAGGTTATTTATTCCAAGTATGCCGGAACTGAGGTAAAGATGGATGATGAAGAATTCATCGTTGTGAAACAGTCTGATATTCTTGCAATTGTACAGTAGTCTGTCATTGCCCGGAAGAGGGAAGTATATTTGAGGAACGGATTTTAAACAGTAATTGTATATAAAAGAATTTTTAGAAAGCGGAGGTGTCATAAGAACATGGCAAAAGAGATTAAATACGGTGCAGAAGCACGTACTGCTTTGGAAGCAGGTGTAAATAAACTGGCTGATACAGTCAGAGTCACATTGGGACCTAAGGGAAGAAACGTTGTTTTGGATAAATCCTTCGGTGCTCCCCTGATTACCAACGATGGTGTTACCATTGCAAAAGAAATCGAATTGGAAGACGCATTTGAGAATATGGGCGCGCAGCTTGTAAAAGAAGTTGCAACCAAGACAAATGACGTAGCCGGTGACGGAACAACTACCGCAACGGTACTTGCACAGGCTATGGTGAATGCAGGAATGAAAAATCTGGCAGCAGGTGCAAACCCCATCATTTTAAGAAAGGGTATGAAGAAAGCAACCGACTGTGCAGTAGAAGCCATCGCACAGATGAGTTCTAACGTAAACGGAAAAGAACATATTGCAAGAGTTGCAGCTATTTCAGCAGGTGATGATGCAGTTGGTAATATGGTGGCAGACGCCATGGAAAAGGTTTCCGGAGATGGTGTTATTACCATTGAGGAAAGCAAGACCATGCAGACTGAGTTGGATCTGGTAGAAGGTATGCAGTTTGACAGAGGTTACCTGTCAGCATACATGGCAACGGATATGGAAAAGATGGAAGCAGTTCTTGAAAATCCTTATATTTTAATTACCGATAAGAAGATTTCCAACATTCAGGAGATTTTACCTGTTCTTGAGCAGGTTGTACAGTCCGGTGCAAAAATGTTAATCATTGCGGAAGATATTGAAGGAGAGGCATTGACCACTCTTATCGTGAATAAATTAAGAGGAACTTTCAATGTAGTAGCGGTAAAGGCTCCCGGCTACGGCGACAGAAGAAAAGCAATGCTTGAGGATATCGCAATCTTAACCGGTGGTAAGGTAATCAGTGAAGAATTGGGATATGACTTAAAGGAAGCCACTCTTGCAGATATGGGACGTGCGAAATCCGTTAAGGTTCAGAAAGAAAACACCATCATTGTTGACGGCGCAGGTTCAGAAGACGCGATTGCTGCAAGAATCGCACAGATTAAGATGCAGGTGGAAGAAACAACATCTGAATTTGATAAAGAGAAACTTCAGGAAAGACTTGCCAAGATGGCAGGTGGTGTTGCGGTAATCCGTGTCGGAGCAGCAACCGAGACAGAAATGAAGGAAGCAAAGCTTCGTATGGAAGACGCTCTTGCAGCGACCAGAGCAGCTGTAGAAGAAGGTATTATCGCAGGCGGCGGTTCCGCATATATTCATGCGTCCAAGAAAGTTGCAGCTTTGGCTGAAACTTTGGAAGGTGATGAGAAGACCGGTGCAAAGATTGTATTAAAGGCTTTGGAAGCACCTCTTTACCACATTGCCGGAAATGCAGGATTAGACGGAAGCGTTATTATCAATAAAGTTTACGAAGCAGAAATCGGAGTTGGTTTTGATGCATTGAAAGAAGAATACGTAAACATGGTTGATGCCGGTATTCTTGACCCTGCCAAAGTTACAAGAAGTGCACTTCAGAATGCAACCAGTGTTGCATCCACACTTCTTACCACAGAGTCTGTAGTGGCAAATATTAAAGAGGATGTTCCTCCTATGCCTGCAGGCGGCGGAATGGGAATGATGTAATTCGTTGACGGAAATTAGCAAAAGTGGTATACTTGTGTTTACATGTATGCCACTTTTTTGGCGTTACGATTTTTTATGATTTACTTATGGAGGATTTATTGAAATGAAAAGATGGATAGCTTTAGTATGTGCAGCCATGATGGCAGCAACACTTTGCGCCTGCGCCGGTTCTGATAAAGAACTTGTTATGGCAACAAATGCGGAATTCCCCCCCTATGAATATCACGAGGGAGAGAACATTGTTGGTATCGACGTAGAAATTGCAGAGGCCATTGCCAAAGAAATGGGCCGTACACTTGTAATAGAAGATATGGCATTTGATTCCATTATCATGTCCGTTCAGACCGGAAAGGCTGATATTGGTGTGGCAGGTCTTACCATTGAGCCCGACAGATTGGAATCCGTTAACTTCAGTGTTCCTTACACCACTGCAGCACAGGTAATTATTGTTATGAACGGCAGTGATATTGAGACTCCCGATGATTTACAGGGTCGCCGCGTAGGTGTTCAGTTAGGAACGACAGGTGATATGTATGCAAATGATATCGAGAATGCAGAAGTAGAGCGTTACAACAAAGGCTTTGAAGCTGTTCAGGCTTTGCTTCAGGGTAAAGTTGATGCGGTAATGATCGATTCTGAGCCTGCAAAGGTATTTGCTTCCCAGAACGAAGAACTTATGATTGTTGACGAAGCATTTACTTATGAAGAGTACGCAATTGCAGTGGCAAAAGATAACGAAGAATTGTTAAAAGAGATCGATGCGGCAATTAATAAGATGAAAGAGTCCGGTGAATTACAGGCTATTATCGATAAGTATATTTCTGCAGAATAACATAAGGATAACGAGGGTTACGATATGAACACTTTTATGGATGCGTTCAGATTGAATTTTATAGAAGACAATCGTTGGAAATACATTGTGGATGGTTTGGGAGTTACTTTACAGGTAACTCTCTTTGCCGTTATCTTAGGAATTGCAATCGGATTTTTGGTGGCGGTAATCCGTTCAACGCATGATATGACAGGTAAGATGAAGATTGCCAATATGATTTGTCATATTTATCTGACGGTCATTCGCGGAACACCGGTTGTTGTTCAGCTGATGATTATTTATTTCGTTATTTTCGGCAGTGTGCGAATTGACAAGGTTATTGTGGCGGTAATCGCCTTCGGTATCAATTCCGGTGCCTATGTGGCAGAAATTGTGCGAAGCGGAATTATGTCTATTGACAAAGGACAGTTTGAGGCCGGACGCAGCCTTGGTTTTAACTATGTGCAGACCATGATTTATGTTATTTTGCCTCAGGCTCTCAAAAATGTATTGCCGGCGCTGGGCAATGAATTTATTGTTTTGTTGAAAGAAACTTCCGTAGCCGGTTATATTGCAATGCAGGATTTAACAAAGGCCGGTGATATTATCAGAAGTCAGACCTTTTCTCCCATGCTCCCGCTTCTTGCGGTAGCAGCGATTTACCTGACGCTGGTTATGATTTTGTCATACCTGATCAAGTTATTGGAGAGGAGGTTGAGAAACAGTGAGCACTAATTCCAGACGGCCCTTAATAGAAGTGAACGGACTTCACAAACAGTTTAAGAATTTAAATGCCTTAAATGGTGTGAATATTGATATTTACGAAGGCGATGTAGTGTTTGTGGTCGGACCTTCCGGATCCGGCAAAAGTACTTTCCTGCGTTGTTTAAATCTTTTGGAAGAGCCTACGGAAGGAACGATCCTTTTTGAAGGAATAGACATTACGGATAAGAAGAATAATATTAATATTCATCGTCAGAAGATGGGAATGGTATTTCAGCAGTTTAACCTTTTTCCCCATATGACCATTATGAAGAACTTAACAATCGGTCCTATGAAACTGCAGCATAAGAGTCAGGCAGAGGCGCGGGAAGAAGCGATGCGTTTATTGAAACGTGTCGGACTGGAAGACAGAGCGGATGCATATCCGAATCAGTTATCCGGCGGACAGAAACAGCGTATTGCCATTGTAAGAGCTTTGTGTATGAAGCCGGATGTGATGCTTTTTGATGAACCTACTTCGGCATTGGATCCTGAGATGGTAGGCGAAGTTCTTTCCGTTATGCGTGATTTGGCAGAAGAGAAGATGACCATGGTAGTGGTTACCCATGAGATGTCGTTTGCCAGAGAAGTGGCCAGCCGAATCATTTTCATGGATGAAGGAAAGATTCTTGAGGAGGCAGCGCCGGAAGAATTCTTTGAACATCCCAAGACAGACCGACTGCAGAATTTCCTTGCCAAGGTTCTTTAGTATTAATGATGAATCTGTAAAGGTGCCTATGAAACGGGTAATTTCCCGCGTTCATAAGCACCTTTTTCTTTAGTTATCCATTTGGATTATGTCATAATTAAAGGTAAGATCGCCTTTGTAAAGTTTGTGATAACTATCCATAATTCGTGAAGCGACCATTTTACCATTATCTTCATCTGCATCCAGAAGGATTACGATGACCTGCTGACTGGAGTACCTGGTAGAAACGTCTACCCGGCGAAGCGAGGTGAAGATAGCATGTTCCAGAAGTTCTACTACCTTTTCGACTTCCGCAGAATCTCCCGCACGGCCAGTCTCCGGATCAAGAGTAAAAAGAATCAGCTGAACGTTTCGATTGCTTCGCTCCACGATACGGCGGATAAAATTATATACATAGTGGAAGTTGTCGTAATCCAACATGTAAGAGCCGCGACCCGGATCGGTCCGGTGCATGATTTCTCTTAAATAATTTAAATCCACTTTGTTGTTGGAACGCTCATTTTCCATTGCGTTTTGTTCACTGTAAAAGTGGTAGGAATTCTTCCCGCTTTGCTTTACGCAGTAGAGTGCTTTGTCTGCCGCATTGTAGAGGGATTTGAAATCGGAACCGTCTTCCGGAAACTGGGCAATTCCTATGGAAACGGAAGCGTTGGTTTCAAACTTACACTGCACTAAGTTATAGCACATATCGGAGATGATGTTTGCCGCATGGTTGGAAAGGGCACTCTTGGATGTATTGCCTACAATATATGTCATAAATTCGTCCCCGCCGATTCGGCAGATAATATCATTCTCTCCTGCATATTTGCGCAATGTGTCGGCAAACATCTTAAGGGTATGGTCACCGGCAATGTGACCGTAGTTGTCATTGATTGATTTGAAGTTGTCCATATCCATCATAAAAAGAGCGCCGGATTCCCCTTTTTTCAATAGTTCTTCTACGGTTTCTTCCGTGTATGCACGGTTCCATAAACCGGTAAGGGCATCCTGCAAAGATTTGCTCTTGATGGCGGATACTTCACGGATTTTTTCGTCAAGACGGTTTGCAAGGTTTTTACGGTATTCTTCCAGCTCCAGAATGCGACTTACACGGGAACGCATAACAACGGGAGAGAAGGGCTTGGCAATAAAGTCAAGGGCGCCCCGCTCCAAACATTCGCTCTCTGTTTCCGCATTGTTATCGGCTGTTAAAAAGACGATGGGAATGCTGTTGTATTCAATGTTTCCCTGAAGATTCTCCATTACTTCATAGCCGTCCATATCGGGCATGTTAATATCCAAAAGAATCAAATCAGGCTTGTTTTTCTCGAGAAACTTAAATGCCTGCACGCCGGAAGTTACGGCAGTGACCTTATATAAGTCAGACAGCGCATTTTTGGCGGAAATAAGGTTGGTTTTGTTATCATCGATAATTAGGATATGCTTCATTTGTTTTCCTCTTATATATTATTTTTTGACAAACAGAACACCAAATGTTCTTGGGCCTGAATTACTGGAAACAGTGGCAGAGGCTTCGGTAACCGTTACGTTGGAAAGCGGAATGAATTGTTCCACTTCGCTACGAATCAGTTTCAGATCATTGGCAGTACAGCCGGCATGCGTAACGAATACCTGATCCGTCCGGATGTTGTTTATATTCTGCAGTTCTTTGTTTATGTAGCTTTTCATACTTTGCTCATAATTACCTAAGCGGATAGATTTCAGACGAAGATCTCCGTCTTTTATCTCCAACACGGGATGAATAAAAAGAAGATTGCAGAGAATCTTTGTGAATTGATTTACACGCTTGTTGATGTAGAGATAGTCTGCATTGGGAGCCATAAAGGTTGTGGAAACCCGGTCTCGCATCTTTTCCAGTTCAGACAGAATCGTGTCGCTGTCATGACCTTCTTTTCGAAGGGCTGCCGCCCTGAGACAGAGAAGTCCGATGCCGGAGGATAGTTGTCTGGAATCAAAAAGGTGAACGCGTCTGGAAGAATCTCCTAACTGGGTAATTGCTTCCATTGCATTGTTTAAGCACATACTGATTTTGGAACTGGTGATAATGTGAATCACCTCATCATAGGTCTGCAATTTGGAACGATACAATGATACCAAATCTTCAGTATAGGGTGCAACGGTAACACCGCATTTCCCTTCATCCTGCATATATTCAAATATGTTGGCGGCAGTGATTTCATCCACATCGCGGAACCGTCCGCTGTCAGTATGGATATAAAAATATGCACGGTCAATTTCGAAGTGCTTCAGAAGCTCTTCGGAAAGGTCGCAGGTACAGTCTGCAATAATACAAATCTTTTCCCGGTTCATGGGTTACTCCTTTTTCAGACCTAAATATTCGCAGAAACATTCGATTTCGGCCAGGGCCTGTTCGTATTCAAAATCAGCTGCATAACCACCGATTTTTTCCAGGTAGGAATGTAAATCTTTTTCGCGGAAAGAATAGGCAGATAATTCGCGAATGGTTTCAATTGCTTCGTCTCCGTCAAAATTCTCACAGTGCTCCCGTATTCTGTTTATATATTCGGAAAGCAGATTTTCTGATATTTCCGTATAAGAGGATTGTTCCTTAATAAGCGGTTCAGCCTGCTCTAATCCGAAATCTATTAACACCCGGTGGCCTTCTTCCGCCACGCGTTCGTAGAGTGCCAAAAGATTCGTATGCTCTTTGCGGATGACATCGTAATCTCCGGATTTACCCGCCAATTCAAGTTTCTTTGCCAATTCGGAAAGAGAAACCGCGCCGATACTAAGAGACGTGCTCTTGAGGGCATGTACTTCGATTGTGTAGTTTTTCCAGTCAAGTGATCGGAACATCTCATCAATCTGTTCACTCTTTTCAGGTGCTTTTTTAACATACATAGAGAGGATTTCTCCATAGGCTTCTTTGCTCTGTCCGGTATAACTTAAACCTGTTGAAAGTGAAATATAAAGATAATCCTCAGGCAGAACCGAGACATTGACGTCTGCCTGTTTCGGCAGGGAATCCTCCATGGGGGCATTGATATATTCCTGGGGCAACCAGGTTTTAAGGGCCCTGTCAAGGGCTGACAATTCAATAGGCTTGGCAATAAAATCATTAAAGCCCGAATCGAGAAACATCTCTCTGACACCATTCACTGCGTTGGCGGTAAGGGCAATGATAGGAAGCTTCTGATAGTACTCGCCTTCCATGGAACGAATTAAATTGGTTGCCTCAACTCCGTCCATCTCAGGCATCATATGATCCATGAAAACCAGGTCGATATCTTTGGAACGCAGCATGGAAATGGCACCTTTCGCGCTTTCCACAGTCAGCATCTGCATATGATAGGGCTGCATCAGACCTACGGCAACCTTGAGGTTGATGGGGTTATCATCAACGACAAGAACCCGGGCTTTGGGGGCGGAGAAGGAAATGGTTCTTGCATTCAGTCGGTTCAGAACCGGAGTCATCTTCTCGTTGTTGAGCGCCATAGCCGCAGATAAGGTATAAAAAGGTTTGTAAATACAACGCATACCGGAAGGCGGAAGGACGGCATCCGCCGCATCCTGTACAAGGATGACGGAAATGCGGTCTGAGAGTTCCGCGAAATATTCTTTGTCCTCAAGGAATTCCTCCTTGCCGATAAAACAATGTGTTATTTGTTCCTTCTGTGCAAGTGTGCGGAGTTCTTCCAGTGTTTTCGTATGCGTAAAGGGAACTCCGAGTTTGGAACTGATATCTTTCATCAGATTCATGTAGCTTTCTTTTACAATCTGTTCGTTGAATTTCTCGAGATTCGTATAAACAGCAACTTTGAGGGAATCTGCATTGCGTACACTGATAAACGGCTGGTAATTGCTTACCTTAAGGGGGATGACGAAACGAAAGGTGGAACCTTCCCCGTAAACACTGCTTACATTGATGAAACCGCCCATCTGTTTCACTAAGCGCTTGCAGATTGCCAGTCCGAGACCGGTACCCTCGATGGAACGATTCTTTCTGGTATCCACCTGCTCAAAACTTTTGAACAGCTTTTCTAAGTTCTCGGGACTGATTCCGATGCCGGAATCTTCCACGGCAACTTTTAAATTGATTCCGTAGGAATGTTTAGAATAGGAAAGCTTTAATGTGATGGTTCCTTCATGGGTAAATTTCACCGCATTGCTCATCAGGTTAATGATAACCTGACGGATTCGGGTTTCATCACCGATTAGACCGCAGGGAATGGAAGGGTCGGCCAAAACCATAACTTCCACCTTTTTATTCCCCCTTCGGGTCATAGTCATGTTGATGACATCATTCAGAACGGATGCAATATTAAATTCAGATTCCAGCAAATCCATGCGACCGGATTCAATCTTGCTGAAATCAAGTATGTCATTGATAATGGACAAAAGGCTCCGGCTGGAGCTTTGAATATTATGGCTGTGGTCACGGACCGTTTCACTGACATTCTGTTCTCTCAGAATCAGCTCACACATACCCACAATCGCATTCATGGGGGTCCGGATTTCATGGCTCATATTGGCAAGGAAATCGCTCTTGGCCTGATTGGAACGTTCTGCATTGGAAACCAGCGTTTCCTGAATTTCTTTCGCGCGAAGCAGGCGATACTGAATGATGAAAGAGAGCCCGATGGAGCAGAATAGCAGAATGGGAAAGCGTTGCAGGTAGGTTTCGGAATATGCATAGCCCAATTCATGTAACGGTGTCCACATATAGACCGCAGTTGTGATTCCCAGTAAAATGCTTAAGATACCGCCGTAGTAGAGGGACATGAAATAGGTTGCGGCCTGGGGCAACAACAGAAGCCACAGAATGCTGAATCCCTGTTCGCCGCCGGTAAATATAAAATAGAGCATAAAAAAATATGCAAGAAACATAACCAGTAAAAGAAAAAGCCGGCGCATCTTCAATAAAGCATGGAGTGCCATGCCAACGAAAAAAAACACTGCCATACTGCCTGTGATTACGGCCATGTTGTAGGAAGATGAAATAAGATTAAATATACACATGAAGACGGATACACCTGCCAGAAGAGAGCAGAGGATATATACGGAACGCATTTCCGCGCTCGCTGCGTCCTTGCGTAATCTTGTCAAAAATGCACGAATCATAAATAATCTCCGTTTCGGCTCAACCATTTGCAGAAGTAGTTTTAATCACTCTGCATTGTCATGTTAATTATCTCACAATTTTTTTTTCATAGCAAGAATAATGAAGAAAAAAGCACAACTTTGTAAAGTATTAGTGGAAAAGTTTGTCGAGTTGAGTTAAGATATTAGGAAGGGAATTGTGATGTGAAATGCCGGTGTATTTTTGGGGGCGATTTTCCCGATTTTATGTTTGTTTTCGAAGGAGGAAATTTTATGGGTTTGAATTTTAGAAAGTCTATTTCATTATTTAAAGGGGTGAAACTGAATCTCGGAACGAAGAGTGCCGGACTCAGCTTCGGTGTTAAGGGTGCAAGATATTCCGTGAATACGAACGGAACAAGAAGAGCCACTTTCGGAATCCCGGGAACCGGTTTGTCTTATACGAAGACCTTCGGCAGTAAAAAAAGCAAATCAGACCGTCAGAAGAAGAAAGAATTAGAAAAGAATGAGAATCAGGTGGAAGAATTCCAGCAGGACATTGAGGAAGTAACCGCAATTCACTGCGTGGGAATGGATGCGATTGACTGGAACAGAGTGGAGACCGTGCCCAGAAAGGTATCTAAACTTCAGGAAAGAGTCCTTTCCGGTGATATCGATGCATATTATGAAGTGGTGGAAGCCTTAGAGCCTTTTGATGATTTGTTGGCCTTCGGCAGCGCGTTTGAAATCGGGACGGAAGATCCGTCAGTCATTGTGGCCGAGTTTAATGTAAAACAGGAAGAGGTTATTCCCGAGACACAGATTTCCCTGACCAAAACAGGCAAAGTAAGCGAGAAGCCCATGACAAAAACCATGTACAACGAGCTTCTCCAGGATTATGTATGCAGCGTGACATTGCGTCTGGCAAGAGATTTGTTTGCAATCCTTCCCGTTGATAAGGTTGTAATTCATGTCGTGGATGATATGTTGAATCCTGCGACCGGTCACAATGAGGAAATTACTTTTATTTCTGTTATTTTTGACAGGGCTACCTTTGCGAAACTGAATTTAGAAGGCATTGACCCTTCTGACGCATTTGTTAATTTTGAACATAACATGAAGTTCTCTAAAACCAACGGTTTTAAGCCTGTAATCAGACTGACACAGGTATAAAATAAGTGCATACGGACCGGGGGATATGTGTCCGGCAAATCACGGGAATCGTAACAAAAAAAGTGTGAAAACAGTTAAATTTGGTGTTGTAATTACGTGTGATTTGGTAGATAATAATGAGAAAAACAAAACGATAAATCTTTGCCGGGGATGGTGAAAAGTATGGATGCGATGAAAGAAAAAGACAATTTAATAAAGCACGAATTCGTGATTGATGATGGTCGTATTGAGTCGTTAAAAGAATTTTTACCGCCGGAAGAGTTATATGACGATCTTATTTTGCGTGTCAAAAAATATCACCCTTCTGACGATATCAGTCTGATTGAAAAAGCATATAAGATTGCCAATGAGGCACATAAGGATCAGGCGCGCAAGTCGGGTGAACCTTATATTATCCATCCTCTGTATGTGGCAATTATTCTCGCGGATTTAGAGATGGATAAGGAAACCATTGTTGCCGGAATTCTTCATGACGTGGTGGAAGATACCATTATGACTTATGAAGAGATTGAGAAAGAATTCGGCACGGATGTGGCGAACCTGGTAGACGGTGTTACCAAACTGGGTATTCTGGAATATGCCGGAAGAGATAAATTAGAGCAGCAGGCAGAGAACCTTCGAAAGATGTTTCTTGCCATGGCGAAGGACATCCGCGTTATTATGATTAAGCTGGCGGACCGTCTTCATAACATGCGTACCTTAAAGCATGTTCCTCCTAACAAACAGCAGGAGAAGGCAAGGGAAACACTGGATATTTATGCGCCTATTGCCCAGCGTCTCGGTATTTCCAAGATTAAGGTTGAATTGGATGATTTATCCCTGAAATATTTAGAACCGGAAGCCTACTATGAGCTGGTGGATAAGATTGCCATTAAGAAGGCTGAGCGGGAGAAGTATGTGGAAAGCATTGTTGCTGAAGTCAGTACACACATTAAAGAAGCCGGTATTTCGGCTACCATTGACGGTCGTGTGAAACATTTCTTCAGTATCTATAAGAAGATGCGAAACCAGAATAAGTCGATTGACCAGATTTATGATTTGTTTGCGGTTCGTATTATTGTGGATTCCGTGAAAGACTGTTATGCAGCGCTGGGTGCGATTCATGAGATTTATACGCCTATTCCCGGCCGCTTTAAGGACTATATTGCCATGCCCAAGGGGAATATGTACCAGTCTCTTCATACAACTTTGATTGGGTCTGCGGGGCAGCCTTTTGAAATTCAGATTCGTACTTATGAGATGCATCGTACCGCAGAATACGGTATCGCGGCTCACTGGAAATATAAGGAAGTGGCTGACGGCAAGAAATCGGCAGACGGCGAAGAGGCTAAGTTTGCATGGCTCCGTCAGATTCTTGAATGGCAGAAAGAATCTGACAACAAGGAATTCATGAATTTATTAAAGAGTGACTTAGACTTGTTTAGTGACAGTGTTTACTGTTTCACTCCTACCGGAGAGGTGAAGCATCTTCCGGCAGGTTCCACACCTGTGGATTTTGCTTATCATATCCATAGTGCGGTCGGAAACCGTATGGTGGGTGCAAAGGTTAACGGTAAGCTGGTGAGTCTGGATTACGTAATTGGAAACGGTGACGTAATTCAGATTATTACATCCAACAATTCCAACGGACCCAGCCGTGATTGGCTTAGCGTGGCGAAGAGTACACTTGCTAAGAATAAGATTAATCAGTGGTACAAAAACGAATATAAGGAAGAAAATATCGAAAAAGGAAAAGAGATGTTGCAGGCGTATTGTAAGTCCAAAGCAGTTGTACTGCCGGAGCTTATGAAGCCTACTTATATGGATTTTGTAATGCGTAAATATGGCTTCAAGGATTGGGATTCTGTTCTTGCGGCAATCGGACACGGCGGTTTGAAAGAAGGTCAGATTGTTAACAAGATGATGGAACTCTACGCACAGGAACACAAGAAGGAAATCACTGATGCGGAGGTTTTGGAAGCAGTTGCGGAATCCGGCGAGAAGCTTGAAAAGAAAATTCAGAAGCGCGGAAGCGGAGGTATCATCGTAGAAGGTGTAAATGATGTTGCCGTGCGTTTCGGTAAGTGTTGCAGTCCCATTCCCGGAGATGATATTGTAGGATTTGTTACCCGGGGAAGGGGGGTATCCATTCACCGTGTTGACTGTATTAATATGATTAACCTGATTCCGGAAGAGCGCAAGCGTGTGATTCAGGCGCAGTGGCAGCAGTCCGTAGGTACTCCGGGTGTGCCCAATAAGTATCTGGCAGAGGTTGTGATTTATGCATATAACAGAAACGGTCTTTTGGCAGATGTAGCCCATGCGCTTACCGAAAAGGATATTGAGATTGTAAGCATGAATTCCAAAGTCAGCAAGAAGGGTATTTCCAGTATGCAGACTGCATTTGAAATCGGCAGTCAGGAAGAATTGAGCCGCATCATTGCCAAACTCATGACAGTGGAAGGCGTGATTGATGTGACAAGAACCAGCAATTAACCATGCGTGGCGGGAATTACCGCAGGTGTTCCCGAATTAATTGCAGGATATGTAACAGGAGGAACGTAAGGAATGAATAAACTTGTGGTAGGATGTATTGTCCTTGGTAAGTTGGAGACAAATTGCTATTTTTTACATAGAGAGGGAGAGTATGATGCAATCGTAATCGATCCTGCTCTGCACGGCGATAAGGTTTTCCTTAAATTAAGAGAGAAAGGCCTTACCGTAAAAGGTGTTTTGATTACCCATGGTCATTTTGATCATATTTTAGGAATGGAAGACATGCTTAAGACCGGGGAGAAGATTCCTGTGTATGCATGTGCCAAAGAAGTGCCGCTTTTAGAAGACCCTTCCTTAAACCATTCTGCATTGATTGGTAAATCCTGCGTGGTAAAGGCAGATTATCTTTTAAAAGACGGAGAGGAAGTAAGTATCTCTTCCATGAAGTTTCGCGCGATGGAAACACCGGGACATTCCGTGGGAAGTATGTGTTATTATTTCGAAGAGGATGATGTTCTTTTCAGCGGGGATACGTTGTTCTTTGAATCTGTAGGCAGAACTGATTTCCCCACCGGGGATGCAGGGGCTTTGCGAATGTCCGTGACAGAGAAATTGTTTACGTTGAAAGATGAAGTGAAAGTATATCCGGGACACGGTGACTTTACAACCATCGGACACGAGAAAATGTATAACCCGTATTTCCGGAGCGTATAATCCTTCCGAAAGTTACAGAGACGAATAAAAGAAAGGGTGGGGATTTCAAGATGAAATCCCCCTGTTTTGTTATTATGATTGAAATAATTCTTAACAAAAGAGAATATGAATATGATGTACATGCTTTGGTGACGGCAATGTATCCCGGCAAGCCGGTTTCTTTTGAGGAAACAGAGGGTGATGCAGAAGGAAAGATATCTATTCACGTAACGGAAACCGGCGCTGAGGTACGGTTTGTTTCCGGTGAGAGGGAAGTTACATATCAAAAGGAACTGAATGTGGCGGATGAAACCCCTAAGAATGTGTTCAAGCTTTTCTTCTACGAGTGTCTGTGCAAGGAAACCGGGAAAACCCTGCCTTGGGGGAATCTTACAGGGATTCGCCCCACCAAGATTGCAATGATGCTTTTGGAACAGGGGAAGCGTGAGGAAGAAATTGCCGGGTGGATGAAGAGAAAACACTTGGTTAGTGATGATAAAATTGCGCTGGCCACTTCTATCGCAAAGCGTGAAAAATACCTTTTGGAAAAGTTAGACTGTGAAAAGGGATACAGTCTTTATATCGGAATTCCCTTTTGTCCGACAACCTGCCTGTACTGTTCTTTTACGTCAAATCCTGTGTACAAATGGAAGGATAGGATGCAGGAATATCTGGACGCAATGAAAAAGGAGCTGGATTTCTGGAGTGTGGCATATAAGAACCGCCCCTTAAATACGATTTATATCGGAGGCGGCACACCAACATCCCTTTCCGCAGAGCAGTTAGACGAACTGATTGGTTATGTAAAGAACAAATTTGATTTATCCCATATGGTGGAGTTTACGGTGGAGGCAGGGCGTCCGGACAGTATTACCGCGGATAAACTGAAGGTGCTTTATGCTCACGGAGTCACAAGGATTTCCGTGAATCCGCAGACCATGAATCAGGAAACACTGGATTTAATCGGAAGGTGCCATACCACGAAACAGACGCAGGAAGCTTTTGCCATGGCGAGAGAAGTCGGATTTGACAATATCAATATGGATATTATTCTTGGACTTCCCGGAGAGAATACTGACATGGTGGCAAGAACCCTTGAAGAAATAAGGAAGATGAATCCGGATAGTTTAACTGCTCACTCTCTGGCTATTAAAAGGGCTTCGAAACTGGGTGAGTGGATTGCAAAGAACGGCCGTGAGGCGTTAAATGATACCGGGGAAATGATGAATTTAGCCCGAGCCTGTGCGACAGAACTTGATATGCAACCGTATTATTTGTACCGCCAGAAAAACATGGCGGGAAATCTTGAGAACGTAGGTTTTGCAAGGTGGGATAAGGACGGCATTTATAATATTCTAATCATGGAAGAAAAACAGACCATTGCGGCTGTAGGTGCCGGAAGTATTTCCAAACTGGTACTGCCGGGGCAGCGTATTGAACGGTCTGATAATGTAAAAGATGTGGAACAGTATCTGGCGCGAATTGATGAAATGGTGGAGCGCAGACACAAACTGCTTCTTTTAGAGGGCGAATAAGGTTGAAATGTGTATATGGTTAGTATAATATTTCAATATTTTACGCATTTCCCTCATTTTAGAGTTGTTATTTTTCGATAAAATGTGTAAAATTGATACTTGATAGATTGTGGCGGCATATTTATAAGAGTCGCTGCAAGGATGAATGAGCAAGGAGTGACTGATATGAGTTTGATTAAGAAACCGGTTACCGGTATGAAAGACATGCTCCCGGAAGAAATGCAAATCAGGGATTATGTTATGGATGAGATTAAGAACACCTATGCAAAGTTCGGGTTTTCACACATTGAAACCCCTTGCGTAGAGCATATAGAGAATCTTTGCAGCAAGCAGGGCGGAGAGAATGAGAAGCTGATTTTCAAAGTGCTTAAGCGCGGCGAGAAATTGAATCTCGAGACCGCACAGGAAGAGAATGATCTGGTAGACAGCGGTCTTCGTTATGATTTGACAGTTCCTCTTGCCAGATTCTATTCCAACAATGCTGCGAATCTTTCCCAGCCATTTAAGGCATTGCAGATGGGAAATGTATGGCGTGCCGACAGACCGCAGAAAGGTCGTTTCCGTCAGTTTGTACAGTGTGATATTGATATTCTGGGTGAGCCTTCCAATCTCGCTGAGATTGAATTAGTGCTTGCAACAACTACTTTATTAGGCAAGCTTGGATTTGCCAATTTCAAGGTACACATTAACGAGCGAAGAATTCTGAAAGCAATGGCAGCATACAGCGGATTTGCGGAAGAAGATTTTGATCAGGTTTTTATCCAGCTGGATAAGATGGACAAGATTGGAATCGATGGTGTAAAGGAATCCCTTTTGGCGTGTGAATTTGCTGCGGAGGCAGTGGAGAAATATATGTCTGTCTTTGCCAAGATGGGCGAAGCGGATGATAAGCTTTCTTTCTTAAAGGAAGAATTAGGTGATTTCCTTGAAGAAGGTGTTGCCGATAACCTTGCAGAGATTTTCACAACAGTGGAAGCGGCAAAGAAGGCAGACTGCGAGATTATGTTTGATCCCACTCTGGTACGTGGTATGAGTTATTACACCGGAACCATTTTTGAGATTGAAATGAAGGAATTAAACTGCAGCGTAGCCGGCGGCGGAAGATACGATAAGATGATTGGTAAGTTTACCGGAAGCGATACGCCTGCCTGCGGATTTTCCATCGGATTTGAAAGAATCATTACCATTCTTTTGGAACGCGGATTCCGTGTTCCCGGTGCTGAGAACAAGACGGCGTTCCTTTTAGAGAAGGGAATGGATGCGGCCCGTGTAGGCGAGATTATTGCAGAAGCACAGGCAATGCGTGAAAAAGGTCAGATTGTTCTGGTAGCCAAGATGAATAAGAATAAGAAATTCCAGAAAGAACAGTTGATGAAAGACGGTTATACGGAATTTAAGGATTTCTATAAAGAAGAAATGAAACATTAGAGGAGAAATGATTATGGCAGAGTCTATGAAAGGTTTAAAGAGAACCCATCGTTGTACGGAAGTAAGCGAGGCAAATCTCGGAGAAGTTGTTACCGTAATGGGATGGGTGCAGAAGAGCAGAAATAAAGGCGGTATTATTTTTACCGATTTAAGAGACAGAAGCGGTCTGTTGCAGATTATTTTCGAACAGGGCGAAGGAGATGAATATGTCGGTGCCGAAGAGTTCGAAAAGGCTGAGAGAATCCGCAGTGAATTCGTAATCGCGGTAGTGGGTAAGGTTGTAAAGCGCGGCGGTGCTGCCAATGAGAATTTAAAGACCGGGACCATTGAGATTCGTGCAAATTCCCTTCGTATTTTATCCGAAGCGGCAACCCCTCCTTTCCCCATTGAAGCTGATTCCAAGACCAAGGAAGAGTTGCGTTTAAAACACAGATATCTTGATTTAAGAAGACCTGATATTCAGAATAACCTGATTTTAAGAAGCCGGGTAGTAAACGGAATCCGTAACTTCCTCGCGGAAGAAGGATTCTTAGAGATTGAAACCCCGATTCTTATGAAGTCTACACCGGAAGGCGCAAGAGACTATCTTGTACCCAGCCGTGTGCATCCGGGGAATTTCTATGCGTTACCGCAGTCACCCCAGTTGTTTAAGCAGCTTTTGATGTGTTCCGGTTATGACCGTTACTATCAGGTGGCAAAATGTTTCCGCGATGAGGATTTGCGTGCAGACAGACAGCCTGAATTTACACAGATTGATATGGAATTATCCTTCGTAGATGTGGAGGATGTTTTGGATGTTAACGAGCGTTTGTTAAAGAAGGTATTTAAGGATTCCATTGGTGTGGATATTACCCTTCCCCTGCCCAGAATCACATGGCAGGATGCCATGGACCGTTTC
>JAZOAG010000030.1:0-61892 GCA_045595325.1 Lachnospiraceae bacterium
TACCTTATTCCCCGAAATAAGCGAATTGAGAAATACAAAAAGAAATGGTGTGCATAGAAAAACGACCGCACATTTCGTACGGTCGTTCATTAGTACTTTGCTTTAGATATTTGACCTGTCTACTTGACAGGGGGCATATCAATTGAACTGCGAGCCGGTCTTTTTGATACATCACTTTACAATTCTTATTTGCCCTCTTTTTCGAGATATTTGTAAACCAAAGCCGCAAGAGCCGCCCCGATGAAAGGTCCTACGATGAAAATCCATACGCAGATAATCGGCTCTGTATTTCCGCTGATTGCGGCAACAATTGCAGGGCCTATGCTTCTTGCAGGATTTACGGAAGTTCCGGTTAAGCCGATACCGAGGATGTGAACCAGGGTAAGGGTAAGACCGATGATTAAACCGCCGAAGGAACCGTGATTTGCTTTCTTGCTGGTCACACCGAGAATGGTAAGTACAAAGATAAAGGTAAGAACGATTTCCACCAATAATCCGGCGATGATATTGCCGTTTACGCCGGCCAGTCCGTTAGAACCGAAACCACCGGTCATGTCTGTTACACCGCCAAGACCAAAGATTGCGGCTAAGATTCCTGCTCCGGCAAGTGCACCGAGGCACTGTGCGCCAATATAACCAAAGAAATCTTTGGTGCTCATTCCGCCGCTTATCAGAACGCCTAATGAAACAGCGGGGTTAATGTGACAACCGGAGATGTTACCCACGCAGTAAGCCATACCAACAATAACAAGTCCGAATGCAAGAGCGGTGAGGATATAGCCACCACCGTTTGCGGCGTTGCATCCGACCAGCATGGCAGTCCCGCAACCTAAAGTAACAAGAACAGCCGTGCCAATGAATTCAGCGATTAATTTTTTCATTTTTAAATGTCCTCCTTAAAAGTAGTTGTGTAAGTTTTGCGGGAATCGGGAAATTATTCCCACGATGTATGTTTCGGCATAATCGTCTTTTTATATAAGAGGGAAAAGTGTAAAACCGGTATCGAATGTTGTAGAGAAGAAAGTAACTTATCGGTTCTTTTTGGCAACTTACCTTTGAAAAATGCAACTTACAGCCAAGTCTGTTGTGTGGAAAAACGAAGTCGGATATAGTAAGAAAAAAAGCAACCCTGCTTAGGAAAGGATAGAGAAAATGAACAGTATTGAAGTGGATGGTCTGGTAAAAAAGTATGGTGAATTAAAGGCAGTAAACAATATTTCTTTTACGGTGCGGGAAGGAAGTCTTTTTGGTTTTTTAGGCGTAAACGGTGCGGGAAAAAGCACCACGATTCATATGCTGTCGACTCTTATGTCACCGGATGAAGGCAGCGCTGTGATTTGCGGACACCGTTTGGGGAAAGAAAACCGCCAGATCCGGGAGTCAATTGGGATTGTTTATCAGGGAAACTGTCTGGATGATCTGCTGACGGTAAAAGAAAACTTGATTTGCCGGGGAGTGGTGCACGGGGCGACTACCGTCGAAGCGGAAAAACAGTGTAAAAGACTTACAGGGCAGTTGCAACTGGAGGAACTGCTGAAAAAGAAATACAGAAATCTTTCGGGCGGGCAGAAGCGAAAGTGCGAAATTGCGGCAGCGTTGATGCACACACCGAAACTTCTGTTTCTGGATGAGCCTACCACAGGGCTGGATCCAGCCACGAGAATTGATGTGTGGAATTTTATCCAACAACTGCGCAGGCAGGAAGGGGTGACGGTTTTTTTGACGACACATTACATGGAGGAAGCTTCTGTGGCGGATGAGATAGTGATGATTGACCGGGGGGAGATTATTGCAGAAGGAAGTCCCTTTGCGTTAAAAGAGCAATTTGCCAAAGACAAGGTGATTCTGTATTTTGCAGACGGGAGCAGCCGGGAAGAAACCGTGGAGAAAACACTGGATGCGCTGGCTTTGGTAGAAAGAATCCGAAACCGCAAAGCGGAAGTGGGCGGAAAGGTGCTTACCGGGTTTGAAGTAATACAGGGGACGATGGATGATGTGTTTTTGAATGCGGTTGCAGGATGTAGGAAGGGAGAAGTGTAACGATGCAAGGTTTTATACAATTAATGAAAAGACATTTGAAATTATATTTCAGAGATAGGGCGTCGGTGTTTTTCTCGCTTTTATCCATGATTATAGTAATTGTTTTGATGACATTCTTTCTGGGAGATATGTCGGTGGAAAGCATTCTGCGTGTGATGGAACAGTTCCCGGATCGGGATTTGGAGGCGGATCGTGAGAATGCGACGTTGCTGATTCTTAGCTGGACCTATGGAGGCGTTATTGCCATTAACGCCGTTACGGTAACACTGGCAGTATATTCCATCATGATTAAGGACAGGACAAGCGGTAGAATGAATGCTTTTATCACTTCACCGCTTCAAAGAGTCTTCCTTGCCGGCAGTTATATTGCCGCAGCATGGGTTGCATCGGTACTGATTTGTGGCATTACACTCGGGATTACGGAAGGATATAGTATCAGTCGCGGTATGACAGCTTATACCGTAGGAGAGCATGCAGAACTTTTGCTTATGATTGCACTAAATTCTTTTGTGTATGCATCCTTAATGTATCTGGTAGCAAGTTTTGTGAAAACGGAGGGGGCCTGGAGCGGCATCGGTACCGTGGTGGGAACTCTTGTGGGCTTTTTGGGCGGAATCTATATCCCAATCGGAAATTTGTCAGAAGGCGTGGGTGCGATTCTTAAAAGTACGCCCATTTTATATGCTTCTGCAATGTTTCGTAAGGTAATGACTTTTCGTATGATGGAGGAGACTTTTGCAGGGATGCCGGATGAGGTGAAGGAGTCTTTTGCGGAGAATGTGGGAATTGAGCTCTTTATCGGGGAGCATCAAATGAGCATGTCTGAGGAATGGTGCATTCTCATACTTTGTGGTATAATCTTTTTTGTACTGAGTTGTTTGATTGAGAAAGTGAGAGCTGCGGTATATGAAAATAACCATTGAAACGCCCGGGGCGGGGGAAGAGGATGAAATCATCCTGCGCCTTGCCAATGTGGATAATAATGTTTTAAATCTGATTTATGCCCTGAAGGGCGACCAGACGGAACTGACGGGATATATGGATGAAAGAATCGTGAAATTGTCCCTGAAGGAAATCTTCTATTTTGATTCCGTGGATAACAAGGTGTTTGCTTACACCGGAAAGAATGTCTATGAAATACACAAGAAACTGTATGAGCTGGAGGCTCTTTGTACCAATTCCGATTTTTTGAGGGTCTCCAAATCCGTAATTCTAAATCTTTCCAAGATTGGGTATGTGAAGCCGATTTTGAACGGACGGTTTGAGGCAAAACTCAAAAACGGGGAAGCAATCGTTATTTCAAGACAGTATGTTTCTCATTTAAAAGATAAATTGGGGATATAGTTTTCCGGTGTGCGGATGGAAAAATGAAGCAGAAGCAGACCGGGGCCGGTTTGTGAGGAATCTTAAGAGGGAGAAATAGAAATGAAATTGATTCGTGAGTTCATTAAATGGTATGTATATATTACCTTTGGCGTACTTGTCATTGTGGCGCTCTCATGCACCACGGCAGGAATAGAGTTCGTGAAAACGTATACGCTATGGCAGATATTGATTGCATCTTTTTTGACATCTGTAGTAACCACCATAATGCATTCGGGGCATGAAGATGGGCTTCTGAAATGCCTGCCCAGGATGTTTTTGCATTATGCGCTGTTATGCATTGTAATGGTTGTGTGCGGAATGATGTTTGACTGGATAAGTCAAAGCATTAAGGGCATCCTTTTTATGATGGGAGCTGTGGCAGCTGTATATGTAATTACACTTGGAATCTTCTGTTTGCTGGATTGGCGGGCGGCCAATAATATTAATCAACGCCTGAAAGAAATGTACCCTGATGACGGGGAGGAAAATACAGAGGGAAAAAACTAAATTTCTTTGAAAATTTATATCATTGCAGGCTTTTTTTCCTTGTCATACTGCTATGAAATGTGATATGATTGAAATGTCTAAAAATTCTATATCAGACACTGCATTTGCGAGAAAATAAAGGAGACAATTCTCGATTTGCAGATACACTTTAAGAGAAATACAGATGAGTGAAAAGGGCAGAATTTCCTTTTTCGTCTATGTTTCGGAATGGAGACGGGCTATGGGAAGAGACAGGAGAGATTTATCAATTCGTGAAAATGCATTGGCGAGCCGCAATTCATCCGCCATGCTGGGTGTGACAATAATGAATCTGGTTTTGACATTGGCATATGTCGTGGAGCTTGTGAAGAAATCCAGAGATGTCTGGTCATTTCTGATTGTGGCAACGCTTTGTTTGGCGCCTACGATTATCGGTGCCATCATTTATTTAAAGAAAGCAGAGTCTGTAGCGATTAGATATGTATATACCATAGGGTTCTTATTATTCTACGGTTATATTATGTTTACGACACCGTCGCGAATGCCGTTTTGTTATGTTCTGGTTCTTTTCTCCATCTTTATTGTATATGAAGATTTGAAAATTTGTATCGGCATGGGAATTGTTTCGTTTCTGATTAATGTGGCTGTGGTGACGAAAGAACTGATAACGGTAGGATATACGCAACAGCTCCTTACGGATACGGAAATCATGCTGGCCTGCATTGCCATGAGTTCACTCTTTGCAATTCTTGCCATTCGCAAGATTTCAAATATCGGTGATGCGAATGTGAATAAGGCGAATTATGAGAAGCAGCAGTCGGAGAGAATTCTGGAAACCACGTTGAATGTTGCTGCGAATATTACGGACAATATTGAAGCAGCCGTAGGCGAGACCAAACAGTTAAACGGTGCGATTGATTCCACCGTTCGTTCCATGGAGCGTCTTTCTGACGGAACCAATGATGCGGTGGATGCCATCCGGGCGCAACATCAGAGTACGGCTTCTATTAACCATCATATTCAGGAAGTGGAAGATGCGGCAGAACTTATTGCCAAAGAACTTGCCCGTACGGAAGAGCAGCTTCGTATTTCACAGCAGTGTATGGACGAACTTCTGGCGCAGGTTCAGGTTTCCAAAGGAGCCAGCGAAGTTGCCTCCCATGAGCTGGAGTCTCTGAAACATAGTGCGGATCAGATGCAGATTATCGTGGGTCTGATTAGCAACGTGGCAAACCAGACAGCACTGCTTTCGCTGAATGCAAGTATTGAGGCTGCAAGAGCAGGCGAAGCAGGACGCGGTTTTGCGGTAGTAGCAAGTGAAATTTCCAGTCTTGCGGCACAGTCTAATTCCGCAACAGATAACATAGAGAAGCTGATTACGGGAATTACCCAGTCTGTCCAGGAAGTGGCTAAGTCTATGGAAGAGATGCTTTCCAGTAACGAACTGCAGAACCGTTACGTAGAGGATACTGCAGAGAATTTCAGGGTAATTCATGAATGTACCGACGGCATTTCCGCTCAGGCAGGACAGTTACAGCGTACGGTAGAATCCGTATCAGTGGCGAATAAGCAGGTTATTGCCGGAATCAATAATGTTTCGGCAGTAACGGATGATGTATCTGACAGTGCGGAAGAAACTTTGCATAACTGTAACCGGAACCAGGAGAGCATAGAAAAAGTAATGCAGATTATGGATGCTTTGGGCAAAGAAGCAAAACGATTACAGGAAGGAAGATAAAAACAACAGGGGAGTATAGAGAACGGGATTTTTCGGGTCTTTATACTCCTTTTCTATTTTTTTTAGACAAAATTTATTTTTTTTTCAAAATAATGTAGTTCTTCTAAAAAAAACCGTAGTATATAAGTGAGAGGTGGTGATATGTTTGATGGATGATGAAATAATCGAGTTGTTCTTTGCTCGCTCTGAACAAGCGCTTAAAGAGTTGGAAACAAAGTACGGCAAGATATGTTTACAGACTTCAAAGAATATCCTGGGAAATCATTCCGATGCGGAAGAATGTGTTAATGACAGCTACTTCGGTGTTTGGAATTCTATTCCCCCGGCACGTCCCAGTCCGTTGCTTACATATGTTTTACGCATTGTGAGAAACACATCCTTGAATTGCTATCACAAGAACAAGGCACAGAAGAGAAACAGTTCTTTTGATTTGGCAGTGGATGAACTTGCTGATGTAATTCCTTCGGCGGAGACTGTGGAAAGCGTGGTTACGACCAATGAACTTACAGCTGAGATCGAGAGTTTTCTTGATTCTCTCAGTTCCGTGAATCGGGTGATTTTTATTCGGCGGTATTGGTTTTTTGACAGTTACGCCCAGATTGCAGAGCAGGTAGGTCTCTCAGAAAAGAATGTATCTGTAATCTTAACCAGATTACGCAAAAATTTAAAGGTTTTTTTAGAAGAAAGGGGTAATATCCTATGAGTAAGAACAGGATTGTGGATGCTGTAGGGGAAGTGAACGATAAGTATCTTACCGAAGCACTTTCCTATAAGCCCGCAAAGAAAAGTATGTATGCATCGATTGTTGGATTTGTTGCCATGGCAGCATGTCTGGTGCTTGTAATCTGTGCAGGTCTTTTTGCAAATGAAAACCGCCAGAATTCCGTAGTGTCCATTGACATTAATCCCAGTATTGAGATTACCGTAAACCGGAAAGATGTAGTGGTGAAAGCGGTTCCTTTGAATGCGGATGCGGAAGTTGTTTTAACCGATTTGGAATTAGAAAATGTTGAATTAAACACCGCGCTGAATGCCATCGTTGGTTCTCTTTTGAAGAACGGATATATGGATGAAGTATACAATGCCGTAAACGTATGTGTTGAGAACAAGGACGTTGAACGCGCCGATGAACTCAGCACAACAGTATCAAATGAGTTGCTTAGCATTCTCGCTGCGAATGATTTGATTGGTGGTGTGAGTGCACAGTCTTTTGAAACAAACAAAGATACGCAGAAACTTGCGGATTCCTATAAGGTTTCCGTCGGAAAATTAGGTCTTGCGCAGGAAGTGGCAGACAGTACGGGAATTGCGCTGGACAAGGCGGTAGAACTTTCCATCACTGAATTGTGGGACTTAAAAGATGCTGAAAATGCTGATTTTATCAGCAAAGACGAAGCATTAAAGATTGCATTGGAAGATGCAGGCGTTGCCGAGGATGAAGTTACTGAATTAAGCATTAAGATTCATGAAACCAAGGGTGACTATCATTATCATATCGATTTTATTGTCGCAGAGCGTAAGAAATACACATATAAGGTAGATGCCGTAACCGGTATCATCTTAGAATACAATTTTAAACTTATTCCGGAGGAACCGGAGAATCCTCCCGTGCCGGAAGATCAGATTACCAAGACGGAAGCCTTGGAGATCGCATGTAAAGATGCAGGATTTGAAACAAGTGAGATTACATTGGAGGAATTGCATCACAGACCGGCAGAGAAGGAATATCATATTGTATTTACCGTAGGAAAAATTGAGTATATCTATGTAATTGATGCAGTAGAGGGTGATATTGTCAGCAAAGAGATAATAGATCATACTGACGATGAAGTACCTGACGAAGATTCCATTCCCGAAAAGAAGGTTACACTGGAGGAAGCACTGAATCTTGCCCTTGGGAAAGCAGGTGTTACATTCGGTGATTTGACTATGTGTGACATTAAGTACCATGTTCACAAAGACAGAATCGAATACAAAGTTCATTTCCACGTTGACAAAACACATTATGAGTATATTATTGATGCAGTGACAGGAGAGTGTACAGAAAAGTTGCGTCCTACACCGCCCACACCGCCTACGCCTCCTCATGAGAAGGAAGAGCCTAAGAAACCGGAAGCACCCCAACCTCCTCACGAGAAGGAAGAACCCAAGAAACCGGAGCCTCCTAAGCCTCCTCACGAAAAAGAGAATCCTTCCGAAGAATCTTCCGAAGAACCTTCTGAAGAGCCTTCAGAGGAACCTTCCGAAACACCTTCCGAGAATAAGCCGGAGGATGTGAAGGAAGATAAGAAACCGGTGCCTCCTCACGAGAAAGACAAAGCTTCGGAACAAGAGAAGCCGGTGCCTCCTCATGAGAAAGAAACATCCAAAAAGAAATAAAGGGATAATAAAACATCCGCTGCATCAGCAGCGGATGTTTTATTATGTGCATATAAATATATCTGTTTGTTTCGGTGCACATGGATATTTCAGGTAATCTTAAGCCATGAGTTTGCCAACAAATCCTAATACGAGGAATCCGAGGCTGCCCATAAGCGCGACAATATTTAAGATTATTGAAATAATCCCGAGAATGGAGGGATTGATCTTACGTGCTTTCAATGAGATAGATAAGCCGCAACAAGGAAGGATCAGTAAAAGCCCTCCGAATAAAATAGGACCGCCCAATAACATGGAGCAGGTCATGATTAAGTTAATTGCATTGGAAATAATACCAATGACGAACGAGGTAATTGTTTGTTTGCTTGAATTTTCCATTTTTTTCCCTTTCTTTTGTTGTTTTCTGTCGAATGAAGTGTAACATAAATACAATAAAAATGTAAAGATAAACTTTTTTATGGAAAAGTATTCTATGGAAATTTGCCCGAAAATGTGTTAAAGTGAAGAACAAATAAAGGGTATCAGACAAATGACCCGGAAAATGAGGGAGAAGACTATGATTCGACATATTTGTATGTTCACACTGAAGGAAGATAAAAAAGCCAATGTTCGTGAATTTATGGAGAGAGCTGAAAGCCTGAAGGCGATTGCGGGACTGAAGCGTTTTGAAGTTGTATGTAACAAGGAAGGGACTCCGGAATCTAACTATGATGTATCACTGATTCTTGATTTTGATGACGTGGAGACGTTGGATGCGTATCAGAAGGATCCGATTCATGTGGAGTTTGGCAAGTTTGTAGGAAGTGTCAGAGAGAACCGTGCCTGCATTGACTATGAATTCTAGACACTGATGCGGGAGGCGTATCGTGAAAGTAACAGTATTGGTAGAAAATACGGCAAGCTCTGAGCTTTATGGATGTGAACACGGATTAAGCTTTTGGCTGGAAATCTGCGGCAAGACAATTATGTATGATTTCGGGCAATCAGAACTTTGGTATGAGAATGCGAAGAAACTGAATCTGGATTTATCGAAGGTGGATTTGGGAATTCTCTCCCATGGTCATTATGATCATGGCGGCGGATTGAAGTGTTTTTTAGAGAAGAATCCTTCTGCGATTGTGTATTGCAATGAGAATGTATTCGGAGAATATTACAATGCAGATGCCCGTTATATCGGACTGGAACAGTCGCTGCGGAATCATCCGCGTCTTGCCATGGTAAAAGATAAGCTGAATATTTCGGAAAACCTGACTTTGTTTTCCTGTAATGATTTACCGGCTTACCGGGAGGCACCCGGAGCAGGGCTTACCAAAGGAATCAGAGAAAATGGCGGGGGAGAATGGAAACGCATGCCGGATGATTTTGCCCACGAACAGTATCTCCTGGCAGAGGAGTCGGGGAAGAGAATTCTGATCAGCGCTTGTTCCCATAAAGGCATACTGAATTTGTGCAAATGGTTTCAGCCGGATGTCTGCATTGGCGGGTTCCATTTTATGAAAATGGAAACGACGGGAGAAGACGCCCGGAAACTGCGTGAGATTGCCGAAGCATTGCTGGCGTTTCCTACGGTATATTATACCTGTCATTGTACCGGAGATGCCCAGTACGGAATTCTTAAAGAAGTGATGGGCGAGAGGCTTCATCGCCTTTCTGCCGGCATGCGGGTGGAAGTGTAGGAACGCAATGATACGGGCAGGAAGCGGATGTGATTTTTTCTTGCTTTTTTATGGGGCATGGGGTAATCTATAACTGATAGATTCTTTGTAGGCGGCACTAGCCGGATTCGTGAAATTAAGTTTGAATTGAGGAAATGTAAATGCATATTGAAATGAAGGGTGACAAACAGGGTAAAAAGATTCTCTGTCTTCCGGGATTGTTTCAGTCCGGGGATTGTTTGGGTGCGTTGAGCCATGTTTTGGAAGATTGTTGTCTTGTGATTGTGACATATAATGCGCACGACGGACAGAAGAAGGAATTCAAGAGTTTTGCCCATGAGATGTATACATTGGAGAATGGATTAAAGAAACTGCAGATGACGGAATTTGATCTGGTTCTGGGTCTGAATCTGGGGGGAATCATGGCATTGTCCCTGGTGCGTCGCGGAAGGATCAAAGCGAAGAAAGTGTTTGTTGATAACTTAAAGACCTGCATTCCTCTTATGAGAAGAAATGCATATTCCGCACATGTTATTGCTTTGCGTCTGTTTTCTTTGTATGCGAAATGTCCTTTCAGTAAGAAGCATTTATTGCTGAAGAAATTTTATTCCAAAGAATGGGCCGAGAAGTTACAGCGGAACGCAGCCTATATGAGTTTTGATTCCATCAAGAACATGATGTGGGACTATATTCGTTTTGCCATTCCGAAGGATATTGGATTTCCGGTAAGATATTTTTACGGCGGTGCAGACTGTAAGCGTTATCTTCGTAAACTTTACAAAGTATATCCGGATGCAGATGTTGTGATTAAGAAAGGGTATTCACATCTGACGTTTTTAAATAAAGAGCCGTCTGCGTATGCAACGATGCTGAAGGAATATATGGAGTAACAGAAAGAATTAATAAGAAATGACAAAAGAACGATGCCGGGGGGACATAAAAATGAAGCGGCATCGTTTTTGTTCATATAAAGGATAAAAGGGAACATGCAGATTTCTTGTGGCAAACAAAAGGAGGAGACAGAATGATAAAAAGAGGAATTGCAATGATGCTGGCAGCAATGATGCTGACCATGAACGCCATTCCTGCAAATGCTGCCGGAGCTACGGTGCAGATTATGCAGGAGACGGAAGAGACTATTACGGAAACTTTGGAAGAAGAAAGCGATAGCGAGGCTTCCGAAGAAAGTGTTACGGAAGAGAATACGGAAGAAAGCGGTAGCGAGACTTCCGAAGAAGATATTACGGAAGAGAATATGGAAGAAGAAAGCGGTAGTGAGACTGCCGAAGAAGATACCGAAGACGGGAATTCCGTGAACGATACGGCCGGAACGCAGCAGACGGAAGCGACAGAACGCCTGCGGCTGTTGGCAGAGCAGACGGAATTATACGCCCTTTTGTATTTGGCAGAGTTCTATGATGTGAAAGCAGAACCTGCGTCAGATGCAGAAACGGTTGTAACCATTGCCAGCGGACAGAATGTGAGGATAAAGGATGTTTCCGTTTTGGATAACACGCTTTGGTACAAGGTGGAAATCCTGATGGAAGAAGCGGCAGAGCAGACAGAGGTTAGTGCTGCCGAAGAGGTTACCTGTCGTTCCTATGAGGGATATATTGAACGTAAAAATCTGGTCTTCTCCAATGAGCTTTTAGCGGAATGGGAAGCGACATATCTGAGTGTGCTGGTGCAGGATATGGAGGCACTTGCGACACAGACGGACAATGCCGTAACTTTCGATGCGGAAGTAAAGGCATTCCCGGAATCCTACAGGCCCTATATTGAGAAGATGAAAGCGGACCATCCGAACTGGCACTTCGTTCCTTTTAACATCCCGGAAGATTTTGATGTGGCAGCAGCAAATCAGGAGGGTGAGAGAAGTCTTGTTCACTCTTCCGTGGATGATTCCTGGAAAGGGGACTATCATTCTCCGGGCTGGTACTATGCGAAGCCTTTTGTGATTCGTTATTACATGGACCCCCGTAACTTTTTGTACGAGGAGGATGTGTTTCAGTTTGAACAGCTTACCTACAATGCTTCCTACCATAATGTGGAGACTGTAAAACAGCTTTTAAGCAAATCTTTTATGGCAGGAGACATTCCCGGTGAGGGGGTAACCTATGCGGCTACTTTTATGCAGGCCGGTATCGACAGTACGGTAAGCCCTTATCACCTGGCATCCCGTGTTATGCAGGAACAGGGGGCGGGAACTTCGGCTCTTATATCCGGAACCTATCCCGGATATGAAGGTTTGTATAACTATTTCAATGTGAATGCGTCCGGAAAGACCACGGATGAAATTATCCGCAACGGTCTGGCTTATGCAAGGGAACAGGGGTGGACGACCCGATTTAAATCTATTACAGGCGGTTCGAATTTCATCGGAAACGGCTATATTAAGGTTGGGCAGGACACTTTGTACCTGCAGAAATTCGATATGGTGGGAACCTTTTATACCCACCAGTATATGCAGAATATTATGGCTCCCACTACGGAAGGACGCAGTATTCAGAAAGCCTATGCGTCAGCAGGTGCCATAGATAAATCTTTTGTGTTCAAGGTGCCGGTTTATCAGAATATGCCGGATTCACCCTGTTCCGTTAAGCAGGGAAATATAAGCATGAAGCGAAAGGTGCGTTATGAAGACGGATTGATTGCTTATGCAGCCTGCAGCAGTTACGAAACGGACAAAAAAGGTGCCCCCATTGAACTGGTAGCATACTTTGATGATGACAGCAAGGTGGGGGATCATAAAGATTTTAAGTGGAGTTCTTCCGATACGGCAGTGGCGGTAGTGGATGAAGCCGGAAAGGTAACGTTTAATAAGCCCGGAAGCGCAACCGTTTCAGCCACCTATATCGGCAGTGATTCTTCCTATAAAGGCAAAAAGGCTACCTGTAAGGTGACCGTGTATGGTCTGTGGTTTGAGAATAATACCGACAGCGAATTGACGGAATATGTTTTGAGAATCGGTTCCACACAGAAGATTGTCATGGTT
The DNA here is from genome assembly GCA_045595325.1 of Lachnospiraceae bacterium. GTDB lineage: Bacteria > Bacillota > Clostridia > Lachnospirales > Lachnospiraceae > UBA3766. Next base: position 12,659 of record JAZOAG010000030.1, read on the forward strand.
TCCAAACTTCCTTCTGATTTGAAAGATAAGAAGGTTACGTATACGGTAAAAGATGCGGGTGTTGCAGAAGTTGACTCCAAAAGTCAATTAGTGGCAAAAAAGGCGGGAATCACCACCCTTACGGCAAAAGCAGGAGAGTATTCCACGGAGGTTCTGGTCGTGGTTCTTCCGGAAAGCTTTGAACCGGCAAGGGACATCTATTATATGAAACGGGGAGAGGCGCAGAACCTGGAAGTTGCCTTTTCCGACAAGGATATCCCGGCGGAAGTGGCAAAGTATCTTACGCTTTCTTATCGGAGCAGTAATGAAGCGGTCGCAAAGGTAGATGCCAAAGGTGTGGTCACGGCTGTTTCTCCGGGAGAGACAATGATTACCATATCAGCAGGCGGTCTCAGTGTGGTATGTAAGGTTAATGTTGCGACAAATCTTACCCTGATTGAGAACAAGGCAACAGGGGAAGGAAAGACGGTATTGAGTATTCCCTTCGGCTCATGCTTCGGCAGCGAGAATGCATTTCCCGTTCCTTCGTCAAGAACGGACAGCATTTTTATGGGCTGGTATCAGAATGCAGACGGAAGCGGAAGACTATATGATGAGAATACGATTATGACCGGGGACGAAACTGCCTATGCGTATTTTGCCAAGATTTCCGGCAGTTTTCTGGTGAAGCCAATCGGGGACCAAACCTATACCGGCAGTGCCCTGAAACCGGAAGTGAAAGTGTATGACGGCAATCGGCTTTTGGAGCTGAATAGGGATTATAAGGTAACATACAAAAATAACAAGGCAGCCTGTGTTTCCGGGGATAAGATGCCTTCCGTGATCGTAACCGGAAAGGGAAATTACAGCGGCAAGCAGACCATCACCTTTAAGATTCTGCCTAAGAACATCGGAGATAGTGAAATCCGCATTGATGATCTGGTGGTAGCTGCAAACGGCAAGAAGAGCAATGCGAAACCGGTGGTATATTTCGGAACAGGAAAGCTAAGCAACAACAAAGATTATGTTTTAGAATGGAAAGATACTTCCGCGGGAGCATATAAAGATCCCGGGACGTATGAGATTACCGTAACAGGTAAGAAGAATTTTACGGGAACGACAGTTGCAAAACTTGTGATTACCTCTCAAATCCCGGCAAAAGATTTGACAATATCATCCATTCCCAAACAGACATACGCAAACGGCGCAGCGATTTGCCCCGATGTAAGCGTCAAGTACAAAAAGAAAATCCTGATGGAAGGAAAAGATTATACCATTTCCTATCGTAACAATAAGGAAGTCGGAACTGCTACCGTGGTAATCCGGGGAATCGGAGAATACGCGGGAACGAAAGAGAAAAATTTCTCCATTACGGGTATTGCATTGAAAAAGGCAAAAATTTCCGGCGTGGAGAATATAACTTTTACGGGCAGCAGTATCACCCAGCCGAAGGTGGTTCTGAACTATAATGGAAAAAATCTGGTAGAGGATGTAGACTATAAGGTAGATTACGAGAAGAACGAGAAGGCGGGCAAAGCGGTCCTTGTACTCACCGGAATGGGCGGATATACGGGAACCGTTAAGAAAAAATTCTCAATTCTTCCCTATGATGTGAGCATCGATTCCGGAAAGGTAATGAAAGTAGTTACACCTGCGTCGGTTTCTTACGAGAAAGGCGGAGCAAAACCCAAGCCGGAAGTGTATTTTAAGGGAGTTCTTTTGGAAGAAGGCGTAGATTATACGGTTTCCTATAAGAATAACGGTAAGGCAACCCCTGCCGACTGTGCTTCGAATAAACAGCCGGTGATAGTGATTAGGGGAAAAGGGAACTTTAAAGGAACCGTTTCCAAGGTCTTTACCGTGGAGAAAGCTTCTATCTTAGCAACCGGAGTTCTGGTGGATGATGCACTTTATGCCAATAAGAAAAATGCATGGAAAAAGGTGCCGCAGTTGTATGATGTCAATGGCAAAAAGTTATCTGCCGGCAAAGATTATGAGAAGAGTTTTCAGTACACTTACGCAGACAATACCCCTGTGGGTGCAAACGATATTCCGGCAGCCGGAACAAAGATTGTTGTTACCGTAACAGCCAAAGGTGATTATGAAGGCAGTGTTTCGGCAACCTATCTTGTTGTGAATTCATCCATTGCCAAGGCTAAAGTGAAGGTGAAAAACCAGACCTACAGCGGTAGCGAGATTGTTCCGTCGAAGTCGGATATTACCATTACCATCGGAAAGAATCCGGCGCTTACCGCTGCTGATTATGACATTATAAGCATCAGTAATAACGTGGAAAAAGGAACAGCAACCATGGTACTTCGCGGGAAAGGAAATTACGGTGGAATTAAGACCGTGAAGTTTAAGATTGTATCCAAAAGTTTTATCTGGTAGAAGGGAAAAGTGAAAAAATCAGTTGAATACTGCAAAAGAGAAATGTATACTGTAGGTAGTTTATCAAAATACGAAAGCATATGGCTGGAAAGGTGGACAGTATGAAAGGTTTTTTGAAAGAGTTTAAGGAATTTGTTTGCAGAGGCAATGTTCTTGATATGGCAGTTGGTGTTATTATCGGTACAGCGTTTAAGGATATTGTAACTTCTTTGACAGACAACATTATCAGCCCCATTATAGGAATGTTCGGTGGTGCTAATTTCGATCAGTACAGTGTAACTTTACTCGGCAAGGCTACATTAAACTATGGTACGTTTATTACTGCTGTAATTAATTTCTTAATCATGGCTTTTGTCGTGTTCCTGATTGTGAAATCCGTGAATGGTCTTATGAAATTAGTAGAGCGCAAGAAGAAAGAAGACGCTGTACCTACCACTAAGATTTGTCCTTACTGTAAGAGTGAAATTCCTTTGGATGCCACAAAGTGTGCACACTGTACATCTGATGTGGAATAGTTTGAAGGTGTAGGATTTATAATGATTATGGAAACAGGGAAGTCAGGGTTACGGACACTTCCCTGTTTTTCTTCTTTTTGTTTTATACAATCTATGGGGAAAGATGGCAAAAAGGAAATGAGTGAGTATTATGAAAGAAAAAAGAGTAAAGAAAAAATATGAAATAGATATGTGTTCCGGTTCGGTTCCGGTAAAAATGCTACTATTTTCCGTTCCGTTGATCTGCTCCGGTATGTTGCAGCTTTTGTTTAATGCCGCAGATGTTGTGGTGGTAGGGCAGTTTGCGGGGGATGATTCACTGGCAGCAGTTGGCTCCACCTCTTCGTTAATTAATCTTTTTACGAATGTTTTTATTGGTCTTTCCGTGGGATGTAATGTTTTGACGGCAAGATATTTTGGTGCGGACAGTAAAAAGGAAATTGAGGATACGGTACATACTTCCATTGCGGTGGCCTTTATCAGCGGAATTGTGATTACGGTGCTTGGTATTGCACTGGCACCTTTTATCCTGAAAATGATGGATACACCGGAGTGGGGGCTGGCGACAATGTACCTGTGTTTGTATTTCCTGGGAATGCCCGCCATGATGGTTTACAATTTCGGAAGTGCGATTCTCAGGGCGGTGGGAGATACGAAACGTCCCCTTTATTATTTGACGTTTGCGGGATTCATTAATGTGGTGATGAATCTTTTGTTTGTCATCGTTTTCAAAATGGATGTGGCCGGTGTTGCACTTGCAACGGTTATTTCTCAGGTTATTTCCGCAATTCTGGTGGTACGTTGCCTGATGAAAGAAACCGGAAGTATTCATCTGGATTTGCGTAAAATCCGGATCAAAAAAGGAATTCTGTTTAAAATTTTACAGATTGGTTTGCCGGCAGGCGTACAGGGAACGTTGTTCTCTTTGTCAAATGTTTTTATACAGTCGTCCGTAAATGAGTTTGGCGAAATTGTGGTGGCGGGAAATTCCATTGCCGGTAATTTGGAGGGCTTTGTATATGTTGCCATGAATTCTATTTACCAGGCCGCCATATCTTTTACCAGTCAGAATATCGGAGCAATGAAATATGAGAGAGTAAACAGGATTGCAGTTACCGCGATGGGACTGGTTGCCGTAATCGGTCTTGCAATGGGGAATCTTTTGGTGCTTTTCGGACGCCCCCTTCTTGGTTTGTATAGCGACAGTCCTGCTGTGGTGGAAGCCGGAATGGTGCGTCTGGTTTGGATTTGTACCATATATGCGCTTTGCGGAATGATGGAAGTAATGGTTGGACTTATGAGAGGAATGGAGTATTCGGTGCTTCCTATGATTGTTTCTCTTTTGGGGGCCTGTGTTTTTCGGCTGGTGTGGCTGGCAACTGTTTTTCAGTGGGAAGGGCTGCATAAGATTGAGACTGTATATGCGTCTTATCCGGTGTCATGGGCGCTCACTCTTTTTGTTCATATCATCTGTTTCCTGATTGTTCGCATTAAGATGGGTAAGGTGTGGGCGAAAACTGTTACACCTGTATAAAAATTATGGAAATTATCATGAAAAAATAACAAAAGTGCATGAAAAAAACATTGAAAAAATAGACAAAAATGACATTTCATGGTATTCTGAAAACAGTGGATTCAAATGCCCGACAGTGGAGAACGAATGAAGGAGAACGTTTTCACGTACGACGGTTGTTAAGGGAGGAAGAAAGATGGCAAAATACGAATGCAAGGTGTGCAGGTACATCTATAATGAGCAGCAGGCCGGACGTCCTTTTGAGGAATTGTCTGAGTGCCCGATTTGTAATGAGAGCAAAGAAAACTTCGCTATGTTGGAAGAAGAGGAAGTGTTCTTTGAATGGGCGGATGAAGATGACGAGGATATTGTAGATGCGCAGGTGCGTCCCGTGGAAGATGAGCCCGAGGTTGCGGCAGATGGTACAGAGAAAGATACCGGTTCCATCCCTACAGTGATTGAAGCCGAGGCGAAAGAAATTGTGGAAGAGGAGAAGACTGAGTCTACATTTCCTCAAGCATCTGATCTTGCCAAAAATCTTACCGGCGGCCATGATATAAATACCGAATATGTAGTGGAGAGACGTCAGGAATTCTGGTCTCCTTTCAGTGGTTCCAAGACAGAGAAAAACGAGCAGAAGAGTCAGAGTACATCTAAGGCATGGAGTATTGAGAATGCGTATGCTTCCGTAGAACGTGTCCTTGATTTGAACGGAAACGAAGTTAAAACAGATAAGAAAGAGGAAGAAGCACTTCAGGTGAAAGAAACTGTTGCTGTTGCCACGGCAGACAGTGCAGGAGAAGAGAGTGCTACGGAGAAAGAAGATAATTTCAGACCTTTGTGGGAAAGCGGCGCAGGAATGGTTCAGCGTGTAATCGAACCCTTATCCCCCAAAGCGGAAAATGTATATGCAGCAAATAGTGAAGATGTGATTGATTATCTTGACGAAGAGGACGAAGAAGAAAAGGTTTTGCAAGCTACTATTCTTGAGGATGCTGAGGAAGACGAAGCAATCGAAGAGACTGTTGTGCCCAAAGAGGAGACTTCAGAAGAACAGGAAGAGGATGTTCTGGATTCTCTTGCAGAAGCAGTTGCGGAAGCAGTAGGGGATGAACTTGTTACAGAGGAAACTGATGCGGAAGAAACTGCTGCAGAGGAAACCGGTACAGAAGAAGTAGCTGCAGAGGAAACTGATGCGGAAGAAGTTGTTGCAGAGGAAACCGATACAGAAGAAGCAGTTACAGAAGAAGCAGTTACAGAAGAAGCAGTTACAGAAGAAGCAGCTGCAGAAGAAACTGCTGCAGAGGAAACCGATACAGAAGAAGTTGCTACAGAAGAAGTGGCTGCAGAAGAAACTGCTGCAGAGGAAACCGATACAGAAGAAGTTGCTACAGAAGAAGTTGCTACAGAAGAAGTAGCTGCAGAGGAAACCGATACAGAAGAAGCTGCAGAAGAAGCAGCTGCAGAGGAGACCGATACAGAAGAAACTGATACAGAAGAAACTGACGCAGAAGATACATATTTCGCAGAGGAAGTGAATTCTATTATTGAAGATGCAATTACTGCCGAAGATCTTTTGTTAGATAAAGAAATGTTAGAAGATATCGTAACCGAACTTCCTGAGGATGAGCTGATTATCACACCGGAACCTGTGGAAGAAGAGGAAGAAGAAAACGTTGAGGAAGAAGTTGTAGAAGAGGCAGAGGAAGAAGTAGAAGAACAGCGTTTCGATTTTGCAGATCTTGATGATGTGGAAGATGCGAATGCTGAGGTGGAAGAAATACTGATTGATAATCCTTTGTCAGAAGAGAATACCAGATCTTATGGTCCGAATATGAATGCAGTGTCAAACAATGCGGTAAGAGATGATTTCCTTGCGAAGGAATTCGGCGCACCTTTTGCAGCCGGAGCGGCAGTTGCGGCAGGTGTGGCAGGTGTGGCAGGAGCCGGAATTGCGGATGCTTTGGAAGAGGAAGAAGAGAAAGAGACTACTGCAGAAGAAATTGCTGAAGTTTCTGCAGAAGAAATCGAAGAGATTTTCTCAGAAGAAGTTGCAGAAGAAACTCCTGCAGAAGAGACTGTGGAAGAGACTCCCGCAGATGAAACCGAAGAGACTCCCGCAGATGAGGCAGAAGAGGCTCTCACAGAAGTGGCATCAGAAGAAGCCCTTACAGAAGAGACTGAGGCAGAAGAAGCCTCAGAAGATGCATTTGTAGATGAAACGGCAGTAACCCCTATCATTCTGGATGATGAGGAAGCTCTTTCGGAAGAACATTTGATTGATGAGAGTGAAGTGGAGTTGATTACCTTGCCGGAGATTGAGGATGCAGAGGGAGCGAACGAAGCGGTAAAGGAACCTGTTGCGTTGACATGTTCCAATCAGTTGGAGAATATTATGATTCTTCCGGCACAGTTGAGTCCTATGCCTTTGGATGAGAGAGCGGTTGTTGAAACTTCCACAATTATTGGTATCGGTGCGCAGAAACCTATGAAGCTTCAGACACCGGTTCAGAAGAGAAGCGCAAAGAATATTTTGGAATATATTCCGAATAACGGACTTACCAGCGAGGATTTCATGGAAGCAGATGCGATCGAGATTATCGTAGGTCGCGGAGACGGAATTGAGAAGACTATCAGTTCCAAGGAAGATTTACGTCAGGCAGTTGCATTCCTTCGCCTTGAGGGAGATGGTTGTCCCATTGGTATTAAGATGGCAGCAGGAAGACTTGAAAGAGATCTGGAGTTCTGTGTATTTGCGAAACCGGATTTTGTAGTACTTAATAATTTCAGTGTAGTACCTCTTCCTTATGCGTTGTATCGTGCAAAGAAATATCTGAATACCGTAGATGCGGATCTTGATTTAATGGTTGAATTAAAGGATGTAGCAGATGCGGATGAGGTTGCCAAGATTGTGGCAATGGGAGCAGACGTAATTATTCTGAAGGATTCCGATAAGGATATGGAAGAACTTACGCAAGGTCTTGTACAGATTGCAAAAGAAACAGGACACTATGATGTGAGCGATTTGAATGTAAGAGATTTATGTACTACCAATAGAGATATTGCACAGTATACGGATATTTATCATGTATAATTCGCTGAATCGTTATCTGAAAAAAAGATTTGGATGTAAAGTATACAAAATAGCACTTAGTTCAGGATGCACCTGCCCCAATCGCGATGGTACGATTGGGGTGGGTGGTTGTATTTTTTGCGCTGAATCAGGTTCCGGCGATTTCGCGCAGGAGGCGGAATTAAGTATTGAGGAGCAGCTTCGTCGCGGAAAAGAGCTGGTTGCATCCAAAAATGCAGGAGGAAAATACATTGCGTATTTTCAGTCCTTTACCAACACCTACGGAAGTGTGGAAGTGCTTGCACCAAAGTTTAGAGCCGCCATGGCAGATGAGGAAGTTGTGGTGCTTTCCATTGCGACCAGACCGGACTGCATATCAGAGGATATGCTTCGGTTGTTGTGTGAACTGAACAAAGAGAAACCAGTGTGGATTGAACTGGGGCTCCAGACAATTCACGAAAGAAGTGCTGCATATATTCGTCGCGGTTATGCGCTCTCTGTTTTTGATGATACGATGAAACGGCTGACAGCATGCGAAATCGAAGTGGTGGTGCATGCTATTCTGGGACTTCCTTTTGAAAGTCCTGAGGATATGGTAGAAACCGTCCGCTATATCGGGAAGAGCGGGGCCAAAGGAATTAAGCTTCAGCTGCTGCATGTCCTTAAAAATACGGATTTGGAAGCGGAATATCGTAAGGGGAATTTTGAAGTACTTTCCATAGAAGAATATATTGATATCTTAAAAAGGTGTGTGGAAGTGCTTCCGGAGGATATGATTGTTCATCGTCTCACAGGGGACGGAAATAAAAGGGAGCTGGTTGCCCCTTTGTGGTCTGCCAATAAAAAGATGGTTTTGAATGAAATTCGTAAAGTGATCCGGGAGAAAGAGGAGTGACAGATGAGTAGCAGACGTTGTTATATCGTGGGTGCAGGGGATTTTGTAAAAGAGAATTTTTATCCCGGCGCAGATGATTATATTATTGCGGCAGATGGCGGATTTGCTTACGTTGACGCATTGGGACTTCGGGCAGATTTGGTTGTGGGAGATTTTGACTCTCTCGGTCAAGAACCGACACATCCTAATATTATAAGGCATCCGGTTATGAAAGATGAGACAGACCTCGCCCTGGCAGCAGAGGAAGCCGTAAAAAGAGGTTTTCGGGAATTGCATATTTTCGGGGCAACCGGAGGACGTCCGGACCATACCCTGGCAGCATTGCAGATGATGGTAAGTTATGCCAAAAAAGAGGTGCAGATTTTTTTATATGGTACAGGATATGCCGTAACTACGGCTTTTGGCGGTGACGGTATGTTGGGGTGCCTTTCTTTTGACGCCGGATACGAAGGGACCATTTCTATTTTCTCCTTTACAGAGGAAGCAAAGAATGTTACATTGAAAGGGCTGTTGTACCCTTTGGAAAAAGCAGTGCTTCGCTCGGATGTGCCCTTGGGAGTGAGCAATTCTTTTACGGGAGAGGAAGTGCGGATAGAAGTCGGTGACGGCGTCCTGGTGGTTCTGTGGTACGGAAATGAGAATAAAGGAATGCCTAAGTTTGTCAGGAAGGATATCTAAGACATGGAAAGACGGGTTGCTTTGCTTGGTGTAATTGTTGAAAACAGAACTTCCGCAGAAGAATTAAATCATATTTTGCATGAATATGGAGAATATATTATTGGGAGAATGGGGATTCCGTATCGGGAGAAGAATATCAGTATTCTGAGTGTTGCGGTAGATGCACCTCAGGATGTGATTTCGGCGATGGCCGGCAGAATCGGACGGCTGGAAGGTGTAAGCGTGAAAACGGTATCCTCTAATGTGGGACACAATGAATCATGAGATTAAAATGAAATTGGACGAATTGCAGCAGAATCGGACTTTGTCTGAAGCGGATTACCTGTTGCTTTTGACTAATAATACGCAGGAGAGTCGTGATTATGCCGCGGCATTGGCCCGGGAAGTACGACACCTTCACTACGGACACAAGGTATTTGTCCGTGGGTTGATAGAGATTTCGAATATTTGCAGGAATGATTGTCTCTATTGCGGAATTCGCAAGGGAAATCAGAAGTGCAGCAGATACCGCCTGACGGAAGATGTGATTCTTGACTGCTGCCGCCGGGGATATGAGCTGGGGTTTCGAACCTTTGTGTTGCAAGGCGGTGAGGACGGATATTTTACGGATTCCCGTCTGGAGGTGTTGCTTCGTGAAATGAAGCAGCAGTATCCGGATTGTGCAATTACATTATCTCTGGGAGAACGCGGTGAAGAAAGCTACAGGCGGCTGTATGAGGCCGGAGCAGACCGGTATTTGCTCAGACATGAGACTGCTACGGAGGAACATTACCGGATGCTGCATCCGGAAGAACTTAAGTTTGCAAACAGAATGGAGTGTTTGCGGACACTTCGGCGAATCGGATACCAGACCGGTTGCGGCTTCATGGTGGGTTCCCCTTTTCAGAAGGTGGAACATCTGGTGCGGGAGCTGAAATTTCTTGAGGATTTCAAACCGCAGATGTGCGGAATTGGTCCTTTTATCTCTCATAAGGATACTCCTTTTGCAGGGTATGCGAATGGGACGGTTGAGGATACGCTGTATCTTTTATCATTGATAAGAATGATTCATCCGAAGATTTTATTGCCGGCAACTACGGCCCTCGGGACATTGCGGGAAGGAGGTCGTGAGGCAGGTATTCTGGCAGGTGCCAACGTTGTGATGCCTAATTTGTCTCCGGAAGAAGCGGGAGCCAAATACCGGCTCTATGATAATAAACTGTTTACCGGAGCGGAAGGTGCAAACGGTATTGCGCAGTTGAAAGAACGAATGGCGGCAGTAGGATACGAAGTGGTTACTGACCGTGGAGATTATTGCACATAGAAGGTGTCGATAAGTTCCTTACTCCAAACAATGTGAGGGGGCAGCAACTTATCCGGACTTTTATGAATATATTACTAATCGGGAAGAGTGTCTGACCGAAAAGAAAGGAAATGAAAATGGCTATCTATGACCCCAAATCTTTAAAGGCTGAGGAGTTTATTAATCATGAAGAAATCCTCGCCACACTTGAGTATGCAGAGGCAAATAAGAACAATGTTGCCTTGATCGACGAAATTCTTCAGAAAGCACGCCCGCAAAAAAATGGAAACGGTTTACTTTGCAAGGGGCTCTCTCACAGAGAGGCGTCTGTTCTTCTTGCCTGTGATATTCCTGAAAAGGTAGAAGAAATTTACCGGATTGCTGAAGAAATTAAACTAGCTTTTTATGGAAACAGAATTGTTATGTTTGCACCGCTTTATCTGTCAAACTACTGTGTGAATGGTTGTGTTTATTGTCCGTATCATCTTAAGAATAAACACATTACCCGTAAAAAACTCACGCAGGAGGAGATTCGTGCGGAAGTAATCGCGTTGCAGGATATGGGACATAAAAGACTGGCGATTGAGGCCGGTGAGGATCCTGTTAATAATCCTCTTGAATACATTTTGGAAAGTATTAAGACGATTTACAGCATTAAGCATAAAAACGGTGCAATCCGCCGTGTGAACGTAAACATTGCGGCAACCACGGTAGAGGATTACCGTAAGTTAAAAGAAGCAGGAATCGGAACCTACATCCTTTTTCAGGAAACTTACCATAAGGAAAGTTATTTGGAATTGCACCCTACCGGACCGAAGCATGATTATGCTTATCATACAGAGGCCATGGACAGAGCAATGGAGGGCGGAATCGATGATGTAGGACTCGGAGTTTTATTTGGTTTAGAGAAATATCGTTATGAATTTGCCGGACTGATTATGCACGCAGAACATTTGGAAGCGGTGCATGGTGTGGGACCTCATACCATCAGTGTTCCCCGTGTGAAGCATGCGGATGACATTGATCCGGATGTGTTTGATAATTCCATTCCGGATGAGATGTTTGAGAAAATTATTGCATGCATCCGTTTGGCAGTTCCGTATACGGGAATGATTATTTCCACCCGTGAGAACGAAGAGGTAAGACGCAAAGTGCTGAAGCTTGGCATTTCCCAGATCAGCGGCGGCTCCCGTACTTCCGTAGGCGGATACACAGAGGAAGAGCGCCCTCATGATTCGGAGCAGTTTGATGTTTCCGACCAGCGTTCTTTGGACGAAGTGGTGAAGTGGCTGATGGAGTGCGGACATATCCCGTCCTTCTGTACCGCATGTTACAGAGAGGGCCGTACCGGAGACCGCTTCATGGCTCTTTGTAAAAATGGCCAGATTCTTAACTGCTGTCATCCCAATGCGTTAATGACGCTGACAGAGTACCTGACAGATTATGCTTCGGAAGAAACCAGACAGTTGGGATATAAGTTGATAGAAGAGGAATTGAAGAAGGTTCCCGGTGAAAAGATTCGTAAGATTGCGACAGAGAACATTGCCGCAATTAAGGAATCAAACAGCAGAGATTTCCGTTTCTAAAAAATGTAAAACGTTTAAGAACCATTTGGTGAAACGGATGAGAAATAAAAGTGCTGTAAAAAGTTTGTGAATGGAGAATGATATGGGATTAAATGAAACCGTGAGTGCAAATCGGATTCATATCGGTTTTTTCGGAAAAAGAAATGCAGGCAAATCAAGTGTGGTAAATGCCCTTGCCAATCAGCAGGTTTCTGTGGTTTCGGATGTGCCCGGAACGACCACGGATCCGGTGAAGAAGGCGATGGAGCTTTTGCCCTTAGGACCGGTGGTTTTGATTGACACACCGGGATTTGATGATGAAGGAACCCTGGGGGAACTCAGGGTGGAAACTACCCGCAAAATTCTGGAAACAGTGGATGTGGCAGTTATTGTGATTGATGCTACGGATGCTGAGGTGACGGAAGAGGCGGCTTTGGTGAACAATTTTAAGGAACGAAATGTCCCTGTATTGGTAGTGGGAAATAAGAAGGATCGGATTCCCGAGGGAGAGTGTGCCACAGCGACAAGGGCAAGAGCCTTGGCAGAATCGGCAGAAGTTCCTTATGTACAGGTTTGTATGAAAAAGATGATAGGAATCGAGAAAGTCAAGGAGGCTCTTGCTGCCTTTGCAGAGTCGGGACGGCCGAAACGTTTCGTGATTGCGGATTTGCTTTCGCCGGGAGACCATGCGGTACTGGTGGTTCCCATCGATGCCTCGGCACCGAAAGGGCGTTTGATTTTACCGCAACAGCAAACCATAAGAGATATTCTGGATGCCCATGCTACCTGCAGTATCACTCAGGTGGATGAATTGGAGAGATTGTGCAGTAGTCTTTCCGAAAAACCCAGAATCGTAATTACGGATTCCCAGGTATTCAAAGAAGTGGCAAAGCGGATACCGGAGGACTATGCGCTTACCTCTTTCTCAATTCTTATGGCCAGATATAAGGGCGTCCTTGAGGAGGCGGTGGCCGGGGCCAATGTGCTGGATGAGATTGCAGACGGAGATAAAATATTGATTTCCGAAGGCTGTACACACCACAGGCAATGCGGTGATATTGGAACCGTTAAATTACCTGCGTTGATTCGCAAGTATACCGGAAAGGAAGTAGATTTTACTTTTACCTCGGGTTTGGATTTCCCTTTGGATGTATCAGACTATAAAGTGGTGATTCATTGCGGAGCCTGCACATTGAATGATAAAGAAATGAAAAGAAGGAGTAGTCTTTGCAAAGAAAATGGCGTGTTGCTAACCAATTACGGAATCGCGATGGCGAAGATGAACGGTATTTTGGAACGTAGTATTTCTTTTTTGTAAGAGAAAGGGGAGTGTATCCGGTAAGATGCACTCCCTCTTTTTTCTTTATTTTATTTTGTCCAACGACCGGACGCACCGCAAGGAAGGACGAGTCCGTCTTCCTGAACAGGCAATCCGATTTCTTCGGAGGTTACAAAACCGCCAAATGTGGGGACAATTGCCGTTTGAATCATATAGGAAAGAACCGCAGGCTGCAGTCCTGTTGTGTATGAATTAATAAGAAGAAATCTGGAATCTTCATTTAACAGTTTGGAAACCAACTGAATAAAAGGAAAGATGGATTCTTCGATTTTCCAGATTTCACCCTTGGGACCGCGTCCGTAGGAGGGAGGGTCCATAATAATCCCGTCGTAGTGATTGCCGCGGCGAATCTCACGTTCCACAAATTTAACACAGTCATCCACCAGCCAGCGGATGGGTGCATCCTGCAATCCGGAAGCGACCGCGTTCTCTTTGGCCCACTGAACCATGCCCTTTGACGCATCTACATGAGTGACGGCGGCACCTGCTTTGGCAGCAGCTAACGTTGCACCACCGGTATAGGCAAAAAGATTAAGAACTTTCAGAGGACGGTCAGATTCCTTAATAATGGAAGAAAACCAATCCCAGTTTACTGCCTGTTCGGGAAACAGGCCGGTATGCTTAAAGCTAAAAGGCTTCAATCGGAATGTCAGATCATTGTACTGAATGGACCATTCCTGCGGGAGGTTTCTAAATTCCCATTCTCCGCCGCCTTTGCTGCTGCGGTGATAGTGACCGTTTTTCTTTTTCCATGCCGGATGGGTGTGTGGGGTATCCCACAGAACCTGAGGGTCCGGACGAACCAAAAAGTAGTCGCCCCAGCGTTCGAGCTTCTCACCGCCTGATGTTGCAAGAACTTCATAATCTTTCCAATTATTCGCAATCCACATAGTTTACCTCCAAAATGAGTCCGGGTGAGTCGAAGCGATGCAGGCTATAAACTCCTCATGACCATGTTCTCATAATATAATAAAAGAAGAAAAAGGTCAAAGAAAAAGTGTTTTTTGTCCGTAATGAAAATTAAGTGCTTTTAAGTCGCAATATATGCAAGCAGAAAAAGCGTAGGAGTAATTGACATTTATGCGGAAAATTGATATTATTTTTTTGTCGCAAAGTTAACGAAAAATGTAATAATTAGATTGGTTTCGTTGACAATTGCGATATTTGTTGGTACTATTTTATTTGTATCAAATATTAATAGAAAGAGGTGTTGTTATGAGTGATGACGGAATGATGAACAATGACAATTACGGTGCAGCAGACAACACTGAGACAAATTCATATTCACAGACAGAGGAGACACCGGGTTATTCGAATATTTATGGAGGATATTCCGGAACTGATATGAATTCTTCACAGAACCCTGTATATCAGTATGAGCCGCAGATGTATGAAGGAAACACAGGCGGCGACGGTGGCGGAATGTGTATTGCAGCGTTTGTATTAGGTATTGTTGCATTCCTCATTAATCCTATTTATATTTGCTCTATCCTTGCTATCGTTTTCGGTGCAATCGGAAAAGGCAAAGGCGGTGCCAAAGCTAATTTTGGCTTAGTTGGTCTTATTTTGGGTATTGTTTCAATTTGTCTTCAGTTTTGCGGGGACATTGCCCTTACCATCGGAACCGGCGGTGTGGGAATTTTCACTTGCATGTGCTAAGGAGTGAAAATGGTTAAGCAGTTATTTAGAAGTGAGAAGTTTTGGACGAATTTTCTCTTCTATATGTTATTGGCACTTGGCATTCTGGGAATAGGATTTGCACTGTACTGTAATGTGACGGGTTTTGAGATTTCTTTTACGGGGCAGGCGTGTATGTTCCCCCTCGTTCTGCATATATATTGTCCGGGATGCGGCGGAACAAGAGCTGTACGGGCGTTGTTGCAGGGAGATTTGATTCGCTCATTTATGTGTCATCCTTTGGTACTCTATATTGTTGTATTGTACCTTCAGGCTTTTGTTATGAGTGCATATTCGGTGATTGTTAAGAGGGATGGCAAGATGCGTGTACGGATACCGATGTGGCAGGTTTGGATGTTACTGGTTATCGTACTTGGGTTTTTTATTTTCCGCATCGTTATGGTGGTCGCATTTCATTATGACTATTTGGGCGAGGTGCTGGAATTTTGGGAAACAACAGAATTACATTCTTTTAAGGATTATATAATGAGTTGTCTGAAAAGTATGAAAGAATTGGTGTAAGACACCATACAATAAGAAAAGGAGATTAAGAGATGGACGGAAACAACATGAACGGATTCGACCAGAACAATGGTTTCGGATCAAATGAAACAACTACTACAAATGACGGATACGGCGCAACAACAGATTACGGCGCAACAACACAGCAACAGTATAATTATGATTACGCATACAATCAGGGAAATACTTATACCGGTGCAACAAAGTCCGGCGGAAACGGTCAGGCGATTGCTGCTATGGTTTGCGGTATCGTGGGTTGCTCACTTGCAGTGATCAACTGCTGCTGCTGCGGATGTCCTATTATCAATATCATTCTTGGTATCGTTGCAATTGTTCTTGGCGTTATTTCATTGAAGTCTGAAGGTGGTGCGAAATCAGTTTCAGGTATTATCCTTGGTGCCATCACAATTTTATTGGCATTGATTCAGCTCGGCTTTGCTCTTGTTAGTACAATCAGCGGAGAGACAGCGTCAGCTACCCAACAGTGGGAACAGCTTATTGATGAATTCATGGACGAGATGGACTATTAATAGAAAGAAAAGAATGCAGCGGTCGGATTGAATGCCGACCGCTTTTCTCTTTTGGCGAAGGAAGATACCGTTTTATAAAAAAATAAAAAAAGTCTTGCATTATAGAAAAAGATGTTGTATACTTAGCATTGCTGTGGCATGATAGCGATGAAATATAAGGTTGTCATCCCATACATCGGGATGAGTTTTTATATGGAGCGAATGTCAAGTCAAGATACTGGCGACAAGTCACTGTACAAAACAAAATGTCTACAACATGGTAGAAACGACGTGAAAGTTCGATGGATACGGTTCGGAAGAGATTCTGGGGTTGCGTAAACATTTAGGACACACACGGGAGAGTGTACAGTCACCGCTTGTCGTACTTAGTTTTTAAAAGTGCGAAAAGGAGGCGACTTTTTTTATGGCAAATCAAGTAATGAGAATCACACTTAAAGCTTATGAGCATCAGATCGTAGATGCTTCTGCCAAGAAAATCATCGAAACAGTTAAGAAGAACGGAGCAAAGGTGAGCGGACCTGTTCCCCTTCCTACTAAGAAGGAAGTTGTAACAATCATCCGTGCCGTACACAAGTACAAAGACTCCAGAGAGCAGTTCGAACAGAGAACTCACAAGAGACTGATCGATGTAATCGAGCCCAATCAGAAAGTCATTGATGCATTACAGACTTTAGAGATGCCGGCTGGTGTTTACATTAGTATTAAAAGCAAGTAATTTTGGTATTGATGTCAAAAATGTAACAAGTAAATAAAACCTTCTACAACTAGTATGCATCCGAACAAACCTCAGATGCCGCTGTAGTAGAAACAAATGGAGGTAAAGAAATGAAGAAAGCTATTTTAGCAACAAAGATCGGTATGACTCAGATCTTCGCAGAAGACGGAGCACTCATCCCGGTAACAGTTCTTCAGGCCGGCCCTTGCGTAGTAACCCAGATTAAGACAATCGAGAACGATGGTTACGAAGCAGTTCAGGTTGGTTTTGTAGACAAGAAAGACAGAGTAGTAAATAAGGATGCTGCCGGAAAGAAAGAAATCGTTCATGCACATGGCACAGGAAAGGCTATGCAGGGACATTTCAAGAAGGCAGGAGTTTCTTCCAAGCGTTATGTAAGAGAGTTCAAGTTTGAGAACGCTGCTGAATACGCATTGGCACAGGAAATCAAGGCTGACATCTTTGCAGAAGGCGATAAGATTGATGCAACTGCAATCAGCAAAGGTAAAGGCTTCCAGGGTGCTATCAAGAGATTAGGACAGCACAGAGGACCTATGGCTCATGGTTCCAAGTTCCATCGTCATCAGGGTTCCAATGGTGCATGCTCCAGCCCCAGCCGTGTATTTAAGGGCAAAGGAATGCCCGGTCACATGGGTAACAAGCAGGTTACTGTTAAGAATCTCGAAGTAGTACGTGTAGATGCAGAGAAGAATCTGCTTTTGGTAAAGGGTGCCGTACCCGGACCTAAGAAAGCTTTAGTAACTATCAAAGAAACTACTAAGGCAGAAGCATAATCGGGACGAAAGGAGGAACACACAGATGGCAAAAGTATCTGTTTACAATATGGAAGGCAAGGAAGTCGGAACAATGGATTTAAGTGATGCTGTTTTCGGTGTTGAAGTAAATGAGCACCTTGTTCACTTAGCAGTTGTACAGCACCTTGCAAATAAGCGTCAGGGAACACAGAAGGCGAAAACTCGCGCAGAGGTTTCCGGCGGTGGAAGAAAGCCTTGGAGACAGAAGGGAACCGGTCATGCAAGACAGGGTTCAACCAGATCTCCTCAGTGGACACATGGTGGTGTGGTATTTGCACCCACTCCCAGAGATTACTCTTTCAAGTTAAATAAGAAAGAAAAGAGAATCGCATTAAAGTCTGCTTTAACAAGCAAAGTTCAGGCTGGCAAGCTTTTAGTATTAGAAGAGTTAATGCTTGACGAAATCAAAACCAAGAAATTCCAGGAAGTTCTTAACAACTTAAAGGTTGAGAAGAGTCTTGTGGTAATCAATGATAATGACAAGAACATTATTCTTTCTGCAAGAAACATTCCTGATACAGACACAGTTGTAGCCAACATGATTAATGTTTATGACATTATGAAGGCTGGTACAGTAGTTCTTACTAAGGACGCTGTTTCTACAATCGAGGAGGTGTACGCATAATGGCTGATATTAAATATTACGACGTAATCCTCAAACCGGTTATCACAGAAAAGAGTATGGCCGGCATGGGTGACAAGAAGTATACATTTTTGGTTCATCCCGATGCAACCAAGAATCAGATTAAAGAGGCAGTTGAGAAAATGTTCCCCGGAACCGTAGTTGATAAGGTTAACACCATGAACTGCGAAGGCAAGAACAAGAGACGCGGTATGGTATACGGCAAGACTGCACAGACCAAGAAGGCAATTGTTAAGCTTACAGCTGACAGCAAGGATATTGAGATTTTCTCAGGAATCTAAGATTGGTCACTTATATGCAATGAAGCATGATAACAAATAACAGATAGTAAAGGAGAAAATGAAATGGGAATTAAGACATATAATCCCTATACACCTTCCAGAAGAAACATGACTGGTTCGGACTTCTCTGAAATCACAAAGAAGACACCGGAGAAATCCTTGTGTGTATCTTTAGAGAAGAACGCAGGACGTAATAATCAGGGTAAAATCACAGTTAGACACCGCGGAGGCGGATCAAGAAGAAAATACAGAATTATCGATTTCAGAAGATTGAAAGATAATATTCCTGCAACTGTTATCGGAATCGAATACGATCCTAACAGAACTGCAAACATCGCATTAATCGCTTATGCAGATGGTGAGAAGGCATACATCCTTGCTCCTGAAGGATTAAAGGATGGCATGAAGGTTATGAACGGACCTGAAGCAGAAGTTAAAATCGGTAACTGCCTTCCTTTGGAAGCAATTCCTGTTGGTACTCAGGTACACAACATTGAGTTGTATCCCGGAAAAGGTGGACAGCTTGTTCGTTCCGCTGGTAACAGCGCACAGTTAATGGCGAAAGAAGGAAAGTATGCAACTTTAAGACTTCCTTCAGGCGAAATGAGAATGGTTCCTATCGGTTGCCGTGCAACAGTTGGTGTTGTTGGTAACGTAGATCACAACCTTATCAATATCGGTAAAGCTGGACGTAAGCGTCACATGGGCATCAGACCTACCGTTCGTGGTTCTGTTATGAACCCTAACGATCACCCTCACGGTGGTGGTGAAGGTAAGTGTGGTATCGGTCGTTCCGGTCCTTGCACACCTTGGGGTAAGCCCGCTCTTGGCTTGAAGACAAGAAAGAAAAAGAAACAGTCTAACAAGCTTATTGTAAGAAGACGCGATGGACGCGGTATTAAATAATCGCAACAGTTGATAAGGAGGAAATAAAATGGCTAGATCATTAAAAAAAGGACCTTTTGCAGATGCCAGCTTATTAAGTAAAGTTGACGCTATGAATGCAGCAGGCAACAAGCAGGTTATTAAGACATGGTCCCGTCGTTCTACAATTTTCCCGTCCTTCGTAGGACACACAATTGCAGTACACGATGGAAGAAAGCATGTTCCCGTATATGTAACCGAAGATATGGTTGGACACAAACTCGGTGAGTTCGTTGCTACTAGAACTTACAGAGGACATGGAAAAGACGAGAAGAAGTCTAAAGTAAGATAAGATAATTTTGAAAGGAGGTTTTTCCATGGAAGCAAACACAAAAATGAGCAGATCCAAATTTAAAAGAGAGAGAAATGCCAACAATAAGGAAACAAGACCCTC
This sequence comes from Lachnospiraceae bacterium, assembly GCA_045595325.1. Taxonomy (GTDB): domain Bacteria; phylum Bacillota; class Clostridia; order Lachnospirales; family Lachnospiraceae; genus UBA3766. The sequence goes on from JAZOAG010000030.1 coordinate 32,369, forward strand.
TGCAAAGTTATCTTATGCAAGAGTTTCTGTTCAGAAAGCGTGCTTCGTACTTGACGCCATCAGAGGCAAAGACGTACAGACCGCTTTGGCAATCTTAGAGTATAATCCCAGATATGCATCCAGCATCATTAAGAAGTTGTTGCAGTCTGCTATCGCAAACGCAGAGAATAACAACGGAATGAATGTTGACAATCTCTACATTGCAGAATGCTATGCAAACAAGGGACCTACAATGAAAAGAATTAGACCGAGAGCACAGGGTAGAGCTTATAGAATCGAGAAGAGAATGAGCCACATTACTATCGTGCTTGACGAGAAATAGGAGGAAAGATATGGGACAGAAAGTAAATCCTCATGGACTTAGAGTCGGAGTTATCAAAGAGTGGGATTCTAAGTGGTATGCAGATGCAGATTTCGCAGATTGCCTTGTTGAAGACTACAATATCAGAAAGTTCTTAAAGAAGAAATTGTTCGCAGCAGGCGTTAGCAAAATCGAAATTGAAAGAGCTTCTGACAGAGTTAAGGTTATCGTTTATACAGCTAAGCCCGGTCTTGTAATCGGTAAGGGCGGTGCTGATATCGAAGTTACCAAGAAAGAACTTCAGAAGATGACTGGTAAGAAAGTTAACGTAGATATCAAAGAAATTAAGAGACCCGATAAAGAGGCTCAGCTTGTTGCAGAGAACATTGCTGCACAGCTTGAGAACCGTGTTTCTTTCCGTAGAGCTATGAAGTCCTGCATGGGAAGAACAATGAAGTCCGGTGCTCTTGGTATTAAGACAGCAGTGTCTGGCCGTTTGGGCGGAGCTGATATGGCTCGTACAGAGTTCTACAGCGAGGGTACTATTCCTCTTCAGACACTTCGTGCAGATATTGACTATGGTTTCGCTGAAGCAGATACAACCTATGGTAAAATGGGTATCAAGGTTTGGATCTACAAGGGTGAAGTCCTTCCCGTCAAGAACAACCAGGAAGGGGGAGATAAATAATGTTAATGCCTAAAAGAGTAAAACGTCGTAAACAGTTCCGTGGAAGCATGAGAGGTAAAGCTTTAAGAGGAAACACAATTTCTTACGGCGAATATGGTATTGTTGCAATGGAACCTTGTTGGATTAGATCTAACCAGATCGAGGCAGCCCGTATTGCTATGACTCGTCATATTAAACGTGGTGGTCAGGTATGGATTAAGATTTTCCCCGACAAACCTGTAACCACAAAACCTGCTGAAACACGTATGGGTTCCGGTAAGGGAACATTAGAGTACTGGGTAGCTGTTGTTAAGCCCGGACGCGTTATGTTCGAAATCTCCGGTGTGAATGAAGAAGTAGCAAGAGAAGCTCTTCGTCTTGCTACCCACAAACTTCCTTGTAAGTGTAAAATTGTGTCTAAAGCAGATTTGGAAGGCGGTGTAGCAAATGAAAATTAATAAGTATGTAGAAGATTTAAAGGCAAAATCACCTGAAGATTTGGCACAGGCTTTAGTAGATGCTAAGAAAGAACTTTTCAATTTAAGATTCCAGAATGCTACAAATCAGTTAGATAATACTGCAAGAATCAAAGAAGTTAGAAAGAACATTGCAAGAATTCAGACAGTAATCACTGAAAAAGCTAAGGAACAGGCCTAAGCGAAAGCTGTGGATGATTGAGAAAGGAGATATTAGCTGTGGAAAGAAATTTAAGAAAAGTGCGTACCGGTAAGGTAGTCAGCAATAAAATGGATAAAACAATCGTTGTAGCAGTTGAGAATCACGTTAAGCATCCTCTTTACGGCAAAATCGTTAAGAAGACTTACAAGCTCAAAGCGCATGATGAAAACAATGATTGCAACATCGGTGATACCGTAAAAGTAGTTGAAACAAGACCCCTTTCTAAAGATAAGAGATGGAGACTTGCGGAGATCGTTGAAAGAGTAAAATAAGATTTGCTCACGGTTCCGGGAACTGTTGGAAACAGTTTTCGGTGATTCATAAAGAATTGGAAGGAGAAATAGCATGGTTCAGCAAGAAAGCAGATTGAAAGTAGCTGATAACACCGGCGCAAAAGAATTACTTTGCATCCGTGTTGTTGGTGGTTCAACAAGAAGATATGCAAATATTGGTGATGTAATCATTGCTTCTGTTAAAGATGCAACACCCGGCGGTGTTGTTAAAAAAGGCGATGTAGTGAAAGCCGTAGTTGTACGTAGTGTTAAAGGCGCTCGTCGTAAAGACGGTTCTTATATTAAGTTTGATGAGAACGCTGCAGTTATTATTAAAGACGATAAGACTCCCAGAGGAACTCGTATTTTTGGACCTGTAGCAAGAGAGCTTCGTGAGAAACAGTATATGAAGATTGTTTCTTTAGCTCCCGAAGTATTATAGGAGGTGCCTCGATATGATGAAGATTAAGAAGGGCGATACCGTTCGCGTAATCGCCGGAAGCTCTAACGGCAAAGAAGGTAAAGTTATTTCTGTAGAGGGTAACAAGGTAGTTGTTGAAGGCGTTAACGTAATCAGCAAGCATTCTAAACCTTCTGTTGGAAATCCTAATGGCGGAATTATTCAGAAAGAAGCGCCCATCGATATTTCTAACGTAATGTATGTTCACGCAGGAAAACCTACCAAGATTGGTTTCAAGATTGATGAGAACGGCATTAAGAGACGTATCGCTAAATCTACAGGCGAAGTTGTTGATGCTGACAAGAAGAAAAAGAAATAATCGATAATTTCTAAGGAAGGAGGTCTAAAACGTTGAGTAGACTTAAAGAAATGTATAAGAATGAAATCGCTGATGCAATGACAAAGAAGTTCGGATACAAGAACGTAATGGAAATCCCTAAGATGGATAAGATCGTTATCAATATGGGTGTCGGCGAAGCAAAAGATAATGCAAAAGCTCTTGAGGCTGCTGTAAAGGATATGGAAATCATTTCCGGACAGAAAGCAGTTCTTACAAAAGCAAAGAATTCAGTGGCTAACTTCAAGATCAGAGAAGGCATGAACATCGGCTGTAAGGTTACACTTCGTGGCGATAAGATGTATGAATTTATGGATCGTCTTATCAACCTTGCATTGCCTCGTGTACGTGACTTTAGAGGTGTAAATCCCAACGCATTCGATGGTAGAGGAAATTATGCACTTGGTATCAAAGAGCAGCTTATTTTCCCTGAAATCGAGTATGATAAGGTTGATAAAGTAAGAGGTATGGATGTAATTTTCGTTACAACAGCGAATACTGACGAAGAAGCTCGTGAATTATTGAGACTTTTCAACATGCCATTTGCAAAGTAACAATTGTCTTAAACATAAGGAGGTATATTCATGGCTAAAACAGCAATGAAGATTAAACAGCAGCGTCAGCAGAAGTTTTCTGTAAGAGAATACAATCGTTGCAGAATCTGTGGTCGTCCTCATGCATATTTAAGAAAATACGGAATCTGCCGTATTTGCTTTAGAGAATTGGCATACAAAGGTCAGATCCCTGGCGTGAAGAAATCAAGCTGGTAAGAAATAGGAACCGATGGCAGAGAGTTTTCTCTGCACACCGGTGGGACCTTTGAAAGGTTCCTTTGAAGAGAAAATTTTAAGGAGGCAAAATCAATGACAATGAGCGATCCTATTGCAGATATGCTTACAAGAATCCGTAATGCAAACGCTGCAAAGCATGATACAGTAGACGTTTCCTCATCCAAAATGAAGCTTGCGATTGCAAAGATTCTTTTAGATGAAGGTTACATTAAAGCCTATGATCTCATCGAAGACGGTAACTTTAAGACAATCCGTATCACCTTGAAGTATGGTGTTGATAAAAACGATAAGATCATTACAGGTATTAAGAGAATTTCCAAACCCGGTCTTCGTGTTTACGCAGGCAAGGAAGAACTTCCCAGAGTTCTCGGCGGTTTAGGTATTGCTATTATTTCTACAAATCAGGGTGTTATCACCGATAAGCAGGCTAGAGCATTGAATATCGGCGGAGAAGTTCTCGCATTTGTTTGGTAGTAGCAATAAAAACAAGCACAAGCGTAGCGAAGTATTTGTTTTTATGCGGCTACACAGCGAGAAAACGTAAAGCAGCATAAGCTGCGTAGGTGCGAAGCACATGGTTTTCGAGCTGCTATGCATGTAACTAATTATTTATACACTTTATAAGGAGGTACGGGCATGTCACGTATAGGAAGAATGCCAATCGCGGTTCCTGCAGGCGTAACTGTAGATATCGCAGAAAATAACAAAGTGACTGTAAAAGGTCCTAAGGGTACACTCGAAAGAGTTTTACCTGCAGAGATGGAAATCAAATTAGAAGGTGCTGAAATTCTTGTTACAAGACCTAACGACTTAAAGAAGATGAAGTCCTTACACGGTCTTACAAGAACCTTAATCAACAACATGGTAGTTGGTGTTACGGATGGCTACGAGAAGAAGCTTGAAGTAAACGGTGTTGGTTACAAAGCAGCAAAGTCCGGTAATAAGCTTTCTTTAAGCTTAGGATACTCTCACCCGGTTGAGATGATCGATCCTGCTGGTATCGAGACCGCAGTAGACGGAAACATCATCATCGTAAAAGGTATTGATAAAGAAAAAGTTGGCCAATTCGCAGCTGAAATCAGAGATAAGAGAAGACCTGAACCTTACAAGGGCAAGGGTATTAAGTATGTTGATGAGACAATCAGACGTAAAGTTGGTAAGACTGGTAAGAAGTAGATAAGGAGAGTGTGAACATGGTTAAGAAAGAATCCAGAACAAAAATTCGTGTAAACAAGCACAGAAAAATTCGTAACCGTTTCAGCGGAACAGCTGAAAGACCTCGTTTGGCTGTGTTTAGAAGTAATAATCACATGTATGCTCAAATTATCGACGATACAGTTGGTAACACTTTAGTTGCAGCTTCTACACTTGACAAAGATGTGAAAGCTGAGCTTGAGAAGACCAATAACGTTGATGCAGCAGCATACTTAGGAAAAGTAATTGCAAAGAAAGCATTGGATAAAGGAATTACTACGGTAGTCTTTGACAGAGGCGGCTTTATATACCAGGGTAAAATCGCAGCTTTAGCTGATGCAGCCAGAGAAGCTGGCTTAGAATTTTAGGAAAGGAAGGATAAGAGCACATGGAACGCATGATTATTGATCCCGCTCAGTTGGGTGAATTAAAAGAAAAGGTTGTTACCATTAAGCGTGTTACCAAGGTTGTTAAGGGTGGTCGTAACTTCCGTTTCACAGCATTGGTAGTTGTAGGAGATGGCAACGGACATGTAGGTGCCGGACTTGGAAAGGCAACTGAAATTCCTGAAGCTATCCGTAAAGGTAAAGAAGACGCTATCAAGAGACTTGTTTCTGTAGCATTGGATGAGAACAAGAGTATTACACATGATTATATCGGTAAATTCGGCTCCGCTTCCGTATTATTGAAGAAAGCTCCTGAAGGTACCGGTGTTATCGCTGGTGGTCCTGCTCGTACAGTTTGTGAACTTGCAGGTATCTCTAACATCCGTACAAAGTCTTTAGGATCTAACAATAAGCAGAACGTTGTTCTTGCAACAATTGAAGGTTTACGTCAGTTAAAGAGTCCTGAAGATGTAGCTAGAAAACGCGGTAAGTCAATTGACGAGATTTTAGGTTAATTGCTACGTTTTTGCAGAATAGAAAGGAGTCCAAAATGGCAGACAAAATGTTAAAGATCACATTGGTTAAGTCTACAATCGGATGTGTTCCCAAGCACAAAAAGACTGTAGAAGCTATGGGATTGACTAAGTTAAATAAATCTGTTCTTATGCCTGATAACGCAGCAACAAAGGGACAGATTCAGCAGGTAGGATACCTGTTGAAAGTTGAAGAAGCATAAAAACTAAGAAGGAGGTATCACAATGGAATTATCAAATTTAAGACCTGCTGACGGTTCAAAACATAGTGATAATTTTAGAAGAGGTCGTGGCCATGGTTCAGGAAACGGTAAGACTGCCGGCAAGGGACACAAAGGCCAGAAGGCTCGTTCAGGAGCTCCCAGACCCGGTTTTGAAGGTGGTCAGATGCCTTTATACAGACGTATTCCCAAAAGAGGTTTCACAAACAGAAACACAAAGGAAATCGTCGGAATTAATGTTAGCGCACTGGAGAAATTTGAGGCTGGTAGCGTTGTAAACATCGAAGCTTTAATTGAAACTGGAATTGTAAAAAACCCCAGAGATGGTGTTAAGATCTTAGGAAACGGTGAACTTACCAAGAAACTTACGGTTCAGGCAAATGCTTTCAGTGAAGCTGCAAAAGAAAAGATTGAAGCCGTAGGTGGAACAGTCGAGGTGATCTAGTGTTTAAATCATTTTTACAGATATTTAAAGTTAAAGAGATCAGAAATAAGTTGCTGTTCACATTGCTTATGCTGGTTGTTGTCCGGCTGGGATGTTCCATCCCGGCGCCGGGCGTTAACCCTGACTTTGTAAGTGGACAGTTTGCAGCTTTCTTTAATACCGGTATGCTTAATGCTTTCACTGGTGGCTCATTTATGCAGATGTCCATCTTTGCATTGAACATTACACCGTACATCACATCATCCATTATTATGCAGCTTATGACAATTGCGATTCCTAAGCTGGAGGAGATGCAAAAAGAAGGCGAAGACGGACGGAAGAAAATTGCTTCCATTACCCGTTATGTAACCGTTGCTCTTGCCGTGATTGAATCCGGTGCCATGGCAATCGGTTTTGGAGGACAGGGCTACCTTGAGAATTACAATGCATTGAACGTAATCGCTGTAATTGCTGCTATGACAGCAGGTAGTACATTCCTTATGTGGCTGGGTGAGAGAATCAATGAGAAGGGCGTAGGAAATGGTATTTCCATTATCCTTACAATTAACATTCTTTCCTCTCTTCCCGGAGATTTCAGAGCGTTGTATGACAAATTCATCAGCGGTCAGAAAGTTGCAATCGCAGTACTTGCTGCCGTAATTATTATAGCAGTGATTCTGTTATTGATTGTATTGGTTATTTACTTAAGCAACGGTACTCGTAAGATTCCTGTACAGTATGCTAAAAAGACTCAGGGAAACAGATTGGTGGGTGCAAGCGCAAGCGTTATTCCCATTCGTGTGAATACCGCAGGCGTTATTCCTATCATCTTTGCATCATCTATTTTGCAGTTCCCTATTATCATCTCCAATTTCGCACGCCATGATGGTACCGGATGGTGGGGTGAGTGCTTAAATGCAATGAACGCAAACAATTGGTTTAACCTTGACAAGCCTTATTATTCAATTGGTTTGTTAGTATATGTAGTAATGGTTGTGTTCTTCGCATACTTCTATACTTCAATTACTTTCAATCCTATTGAGATTGCAAATAATATGAAGCAGAGAGGTGGATTTATCCCGGGTATTCGTCCCGGTAAACCTACCAGTGAATACTTGGATAAAGTACTTAACTATATCATTTTCATTGGAGCAATCGGATTAATTATCGTGGCAATTATTCCTTATGTATTTAACGGATTATTTGGTGCACAGGTTTCCTTCGGCGGAACCAGTATCATCATTATTGTAGGTGTTATCGTAGAAACCGTTAAACAGGTTGAGTCACAGATGTTGGTTCGTAACTACAAAGGTTTTTTAAATGATTAATCTATAATAAATAGAACAGGCAGGGGCACACCGCTTAGGCGGCGTGTCTTGTGCTGTTCCTATCAATAAAAACAGGATGAATCTATTATATACGGATGAAATGTTTTGGATTTGATAGAATGAATTTGCAAACAACTGCTCGCGAATGAAGCGGAGCGTGTGATATAAAAGTAACAACAATTTTAGTGAAAAAGAATTAGAACGGAGACGGAAGAAATGAAGATTATTATGTTAGGTGCACCCGGTGCAGGAAAAGGAACCCAGGCAAAGATGATCGCGGATAAGTATTCCATTCCTCATATCTCAACCGGTGATATTTTCAGAGCAAATATTAAGAACGGTACAGCTCTTGGTATGGAAGCAAAGAGCTATATGGATCAGGGTAAGCTTGTTCCTGATGAACTTACTGTTAAGATTCTTCTGGACAGAGTAGCAAATGAGGATTGCAAGAACGGATACGTACTCGATGGTTTCCCTCGTACAATTCCTCAGGCTGAAGTTTTGGATAAGGCTTTAAATGAGATGAACGACAAGATTGATTATGCGATCAATGTTGATGTTCCCGATGAAAATATTATTAAGCGTATGTCAGGCAGACGTGCATGTGTCAACTGCGGTGCTACATATCATATTGAGCATGTTCCTCCCAAGAAGGAAAATGTTTGTGACAGATGTGAGAATACATTGATTCTCAGAGATGATGATAAGCCTGAGACTGTTAAGAATCGCTTGACAGTATATCATGATCAGACACAGCCTTTGATTGATTTCTATAATGCAAAGGGTGTATTGAAAGAGGTAGACGGAACACAGGATATGATGGTTGTGTTCGACAGCATTGTTTCTATTTTAGAGAAGTAAGAAGGTGGAGCCATGGCGGTATCAATTAAGTCAGCAAGAGAAATTGAGTTGATGAGGGAAGCGGGAAGAATTCTTGCCGTTGTGCATGAAGAACTCGGTAAAGCAATTAAACCCGGCATTTCAACATTGGAGATTGATATACTCGCTGAACGTCTCATTCGAGAGCATGACTGTATTCCGAACTTTTTACATTACAATGGTTTTCCGGCATCTATATGTGCCTCTGTGAATGAAGAAGTCATTCACGGAATTCCTTCCAAAAAGAAGATTCTTCGGGAAGGAGATATCATTAGTATCGATGCGGGGCTGATTTACAAAGGATATCATTCCGATGCGGCCAGAACGCACGCAGTCGGAAATATTTCCGAAGATGTACAAAAGCTTGTGGATGAAACCCGGAACAGTTTCTTTGCCGGAATTAAAATGGCGAAGGCAGGAAATCATCTTTATGATATTTCCAATGCCATAGATGAATACATCAGCCGGTTTGGTTACGGAATTGTAAGAGAGTTCGTGGGACACGGAATCGGAACTGCACTTCATGAGGATCCGCAGATTCCTAATTTTGCACAGCAACGCCGCGGACTGAAATTGCAGGCGGGAATGACGCTGGCAATTGAGCCCATGATTAATCTGGGAAGATGTGATGTGGTTGTGCTGGATGATAACTGGACTGTTGTTACAGAGGACGGGGCGCCTTCTGCACATTACGAAAACACTATTTTGATTACCGATGGTGAGCCCGAGATTCTTACAATCTTATAGATGGTGTATCGATAAAAAACAAAATGTGAATTCAAGGTTGATTAATAATTGCAAATCTGATAATTTATAAAGGATGAGCGTTAAATGATTGGTAAGTTCGCTATTTCCGCAGCCGGACACGATGAAGGTATTTTGTATGTTGTAATCGGCGAGGAAAATAATAAACTGTTTCTTTCTGACGGAGCAATCAGGCCGGTAGAAAACCCCAAAATTAAGAACTGTAAACATGTGGAGATTCTTGATGAGGGGATTGAAGCGGAACGCTTGAAAGCTCTAAAAGATAAAAGCAGAAGCTGTAATGAGTTGATTAAACAGGAATTAAGACTTTTTTGGAAAAGACATCAGGGATGATTCCGATTAAAAATTGATTCTTTTAAATAAGAAATGGAGAGTGTGTATGTCAAAAGCAGACGTAATTGAAATTGAAGGAACTGTTGTTGAGAAATTGCCCAATACAATGTTCAAGGTTCAGTTAGAGAACGGACATGAAGTATTAGCACACATTAGCGGAAAGCTCAGACAGAATTTTATTCGAATTCTGCCCGGCGATAAAGTAACATTGGAACTTTCTCCGTACGATTTGTCAAAGGGTCGTATCATTTGGAGAGATAAGTAGGTAACAAATTTTGTTTTTCGCGAGGGTATAAGTGAGTACAGCGGTGGTACGAACGAAAAAAGAGACTTTTAAAGTGCTTTTTTGTGAAAAAAAGCCCTTGCAATCAACAAAATATGATGCTATAATGGTAAACGGTCATTTTTGAAAGGAGGGTTTAACGTGAAAGTTAGATCATCAGTAAAACCTATTTGCGAAAAGTGCAAGGTTATCAAAAGAAAAGGGAGAATCATGATTATCTGTGAAAATCCCAAACACAAACAGAGACAAGGTTAATTCTTGTCTGTTTGTCATGTTACGGAGAATGTAACAAACGGAGTGCTGGTTTCCGTGTAATCAGGCAGAGCCTGGTTATGAATTAAGTGCGGCAACAGTATGATTTCCCCGTCAGGAATTATGCTGTAAGAAGATAAATGTGAGGGAGTCTGAGAACAGACTTGCCGGGCATTTACTTTTTGATACCGAGAAGAGAGTTTTTCAGTATCGGAAAAATCGGATTTTTATCCGGTCGGGTTCTTTGAACGGAGCCCCAATCAATTAGTAACTGTAAATCGTGCGAACAAAATTATGGTTTCGCACCAAGAAATGGAGGAAAATTAACATGGCTCGTATTGCTGGTGTTGACTTACCGAGAGACAAACGTATTGAAATCGGCTTAACTTATATCTACGGAATTGGTAGAGTAAGCGCTACTTGGATCTTGGAAGAAGCAAAAGTTAATCCTGACACTCGTGTTAGAGATTTGACAGATGACGAAGTAAAGAGATTAGGTGAGGTAATCGCTGAGAAGTACACTGTTGAAGGTGATTTGAGAAGAGAAATCGCTCTTAACATTAAGAGACGTCAGGAAATCGGTTGCTATCGTGGTATTCGTCATAGAAAGGGACTTCCTGTTCGTGGTCAGAAGACTAAGACCAATGCTAGAACACGTAAGGGTCCTAAGAGAACTGTTGCAAACAAGAAGAAATAATTTTGCATAAGTGAGATCGTAATGAAACATGGTACGGACATGAGAATATACGGATTCTTATGTCATGGTTAATATTTTAGAAAGTAGGTTAGTTTTTTATGGCAAAACAGGTTGCAGGTAAAAAAGTCGCTAAGAAGCGCGTGAAGAAAAACGTTGAACATGGACAGGCACATATTCAGTCTTCCTTTAACAATACTATCGTTACATTAACAGATAGCGAAGGAAATGCATTGAGCTGGGCAAGTGCCGGTGGTCTTGGATTTAGAGGTTCAAAGAAATCTACTCCGTACGCAGCACAGATGGCTGCAGAAACTGCTACAAAGGCAGCTCTCATTCATGGATTAAAGACAGTAGATGTTATGGTTAAAGGACCCGGATCAGGACGTGAAGCAGCTATTCGTGCATTACAGGCATGCGGTCTTGAGGTAACAAGCATCAATGATGTTACACCCGTTCCTCATAACGGATGTCGCCCGCCTAAGCGCAGAAGAGTGTAGTCGATATTGTAGTTAAGATTTTACGTAAATCATTAGGAGGTAATTGAAATGGCAGTGAATAGAGTGCCCGTTCTTAAAAGATGCAGAACTCTTGGTTTAGAGCCGATGGTTCTCGGATACGATAAAAAATCCAACAGAAAATCTGCTAGAGAAGGCAAGAAGATGAGCGAATATGGTCTTCAGCTTAGAGAAAAGCAGAAAGCTAAATTCATCTACGGTGTATTAGAGAAACCTTTCCGTAACTACTACGAGAAGGCTGACCGTATGAAGGGTATGACAGGTGAAAACCTTATGATCATGCTCGAGAGCAGATTAGACAATGTTGTTTTCAGAGCCGGTTTCGCACGTACAAGAAGAGAAGCCAGACAGGTTGTTGATCACAAGATTATTACAGTAAACGGAAAGCTTATTAACATTCCTTCTTATCTTGTTAAAGCAGGCGATGTTATTGAAATTAAAGAGAAGTCCCGTTCCTCACAGAGAACCAAAGATATCTTTGAGGTAACAGCAGGAAGACTTACTCCGGAATGGATGGATGTTGACAAAGACGCTTATAAGTGTGTTGTAAAAGAACTTCCTACCAGAGATGCAATTGATGTTCCTGTTAACGAGATGCTTATCGTCGAGTTGTATTCTAAATAATTAATACAATTTGGTAAAAAAATAAGGAGGGACCTACATGTTAGCATTTGATTTTGACAGCCCCAATATTGAGGTTGCAGAGATTTCAGAGGACAAAAAGTACGGTAGATTCGTAGTTGAACCTTTGGAAAGAGGCTACGGTATTACTTTAGGAAATTCATTAAGACGTATTATGTTAGCTTCCTTGCCTGGTGTTGCAGTAAGTCAGGTTAAGATTGAAGGTGTTTTACATGAATTTAGTTCTATTCCCGGTGTCAAGGAAGATGTAACTGAGATTATCATGAACATCAAGAACCTTGCAATCAAGGATAACAGTGATTCCGATGAACCCAAGAAAGCATATATTGAGTTTGAGGGTGAAGGTGTGGTTCGCGCTTCTGATATTCATGTAGATTCTGATATTGAAATTATGAATCCCGATCAGGTGATTGCTACATTAAGCGGTGGAAAAGATTGCAGATTATACATCGATTTCCTCATCACAAGAGGCCGTGGATATATCAGCGCTGATAAGAATAAGAGCGATGAATTGCCCATTGGAAATATTGCAGTAGATTCCATCTATACACCTGTAGAACGTGTAAATCTTACAGTGGAGAATACCCGTGTTGGTCAGATGACCGATTACGATAAACTCACATTGGATGTTTACACCAACGGTACATTAGCACCGGACGAGGCAGTAAGCCTTGCAGCTAAGGTTTTGAGTGAGCATTTGAAATTGTTCATCAACCTTTCTGAGAATTCCAAGAATGCTATTGTAATGATTGAAAAAGAAGACGATCAGAAAGAGAAAGTACTTGAGATGAGCATCGACGAGCTTGAGCTTTCTGTTCGTTCCTACAACTGCTTGAAGAGAGCAGGCATCGATACGGTTGAGAAATTGACCAACAAGACTTCCGAAGATATGATGAAGGTTCGTAACTTAGGACGTAAGTCATTGGACGAAGTATTGGCAAAGATGAAAGAGCTCGGATTACAGCTTAAATCCAGCGAAGACTAATGAAAGAAGTTACTTGATATGGGAAATCCGTTGTGATTTCCCATATTTCAAGGATATGTGCGGTAAGTCCAAATGGCTCGCGTAACCCATTAATGGAAACAAAGGCGTGTGCAAGTAAGACCAAAGGCGTTACATGCGCTTCCACGAAAAATGAAGGGAGATTATTAAAATGGCAGCTTACAGAAAATTAGGAAGAACTTCCAGCCAGAGAAAAGCATTACTTAGAAACCAGGTAACCAATTTACTTTACCATGGTAAGATTGTAACCACAGAAGCAAAGGCAAAAGAAATTCGTAAAATTGCAGAAGGTCTTATTGCACTTTCCGTAAAAGAGAAAGACAACTTCGAGATGGTTAAGGTTACAGCTAAGGTTGCTCGTAAAGACAAAGACAACAAGAGAGTAAAAGAAGTTGTAGATGGTAAGAAAGTTACCGTATACGATGAAGTAGAAAAGGAAATCAAGAAAGATTTACCTTCCAGACTTCATGCAAGACGTCAGATGCTTAAGGTTTTATATCCTATCGTTGAAGTTCCTACTGCAGCAGCAGGAAAGAAACGTGCAACAAAGAAAGTTGATATGGTTGCAAAGCTTTTTGACGAAATCGCTCCTAAGTATACAGAGCGCAAGGGTGGATACACCAGAATCATCAAGGTTGGTCCCAGAAAAGGCGATGCTGCAATGATGGTAGTTATTGAACTTGTATAATTTACAACGTTCCGGATTATTCAAATTGTCTAATTTATAAAAAATGCTTTTTATTCATGATTAAATAGTTTATAATCGTGAATGGAAAGCTTTTTTATTTTGCAGGAAATTCCTATAAAATAAAAGGACGATGAATACATATTTTATGATAAAAAAAGAAGGGAATTTAGGAGGAAAAAAATGAACTTTGAAGAATTAGTTGCATATGCAAAAGAGAATGAATGTTCCGATATTCATATTACCGTCGGAACCGCTTTGGCAGTACGTCGTTTCGGTGAATTGCAGATTTTGGAGCCGGCTCCCAGCGCAGAAGAGTCCAGAGATATGATTTTTTCATTCCTGGCAGAAGATCAGGTGCAGCGTGTTACTGCGGGCGAAGATTTGGATGTAGGCTGTATGTTACGTGACGGTACCCGTATCAGAGCAAATATCTACCATCAGAGAAACAATCTTGCGGCCAGCATTCGTCTTTTACAGAACAAGATTCCTTCATTTGAAGAATTAGGACTTCCTCCTATTGTTAAGGATTTGGCAGAGCAGCCCAGAGGTCTCGTTCTTGTAACAGGACCTACAGGTAGCGGTAAGTCAACGACTCTTGCGTCTATGGTTGATTATATCAATAAGACTACTTCGAGACATATCCTTACAATTGAAGATCCTATCGAATACATTTATCCTCATAACCGTGCGATGATTCATCAGCGTGAAGTAGGAAAGGACGTTAGTGATTTCGCAACTGCGCTTCGTTCCGCACTTCGTGAAGATCCCGATATCATCCTGGTTGGTGAAATGCGTGACTTTGAAACAATTCAGGCAGCGATTACCGCAGCTGAGACCGGTCACCTGGTTCTTTCTACATTACATACAACCAGTGCAGCTCAGACCGTAGAGCGTATTATTGATGCATGTCCTATTGATGGCCAGGCACAGATTCGTTCCCAGTTTGCTAACGTTATTCGCGGTATTCTCACACAGCAGTTAGTGCCTCTTGCAGACGGAAACGGCCGTGTGGTTGCAACAGAAGTATTATATGCAAACTTCGCGATTTCCAACCTGATTCGTGAGAATAAAGCAATTCAGATTCCCAGTATGCTTCAGTCCGGTATGCGTGAAGGTATGCATACATTAAACTCTGATTTGTATTCATTGGTTAGACGTCAGAAAATCACCAAAGAGGAAGCTATTAAGGTTTCCAGTACACCTACAGAACTTGAAAAGATGTTCTAAGATTTGCGGTAAAAAATATTAATAAATGCATGAAGAAAATAGAGTTCGTCTGAATTTTTTTCAGACGGACTCTTATTGTGTTAGGAAACGGAATGAAAGAATTTACGGATATAGATTGCGAAAGGATGATGATTTGTATATAATAACGTTGTTGCACGGCGTTTGTGCACAGATGGAAGGAAGACCGAATGAAACGGAGGAAAAGACTTGAGTGCTGCAGCTATTAAGAGAATCGCGATGACAGCAATGTTTATTGACCATTTCGCGGCCTCAATTCTATATAGGGTAATACATTTCAAGAATACGGAAATAAAAGCCTGGATGCTGGCAAATTTGGAGAATTATCAGGAGGTTATAGATATTCTCACATTGATCTATGAATTTATGAGAAGTATCGGTCGTTTGAGTTTTCCTATTTTTTGTTTCTTTATTGTGGAGGGAATGTTTCATACCCGTAGCAAGTTGAAATATGCAATCAGGATGTTTATTTTTGCCCTGATTTCGGAGATACCCTTTGATATCGCGCTATTTGGCAAAATAAGCGACTTTAAACATCAAAACGTATATTTTACCCTTTTAATCGGTTTGGCGGCGATTTGGGGCATAATAGCGCTTCGAAAAAAGATGGATGAGAATAAAATGAAGCGTTGGGCGTGGATTTTATGCGCTGTTTTGATTACGGGAGCTTCCACGTATGTTTCTTCGCTTTTAAAGACGGACTATTCTGTGATTGGTGTTCTGGCTATCATCATGATCTATATGGTTAAGGTTTGCAAGAAAGATGATTTGTTGGCCCTTCCTGCGGTATTCGGTACGGGAATGGCAGTTTGCTGGCAGTTTAGAACCATCAGCCAGATTCCGTTTAGCTTGGCCATGACTTTTGCAGGAATTCTTGCAATTATGTATCTAAGCCGTTGGGAGTTCTCAAACAAGGAAAAAATGATTGTTGCAGGCATTCTAGTACTTTGTGCTACGAATGCATCCGAGATTGCAGCCCTTGCGGCACTTTTTATGATACATGTGTATAATGGGGAAAAAGGGAAGGGAAGCAAGTTGCTTTTCTATGCGTTTTATCCGGCACACCTCGCTGTACTTGCCGTATTTGGTGTGCTCATCGGATTAATTAAACTTAGATTTAACTTTTGAAAACTAATAAAGGATGATTGATTATGAATATAATTCGCACAATCAACTTAATACATGAATATATCCAACGTGATGAAGAAGGTAATGTAGATGGCTTTAAAAGAGCTGTTGATGATGTTTCCTTTGACATCAAACAGGGTGATTTTATTACGATTTTAGGGCATAATGGTTCCGGAAAATCCACGTTGGCTAAGCATTTGAATGCAATTTTATACCCGTCCGAGGGAACTGTGTTTGTTGACGGTAAAGATACCCTTAAGGAAGAGCACTTATGGGATATCCGTCAGTCCGCGGGTATGGTTTTTCAGAACCCTGACAATCAGATTATCGGTCAGGTGGTGGAAGAAGATGTGGGATTCGGCCCCGAGAACATGGGCATTCCCACCAAGGAAATCTGGGAGCGGGTGGAAGAAAGCCTTAAGGCGGTAGGAATGTATGAGCTTCGCAAGCACTCCCCGAATCATTTGTCCGGAGGGCAGAAGCAGAGAGTTTCCATAGCCGGGGTATTGGCAATGCACCCGAAATGTATCATTCTGGATGAACCGACAGCTATGCTTGACCCTATGGGTCGAAAAGAAGTGATACGTGCAATACGGGCTTTGAATGATGTAGAACGTATGACGGTTATACTGATTACCCATTATATGGATGAGGCAATTTACTCAGACCGTGTTTTTGTAATGGATGAAGGAAAGATTGTTCTGGAAGGAACACCGAAGGAAGTTTTTTCGGAGGTAGAATATCTGGAAAGCTTGCGTCTGGAAGTGCCGCAGGCAACGTTGCTGGCACATAAACTGAAGCGTAAAGGGCTTAAGCTTTCGGACGGAATTCTTACCAAAGAAGAGTTGGCAGAGGAACTTGCCTCATTATATAAGTCGAAATAAAGGAGAAGGAGCTATGCCGATTATTGTAGATCATCTGGTTCATGAATATGGTGCAGACACTTTGCTTAAAGTGAAGGGTCTCGATGATGTTAATCTCGTTGTCCCGGACGGTCAATTTGTTGGTTTGATAGGGCACACGGGTTCGGGAAAGACAACTTTGGTGCAACATCTTGCTGCTTTGCTTCGTCCAAGTGGTGGAACCGTATATTTAGACGGAGAAGATATTTTTGATAAGTCTTATGATAAGCGTAAATTAAGAAGCAGCCTGGGTGTGGTATTTCAGTATCCCGAGCACCAGCTGTTTGAGGCCAGTGTTTTTGAAGATGTTTGCTTCGGACCGAAGAATTTGGGACTTGATTCCAAGGAAGTGGAATTGCGGGCATACGAAGCCCTTAAGATGGTAGGCTTGCGTGATGAATATTTTTATCGTTCGCCCTTTGATTTGTCCGGCGGGCAGAAGCGGCGTGTGGCGATTGCAGGTGTTCTGGCCATGAAACCGAAGATTCTAATTCTGGATGAACCCACTGCAGGACTGGACCCCAAAGGTCGGGACGAAATTCTTGATTGTGTCAAAGCGCTTCATGAAAAGAATGAAATGACTGTTATTCTTGTATCCCACAGCATGGAAGATGTGGCACAGTATGTGGAGAGAATAATTGTAATGGAGAAGGGCCGGGTATTTTTGGACGGTTCGGTCAAAGAGGTTTTTTCCCATGTAAAAGAGCTGGAGGAAATCGGATTGGGAGCCCCGGCTGTTACCTATATTGCAAACCTGCTGAAAGAGAAAGGATTACCTGTAGACACCAACGTGACAACGATTGAGGAAGCTACAGAGAAGATTGTGCAACTGTTTAGCAGATAATAAAAGTAAAAATGATGCGGAGGCGTGAATGCTTAAAGATATTACTCTGGGGCAATATTATCAGGCAGATTCCCTGATACACCGTCTCGACCCGCGTGTGAAACTTGTGGGTACGGTGATTTTTATGATTTCCCTTTTCATTTTTAACAATTTCATATGTTATGGCCTGGGGGCCCTTTTTATCTTTACCGCTATCTCGCTGTCAAAGGTCCCGTTTAAGTTCATGATAAGAGGAATGAAACCTATTTTCTTCCTATTATTAATTACGGTGGTATATAATTTGTTCCTGACAGACGGTGACGTGGTCTTTAAGTTCTGGATTGTTACGGTGACCTGGCAGGGAATTGAAACTGCATTGTACATGTTGATTCGTCTTACTCTCCTGATTATCGGGTCTTCCCTGATGACACTGACAACTACGCCGAATCAGCTTACGGATGGAATGGAAAGTCTGCTTAAGCCTCTGCGGGTGATTAAGATTCCGGTACATGAGATTGCCATGATGATGTCCATTGCACTTCGGTTTATTCCTATATTAATGGAAGAAACGGACAAAATCATGAAAGCGCAGACTGCAAGAGGTGCCCAGTTTGAAAGCAGAAACCTTTTCAAAAAGGCAAAGGCCCTGGTGCCCCTTTTGGTTCCCCTTATCATTTCTGCATTTCGCCGTGCAAATGATCTGGCACTGGCAATGGAGGCCAGATGTTACCGCGGCGGTGACAGCAGAACGAAAATGAAACCTCTTAAATATGAAAAAAGAGATGTGGTTGGATTTCTTTTATTGATTCTCTATTTCCTGTGCATGATTGCACTGGGAATATTCTTCGAAGGCTCGGTTATACAGGTTGTTAAAAACTTGACTTCATAGGTCAATTACACGGAAAGGACGTATTTATGCGTAGAATTATGCTGACAGTTGCATATGACGGCACCGATTTCCACGGTTGGCAGGTTCAGCCCGGTGTGAGGACCGTGGAGGGAGAATTAAATCGTGCTTTGTCAGATTGGCTGAAGGAAGAGGTGATTGTGATTGGTGCCAGTCGGACTGATACCGGCGTGCATGCGATGGGGAATCTGGCTGTTTTTGACACTAAACTTGCAATTCCGGCAGAGAAGGTTCCGTATGCATTGAACACCAAACTTCCCGGAGATGTTAAAATACAGTCCGCCATGGAGGTTCCGGCAGAGTTTCATCCCAGGCATTGCGAAAGCAGGAAAACATACGAATACCGATTTTATACGGCGAAGCATCCGAATCCGTTGAAAAAAAGATATGCTACCTATACATATATGGAACCGGATGTGCTCAAAATGCAGCAGGCGGCAGCGTACCTTGTAGGCGAACATGATTTTAAAAGCTTCTGTTGTGTACGCACGCAGGCTGAAAGCACGGTGCGCCGCATTTATGATATTTCTGTTTCACAGGATAGTGGTGAGATTGTAATCAGGGTACAGGGGAATGGTTTCCTATATAATATGGTAAGAATTATTGCCGGGACACTTTTGGAAGTGGGATGCGGAAGATGGGAACCGGAATATGTGAAGGAAATGCTGGATGCACATTCCCGATGCATGGCAGGTCCCACTGCTCCGCCGGAGGGATTATGTCTCTGTCAGGTGGAGATTCCGGAATTGAAAAACTAATCCGGAAAAAAACTGTTGACACTGTCGAAAAGCTGTACTATACTTAATGAGCATGCGTGCAGACCGTAGCCCCGGGATGTATGCGGCATTGAATCAGTCTGAATTGGAAGTGTGGCCCGGACATCCGCACTTTAGATTAATCAGATAGAACACATTGTTTGAATTATTACGGAGGTAACATCATGAAATCTTATATGGCAAATCCTGCTACCATCGAAAGAAAGTGGTATGTAGTTGATGCAGAAGGATGTACATTAGGACGTTTAGCATCTGAAGTGGCTAAAATTTTAAGAGGTAAGAATAAACCCCAGTTTACACCGCACATTGATACAGGTGATTATGTAATCATCATTAACGCTGAGAAAATCGCAGTTACAGGTAAGAAGATGAGCCAGAAGACATACTTCTCTCACTCTGATTATGTAGGCGGTGACAAGTTGATCACATTGAAAGAGAAGCTTGCAAAGCATCCTGAAGAAGTAATTGAACATGCCGTTAAGGGAATGCTTCCCAAGGGACCTTTAGGAAGAGAAATGTACAAGAAACTTTTTGTTTATGCAGGACCCGAGCACAAGCATGCAGCTCAGAAGCCTGAGAAGTTGACATTTTAATTCGAAGGAACTAAGAAGGAGGAAATAAAAAATGGCTAAGAAAGCAACAGAGAAGTTCTACGGAACAGGAAGAAGAAAAAGTTCAATTGCCAGAGTATATGTTATGCCTGGTAAAGGAAATATTACAATAAATAAGAGAAGCCTTGACGAATACTTCGGTCTTGAGACATTGAAAGTTATCGTTAAGCAGCCTTTAACATTACTTGAAGCAGCTGAGAAATATGATGTTATCGTTACTGTACACGGTGGCGGTACAACTGGCCAGGCTGGTGCAATCAGACATGGTCTTGCAAGAGCACTTTGCAAAGTAGATGCAGAGAATCGTCCTGCACTTAAGAAAGCCGGTTTCTTAACAAGAGATCCTCGTATGAAAGAAAGAAAGAAATACGGTCTCAAAGCAGCTCGTCGTGCACCTCAGTTCTCAAAGAGATAATGCGCGTTTCTACAAGCGATGCAAATACGAAAAAGGAACACTTCCCTGCAAGTTTACTTGCAAGGGAGTGTTTTTTTTTCGTATTTATAGCGCGCCAGCGCGACATGAGCAGGACGCGAAGCGTCTGCGAATGGCATCTCGGGATTCTATAATATTTTCATAGAAAATTTATAATAATATTCACTTGCTTTTTTGATTGAATTACACTATAATACAGAAGAAAAATAAACAGCGGGAGCTTGTGTGACAGGCTGAGAGGAAGGTGTGACCTTCGACCGATAACCTGATTTGGATAATGCCAACGTAGGGAAGCCTGACATAGGATTTGTTTTAGCGGAAGTTATCTGATTTAGGTAGCTTCCTTTTTTTGCGTGGAGGTGACAAACAAAATGATTAAAGTAAACGGAGAAATGTTGGATATTGCCGGCAAGACACTGGCCGACTATCTTGCGACTACTGACTATGATTCGAAACGGATTGCAGTAGAATGTAACGGCGATATTGTGCCGAAAGCAAAGTATGGTGAAACCATACTTAGGAATGGCGACAGTATTGAGGTTGTCAGTTTTGTAGGGGGTGGTTGAGGTGATTCCGACAAAAGAAGAGATGATAAAGGCACTGGAAGTGCGCCAGGGTGAGAAATTACAAACTGCATTTTCAGCGGCTACGGTGGCTGTGTGCGGTCTGGGTGGTCTTGGTTCGAATATCGCCATCTCTCTTGCGCGTGCGGGAATCGGAAAACTCATTCTTGTCGATTTTGACAGAGTAGATATTACGAATTTGCATCGCCAACAGTATAAGGCATCGCAAGTGGGAGAGTACAAAACGAGGGCGTTGTCGGTCTGTCTGAAAGAGATTGCTCCGTATATTGAGTTGGAAACCCACACTGTTCGCATTACAGAGGACAATACAACCCGCTTGCTGGAAGATGCTGATATTATATGCGAAGCATTCGATAACCCGGAATGCAAGGCCATGCTTGTAAATATAGTGCTTGAAACAATGCCTGATAAGTATCTTGTTGCAGCCTCCGGCATGGCAGGAATGGGTAGTGCAAACAGCATTAAAACCAGAAAGATAACGAAGTACTTTTATCTGTGCGGAGATGAAGTAAGTGAAACTTCTGAGGAAGTGAGCCTGGTAGCTTCACGGGTTATGATTTGCGCAGCACATCAGGCACATACGGTTTTGCGAATATTGGCAAAAGAATTTGAAATCTAAAGAAAGAGAAGGAAACATATATGAATAATGATAAATTGATTATCGGAGGTTATGAATTTAGTTCCAGATTTATTCTTGGCTCCGGCAAATATTCTATGAGATTAATTGAGGCGGCTGTGAGGGATGCCGGCGCAGAAATCATCACACTTGCTGTTCGGCGTGCAAATACGAAAGAGCAGGAAAATATTCTTGACTATATTCCCGAAGGCGTTACTTTACTGCCGAATACCAGTGGAGCGAGAAATGCGCAAGAAGCTGTTCGTATTGCGAGGCTTGCCCGTGAACTTGGATGTGGTAATTTTGTAAAAATTGAGATTATGCGGGATTCTAAGTATCTGCTTCCTGATAATCAGGAAACTATTATAGCCACAGAGATTCTTGCCAAAGAAGGGTTTGTGGTAATGCCCTACATGTATCCGGACCTCAATGTTGCCCGTGATCTTGTGAACGCCGGTGCAGCAACCATTAT
Source organism: Lachnospiraceae bacterium (assembly GCA_045595325.1). Taxonomy (GTDB): domain Bacteria; phylum Bacillota; class Clostridia; order Lachnospirales; family Lachnospiraceae; genus UBA3766. The sequence continues at coordinate 54,515 of JAZOAG010000030.1, forward strand.
GCCTCTTGCTTCGCCTATTGGTTCCAACAAGGGTCTTGCAACCAAAGAGTTTATCCAAATATTGGTGGATGAGATAGATCTTCCCATTATCGTGGATGCAGGTATTGGCAGACCGTCTCAGGCTTGCGAAGCAATGGAAATGGGTGCTGCCGCAATTATGGCAAACACTGCACTGGCAACAGCAGGAAATCTTCCGATGATGGCAGTGGCTTTTCGACAGGCCATTGAAGCAGGCAGGCAAGCATATCTTGCCGGTTTGGGAAGAGTACTTACCCGTGGTGCATCAGCCTCTGACCCACTGACCGGATTTATTCATGATTAAGGAGTATTGCTATGGATAATTTATTTTTGGTGGATTCTAAGCATTTGTCCCCGGAAGCACTTGCCAAAAAGCACCGATTGGAAACAGACCCTTCCTTCCGAAAGAATCATATGGAATACTTACCGGGAATGGAGCAGATTAGCTCAGATGTTTGTGCAAGTGTAATGAAGCAGATGAACTCTTATGACTATTCAAAGTACACTGCAAAAGATGTAAAAGCAGCATTGGAACATGAAACCTGCTCCATTGAGGATTTTAAAGCGTTGCTTTCCCCGGCGGCGGAACCGTTTTTGGAACAGATGGCACAGCGGGCCCGGTTGGAAACAAGCAAGCATTTTGGGAATACGGTTTATTTGTTCACGCCGCTTTATATTGCCAATTACTGCGAGAACTACTGTGTTTATTGCGGATTTAACTGCTATAACCATATTAACCGTATGAAGCTGACCATGGAACAGATTGAGAAGGAGATGAAGGTCATTGCCGACAGCGGCATGGAAGAGATTCTGATTCTCACCGGCGAGAGCAGAGGACAGAGTAATGTGGAATACATTGGAGAAGCCTGCAAACTGGCAAGAAAATATTTCCGCATGGTTGGACTGGAGATTTATCCTGTGAATACAGATGAATATCGATATCTGCATGAATGCGGTGCTGACTATGTGACAGTATTTCAGGAAACCTATGATACGGATAAATACGAGACTTTGCACCTCTTGGGGCACAAACGGGTATGGCCTTACCGCTTTGATGCCCAGGAACGTGCACTCATGGCCGGTATGCGAGGCGTAGCATTTTCGGCACTTCTCGGATTGGCTGATTTCCGAAAGGATGCATTGGCCAGTGCATTGCATGTTTATTATTTGCAACGTAAATACCCGCATGCGGAAATGTCCCTATCCTGTCCGAGACTGCGTCCCATTATCAACAATGAAAAGATTAATACGTTAGACGTTCATGAAAAGCAGCTTTGCCAGGTCATTTGTGCCTATCGCATTTTCCTTCCTTTTGTAGGCATTACCGTATCCTCAAGGGAGAGCGTCCGGTTCCGTAATGGTATCGTTAAAATCGCGGCAACTAAGGTATCGGCCGGTGTATCAACCGGGGTTGGTGATCACGACAATAAGTATAACGGAACGGAAACTGACGAGGTGCAAGGTGATGAACAGTTTGAAATTAATGACAACCGTAGCCTTGATAAGATGTATAAGGATATTGAAGAAGAAGGCTTGCAGCCGGTTCTGAATGATTATCTTTACGTATAGGAAGGAAATGCAGATGAGAAAATTTGATACAACACTTTACTTCATAACAGACAGTACCGGCTTTAATGAGGAAGAATTCTTATTTCGAACGGAAGAAGGATTAAAGGGCGGTGCAACCATTTTACAGCTTCGTGAAAAGGACAAAACAACCAGAGAATATATCTTACTGGCAGAAAAAGTTCATAACCTTACCATGAAATATAATGTACCGCTTATTGTAGATGACCGTATTGATGTAGCACTTGCTATAGGGGCGGAAGGCGTTCATCTTGGACAAAGTGATATGCCCATAGCCACTGCAAGAAAAATAATGGGTGAGGATTATATTATTGGTGCAACTACAAAGACCGTTCCTCAAGCACTGGAAGCCTACGAGCAGGGGGCAGACTATCTGGGCGTAGGAGCGATTTATCCGACTACTACGAAGGTTAAGACTGTTTTGACATCTACCGAAACGCTGGACGCCATATGCAAAGCCGTACCTATCCCCGTAAATGCTATTGGTGGACTGAATAAGAACAATGTGCAGGTCCTGGAAGGTATCGGCATTGCGGGATTTTGTGTGGTATCGGCAATTATGAAAGCAGATGATCCGAAAGCGGAAGCGCAAATTCTGCTTAACATAGCAAAGGAATTGAAGAAGAAAAAGGAGTCAGGGAAGTATGAGGACAGCACTATCAATTGCCGGTAGTGATTCTTGTGGCGGTGCCGGTATTCAGGCGGATATTAAAACAATGACAATGAATGGTGTTTATGCCATGAGTGTGATTACGGCACTGACAGCACAGAATACAACCGGTGTAAGAGGGATTCAGGAGTCTGCTCCGGAATTTTTACGGCTGCAGCTAGATGCTGTTTTTGAGGATATCTTTCCGGATGCAGTCAAAATCGGCATGGTATCTTCCTGTGAACTGATTCGGGTGATTGCCGACAGACTGAAATATTACGGGGCAAGGAATATAGTGGTGGATCCTGTGATGGTAGCAACCAGCGGGTCGGCACTTATGAAAACTGACGCAGTACAGACGCTTATCAATGAACTTCTGCCGATGGCAGCATTGGTGACACCAAATATTCCGGAAGCACAGATCCTTTCGGGACAATCCATCGAAAACAAAGAAGATATGCTGACAGCAGCGAAGCGAATCAGCGAGAGATACTCTTGTGCTGTATTACTGAAAGGCGGTCATCGCGTAAATGATGCCAATGATCTTTTATATGCAAATGGCGAATTTCGGTGGTTTGAAGGTAAGCGAATCGATAACTCCAATACACACGGTACGGGGTGTACATTATCCTCTGCCATTGCGTCGAATCTTGCCAAAGGATTTGACTTGCCTGAATCTGTGAAAAGAGCAAAGGACTACATTTCCGGCGCGTTGTCTGCCATGCTTGATCTGGGAAAGGGCTCGGGGCCCATGAATCATGCTTTTGATCTTACTTCGTTTTTTGCCGAAGAAAGAAATACCAATTTGAAAGGAATGGAGTAGAATAGAATGAGAGATTATACGACACAAATGGATGCTGCAAGAAAGGGAATTATTACTCCCGAAATGAAAGCGGTTGCCCAAAAAGAATACAGAACAGAAGAAGAAATTAGAGAACTTGTTGCCATGGGACAGGTAGCAATATGTGCCAATAGACTACATACCTGCATTGACCCCAATGGTGTGGGCTCGATGCTTCGTACCAAGATTAATGTTAATCTGGGTGTCTCACGTGATTGTAAGGATTATGATGTCGAAATGCAAAAGGTTATGGCTGCCGTAAATATGGGAGCAGAAGCGATTATGGACCTTTCATCCCATGGCAATACCCAGCCGTTTCGAAGAAAACTTACCAGTGAATGTCCGGCCATGATTGGAACGGTACCTGTTTATGACAGTGTGATCCATTATCAAAGAGACTTGGCAACCCTTACCGCCAAGGATTTTATAGATGTGGTACGACTTCACGCTGAGGATGGAGTGGACTTCGTGACACTTCACTGCGGCATTACACGCAAGACCATTGAACAAATCAAGAAGCATAAGAGAAAGATGAATATTGTATCCCGCGGAGGCTCTCTTGTTTTCGCATGGATGAGTATGACAGGGGAAGAAAATCCTTTTTATGAATATTTTGATGAAATACTTGATATTTGTCGTGAGTATGATGTAACCATTTCGTTAGGAGATGCATGTCGTCCCGGCTGTCTTGCTGACGGAAGCGATGTGTGCCAGATTGAAGAATTGGTTCGTCTGGGAGAGTTGACAAAGCGTGCATGGGAAAAGGATGTACAGGTTATGGTGGAAGGACCCGGTCATATGCCAATGGACCAGATTGAAGCAAATATGAAGCTGCAGCAGACTATTTGTATGGGCGCACCTTTTTATGTGCTCGGACCTATTGTGACAGATATTGCTCCGGGATATGACCATATTACATCAGCAATCGGAGGAGCAATCGCAGCTTCCGCTGGTGCTGCTTTCCTTTGTTATGTTACTCCGGCGGAGCATTTAGCGCTTCCGAATGTAGATGATGTGAAGCAAGGTATTATCGCTTCCAGAATCGCAGCCCACGCAGCCGATATTGCAAAGAGGATTCCTCACGCAAGAGATATCGATGATGCTATGGCAGATGCCAGACGTACCTTTGACTGGGAAAAACAGTGGGAATGTGCTATTGATCCTGAAACGGCAAAGAACATTCGTGATGATAGAGCTCCGGAACACGAGGATAGTTGTTCTATGTGTGGTAAGTTCTGCGCGGTTAGAAGCATGAATAAGGCATTGAATGGAGAGTACATTGACATTTTGTAAAGATGGATTTATCATTTGGATATTGCGGAACCAAATATGAGGTTGGGGATGAAGAACGGGTAGTTATGAGTGTGGAAAGGAAAGTAGTAGTTCTATAGAAGGAGCAAACATGGAATACAATTTCAGAAAATGCGAAGAAGCAGACTTCGATTTCATATATGAGTTAAAAGAGAAGTGTTTCAGATGGTATGTTGAGAAAATATACGGCTGGAACGAAGACATACAGAGACAATTTCTCAGAAATGAGATGGCGAAGCATTTGCCGGATATGAATATCATTCAGTGCGAGGGAAAAGATATTGGTCTGTTCACGTTCTTTTATGATGAGAACGGGGATGCCTGCGTCAGTACATTCGCAATCATGCCGGAATATCAGGGGAAGGGAATCGGAACCCGCATTCTCACAAAGGTTCTGGAAGAGAATAAGGATAAAAGAGTGTATTTGCAAACCTTCCGTGAGAATCCCGCAAGGAATCTCTATCAAAGAATGGGATTTCAAAAGTATGGTGAAACCGAAACGCATTGGCTGATGGAGTGTAAACAGAGCCGGTGATAACAATAAAAATGATTGACATATAATATTTCAGAGCGTATACTCCACAATATAAACATGAAAATCCCGAAAGGAGGTAACACAAGATGAGATTTAGACGTAATGTAAGACGCAACTTAGAAATGAATAGAGAAACTTGTAGAATTACCTCTTTGGAGTATATTTTCTGATTGTTTTACATGGTGAGGAGAACCGTGTGATTTGAACTCAATATTTTCAGATAAATACCGTGGTATTCTATCAGGATGCCACGGATTTTTTATAAGTAAAGAGTCCGTAAAAGGGCTCTTTTTGTATCGTATATTCTTTGAACTTGCATTGAAATATGGACAGAGCGATTATTTGGGTTGAAAAAAAGTAATTGAGAGGAGATAAAAGAGATGAAAAACAACATGATACGCTACTTTGAAGAACTATCCTTTAATGCACATCCGTCATTGCAGACGCAATACTATGACGGATGGGTGCTTAGATTTGCAAACGGATATAGCGCAAGAGCGAACTCGGTAAACTTGATTTACCAGTCAACGATTGATATAAAAGAAAAAATCGCAGAATGTGAAAAGAGATATTCTAAACAGGGTTTGCCGTGCATTTTTAAGGTGACGGATGATAATAAGGAGATGCTTGACGGTATTCTGGAAGACAAAGGGTATGAGGTTGTAACCCCAACCGACGTTATGGTGATGGACCTTTCAGAGAAGCAGTTTTCCGCAGGCGACAGTATCATTACGGAGCATCTGACGGATGAGTGGCTGAATACATATTTTACGCTTGAAAAGTATACAAATCCTGTCACATGTGATACGGTAAGAAAGATACGTCAGATGATTCAGGTTGATACGTTGTATTGTCATATTACGAAAGACGGACAGGATATCGCCTGTGCTTCTGCCGTGATTGAGAACGGGTATGTTTTTATTGCCAATGTGATTGTGGATGAAGTGCATCGCGGCAAAGGATACGGTCGCAGCTTGTGTGAATCACTGCTTGCCGCAGCAATGGAGAAGGGAGCTCACACCGCATATCTTCAAGTGATACAGAGTAACTTGATTGCAAAGAATCTGTATGAGAAATTGGGATATCAGAAGCTGTACGCTTACTGGTATCGTAAAAAGAATATTCCCGGTGCTTAATAAAGTGACTACCGTGAAAAGATACGGAGGAAAAAAATGAAAACGAAAGTAATAGGAGCATACCAATTTGCAGTAACCGGTAATATCGAAGACAATTTTAAAATAATAAAAAATGCTGTTAAGGAAGCGGTTGAAAAAGGTGTTAGGTTATTGGTTTTTCCTGAATGTTCGTTGACGGGATACCCGCCGCGCGATATTAATTGTTCTTCTGACGTTGACTTTAATAAATTGGAGATTGTATATGAGCAACTGCAGGAATTAGCAGATAACAATGATATATGTTTAGTTGTCGGAACAATCAGGCAAGAAGAGGACCGATACAAAAACTGCGCGATTATTCTGCGACCGAATAGAGAGAAATGTTTTTATGACAAAAGAGCTTTATGGGGATGGGACAAAGACAATTTCAGCAAAGGAAACGAGAATGGTATTTTTGAGGTCGGGGACTGGAAAGTAGGCGTCCGAATATGTTTTGAAGTCAGATTTCCTGAGTTTTTCAGGGAGTTGTATGACGAAAAGACGGATTTGAATATTATCTTGTTTTATGATGTGGCAGATACGGATGATATGGAACGATATGATTTAATAAAAGCACATATCAGAACAAGAGCTGTAGAAAATGTTACATACACATTAACGGTAGATGCCATTTATCCTTATCAAACAGCGCCTACTGCATTATATGATAAATCAGGGCATGCTTTGGCAGAATTAAAAAGAAATGAAGAAAAAATGCTGATATATGATTTGTTAGATGCACCTCATGATTTTGGAGAAAATGGAAGAAGTGAGATATCAGATTGTTTGAGGGATATTAAGCTATCAGATTCATAAATTTTCTTTTGCAAGATATTTTTTGACGGGAGCGCATTTTACGTACCTCAAAGGAGAAAACACCATGAATATCAACGGATATCTGGATTATATTAAAACGCCGTGGGGCCAAACAATGAACTGCTCACACATAGAATATGCGATTATCACTACGAGCAGATAAAAGGAAGCATTGATGCACTGAAAGGAATGGAAGACGGCAGTTTTGATGTGATTCTTTGTCATAATGTTTTGGAGTATGTTGAGAACCGTGCTGAACTGATTGCCGAGTTTCACCGGCTGTTAAAAAAAGGCGGCATTTTATCCATTGTAAAACATAATAAAAGCGGCAAGGTAATGCATAAGGCGGTATTTGAAAATAACATTGATGAAGCGCTGTCTCTTTTAAATGGTGAGAATGCTGTCTCAATGAATTTCGGGACAATTAACGAATACGAGATAGAGGATTTGCAGGACTGTATTGAGGA
>JAZOAG010000031.1:0-9497 GCA_045595325.1 Lachnospiraceae bacterium
GAGGGAAAGCGTAGGAGCATTTATTCCAAGGATATTATGGAGCTACGCAGACGAGAAGAGCAGTTGGTTAAAGACCAGCTTGATGGATTGGATGTATATGCAGCGGGTAATTCGACAGTTAATTTCGTTTTTGACAGGTATATATCTACCAAGTCGGAATTAAGAGGAACAACCAGAACGAATTATATCTATATGTATAACCGTTTTATCCGAGAGGGTTTTGGTAAAAAGAAAATCTCATCAGTAAAGTATTCGGATGTGTTGCAGTTTTATCAGCATTTGCTGAAGGAAAAGAAAATACAGGTCAATACATTAGAAACAATACATACCGTGTTACACCCAACATTTCAACTTGCGGTGAGAGATAATATTATCCGTGTCAATCCAAGTGATGGAGTTATGGCACAGGTAAAGAAGCAACCGGGAAGAAACCACGGTGTAAGACACGCATTAACAGTAGAGCAGCAGAGAGCCTTTATGAACTACATAGAGAATAATCCCACATATTTTCATTGGACACCATTGTTTAAGTTTCTTCTTGGAACAGGATGTCGCATTGGAGAAGCAATAGGGATTAGGTGGCAAGATGTTGATTTTGAAAAGCGTGTGATTAGCATAAATCACAGCTTGGTGTATTACAGCACAGAATATAAAAACCACGCTATGTGTACATTCTCTATATCTCTCCCCAAGACAGAAGCAGGTATACGCAATATTCCGATGATAGATGCGGTTTACGATGCCCTCCAAGCAGAGCTGGAGGATCAGAAGGAAAACGGATTTAATGAAACAGAGATTGATGGAATGAGTGGTTTTATATTCATGAACCGCTTTGGATATGTCCACAATCCCCAAGCAGTTAATCGGACAATCAAGCGTATATATGAATCGTACAACGCAGATGAAGTAGTAAAGGCTGCCAAGGAAAGAAGGGAGCCGGTGTTAATACCACATTTTTCATGTCATCATTTGCGACACACCTTTTGCTCTAGGCTTTGTGAGGTAGAAACAAATTTGAAGGTAATTCAGTCCATTATGGGACACGCTAATATTGAAACAACCATGGATATATATGCGGAAGTTACCGACATGAAGAAGCAAGAATCAATGAACAATTTAGCACACACATTAGATGTATTTTAGGAAAGAGTCCGGTGGGACTGACTGAGTACGACAAAATGTGTGCTGTACGACAAAAGTACGACAAATTGTAGTGGCATAAGTAGTTTTAATGTGTTACTATAAATAGCATGAACAATGAAAAAGTGCTTTATTAAAGGGAAAAGGGGCATAATAAATTAAACTGACCTAAAATTCCGACGATGAAGAGTTTGGAGAAATAAATCCAGTGTTTATGCGGGGTTACGGACTTGATAAAACTGATTTGACAACAAATTGACAACAAATCTCCGTGCATGTTTGATGTTTGGGAGTTAGTGGGTGTCAAATAGTATCTGGAATGTTATGCGTAATTAAATAATTGAGACATTAGAGTCACTTTTTAAAAGAAATTTTGAAAAGTGACTCTTTTTCTGTATAGGCTTTAGCCTGTTGAGTACGTTGTTACGAGTTTCTCAAAAGAGAAACGAAGTACGCACGAAATCAAAACCCACCTGCTATGCAGGTGGAGTCAAAGGTTCTGGTCAGAAGGATATTATGCAAGATAAGTTAAGTGTGAAAGAGTATGAGGACCCTTTTAAGGGTTAAGCCGAAGTAGTACAAACGCACCTCCTAGGGGCATAAGCAACGCGTCAAGTGCAATAGTGACTTGAACGGAGATTTAGTGGGAACGTTAGGTTGAAAGTAGTATTGTAATGGTATGTAAAGCAAAAGAGATAAGTTTGTAAGATACAGTGAAGGTGCAATTGTTAAAAGTTAATTATTTTTAAAGACTTTTTAAGATTTAAAATGTTATGATAGGTATATCAAAAGCGAAAGAGGATTCGGTTATGTTTTTGAAAATGCTAAAAAAGGATTTACAAATGAAGAAAGGGTTAAATGCAATCCTGTTTGTATTTATGGCGATAGCTGCTGTTTTAACAGTGGTCAGTGCCATACAGGTCTATGCATATCTGGCCGGGAAAGAACACACATATGATTTATGTAAATCATCGGATTTTTATCTTGTGCAATCAGTATATTCAAATAAAGGCGAGATTCAGACCGATAAGTGTGTAGAGTGGTTGGATGATAACTCAAAAGTATCTTCTTATGTTCATGGGGAAGTCATTCTGTTTCCTTATTCCAGGATTGATTTTCAAGAATTTAATGAAGAAAAGATTTCGGATTTTTATGAAATCAATCACTATGTCACCAAACAAACTCTGGAACATGACTTGGCATATACGTTAGATGACGAATGTTTTTATGTGAAAAACGGAGAAATTGCCATATCGCAGAACATACACGATTTAACAGGAGCCTCGGTAGGAGATGCGGTTCGCTTTACATCGCCAATGGGAAATATATATGAACTTAAGGTATCTAATATATTCAAAGAACCGTTGGCTTTGAATTATCAGCGATACATCGTGTCAGATGCGGATTATGAGATATTACATAAGGATTCGTTTGATTGTATGGATACATTTTCCATACAGCTAAAAGACGGTGTGCAAGGAGTAGAATTCTATATGGAATACTTAAAGGCGAAAATTGCCACCGGTCATAGGGATTTTGCTGAGAGAGTAAATAATGCAGATGATAGCTATATTATTATGTTCGTTGTGGCAGTATTTATGGTGTTACTTAGTATCTTTATGATTCTCATCATTTTTATGACAATACGTTTTACATTGCTTTCGGCTATTAAGGAGGAAGAAAAAGAAATTGGTATGATGAAAGCCATAGGTGTGGATTCTTTTGGATTTCGGTGGCTTTTTGCTGCAAAATATGTTGCCTTTGCAGTGATAGGTGGCGTGGGTGGAATTGTGGCAGGTATTCCGCTGGCGCGAATTATGCTGAAAACGTTTAATAAGAATACACTTGTTCCGGATCTGTTTACACTAATTGCCGTAGCAGTGATTGCAGTGATAGGAATTATAGCAGTTTTGCTTTTCTTTACTATGCTTGCTATGGGAAGGATAAAAAAGATATCTGTTATGGATGCTCTGCATGGAGAAAACAAAGGAGAACGCTTTGAGCATATGTCCAAGCTTTACCTGCACAGATGCAAACGATTACCGATTTGCGCTTATCTTGCCATATCCGATATTTTGAATCGATTCAAACGGTTTGCATTTTTAACGATTGCCTACATATTAGGTGTTGCTATTATTATGCTGACAACACATCTTAAGAATTCCGTTATCTCTGAAGAGTTTTTGAAATATGACATGATTATGCAGATGGATTTCTATATGGATTTCGAAGAAGAAATGGTAAGAGAGTATGTGGCGAAAACGGGCAGTGAAAAAGGTATGATTGATCTGGTGAATCAGGAGCTAAAGGATTCCGGAATACCGGCGTGGATTGACTATAGCCTTGTATTTTGGGGGAGAGCCGAGTTGGAGGGACAATCGAATACTCTTAGGATTTATTTTGGTGGAACCCTGGATACGGAGGATTATTGTTATAGAGAAGGTGGTGTAGCGCCAAAGCTCGCCAATGAGATTGCAATTAGTTACTTTTCTGCAACAAAATATGGCTTGTCATTGGGTGATAAGATAACTGTGTCTGTACCGGAATTCGATGAGACGACGCTTCGTAGCAAATTGGTAGAGAGAGATTATATCATTACTGCATTTTTTGATGTGCTGGAGGACGGTACCCCTTATGCAATTGTGGCAAATGGATATCATTACGCATCTGACCAAGAAGATTATCATGGCTTCGTAATCGATGCACCGACGCATGAGAAAAAGCAGTATTTTGAAAGCATGGAAGAATTATATGGGGCAGATTGTGTACAGACTTGTGAGGAGTTTATTCAAAATAATATGGCAGAGTTTGATACCATATTATCATTGGTGCAGTATGTTTTATCCACGGTTTCCTTGTTTGTAATCATTCTGCTTACCGGTTTATACTCTACAGTATTGTTTACAGAGGAAATACCAACGATTGCGATGTTAAAAAGTGTTGGGTTTGATAATCGAAGCATCAAGCTTTGGCAGATTCTTCGTATGGTAATTCTGGTGTTTATAGCAATTTGTGTGGGAAATCTTTTCGTAAATACAGTAGGTGTTGCATTTGTAAATAGGCTTTTTGGATTTTTGGGACTAGCAGGATTTGAATTTGTGATTCATCCGATATTAACATATCTTGTAATTCCGGGTGTGATATTTACAGTTGTTACTGTGACTTTATGTATTCGACTTAGAAGTGTGGATAATATTGAGATATGGAAGATTCGAGAGGAGTAGGAGGAAGCAAGGATGAAAACAATTTTATCGGTTAAGGATTTGTGCAAAACATACATTACCAAAGGCATCAGTAACAATGTATTACAAAATGTGAATTTTGAAATGGAACAGGGAGAATTTGTAACCATTATGGGGCCGAGCGGAAGTGGAAAGTCTACCTTGCTTTATACAGTAAGTGGTATGGACAAAATGACTTCCGGAGAGGTGATATTTAATGGGAAAGAACTGTCAAAACTGGATGGAAAAGGGTTAACACAGATTCGATTAAAAGAGATGGGATTCATTTTTCAACAGATGTATATGATGAAGAAGCTTTGTATTATGGATAATATTATTTTGCCGGGATATCAGGCAGGAGAGGAAGAAAGAGCTGTAATCGTGGAGAGAGCTCAAACACTTATGCGTCGATTGGACTTAATTGAATTAGCACAGCGTGACATAACAGAGGTTTCAGGAGGACAGTTACAGCGTGCTTGTCTTTGCAGAGCCTTAATTAATCAGCCGGAAGTGATATTTGCGGATGAACCCACCGGTGCATTGAATTCCAGTGCAGCAGCAGATGTTATGAAGGAATTAGTGAAGGCCAATCAAGGAGGAACCAGTGTATTAATGGTTACTCATAGTGTGAGAGTTGCAGCACAAAGTGACCGAATTATCTATCTGATGGATGGTAGTATTCAAGGTGAAATGGAGCTTGGAAAACTAGTGGACGAACAAGACCTTGGTAAGAGAGAAAAGACATTGCGAAATTGGTTGATGGAACAAGGTTGGTAGCAGTTGATTTACAGTAGCTCGTACTTGTTGATATTTTAATAATAGGAGAAAGAATTCTTTATGATGAAATGTGGAAAAACAACCATAAACTGCATAATGGTGTTGGTATTAAGTCTTAGTCTTACTGCATGTGGAAGGGTACAAAGCTATGATTCCTATGAGATACCGAAGCAGGAGGAAAGTAAGTTAAAACCGGTGGACACCTTATATGAAGAGGTTAGCTATGAAGGGGCAGAAGCGGTGGTGGAAAAAACCATTGCCACCTTTCAGTCGAAGGATGGCTTGTGTACCATTGAACAAAAAGAAAGCTATTATGATGTAACACTGGATTATGAAAATGGAACACCTGCCGAGGTGGGAGTTGCTTATGCGGAAACGATTTTGTCAGCAAATCCGAATTACGAAGCAATGATGGAACCATATCTTTATGAAAATATCAAAGCAAGCTTTGATACAGAAGGAAATATTTATAATGCAATTCAGGCACGAATCGATGCATTGGTGGAAACCTTGCCGGAAGAGTATAAAGAGGAACTGGACGGATTTGCGAAGGTTTTAGCAAATGGAGAACAGGGATTTGTGGAAAACGGAAAAATGAGCTATGAAGAAACGCAGTTAATGCATATGGTTCCTGATGTTCTTAGGGGAACTGCGTGTAGTGCTATGGCACTTTGGGGAGATAAAAGTGTAACCGGAAAGCCTGTTACTGTGAGGATTTTGGAATGGGATTTGGGTAGTGAGTATCAGATGTGTCAGGGGCATGCAGTGGTACATGTAAAAAATGGAGAGAAATCATTTACTGCGGTTACCGTTCTGGGGCTTTTGAATGTTCTGACTGCTGTGAATGATGATGGTGTGTTTGTTGGAGAATTGGATGTAGGAACCAATGTCAATATTGATTTCGAAGGGAGAAAAAGCTATACATATGATCTTCGTTATGCATTAGAGCATTTTGATAATGCAGATGATTTTGGTGCGTATATGGTGAATAATAGTTCAAGCTATACCTATAGTCATAATCTAATTCTGTCAGATTCAAATAATTGTTATTGGGTGGAGGATTGTATCATACCGGAATTGGGTGAGGCAAGAATATGCGATGATACAACAAAGCTTCATGATGGGTTGGTATGGAATAATCCGGATAGCTTTTGTGTGGTCAATTCCTTTGCTTCAGCAGGAAATGTGGACAAGCTGACCGGACAAGAGGGTAATCTTGTACGTTTTATGAAATATGATAAATGGCTTGGAGAACAGGAAAAGTTCTCTGTTACAGATGTGAAAGAATTCCTGGTCAGTGAAAAGGTAGATGGAAATGTAGTTAATGTCTATTCAGAAGATGTGTTTCATCTGGTGCTGGTGGATTATGCCACAGGAACGATACAAGCTACCTTTACCGGAAAAGACGGAGTGACAGATGTACCGACTTTTGTAAATATAGGAAAGTATTAAGAAGAATAGCTTGAGGAGACGATTCTCAGGCTATTTTCTTTGTGTTTTTGTAAAGGGAATGGTATACTTGGATAAGAGTAGGGAAAGGAGCATGCAAACCCATGATTGATATATTAATCATTGAAGACAATCAGGAGTTGGGAACTCTTATTAGTGACTTCTTGAAAAGAGAAGGATTTCAATTGCAATGGTGTGGAACCGCAGAACAGGGCTTGTCTCTTTTGGAGCAGAATCGTTGTAAACTCGTGTTATTGGATGTTATGCTGCCAGGGATGGATGGTTTTGAAGCCTGCAATTTGATTCGACAAAAGGCCAATGTTCCGATTCTCATGATGAGCGCAAAGACGGATGATAAGAGTAAGCTGTTAGGCTATGAAGTGGGTGCAGATGATTACATAGAGAAACCATTTGCGATACCGGTGTTGGTGGCAAAGATGAAGGCATTGATGCGCAGGAGCTATGAGTTGCATGAAGACCGTGAAGTATTGTCTGAGTGTGGAATTACATTGGACTATGCGGCAAGAACTGTAATGCAGAATGGAAAAGAAATTATAATCAAGGGAAAAGAGTTTGATGTGCTATATTATCTGATGAAGCATGCTGGTGAAGTGGTGGATAAGGACACGCTGTTTTACGAAATCTGGGGAGCGGATTGTTTTAGTGAACCCGCCACCTTGAATGTACATATTCGCTGGTTGCGTGAAAAATTAGAGCAGGATCCAAAGAAGCCGGTGCTGATTCAAACAGTGTGGAAGGTTGGATACAAATTTGGAGGAGCCTAGATGAAAGGTTTTAGAAAAGTATTGGTGCTAGTGATAATTGCATATATTGCAATAGCAACGGTGTTGAATGTGAACTATCAAAAGTTTATGACAAATCAACATACAGAGCGCTATATGGTAATGAACCGCATTCATGACACGATACAAAGTGAGTTTCAACTGAAAAAGACTGTCTTGTATGCAGGAGATGAGTTGGCGGATGAATCATCATTAGAGAAAGAAGATATAGCATCAGACATAATACAGAGTACATCTGAGATGGTGGTTACAAATATTTGGAATGAAAACAAGGTTGTGTGGCGGACGACATTCAAAGAAGACATGGTGCCGCAGGAGGTTTCATTTATTCCAATACAAGAAACACAGACGCAATTCGTAGTGGTGATGGAGGTGAATCGCGAAAGTTATATTTGGAATTTGTATGGAACAGATGGAAATCTTTTGGGATTTGTGGAATATCGATATGCGGATGAGTTTGTACGAAAGAACCGGTTAGTACTGAATGTAGCATTGGCAGTGGGATTCCTTGCGGCAATCTGTATTTTAGGGTATGTAGAATGGAAGATATTAAAGCCTTTTCAAAGCCTGGTTACATATCCGGAAAAACTTTCCAAAGGAGTGACAGAGGAGAAGCTTCCCGAAACAAAGAATTGTTATTTTGGAAAATTTGTTTGGGGCATGAATATGCTTACAGACCAATTGACCACTGACAGAAAACGATTGCAAAAGTTAGAATATGAAAGACAGACTATGGTTACCTCTATCGCCCATGGAGTGAAAACGCCAGTGGCAAATATTAAATTATATGCCAATGCGATTGTGACAGGCTTGTATCAGGAGTCGGGTGTGGTGAATCCAAAGGATGCAGAGATTGCAGGTAAGATTGAAAAAAATGCCATGGAAATAGAAATGCTAGTATCAGAAATGATTACGACCACCTCTACATCGCTGTGTGATTTTGAACCGAAGCAGCAATTGTTTTACATGAAGGAATTAGAGGAACAGATTGAAGAAGTATTTGCGAATCGTTTGAGAGCGAAACAGATTCCGTTTCAATTGAAATGTGATGGCAATCCTATAGTAAATAGTGATAAGGAAGGTCTGTGCAGAATTCTCTCTCAGTTTATTGAGAATGCAATCAAATATGGAGATGGAACAAGAATTACTGTATTCTTGGAGAAGCAGGAGGATGGATTTTATTTTACAGTGAAAAACAAGGGACAACTCCTTCCCGAAAGTGAAATACCATATATATTTAAAAGCTTCTGGCGTGGTTCAAACGTGGGAAACGCAGAAGGTAGTGGAATCGGACTTTTTGTGGCAAAAGAAATGGCAAAAAAGATTGGCGGAGATATCTATGTGAAGCGTCATGAAGACAGTGATGAAATGGAATTTATGGTATATCTTGAGAGCTGATCTGTGAGATGATATTTAGTGGGTTCCGACAACCAAAATCAGAGAATACAGCAATTTGACAACAAAACTATTTTTATGATGATTAGTAATACATTATCATAATGCTTGGAAATAATTGGAAAATTGGATAACAAAGGGTAACAAAGGGTGTAAACGGGATAACCTATATATTCCCTACCATGAAGAGTTTGGAGAAATAATTCCTTGATTTACTGGGGGTGTGGAGTAATAAAACCTACGCCATACGCCAAACGATGTCAAATATGAGCAGAAGGATGCTTATGGAAGTGGCAATATGATATAATGACCTCACTAGATAGAAATATCTGGTGGGGTTTTTTAATATAGAATTATTTTAATTAGGGACAAGAAAGTTATTTTATTTTGATTTTGGGTGTGATATAGTTATTGTGGAGAAAGCTATATTTAGTTTTAAAAGCAGATGAAAGGAATACATTGCGATGACAAAAAAGATTTGGATGGTAGTATTGGCGTTTGTCGCCGCTCTTTTTTATACCGTGGTAGGACCTAAAATTAAAACTCAGAATTTAAGCTTTGATGGTTCGGAAATCGTTCCTTTTATTTTGTGCTTTTTAATATGTGGAGTGATAAATGTTTTGGCTGTTATTGCGGTTCAAAAGTTGAGTTTTGGCATAAAGAATGAAAAGTTGAAACATGCAATCAATCAACTTGGAGATACAAAGTTGCT
>JAZOAG010000032.1:0-30972 GCA_045595325.1 Lachnospiraceae bacterium
GCTGGGCCCCGGCTTTGGCCGGAAAAGGACAGGCGATTCTGCCGTTGCGCGGAAAAATCCTGAATGTGGAAAAAGCCCGTCTGGATAAAATATTGAATTCGCAGGAAATCAAGAACATGATTACTGCGTTTGGCTGCGGCATCGGTTCCGAATTCAATGAAGAAAAGCTGCGGTACCATAAGATCGTCATTATGACAGATGCCGACGTGGACGGTGCACATATCAGTACGCTTTTACTTACGTTTTTATATCGTTTCATGCCGGAACTGATTAAGCAGGGATATGTTTATCTGGCACAGCCTCCTCTTTACAAGTTAGAAAGAAATAAGAAGGTTTGGTATGCGTATTCCGATGAAGAACTGGATAGCATTCTCAAAGAAGTTGGTCGTGATAACAGCAACAAGATTCAGCGTTATAAAGGTCTTGGTGAGATGGATGCGGAACAGCTTTGGGAAACAACCATGGATCCGGAGAGAAGAATTTTACTTCGTGTAACCATGGACGGAGAGGCAGAATCAGAAACAGATTTAACCTTCACCGTACTCATGGGTGATAAGGTTGAACCTCGTAGAGAGTTTATTGAAGAAAATGCCAGATTCGTTAAGAATCTTGATATTTAAAAAAGGAGCATCTGTCAATGGATGATAAAATTTTTGATAAAATTCAAGAAGTCGATCTGAAAAAAACCATGGAAACCTGTTACATCGACTATGCCATGAGCGTTATTGCAGCCCGTGCATTACCCGATGTAAGAGATGGTTTGAAACCGGTTCAGAGAAGAGTTCTTTATTCCATGATTGAATTGAATAACGGACCGGATAAGCCTCATCGTAAGTCTGCCCGTATCGTTGGTGATACCATGGGTAAATATCACCCTCACGGTGACAGTTCTATCTATGGCGCATTGGTTAATATGGCTCAGGAATGGTCTACAAGATATCCTCTGGTAGACGGTCACGGAAACTTTGGTTCCGTGGATGGTGACGGCGCTGCGGCAATGCGTTATACGGAAGCTAGATTATCGAAGCTTTCCATGCAGCTTTTGGTAGATTATGAGAAAGATACCGTTGATTTCATACCGAATTTCGATGAAACAGAGAAGGAGCCGGTTGTTTTACCCAGCCGTTATCCCAATCTTTTGGTAAACGGTACTACAGGTATTGCGGTTGGTATGGCTACCAACATTCCTCCTCATAACTTAAGAGAAACTATTGATGCAGTTGTTAAGATTATTGACAATAAGGTGGAAGAAGACAGAGATACTGATATTGAAGAGGTAATGGAGATTATCAAAGGACCGGATTTCCCTACGGGAGCCATGATTCTTGGTACCAGAGGTATTGAAGAAGCATATCGTACCGGCCGGGGTAAGATTCGTGTCCGTGCGGTAACCAATATCGAAACACTTCAGAACGGCAAAAACAGAATTGTTGTTACCGAACTTCCTTATATGGTAAACAAAGCCCGCTTAATCGAAAAGATTGCGGAATTAGTCAAAGATAAAAAAGTCGAAGGTATCACGGATTTGCGTGATGAAACAAATCGTGAAGGTATGCGGATTGTCATTGAATTACGTAAGGATATCAATCCTAATGTAATGTTAAATCAGCTTTATAAGCATACACAGCTTCAGGATACTTTCGGTGTAATTATGCTTTCGTTAGTAAACAATGAGCCTAAGGTTTTAAACCTTTTAGAGATGTTAGAGTATTACCTTTTACATCAGAAGGACGTTGTAACCAGAAGAACCAGATATGATTTGCACAAAGCAGAAGAGAGAGACCATATTTTACAGGGCTTACTGATTGCTCTTGATAATATTGATGAAGTAATCAAAATTATCCGCGGAAGCGCAAATACTCCCGCAGCAAAGATTTCTTTGATGGAGCGTTTCTCTTTAACCGATATCCAGGCACAGGCAATCGTGGACATGCGTCTGCGTGCGTTAACAGGTTTGGAACGTGAGAAATTGGAGAATGAGCACAAAGAATTACTGGAAAGAATTGCTTATTTAAAAGCTATTCTTGCAGATGAGAAATTGTTGCTTGGTGTAATCAAAGAAGAAATTCTTGTAATTGGTCAGAAATACGGAGATGACAGAAGAACCAAGATTGGTTTTGATGAATATGACATTACCATGGAAGATCTGGTTCCGAATGAGAATACCGTAATTGCCATGACTTCTCTGGGATATATCAAGAGAATGACTGTGGATAATTTCAAATCACAGAACAGAGGTGGTCGCGGCATTAAGGGAATGCAGACCATTGAAGACGATTATATTGAAGATCTGTTAATGACCACAACCCATCATTATATTATGTTCTTTACCAACATGGGTCGCGTATACCGCCTGAAGGCATACGAGATTCCTGAAGCAGGACGTACTGCAAGAGGTGTGGCGATTATCAATCTTTTACAATTGAATCCCGGAGAGAAGATTTCGGCTATTATTCCCATCAAGGAATATGAGGAAGAAAAGAACCTCTTCATGGTAACCCGTAAGGGAACGGTAAAGAAGACTCATATTACGGAATACAGCAATATACGTAAGAATGGTCTTCAGGCTATCACATTGCGTGAAGATGATGAGTTAATCGAAGTTAAGTCTACCGATAAGGATACTTTGATTTACCTTGTAACAAAGCATGGTATGTGTATCTGCTTTAAGGAGACTGATGTACGCGCCACAGGACGTACTTCCATGGGTGTAATCGGTATGAATCTTGCCGACCTGGATGAAATTGTAGGTATGCAGTTAGATCATCAGGGAGATTCGTTGCTTATTGTATCCGAAAAGGGTATGGGTAAGCGTACATATCTTGAAGAATTCAACGTGCAGAAACGTGGCGGTAAGGGTGTGAAATGTTACAAGATTACCGACAAGACAGGATATGTAATCGGTGTTAAAGCTGTAAATGATGACCATGAAATCATGATGATTACCACAGCCGGCATTATTATTCAGATACGTATGGAAGATATTTCCACACTCGGAAGAATCACTTCAGGTGTTAAGTTGATTAACTTGGATGAGAAGGTTTCCGTTGCCAAGATTGCCAAAGTTCGTGAGAAAGTAACCGATGAGTTCGGTGAAATCGACGTAGAAGATTTGTCCAGCGAGGTAATGGAAGATACTGATGCAGGGAAGGAAATAAATTTACCGGTTGAAGAGACGGAATCAGAAGAATCTGTCGGAGAAGAAACTGAATCTGAAGAATAAAAGTGAAAAACTGCACGGTTATCTTAATCGTGCAGTTTTAAAATATAAGGGGGGAAGGATATGATTGAAACAAAAGTAGATTTATTTCAACATAAAAAAATTATGAATTATAAACCGCTTATCTTTTTGGCGGGATGGATTATTTTTCCGTTTATTATTATTCCTATTATGCTTTTTGCGGAGGAAACCAAAATCCTCTATGACCCAATCATATCAATTGGTATGACTCTTTTGATTGCATGGATTGTAATTTTCCTGCCTTTGCTTATAATTTATGCGATTAATTCCGGTAAGAATCAATATAAACGTTTTGTGAATTGTCCTGATAAATATCATACCGCATCCAAGGCTCTTTTCAATTATGATGAAGATTACTGCAAGGTGTACTGCTCCTTATTTGAATACAGAAAATGCGGTGTAAGACGGGTGTCTAATGTGAAGTACAATAAAGAGCGGCGTATCCTTATTTTTCAGTGGAACTTAAATTCCAATGTAAACGGGACATCGAATGATTTATCGGACCCTTCTTTTACGGGTGTAATTTTTGGTCCGGATGCCGCTAAGGTGGCCGAATTCCTGAAAACAAACGGCATCAGTGTAAACAGACTGGAATCAATGGATGCATATTATTTAAGAATGGCTGTGTCATAAAAACTGTTTTTTCTTTCGTATATAATATATATCCGAGGACGGATTATTTAAATTTCTGTGAAAAGAGGGATAAATTATGAGAGGAAAAGAGAAGTGTAAGGCTTTAAAAGAAATCAGAAGCCGGATTGCAAAAGAGAATGATATTGAATATGCAGTATCGGAATGTACCTATCAGGGAGAATGTAAGGGAACGTGTCCTAAGTGTGAGGCAGAATTAAGATATCTTGAAAAAGAGCTTGAAATCAGAAAAAATCTCGGCAAAGCCGTAGCAGTAGCCGGAATATCTTTGGGTGCCTGCTCCACATTAACTGCCTGTGCACCGGTGGAAGCAGCGGTGGATTTTGTTTTTGAAAAAATTGGTGTTTATTCTGCTACGGAAGGGGTAGCACCTCCTCCGGAACTTTCCGGTGATGTAATGTATGTTGAGCCTCAGGATGATCCGGACTCAGATTATATTGAAGGTGATATGGCTCCTGTTGATTTACCGGAAGAGGGTGAATGATGAGTGATATTACAATGCCGGTATATTCCGTCAGCCGGCACAGGATGGGAATTGACGGTAGCGGGGTAACAACCTTGGTAGCCTCCTACGGCTGCCCGCTGTCCTGTAAATATTGTATTAATCCGGAGGCGTGGGATGAGGAAACCATTCCTAAATGTAAAAAAATGAACCCGAAGCAGTTATTCGACATAGTGAAAGTGGATCATTTGTATTTTCTTGCGACAGGAGGCGGAGTAACGTTCGGTGGCGGCGAATCTCTTTTACATGCAGAGTTTCTGAAAGAATTCAGAGCAGTTTGCGGTGAGGAATGGAATTTGACGGCGGAAACTTCCCTGAATGTATCAAAGGAAGCGTTAGAAACAGCGATTCATGCAGTGAATGACTTTATTGTGGATATAAAGGATATGAATCCTGATATTTACAAAACTTATACCGGCCGGGAAAATGAGATTGTGAAAGAGAATCTTCAAAAGCTGGCAACAGTGGTGGATCAGAATCATATCAAAATCCGTGTGCCCGCTATTCCGGAATATAATACCAAAGAAGATATCGAGAGGTCGGTAAAAGCCCTGAAAGAAATGGGATTTGTACATATAGAGGTGTTTCCTTACGTAGTCAGGGACAAGAAGAAAGAAATATAGTTTCCGGTTTGGATTATTCGGAAATAAATACCTATTTCAGTGATTTTTTGTACAGATAGGCATTTCCCTGTTTGCCTACCCGTTCTACTACGCCGAGTTCCTGCAACAGAAGCAATGCGGTACCGGCCAGAGGACGGCTGATACGGGCAGATTTAGAGAAATCCAGTGAAGTGAATTCCTCCGAAAGATCATCCGGCAGAAAAACAGAATAATCAGACTTATCGGATAGAGAAATCATATCAAGCATAGCCATCGGGATCTTGTCGGTCTTGGTGGCTTTTCTTTTACGGGAGGAACCGTATCCGTCCAAAAGGCGGTATTCTTCCGTGGATAAGAGCACAAGAATAAACCGGAGTCGTTTATGTCCCATAAAAGAACGGATTCCGTAAAGTTCCTGAAAAAAATCATAGATTGCCCCCCGGCGTTTTCTTTTACGGGAGGAATGGATTTCTTTCCCGTCAATCCAATGGAGGGTATTTTCCACGGAAATGGGGTAGATAATGGTGACATCATAATCCGGAAGGAAACAATCAAGCTTTCGCTTCATCAGATAGAACTGTTTGGTCTGAATCTCATAAATTTCCCCGTCGATACAGATGTCTGCCACAAAGGAGCCGATTTTTTGCTCATGACAACTTTCATCCGGTGCAAAATAGTATTTCAGCACGGAATGAACGGTCTTTTCACGCAATGTGCCGATTCCTTTCTCCCCTTTGGTACGGGCAATCATGCGGTTTTTCGCTTCTTGAAATAATAATTCGTCAATAAAATGCTTCATAAAAGGATTATATCATCTACTTTGCACAAATCCTACGGGATTCCCCGAAAAACCCTTGAAAAAATCGAAAAAAAAGAGCAATATAAAAAATTGGGTGATTATTTAGTCTAAAACGGAGTGAGGAAATTATGGAAAAATATTTGATTTTTAAGGATCTGGCAATTATTATTGTGTTCGCCAAGCTGTTTGGCATTCTTGCAAGAAAATGTAAAGCCCCCATGGTAGTGGGTGAGATTATTGCAGGACTCATCATTGGTCCCTGTCTGTTAGGATGGGTGGAAGCCAATGACTTTATTTTACAGATGGCGGAAATCGGTGTTATTCTTCTGATGTTTTCTGCCGGTTTGGAAACCAATCTGAAAGATCTGGTAAAGACCGGTCCTAAGGCATTGCTGATTGCCTGTGTCGGTGTATTTGTTCCTTTGATTGGCGGAACTATCTTATATATGGGATTTTTCGGATGGTCCGAAATCGGCTCCCAGGAATTCTTTAAAGCCATTTTTATGGGTACCATTATGACGGCAACCTCCGTTGGTATCACGGTGGAATCCCTGCGCGAGATGGGATTTTTAAAGGGCAAAATCGGTACAACCATTCTGAACGCAGCCATTATCGATGATATTATAGGTATGATTGTTTTAACAGTTGTAGTTGGCTTTAACGATCCAAATGCACAGCCTCTGGTGGTGGTAAAGAACACGGTTCTGTTTTTCTGTATCGCTTTGGTAGGCGGATTTTTTGCATACAAAATCTTCAAGAAAGTTGACCAGCGTTACCCTCACAGCCGTCGTATCACCATTGCCGGTCTGGCACTTTGTCTGGCCATGGCTTATGTGGCGGAGCGGTATTTCGGCATTGCGGATATCACCGGCGCTTATGTGGCAGGTATCATCCTTTGTAACATCCATGACTCCGAGTACATTGCCCGCCGAATGGATATCAACTCTTACGTGATGTTCGGCCCTATTTTCTTTGCAAGTATCGGTCTGAAAACCAGCATTGATAATTTAAGTATGTCGATTCTTTTCTTCAGTCTTGCCTTTGTGGTGGTAGCACTGATTACCAAGATTATCGGTTGCGGTATTGTGGGCAGATTGTGCGGTTTCAAAACGCCCCACGCCCTGAAAATCGGTGTGGGAATGATGACCCGCGGTGAGGTGGCGCTGATTATTGCCCAGAAGGGTCTTTCCATAGGGTTGATGGAGCCGGTATATTTTACGTCGGTTATCTTTTTAATCATAGTCTCTTCCATTTTAACGCCGATAGTGTTAAAATTGCTTTATTCGAAGTGGCCCGAGGAGTCGGAGCAGTAAAAAGATAAAAGAAGGGAAAAAAGATGGAAAAGAAAAGAATAATTGCAATGATAGTTGCAGCGGTTTTATTTGTGGTTGTCGGAGTATTCGGAGTGGGAATGAATATTCTTGACGTTATTGTTTCCGGTGTTGCCGCCGGCGATACTGCGCCGGGTGAGGTGATGACACCCACCGATGACTACGTGGCAATTGTAGAAATTGTAGGAACTATTCAGGATTTAGGGCAGGAGAATATTTTTACTTCTACAGGTCAGTATAATCATACCACCATTGTTCCTTATTTGGAGCAGTTAACAGAGGATAAGAACAATGTGGGAATTCTTTTATATATCAATTCACCGGGTGGATATGTTACCACCAGTGATGATTTGTATTATGAACTTCAGGAATACAAGGAAGAAACAGGAAGACCCATTTATGCATATTTCGATGAGATGGCAGCTTCCGGTGCTTACTATGCAGCAATGCAGGCAGATGAGATTTATGCCAACAGAATGTGTACAACGGGTTCCATCGGTGTTTACAGTACCATGTACGACATGAGTGAATTATACGGTAAGCTGGGAATCAAAGAGATTCTGATTAAGAGCGGTGATAACAAAGGGATGGGAAGCCAGGGTCAGGAATTCACAGAGGAACAGCAAGCCATTGCCCAGCAGAGCGTGGACTACATGTATGAAATCTTCGTGGATATCGTGGTAGAAGGTCGTGGTTTGGACCGGGATACGGTTTACAAGATTGCGGACGGAAGATCTTACACTGCGGAGCAGGCTTTGGATTATGGATTAATTGACGGCATTGGCCGCTATGAGGATTATAAGGAGCAGGTACTTTCTTATTTTGATGAGGATGTAATTTTCTATGAGAAAGGCAGTACGGTATCTCCCTTCGCAGGTATTATGGGTGAAATCAAGCAGGCGGTACCGAAGTCAGATGCACAGGTCATTACAGAGTTCATCGAAAGCAAAGAGGGGGGATTGAAGTATGAATCAATCAATTACTAAAGCCGGATTCTTTCCCCGCCTGGCTGCTTTTGTGGTAGATTTCGGTATCCTTGGGATATTGTTTCTGTTTATTAAAGTACCTTTGTGGTTTGTACAGCTTTCCTACGGGGATACGATTCTGTTCCATGATTTCATTTTTGAATATAATATCTTTGATATTTTTATTTATATCATTCAGGTTCTGTATTTTTCCTGCAGTATCGCTTTTACGGGAACTACAATCGGTAAATGGCTGTTTCATCTGACGGTTGTGGATGCCGATGGTAAGAACTTGAAATTTGGAAGGGCATTGTTTAGAGAAACCATCGGAAAATATTTGAGTTCTTTTTTAGGTCTTGGGTTCCTTATGATTTTTTTCAGCAAAGACAAGCAGGCTCTTCATGATTATATTTGCGACAGCTACGTAATTTATAGCTGTAAAGTCCGTCAGGTAGTTAACAGAGTTGTGGTTCCGGCAGCACCTGTGATGAATACAGGAGCATCTGCAATTCCCAAACATGTTGCAGAAGGGAACAAGGCAGAAGAACAAACGGCTGAATAAATAAATCAGGTATTGGGGTAAATATGAGTAAAAGATGGAAGCTATCAACAACACAGACAATCATGCTAAGCTTTGTGATTATGATTCTAATCGGAAGTGCGTTGCTTTCCCTTCCAATCAGTACCGCGGACGGAAAAGGAGTGTCTTACGTTGACGCATTGTTTACGGCAACTACTGCCATTTGCGTTACCGGACTGGTTACCCTTCCCACCGTAAGTACATGGAGTCTTTTTGGTCAGATTGTGATTCTGATTCTGATTCAGGTCGGCGGACTTGGTGTCATCACTATTATGTCCGGTGTGATGATCAGCCTTCACCGTAAGATTAGTATAGGGGATAAGATGCTGATTCAGGATGCATTTAATCTAAATTCCCTTTCCGGTCTGATTGATTTTATCAAAAAAGTGATTACAGGTACCCTTATCGTAGAGGGAACGGGAGCTTTGCTTTACATGACGGTTTTTGTACCGGAGTTTGGACTGAAAGGAATATGGATTTCAATATTTACATCCGTTTCTGCCTTTTGTAATGCGGGGATTGATATTATTTCTCCGGACAGTCTTTGTGACTATGTGAATAATCCCATGATTAATATTGTTACCTCCCTCTTAATTATCTTAGGTGGTATCGGCTATATTGTTTGGTGGGATGTGATCCGGGTTACCAAAGAGATTCCGAAGCTGAAATGGAAAGTATTCAGTAAGCTTACCTTACATAGTAAAATTGCCCTTTCGGTATCAGCGATTCTGATTCTTGTGGGGGCTGTGGCAATTTTTATCTTTGAATACAATAATCCGCAAACCATTGACAATTTCAGTATGTTCGATAAAATACAGTTCAGTTTTTTCCAGTCTGTTACTACCAGAACAGCAGGGTTTGCGACACTTCCTCAGCAGAATTTGAGCAATGCTGCTTCGGTAGTATGTCTGTTTCTTATGTTCATCGGCGGGTCGCCTGTAGGTACTGCCGGCGGAATTAAGACGGTAACCATTGCGGTACTTTTCTGTTCCGCATTTGCCATAATCCGTAATAAGGAGGATGTGAATCTTTTCCATCGCTCCATTGCCAAAGAGGCTGTGAATAAGGCGGTTGCCGTAGTAAGTATGTCTTTTCTTATTGCTTTCCTGTCAACGGTTTTGTTGGCAGCAGTGACCAAGGCGGATATGCTTGATATAATTTTTGAGACGGTCAGTGCTACCGCTACGGTAGGTCTGACACGAAATCTTACGGGAAGTCTGAATTTCTGGGGGAAACTTGTGATTATTGTTACAATGTATCTGGGCAGAGTGGGTCCTATCTCACTTTTTATCGCACTGAATTCTAAAGGGAATAATGCCAATTGCATTAAGAATCCGGTGGAAGAAATCAGTGTCGGATAATGAATGATTCATTTTAACGGGTTGTTGGCTATAAAGGATAATGGCAAAAGGGAGGAAATATGAGTATTCGTAAATCTTACGCGGTATGCGGTTTGGGGCGCTATGGTACGGCAGTAGCGAAGGAATTGGTGGAAAACGGAGCGGATGTTATTGCCGTTGACAGCAATATGGAATTGGTGGAGGAAGCCTCCGCGTTTATTCCATACTGTAAGTGTGCGGACATTACGGACCCTGATGTAATAGAGCGTTTGGGAATTGCCAATGTGGATGTGGTAATTATCGCCATGGCAAATAGCTTAGAGTCAAGCGTAATGGCCACCTTGCTTTGCAAAGAAGCCGGTGTAGAGACAGTTATCGTAAAGTGTTCTGATGAGATGGACTGCCGTATTTTAAGTAAAGTAGGTGCTGACAAGGTGGTATTTCCGGAAAGTGAATCCGGGATACGTCTTGCCAAGAATCTCTTAAGTTCAGGTTTCGTTGATATGATTGAATTGTCCAAAGACGTTTCCATGCTGGAATTGGATGTTATGGATGAATGGGTGGGCAAATCCCTGAAAGAACTGGATTTGCGCAGAAAGTACTCCATTAACATTGTGGCGCTTGTAAAGGATAAGTCGGTTTCCATTAACATTGATCCTGATAAGCCTCTGGAAAAAGACAGTAAGATGATTGTGATTGCCAATCCGGAGAAGCTGGCGAAGCTAATGAAATAGAAGATTTATATATAAAAATTTAAGGTTGTGTTTATCACAGCCTTAAATTTTTTATAAAACAGGCTCTTCTTTACACGAAACGCACAGAATGATATAGTTTCCGTATACAGAAGCAGTGATTCAAAACTTATCGGAACCTATGAGTATGACCTGTGGGGCAAGCCAATCAGTATCAAAGAAGCCACCCCGGGAATCGATACGGACGGAATCTTAACAAAGAATCCGCTCCGCTACCGTGGATACAGATACGATGCGAAAACAGTCCTGTTTGTTTTAAGGATAGTAATGGAAGGTATGTAGAAACGTTCCTTTCTATAAGCCCAAAAAGTTAGAAAACATGAAAGTATTGAGAATGAAAAATGATGAGTGAAAAAATCAATGAGATGCTGAAAAAGGAATTTATCGAAAATAAAAATTCTATCACACTGGAGAAATATGTTATGTCGGAGGTGTTGAGTCCAGTTGGAGATTATATCAATGCCATTAGCATTATAAAGGATAATATCAAATTGACAAATAACTATAATCTATATTTCGTCGGTGCCTATTTGTCATTAGAATTATTTGTTAAGTCAAACTATTTTCTGGATGAGTTAAATAGAATAGTTGATTCTTTAGAAACTAAGGATAAAGCGATTGTTTTTTATTTAAATGCCTGTTATTTATCTTGTTTTGATAAGAATTATAAAACAAGTAAAGATTATAAAGAGGCTCTCTTAAAATCGATTGCAAATTCAAATGATATCCCTTTTGTAAATAATTATATTGATCTTTCAAAGATATCAGATGGGAAAAAAGAAATTGATTGTTTAAAAAAAGCATTATCAAATGTTGTATGTGTTGAAACGGAAGAGACATTAGGGAAAAAACCTATTGAGTATTGGTTATCAAGTGAAAAATATATTAATGAATTTATTTTGGGAAATGAATTGTCGGAACCGGTTTATAGGCACATGTTTCAAAAAATTTTAGGATGATAAAGTAAATAATTTTTCAGAATTACAGTAATAGACGAAAAGCTGTAGAAAGGAAAATCCAATTACTATCCATGATAATTGGATTATACGTGTAGAATGATAAAAACAGTTATTTTTGATATGGACGGAACATTGATTGATACGGAAAAGTACTACAGGGAGTGCTGGCCCAAGGCCATGGCGGCTTTCGGTTTTGAGATGAGTGATGCACAGGCGTTAGAGATGCGTAGTATGGGACGGCCTTTTGCACCGATACATCTTAAAAAGGTGTTTGGCGAGTCTTTGGATTATCATCAGGTGAGAAATAAGAGAAAAGAGCTGGTGGAGGAATGTATCCGTGAAAGAGGAATTCAGCTAAAGCCCGGAGCGATAGAGATTTTACAATGGTTGCGGGAAAATAAGATTCCCGCTGCGGTTGCGACTGCCACGGATATGGAGAGAACGGAGCGTTATCTGAAAATGCTCGGAATCTACGAATATTTTGACCGGCTTATTTCTGCAACCATGGTGGCGGAAGGAAAACCTTCACCGGATATTTATCTTTATGCCTGCGCCGAGATGGGGATGGAACCGGGGGACTGTATTGCGGTGGAAGATTCTCCCAATGGTGTAAGAAGTGCATACCGGGCAGGTTGTAAGGTAGTGATGGTACCTGATCAGAGCCGGCCGGATGCGGAACTTGAGAAGATGCTTTATGCATGTGTTGATAATCTGAATGATTTGCGAAAAATAAGTGTTGACAATTAAAGAAAGAGGACTTATACTTAGCTTGTTTAACGCATTAAAGTGCAACAGTTTAATGCGTTAAAGTAACCGGAACAGTGTCCGGGGAGAAGAGACAGGGTTAGTTCCCGGCTTTCATGTCCCGGCAGATTGAATGTAAAGAACGGAGAAGCGCAATGATTATTAAGATTTCCCTTATGGTCCTTTTTTTTGCCAGTATGATTGGTGTAGGAATCTACGCGAAGAAGAAAGCCACCAGTGTAGATAACTTTGTTTTAGGCGGCAATTCCGCCGGTCCCTGGTTGACAGCATTTTCCTACGGAACCTCTTACTTTTCCGCAGTTATTTTTGTAGGTTATGCGGGACAGTTCGGGTGGAAATTCGGTCTGGCATCTACCTGGATTGGTCTTGGAAATGCTTTTATCGGAAGCTTGCTTGCCTGGATTATTCTGGGCCGCAGAACAAGAATTATGTCCAATCACTTAAAGTCAGCAACCATGCCCGGCTTTTTCGGCAAACGTTATGACAGTAACGCATTAAAGATTGGTGCTTCCGTCATTGCCTTTATTTTCCTGATTCCCTATACTGCTTCCGTTTATAACGGTCTTTCCAGACTTTTTGAAATGGCCTTCGGAATTCCTTATGAAATCTGTATTCTGGTAATGGCAGTCTTAACCGGTTTCTACGTAATATTAGGCGGTTACATGGCTACCACCATCAACGACTTTATTCAGGGAATTATTATGTTATTCGGTATCTGTGCGGTCATCATTGCAGTGTTAAACGGCCACGGCGGCTTCTATGAGTCTTTAACCAAGTTGGCAGAGGTTCCTGCAGATGGTACTACAGCTGTTTCTGCACCCGGTGTGTTTGCATCTTTCTTCGGTGCGGATCCCTTGAACCTCTTAAGCGTAATTATCCTGACATCCTTAGGAACCTGGGGTCTTCCTCAGATGGTACATAAATTCTATGCAATCAAGAACGAGAAGTCTGTTAAGACAGGCGCTATCGTTTCCACCTTCTTTGCAGTAATCGTGGCAGGCGGATGCTACTTCTTAGGCGGTTTCGGAAGACTTCTCACCGGTGGTAACATTTATGATGCAAACGGCGGCGTAATCTATGATAACATTATTCCGGAGATGCTGTCGAAATTGCCGGATGTACTTATCGGAATCGTAATTGTACTGGTTCTTTCCGCATCCATGTCCACCCTTTCTTCACTGGTGCTGACTTCATCCTCCACCGTGACCCTGGACATTATCAAAGGAAACATTGTGAAAAAGATGAGCGACAAAACACAGTTAATCGTGCTTCGTGTTTTCATCCTGTTTTTCGTAGCACTTTCCGTAATCATTGCATGGAATAAAACAACCTTTATCGCACAGCTTATGGGTATTTCCTGGGGCGCGCTTGCAGGTGCATTCCTGGCACCTTTTATGTACGGCTTGTACTGGAAGGGTGTTACCAAGGCTGCTGTTTGGGCAAGCTTCATTTGTGGTGTGGGCATTACCGTTTCCAACATGTTCTTTAACTACTTAGGCAGTCCCATCGTAGCCGGCGCGGTTGCCATGATTGCAGGTCTTGTGGTGGTTCCTCTTGTGAGCCTTATCACGCCAAAGATGAAGAAAGAAGTTGTGGAAGAGGCTTTTGCCGGATATAACAAAGTAGTTTCGGTTCCTGAGAAGATGTATCTTGTGGATGAGGAAGAAGAGAATAAAAAGAAAGATTAAGCGGATACTAAGAATTATAGGATATTATAAGTAGTTTGATGTTGATTTCACCCGGGGAAATAATCCCCGGGTTTTTCTTGAATTCCCGTGAAATTCTCTTTTGTGTCAGGCTTTGGAAGGGACACTCAAAACCCGTTGAATTGGGGAAATGAATGCGATATAATAGGGTGCGGGATGATTTGCCATGAAACGAATCAAACGAAAATAATAATACTATAAGAGAAACAAAGAAGAAGGTCCGTGAATTGAAAAACTTATTCATATATTTCAAAGAATTTAAAAAAGAATCCGTGTTAGGCCCCCTGTTTAAGCTGCTGGAGGCCTCTTTTGAATTGTTTGTGCCCCTGGTTATGGCGGCGATTATCGACCGGGGAATTGCCACCGGAGATACCCCTTTCATATGGAAAATGGGAGGGATTCTGCTATTGTTGGCTTTGGTGGGGTTTGTGTGCGCCGTAGTGGCACAATATTTTGCAGCCAAGGCAGCAGTGGGCTTTGCCGCCAATGTGCGTCGGGCGATTTTTGACAACATCCAGCGTCGGACTTATTCCCAGATGGACAGCTTAGGTACTTCTACCATGATTACCCGTATCACCTCCGATGTGAATCAGGTGCAGACCGGTGTCAATCTGGTGCTGCGCCTTTTCTTACGTTCCCCTTTTATTGTTTTTGGTGCCATGATTATGGCCTTTTATGTGGATATTAAAGGTGCAATGGTGTTTGTAGTTACCGTGCCGGCCTTAGCGGTGGTGGTGTTTGCAATTCTTCTTCTAAGCATTCCTTTGTATAAAAAGGTTCAGGCAGCCTTAGATACCGTAGTGACCAAAACAAGACAGAACTTAACCGGTGTCCGTGTGGTGCGTGCCTTTGCCATGGAGCAGAAGGAAGTAAAAGAGTACGAGGAGAGCGTAGATTCTTTTCGTCATTTTCAGCTGTTTGCAGGCCGGGTCAGTGCTTTTATGAACCCTGTGACCTTTGCCATTGTCAACGGAGCAACCCTTATGATTATCCGGAATGGCGGATTTGAGGTGAATGCCGGTGCCTTGACACAGGGTGAGCTGATTGCCCTGATTAACTATATGGCACAGATTCTGGTGGAACTGGTAAAGCTTGCCAACCTGATTATTACCGTAACCAAGTCCCTGGCAGGCGCAAATCGTATTTCGGATATGCTTTCCCGGGAGGTAGGTCCCCGCAGAAAAAGCGATAAAGAGAAGGAGGAAGACGACTCTGATTCCCGGTTGAAAGCGGACGCGGAAGATACTGCCATTGACCATGTCAGGGAAATCCGTTTTGAGAACGTGTCCTTTTCTTATGCCGGTGCACTGGCGGAATCTCTTAAGGATATTGATTTCACGGTAAAGAAAGGCGATTTGGTGGGAATTATCGGAGGTACCGGTTCCGGTAAAACATCCCTGGTGAACCTGATTGCCGGTTTTTATGAGCCGGAAAAAGGGAAGATTTGGCTTAACGATACCCCTATGAATCTTATGGACATGAACCGGTATCGTAAGCATGTGGCAATTGTGCCTCAGACTGCGGTGCTTTTTGAGGGAACCCTGCGGGAGAATCTGAAGTGGGGCAAGAAGAATGCCACGGAGGCAGAGCTTTGGGAGGCATTGGAGTATGCCGATGCCAGGGAGTTTGTGGAGAAGAAGGAAGGCGGATTGGACGAGCCGGTTCTTCAAGGCGGTAAAAACTTCTCCGGCGGACAGCGGCAGCGTCTTTCCATGGCCAGATGTTTCGTGAAAAAAGCGGACGTTATGATTTTGGATGATTCCACTTCGGCTTTGGACTATGCCACTGAGAGCCGGGTGCGGAAGGGAATTCGCAAGCTTTGTGATGATTCCATTTGCTTTATTGTGTCCCAGCGGGCGGCTTCCATTATGGATGCGGATTTGATTATCGTGCTGGAGAACGGAAGTATTGTGGGGAGAGGAACCCATGATGAACTGTTAGACAGCTGTGAGGTATACAAGGAAATCTATTATTCACAGTTTGAAAAGTAGGCAATGTGTTCCGGAGGTTAAGAAACGAAGATGTCTAAAGGGAAATCACAGAATAAAGACAGTAAAAAAGATGCAAAAAAGAAAGGCTTTGGAAGAAAAACCTTTCGTAAAATCATGAAATACATCAGGGCGAATAAAATCCTTCTTTTTTTCTCCCTCTTTTTTGCGTTGCTTAATGTGGTAGGGAGCCTTATGCTTCCTATTCTATTTGGCGAGGCGGTGGATTTTATCATCGGAGAGAATCAGGTGGATTTTGCCGGGGTGAACAGGCTAATCGGCGTGGGAATTCTGGTAATTTCAGTCACGGTGATAGCGCAGTTTGGGATGAATTTGTGTAATAACCGTATGGTAGGAAATGTGGTGGAGCGGATGCGAAAGGACGCAATCCGCAAATTGATGCGCCTGCCGATCCGGTATGTGGATAACCACACCCAGGGAGAGCTGGTTAGTTGTATTATCACGGACGTGGAGGTATTCTCCGAGGGTCTTTTAATGGGCTTTACCCAGCTTTTTACGG
This sequence comes from Lachnospiraceae bacterium, assembly GCA_045595325.1. GTDB lineage: Bacteria > Bacillota > Clostridia > Lachnospirales > Lachnospiraceae > UBA3766. Next base: position 16,702 of record JAZOAG010000032.1, read on the forward strand.
GAATTCTCACCATTGTGGGAACCCTGGTTTTCATGCTGACCATCGATGTGCGGGTTACCTGCATTGTAGTGCTGGTAACGCCCTTATCCTTCCTGGTGGCCGGTTTTGTATCCCGCAAAACATTCCATCTTTTTGCGAATCAGTCAGCCGCCAGGGGCGCGATGACCGGTTTTATCGATGAGATGGTAGGAAATCAGAAGGTGGTGCGGGCTTTTGGCAGAGAAGCGGAGTGCATGGAGCGTTTCGAAGGCATGAACCGGGAGTTAGAGGGAATTTCTCTTAAGGCAATTTTCTTCTCCTCCCTGACAAACCCCAGTACCCGATTTATCAACTCTTTGGTTTATGCGGGAGTGGGTATTTTTGGAGCTATGGTTGTCATGAAGCCGGATTCCGCCATGACGGTGGGAGAATTGTCATGCTTTTTGGCTTATGCGAACCAGTATACCAAACCTTTTAACGAGATTTCGGGTGTGATTACCGAATTCCAGAATGCCCTGGCCTGCGCCGGACATTTCTTTGAATTTCTGGATGCAGAGGAGGAAGAAGATGCTGTTGCCATAGCTGCAGAGTATGCGGCGAAGGATTCCGATAGTTTGGTGGGAGAAGTGGAAATCGAGGATATTTCTTTCTCATATACACCGGACAAAAAGTTGATAGAGAATTTTTCCCTGAAAGTACGGCCCGGCCAGCGGGTGGCTATTGTGGGTCCTACCGGATGCGGTAAAACGACGCTTATTAACCTGCTGATGCGCTTTTATGATGTAAATAAAGGAGAAATCCGGTTAGACGGAACGCCGATTCGGGATATTGAACGGCAGGCGCTTCGTTCCTCCTTCGGTATGGTTTTACAGGAAACCTGGCTGAAGAACGGAACCATTCGGGACAATATTTCCTTTGGGCGGACGGATGTGACAGAGGAAGAGATTTATGCGGCGGCGAAGAAGGCCCATGCCCACGGTTTCATTTCCCGCCTGCCGCAGGGGTACGATACGCTCATTAATGAAGAGGGCGGTAACTTATCAAACGGACAGAAGCAGCTTCTTTGTATTGCCCGGGTTATGCTGATAGATCCGCCCATGCTGATTCTGGATGAGGCAACCTCTTCCATCGATACAAGAACAGAACTTAAAATTCAGGATGCCTTCCGGACCCTGATGGAAGGGCGAACCAGTTTCATAGTAGCCCACCGTCTTTCCACCATCCGTACGGCGGATACCATTCTGGTGATGAAAGACGGCAATATCATTGAGCAGGGAAATCATGAGACGCTGCTGGCGCAAAAAGGATTCTATTACGATCTCTATCAGGCCCAGTGGGCATAAAGGGCCCTGCCCTGCTTCCGCTGCGGAATAGGAATATTCTAAGGGGTGGGCTGGATAGAAACAAAACATAAGCAGGCACGCTCTCGCTGCACTACGTCACGTAGCGGTACTAAATTCGATGCGTTGCATCTCATTAAGTACCGACGGACTCGAAGCACCTGCTTTTCGTTTTGTTTCTATCTTCCCACCCCATTCTATTTCTATCTAAACCAATACCTTGCGAAGGTTAATAATTTTCCGCAGCGGAAGCAGAATTGTGGCAGATGGGAGAGAAGAGATATAAAAAAGTAACGAAGGGAGATATGTGGGATGGCAAATTTGTATGTTTCGGACCTGGATGGAACGCTGCTTGGGAATGATGCGGTCATATCGGAATACACGAACTCCGTAATCAATACCTTAGTGGAGCAGGGAATGATTTTTTCTTATGCAACCGCGCGGTCATTGATTACAGCCAAGAAAGTGACGAAAGGGCTGAAAGCACGCATTCCGTTGATTGTGTATAACGGAGCTTTTGTGATAGACAATGTTACGGGAGAGGTTTTGCTTTCCAATTATTTCGATGAGGGAATTCAGGAAGTGCTGGATGATTTGTTTGCCCATGAAATCTACCCAATCGTGTATGCCTATATAGAGGGGAAGGAGAAGTTTTCCTTCGTACCTGAAACCTGCACAAAAGGGATGCAGGATTTTCTTGCCAGCCGGCAAAATGATGTGCGGACAAATGCGGTGGATTCCGTTCAGGAGTTAAAGGCCGGCAGGATTTTTTATCTTACATGCATTGATTCTCCCGAGAAATTAGAGCCGTTATACTACAAATATATAGACAAATACCATTGTGTGTATCAGACTGATTTGTATACCGGCGAGCAGTGGCTGGAGATTATGCCCCCGGAGGCTTCGAAGTCCAATGCCATCAGGCAGCTGCGGACCAAGTTAGATTGCGAGAAACTGATTGTATTCGGTGACGGCAAAAATGATATAGACATGTTTCGGATTGCGGATGAAAGCTATGCGGTAGAGAATGCCTGCGAGGAATTAAAACAGTGTGCCACCGGTATTATAGCTTCCAATGATGAGGACGGAGTAGCCAGGTGGCTTGAGGAGAATTTTCCTAAAAAGGGATGAATGCAGAATCCGGTTGCTTACGGCAGAGAGCGTCGCTTGGGAAAGGAGATTTAATATGGGATACGATTGTTGTTTTACAAAAGAGAATAATAGGTTTCGGTTCCGTACCGGCGGAATTCTGATTTATGATAATAAAATGTTGTTTGTAAAAACCAATTTCGGCGATTACTATTATATGATTGGCGGCGGTGTGCAGCTGGGCGAAACCACCGAAAAATGTATCGAAAGAGAACTTTTGGAAGAAGCCGGAGTAAATGCCCGGGTTGACCACCTTGCGGTTGTGTGTGAGAACTTTTTTAAGGGAGTAGGCGGTAACATAGACGGTTTTGACTGCCATGTCTTGGAGTTTTATTATTATATGAATATCTCTGACGACAGCCTGGCGTCTTGTAAAACCGAGACCGACGAAGGCGAAGCTCTGGTATGGCTCCCCATAGAAGAGATTGCGGAAAGCGATATTAAGCCGGCTTTTATCAAAGAGAACATTGATAGAATCCTTAATAAGAAGGAAACGCTTCACATTATTGAAGAGCGAGACAGATAAGAATAAAAAAGGCAGCAGAAACGGAAAATTCGTGACTGCTGCCTCTATTTATTTAATTTGATCCAACGCCTGTTTCAGTTTATCATTTTCTTTCTTGTTTCTAAGAAGCGTAACGGCAACGCTGATTCCGAAACAAATCAGGAAGCTTACCACGAACAGAATCCAGGGAAGGAGATTTCCGGAAGGAAACCAGTCAAAGAAATAAATCGCGATGCCCAGGCAAAGAATAATGGACAACGGCATCAGAATCAGCCGGGCGGTTAAGGGCAAAATCCGTATCATATAAGAAGATGTAAAAATAACCACCAGACATCTTGTGATAAAAGCGGCAAGCAGAAACTGCAGTAAAACAATGACTGAGATTCCTTCATTGCCGAAAGTAAACAGCGTGCTGGTTTCAAACATGCCTTCGTTTGCCAGTACCGTAAGCAGTATTAACATACAAACACAGATTCCGAAGGTCTTCATGACAGAACCGATAAAATCCAAAAATGTTGTTCTATTTTCCATTCTTTTTCACCCCTAACTGTTCTTTAATATCTTCTGCGTACTGTCTGGAAACAATAATTGCCTCCCTGTTTTTCAGGGTTAGGCGGAGCCTGTGATTGATTTCCGTCTTGATGGAGGAAATATATCGGAGGCTCACCAGACAGGATTTACTTACCCGGCAGAATTTCAGACCGGATAGCATGGCTTCCAATTCATACAGTTTGTAGGAACTTTCATAAACTTCCGCTTCCGTGTAAATGAAGCATTTACGGTCCAGGGCTTCGATGTAAGCAATTTCTTTAATATCCAGGATTACATCTTCCCCTGTTTTGGTATCTTTAAGAACCAGCTGTTTGGAACACATACGAATTGCCGCGATAATCCGCTCCACCTCCGGCGTCAATTCGCCGCAGCATATATTCACTTCAATATCCGGACGCTGTCCGTCCACATTGATGTTTATCTTCATTGCATCATACCTTTCGTAAATTTCTGTATGCCAGTGCAAATAGTATTAACGCTATTATAGCATTAATCAGAATAATTAATAAAGCGGATAGTTCATTCTCTCCGGTGTTGATGTTGCCGATTAGGAAGTCAATCTGACCGGAGTAGAGGAATCGGCTCACTTTTTTGACGTTTTCGTTGAAGTTGCCAATCATAGGGAGAAAGGCGAAAACCATCATAAGCGGGGTCATAAGGGAAGTTGCTACCATCTGGTTCGGGCTAAAAGCGCCAATGGCGGCGCCAATCAGAACAGAGGTCAAAATGCCAAGGGCTAAAATACCGAGAAACTTCAGGATATCAGTGCCGGTATAGGCACCGGCGAAGCACATCACTCCGGCTCCTGCCATGCTGAGTACGAATACAAAACTGCCGATTGCCAGCAGGTATTCCACGGATTTGACATTGCTCATAAAAAGAACACGAAGCGTTCCCTGGGATTTTTCCTCGGAAATAATGGACGCTGTTGCAACCAGTGGAGACATTCCCACAAACATGCCGGCGAATATTTTAATAAAATAGTCGGGTTCCAGCCCCGGTACCTCCACGAACCGGGACATAACAATTGCCATAACCGGAAAAATGATGAATTGTATCAGTACCGGCAGGTTTTTAACCGTATCTTTTCCCTGTTTTTTCATGATTGCTGTAATATTTCGCATGTGATAACCCTCCTTGTATCAGTCAACCAGTTTCCGGCCGGTCAGTTTCAAAAAAACATCCTCTAAGGTCGGCTCGGAAGAATGAATGGACTTCAGTTTCGTATCTTTAATCAGATTGCCGATTTGTTCTCCGGATTCCGGGGTATTAGGCAGTACAATGGTTTCATCATTCTGCAGCACAATAAAGAACTGTTCCCGGATGTTGTGGGATCTGCAGATGACTGCCGGATTTCCGTATTCGATGATTTCTCCCTGATGAAGCAGGGCGATATTGTCACAAAGCTTAGATGCCTCATACATGTTGTGTGTAGTGAGGAAAATGGTAATGCCCTCTTTCTTCATTTCCAGCAGCATCTCGTGGATAAAGTCTGTAGTGGCGGGGTCAAGTCCCGAGGTGGGTTCATCCAGAAAGAGCAGTGTAGCGTTCCCAAGAATGGCCCGTGCCATGTTCAGGCGGTTGCGCATTCCTTTGGAAAGGTTTGACACCACGGTTTTTCTCGCGTTGTAAAGTCCCACTTTTTTGAGGGTTTCATCAATTCTTTTTTTATCAGCCCTACCGATTTGGGCAAAGAGCTTCATGTTATCATAGACATTGAGCCGCTCGTACAGTCCGAAGCTGTCCATCATGATTCCCATTTGTTCTTTGGTCCGATTTGAAATCATCTTGGTGTCATCTCCCAGTACCCGGCCTGTGCCGGAGGTCTGTGAGAGTTGTCCGGTTAAAATGTTTACCAAGGTAGTTTTTCCGGCCCCGCTGGGACCCAGCAGACCGAGGATTTCGCCCTTTTTTACGGTAAAAGAGATATTTTTAAGTACCTCTGTCTTCTGATAACTGTGACTTATATTTTCCAACTCAATAATGTGATTCATTGCTTTCGCCTCCTTTTGGTCATAGAATACAAAAGGAAAGGGGCGTCTGCAACTGCCCATGTCGTGAGTTGCCAATTCGGGGACATGAGTTGCCCGAATCAGAGGGAAACCGGGGGAAAATGACCCGGAGATGTGCAATTGTGAGGAATATAAGTTGTAGTATTGTCAGCAAAAGGTTATAATGAAGACTGTGTGAGACGGCAATACGGACAGACAGGCAGCAGGGATATGATGCGGGACACCTGTGCAGGAAAGGAGAAGGTATGGGCAATTTTTTGATTACACTTACATCGGTTGCAATTATGCTTTTTTATGCCGTGCCGGGCTTTCTTTTGGTGAAGGTGGGGAAGGTGGAAAAAGAGTCCATCAAATCATTTGCAAACGTGCTGATGTATGTCTGTTCCCCCTGCCTGATTATCTATTCCTTTAAAAATGTGGAGTATTCCCATGGACTTTTGAAGGATTTGGGAATACTATTGGTAATATCCATGCTTTTTCAGGCGGCAATTATGCTGGCAGCAGCTTTGATCTGCAGGAAACATTTTGAGGATGTGAAGGTGCGGGTCTGCGTTACGGCAACGGCTCTGGGGAACTGCGCTTTTATGGGGGTCCCTCTGCTGGAAGCGGTAATGCCCCATTATCCGGAGGCGATTATGATGTCCAGCGTATTCTCCGTGGGAATGAATCTGCTGGGGTGGACCTTAGCGTCGGCCATTATCATGAAGGATAAAAAATATATCAGTTTGAAAAAGGCGTTTATCAATCCTGTCAGTATTACACTGCTGGTGGCGGTTCCCATTTTTGTCTTCGGCATCAGGTTGCCGGAGCAGGTGGATACCATGGTTACCCTGCTCGGACGAATGAGCACACCTCTTTGTATGCTGGTGATGGGAATGCGGCTTGCCACGGTGGAGGGAAAGAAGCTGTTTACTGACGGTGCGGTGTACGCAACGATTCTGGTGAAGCAAATCATTGTGCCGATTATCGGTTTTCTGATTATTCTGCCGCTGCCCCTGGGGGAGGATTTTAAAAGGACGTTATTCATTTTATATGCCACACCGGTGGCAAGTATTGTGCTGAATTTCCCGGAAATGCTGGGGAAAGGCCAGAAAGAGGCGGCAAATCTGGTGCTGCTGGGAACACTTCTTAGCATAGTAACGATACCACTTTTGATGCTGATTTATACAATGGCGGGATTTTGACCGTATAGAAGATAAAATGGAAAAGGAAGAAACAGAAGAGGAATTCCGGAACGTGAAAGAGAGAAAAACCCCAAGTCTTATTAAAAATATAATTTGCGGTATCGCGATGGGTGCAGGTGCGATTTTGCCGGGGGTCAGTGCCGGTGTTCTTTGTGTAATCTTCGGTGTATATCCGTTGTTGATGGAGACACTTGCCAATCCGATTAAGGGTGTTCGTAAGCATTGGAAAATATTGCTTTCGATTGGTACGGGATGGATATGCGGGTTTTTTATTTTTGCTAAATTGATACAATGGATTTTTGAGGTGTCTGACCTCTATGCAACATGGCTTTTTGTTGGTCTGATTGCGGGAACGGTTCCGTCTCTTTTCAAGGAGGCCGGCAAAAAGGGAAGAACGAAGGGCTCCTATGTGTCTATGATTGGTTCCGGTATATTATTGATTGCTATTTTGGTAATAGTAAAATACATAATCAATATAAAAGTGGAACCGAATATGGGTTGGTTTACTTTTGGTGGTGTGCTTTGGGGTTTAAGTTTTGTTATTCCGGGATTATCGTCATCACCGATGTTGCTTGCACTGGGATTGTATGAACCGTTAAACAATGGGCTGGTGAGTCTGGACTGGCATGTAATACTGCCCTGGCTGGTGGGTATGTGTGCCACTGCCTTGCTGCTTGCCCGCGCGGTAAATCTGTTTTTTAAAAAGAAAGCTTCCCTTGCGTATCATGCAGTGGCAGGTATTGTTGCAGCATCCACGTTAATGATTATTCCGCTTTATTATGAATCGATGATACAGATTTTGATCGGAATACTTTTGGGCGCAGTGGGTTATTTGGTTGCATATATATCAGAGAAGATGGATTTAAAAGTAAAGACTGCAGAAGAAGATTAAAACATGTTTATCGGAAACCGAAACGGATATCAATAAATAGAAAGAAGAGGAAAAAGAAAATGGAAATTTCAGAAATTTTATCTAAAGTGGATCATACCCTGCTTGCACAGGCTGCTACCTGGGAGGAGATTCGTCAGATTTGTGATGACGGCATGAAATATAAAGTAGCTTCGGTCTGCATTCCGCCGTATTTCGTGAAGCAGGCAGCAGAATATGTGAAGGGTGAGCTTGCAATCTGCACGGTAATCGGTTTCCCCAACGGCTACATGACAACCGCGGCAAAATGTGAAGAAACCCGCATTGCAATTGAAGACGGTGCGGACGAAATTGATATGGTAATCCGCATCGGCGCATTGAAAGAAAAAAAATATAATGAAATTCTGGAAGAAATCAAAGCAATCAAAGCAGTTTGCGGGGATAAAATCCTGAAAGTAATCATCGAAACCTGCCTTCTTACCAGGGAGGAAAAAATCAAGATGTGTGAGATTGTGATGGCTTCCGGTGCAGATTTCATCAAAACCTCTACGGGATTTTCTACAGCGGGAGCAACCGTCGAGGATATCGAGATTTTTGCGGCACACATTCAGGCCCCGGTGCAGATTAAGGCAGCCGGCGGTATCTCCGATTTAAAGGATGCAGAAGAGTTCCTTCGCCTCGGTGCAAACCGCCTTGGCACCAGTCGTATTGTTAAAATTGTAAAAAGTCAGGAGAGTTGCTGATATTCTCCCTGATATACGGGAAGGGAGCCGGCCCCAGCCCTAAAAAGAAGGAGTGAAAGCGCATGTCGCTGTAGTCCTCTTTCCAGGCGACCCGGGCCAACTCCTTGCAACGCTCCGTTTCCAGACAACCGATGTAGTAGGTTAAGTAGTTGGCCGGCGCGTTGACAATGTACTCATAGACTTCTCCGGCGGCCCGCCTGTCATCAATGCCGAATGAGGCAAGACATTGGTAGGTGTCCTCGTTGTCATAACCGTAAAAATGAATGGAGAGGTCTAACATGGCATAGAGGCTTAACCAGAGACGACGGTTGAGTCGTTCGATTTTCATCGCTGTAGCATCTGCGTAGCTTTCGGCATATTCGTAAGAGAGAAATTCCGCATAGGTGGCATAGCCTTCCGTATAACCCGGAAACTGTAAAATGCTCCGGACCGGGTGGTACATCCCATCGGCAAGAAGCCCATAGAAATAGGTGGTCTGATAGAGATGCCCGGGATATCCCTCGTGAGCCAGAGTAGTATAGAGGCTTAAATCGTCAGTATTTTCCGGCTCATTTAAGTAAATAACATTTTCGTCGTACAAATCCAGTGGCGGAATCAGATAAAAAGCAGGGCTTACGTAATCGGAAAGCCCTTTTTCCACGGGCAAAACTTCCGTTTGGAGCTTCTCCTGTACTGCAGGAAACCAAAGAAAACATTTGTTTTTCAAATCTTCCAGAATAAAAGCGTAGTCCTCCGTGGATTCCACCGGATGGATTGTATCCAAAGTAAACGCTTTGTTCTTATCCCCGTCTTCGCCGGATTCATTATAAAGGCTCATCAGGGCGGAATAGTCTGCCAGAAAATTTTCCTCCAACAGTGTCATCATCTCCTCCGGGGACATGTCGCTGCCGGTTTCCCGTTTGATCAGATACCGGTAGTAATCTTTGCCGGTTTTGGCTTCCTGGAGCGCAGAGAGTGGTTCTTCTTTTCCGGTTTGTGCTGCCTTCGCACCGGCACTTTCACTGTAACATAATCCCTGTGAGGCGCCGGCATAACTTTTAAGGTTATATAATCCGTGGGTCAGCTTTTCATAGGCCGGAAGCACCTCCTCCGTCAGAATCCGGTTATTTTCCTTAAGAAATGCATCAAATTGGGTCTGCGAGATTTGCTTCTTTTCCAGCAGTTTTTCCAGGCGACTGCGGAAACCGGTTTGCAGCAGGTTGGTTTCCGTCTGCAGGCTTTCCGCAGTAAGAACCGACTGGCATTGTTTTAAGACTTCTTTTAGCGCATAGGAGGACATGAATGTGCCTTCGGCCGCCTTCTCTTCTTCGAAAGCAAGGAGTCCCTCAAGGTAGCCCGGCACGGATTCTAAAAGGGCGAGATAATCCTTCACCTCCGCCGAATCCCGCATGGCATATTCCGATAAAAGAATCGGTAGCTCCACATGCATGCCGGAGACAAAGGTTAATGGTTCTTCAAAGTAGAGGTAGGGCGCCCCCGCAATCTCACATTCCAGCGTATAGAGCAGAATGTCATAAGTGATTTGATTTTCCGGTCGCAGAGCAGAGCGGTTGAAGCCAAGTAAGACTTCTTTGTCTTCGATGTGTTCGGATACTGCGGCCTGTTCCCCGGCAAGGGAATAAACTTCCAGGGTGCGGGTCGGCTCCTTGATGCCATATTCGGAAGGGTCGGCAAGGGTATAATGGAGTGTCAGACCATCTTTTGCCAGCTCCTTTTTCAGATGAGAATCCAAGAAGCGTTCAAATCTGCGGTCCGGCGCGGTAAAAAAAAGAAAAAGAGAGATGCCGAGCAGAAGAATACCGCTTATCAGGCAAAGCGTGCCGGAGGGACGAAAGACAGGTGTGGTCCGGGGATTTCGAGAGGAATCAGAGGAATAAAAGCTCATGGGAAAGTCCTTTTATGAGGGACATTTTCTTTTGATTATATGCCTGCCCTCAAATTGACAGAACTTATTCCGGAGGTTAAGATAGAAAAAAGGTCGATCACGGCAGGACTGCATCGGCGAATGAACTGCAGGAGAATGACACCATAAGAAGAGAGTAAGAGCCGGGAAGGGCGATAAAGGAAGGTTCGAAAAGGAAAATGAAGTAAAATCCGGAAAGAACCATAAAGGAAAGGTGGATAAAGTATGGAAGAGCAGAAAAAAGAAATTCCCAGGATTCCCTGGTATTTCAGAGGAATCACCGGAATCGGCGGTTATCACATTTTTACTCTGGCGAGAGTGATTCAGTTGCCGAATTTTTTGATTCGTAAAAGGCTGGATGAGAACCATGCCAACAACAGTGCCCTTCGCGTGGAGTTTCCATTGGTTGGACAGGGATTGGGAGAACTTAAGAAATTCCGTATCGGAAGGCACAATTTTCACCATTCCGGATGCGGTTGCATTGCTCTTTTTAACACGCTTAGCATGATGGGACAGAAACCGAATCTTTGTGAGATTGTGGAATTTGTGGAGAAGAAAGGAATGCTGGCTTACGGGCTCATGGGAACAAATCCCAAGGCGGTGGAAAAGTACCTGCGATTGAAAGGTGTTGCGTTTAAACGTTTTCTTCGCATGGATGAGTTGCAGGAGGCGATTCAGCCGGACGACGTGATTATCTCCCTGTACTGGTGGACGCAGCCTAAGAGCATCGGCGCTCACTATGTTTCTCTCCGCGCCGACGAGACGGGACTTACAGCCTACAATGTGTTCGGGAACCGCGATATTATTTACCATTACGACACTGTGGCGGACTTCATGCAGCACATCCCCAACTTAAAGCCTATTGTATGGTATCTAATGAGAAAAGAGGAATAAGAAGTAAGCAGGCTTCCCCCTCTTCCCCTAGTGTAGCCGGAAGGAACCGTTAAGACGACTTCATTTCAGAGGACAAAAAGCATTGACAGGGTACGATTGGAAAATTATTATATTAACTGTAATGACATTCGATAGACTTGAATTTGTAAAGGTGGTTCAATGAAGAAGTATTGGATAATTCGATTATTCTTTATTCTTTTTACAGTGTCTGTATCTGTTTCTGTACTACCTTGCGGAATAACGAATGCGCATGGCTTGTTTGGGGAAATCGTTACATCTGCAGTTGTCGAAGACAGCGAGCAGGAAATTGTTAACATCAAATCCATTGCGCATAAAAAAGTTCAAACTGCAAAAGGCGCCAACATTCTCAATATTTGGTTTGAAATTCTGGCAGCAGTTGTATGTATTCGTTTTTGTGCCAAGCTGGTCAAACTTCCGCGAGGAGATACGATAGTTACTTTAAAGGTTCGTATGGATAATTAAATCTTTTCTGCAAATATAAAGCAGAAAGGAGAATGATTGTGATTGAGCAGGATTATGTAATGCGGCTCATCAAAGAAATGGTGCGAGCTATTTTAAAGCTGTTGTTCAACATCGATACAGAGTCCCCGACAGCAGAACTGTTGGAAAACAAAGAAGAGAAGGAAAAGCTGGAAAATCTGTTAGACATGGTTGATGCAGGAGCAATCAATGAAGCGGAAAACAGATTATATGATGCAATCAGTGTTACGGATATAAATAGTTTAGAAATTGCACTATTATTTTATTCCTACCTGAATGACTTAACGGATGAATTTCTGGAAGCGAATGATTTTAGTAGGGATGAAATCAGATTAGGAATGGAAAATGTGGCTGAAAAATTTGGATTGAGCCACATTGTAAAAATATTTTTAACAGATTTTTAATTGCATAAGTGAAGGGGCGGGAGTAATCCTGCCCCTATGTTTTTGCCGGTGTGATACCTACTGAATTCAAAGTTTTCTCTAGTAATACCTCTATACCAATAGGCAGACCGGTTAGACAAATTTGTCTGATTGCGAAAATACGGCATTTTCTCGCTTTGTGTCGTGTTGTATTTGGGGAAATAATCATATTCTGTTGATGAAAGGAGGAAGAAAAATGGATCAAAAAAAGATCGGAAGTTTCTTAAAAGAAATTAGAAAAGAAAAGAATATTACACAGGAACAACTTGCTGAAAAATTGAATGTATCCGGCAGGACAGTGTCTCGTTGGGAAACAGGAAGCAATATGCCGGATATTAGTCTCTTGGTTGAGATTTCTGAGATATTTGAAGTAAGTATTCCTGAAATTATTAACGGAGAAAGGAAAAGCGAGATAATGAATGAAGAAGTAAAAGAAGCAGCAAAAAGTTTGTCAGATTATGCCACAACAGAAAAAGAGGAAATTGTAAAAGAAATCAGGAAACTGAGCTTAATAGGATTAGCAGGTTTAATAGTATATTTATTCTTTGATGTTTCGCAGATTGGAATGAATAATGAATGGGTTCAGAATTTGTCGATGTTCTGCCGGAGTTTAGTCTATGTAGTGGTTCTTCTGCTGCCGTTACAAACTACGGGAATGATTAATAAGCTAAAAAGGAACAATAAAAGTAACAATATCCCTAAAATACTTTTATATGTAGCATCTGTAGTGGCAGCAATTGCTGTTGCGTTTTTATTAAATGTTATCTTTTAGTTTGTGGATTTGATATTTCACCGGTGTAAGGAGTCCGGTTAGGAATACTATTCATGCAGACAGGTAAAAATGAGAGGGGACGGCAAATGCCGTTCCCTCTCGTCATAAGTCAGCTTATAAGGTTGTTTATTAGTCAGAGTATTTCTTAAGAAGTCCCTCAAATGCTGAGGCTGTTTCTTAGCCGAAATATCTCTTAAGAAGTCCCTCAAACGCCTTACCATGTCTAGCCTCGTCACGAGCCATTTCGTGAACGGTATCATGGATTGCATCAAGGTTAGCTGCCTTCGCACGCTTAGCAAGGTCAAATTTACCTGCAGTAGCGCCGTTCTCAGCTTCCACTCTCATCTCAAGATTCTTCTTGGTAGAGTCAGTTACCACTTCACCTAACAACTCAGCAAACTTTGCAGCGTGTTCAGCCTCTTCCCAGGCAGCTTTTTCCCAGTAAAGACCGATTTCGGGATAACCTTCTCTGTGCGCAACTCTTGCCATTGCAAGATACATACCAACTTCTGTACATTCTCCGTTGAAGTTTGCACGTAAATCAGCCATGATATCTTCGCTGGAACCCTGTGCCACACCAACTACATGTTCTGCAGCCCAAACCTTCTCATCACCCTGTGCCGTAAACTTACTTGCAGGAACTCCGCACTGCGGGCACTTCTCCGGTGCCTCATTTCCTTCGTGAACATAACCGCATACCTGACATACAAATTTCATAATCGTAATCTCCTTTTCGTTTTATTTTAGTTTTTTCCTGTTTCTTTGTTGCAATTCATGCACATACCATAAAAGTAGGTGACATGGTAATCGATTACCCCATTAAAAGCAGCTTGTGCCGTTTCGCAGAGAGAGGTCTGCATCATCAGGGGAACATCCTGCACGCAGTGGCAATTCTTACAGATAAAATGGTAGTGATTCTCGGCATTGCCATCGAAATGGTCTGTTGTTCCGACCCGGAACCGTTGAATCTCACCAAGTTCTTCCAGAAGCCCAAGATTGCGATACACCGTCCCTAAGCTTAGATTGGGATATTCTTCCCGAATCGCTGCGTAGATCTGATCCGCAGTGGGATGGTCTGTGCGAGACATGAGGTATTCCTTAATTGCCTCCCTCTGCCTGCTTTTTTTTAGAACCATCGTGACCACCTCCGTCCGTTTTCAATAATAGTAACGATTACTGTTATTGATATTGTAACACACATTTCTCAAAAGTCAACCCTTTTTTAAAAAAAATCGGTGTAAATTTTCCTATGTCTTTTCGTTAAGAACGGGGACTATTTACAGATCTTGCCCGGGGCCGCCCTGCAGGGAGAGTGTTCCACAAACAAGATAGAGAACGCAAGAACGACTAAAGTCTGTATGGTTTGCCCCATCGACACTGTCCCAAAAAACTCGAAAGGGCCGAGCTGCACAGGGACTTTTTGTGACTTTTTTTACAATTATTAGTA
>JAZOAG010000033.1:0-178087 GCA_045595325.1 Lachnospiraceae bacterium
TCACGCCGGGTAAGGTCGGAAGAGTGGTTGAAATATCCGCGCTTTATGACGAGAACAGGCTTCCTATTACGTCCACGCCCCATCCGTATATGCTCTTTTATGCAAAGGTATCCGAGCCTCTTTTGCCAGGTGACATTGTCAGAGCAGGGGAATGATAGGCAAAAAGGTTTAAAGCCAATTTAGTAAGAATAACATTTTATAAATTAAATGGAGAAAAAATGAAATTTATAGAAATATTAAAGGCAATCTTTCTCGGAATAGTTGAGGGAATTACCGAGTGGCTTCCCGTCAGCAGTACCGGTCACCTGATTCTTTTGGAACGATTTATCCGTATGGATTTTTCAGAAAGCTTCATGGATATGTTTCGTGTGGTAATCCAGTTAGGTGCCATTATGGCGGTGGTGATTATTTACTGGAAGCAGATCTGGTTCATGGATTTTCATCGATTTAAAGAGAAACCTACCGTGAAAAAGGATATACTCAGTCTTTGGGGTAAGATTATCGTAGCCTGTGTTCCGGCCGCAATTGTGGGTGTTTTTCTGGACGATTTCTTTGAGGCACTTTTTTATAATGATGTTTCCGTAGCCATAGCCCTGATTGTTTTTGGTGTTGCGTTCATTATCATAGAGAACAGAAACAAGAGCAAAGAGGATAAGGTTTCGGAAGTAGGCGGAATTACGTATAAGCTGGCACTATTAATCGGTGTATTCCAGCTGATTGCGGCGATTTTCCCGGGAACCTCACGTTCCGGAGCCACCATTTTAGGGGCATTGCTTTTGGGAGTATCCAGAGGTGTGGCGGCAGATTTTACATTCTTTCTTGCCATTCCCGTAATGTTTGGTGCCAGTCTTCTTAAAATCGCCAAATATTCTCTGGAGCTGATGGAAAGCGGAGAAGCATTTACCTTTGGCGAATTCGGTGTGCTGGCGGTTTCCATGGCAGTGGCTTTCGGTGTGTCCATGGTAGTTATTAAGTTCCTGCTTAAGTTTATCAAGAAACACGATTTCAAGGTGTTTGGCTGGTACAGAATTGCACTCGGAATTCTGGTTTTGGGTGTATTCGCAGGGTCATTGATTTTTTAGAGAGTTTCCGGATACAAAGGATTTATGGTAAATTCCGGACAAAAAGATAAAAGAACGCTGTATAAAAGATGCAAAAATTCTCGTTTTCCCGTGATTTTTTGCATCTTTTCTCTGAAAATGCATGGAAAAGGGTGGTTGTGAATTGACAAGAAGGGAAATATAGTTTAAACTGTCCGTGTCTAAGCACGTTTGTGCATTAACAGGTTGTAAAACCGTTAATCATGGTGTGTTTGGTTGTTTTTTGAGGAATTGGAACAGTAGTTCATTCGGAGAACCGAATCGTGTGAAAGGAGAATCACAATGGCAGAAGAAAAGAAGACAGCAACAGCGAAGCCCGTAGCTAAGGCAGTTGCAGCAAAGGCAGAAGAAGTTAAGGCAGTTGCAACAGATGCAAAGAAAGAAGCAGCTAAGAAGGAAGCGCCTGCAAAGAAGGCAGCTCCTGCAAAGAAGGCAGCAGCACCTAAGAAGGAAGCAGCAAAGAAAGCAACTCCTGCAAAGAAAGCAGCACCTGCAAAGAAAGCAGCTCCTGCAAAGAAGGCAGCAGCAAAGAAAACTGCATCAGTTTACGTTCAGTTTGCAGACAAGAGCTACAGCCAGGAAGATCTTATTAAGATTGCAGAAGATGTTTGGGTATATGACCTTGGTAAGAAGGTTGCAGATATTAAGACGATGGAAGTTTATGTTAAGACAGAAGAGAGTATGGCTTATTTCGTAGTAAACGGAAGCGAATACGGTAATTTTGTAATTTAATTCCCAAAGTGATGCGCAATGGAATGCCGGTGTGAGAGTTCTCGCATCGGCATTTTGATTCAAGATACAGAATGGAAGGTAGTAGGATGGCACGTCAAACCAGTCAGTCAGGTAAGAAGAATAATGGAAGCGTGAGTGTTTCCCGAGAAGATAAGAAGCAGAAGATTCTTTTCTTTTGCGTTGTTCTCTTTGTTTTCTTTTTTGCCGCATATATTTGGATTACCAATGATAAAGGTTTATTTGGATATCAGGTGATTTACTGGGGATATCTGATCCCTCTTTTTATGATTCTGACAAGTGTGGTATATGTAATTTCCTTTTTAGCGGCGGGCCGTAGCTGCCGTAACCATGTTTTATATATGATACTGGCGCTTTTTTTACCGCTTCTTTGCATTATTCCTGCGGTTTACGGTGTGGGATGTGTTCGGGATATCGTGCAAGGACCGCGGGAAGTGATTACGGAATACTATGATATAGAAGAGAACGGAATTCGAATTTATACCCAGACCGAGAGGGACGGGCTTGTATTGACTGACGCACAGACGGAGGAACTGCTTGCAAACATTCCTCATATCAGTGAAGAGAAAAAGATGGTTTTGGATGACCAAATGAACATCCATGCCTATGAGAGAAAAATTGTGGTGCTTTATTATCCTTACAGCAATCGGATAAAAGAAATTGCTTATGAGGAATCGGCCGGAGCAGAGGAATAGGTAAGCGATAGGTTTTTCCCGACAAGAATAAAATCAATAGACAGAAACGGTAACCCGGAGTGAACGGTTACCCTGCAGGAAATGGTGCAGGGAACTTTCTTCCGGGTTTTTTTAAAGAAAAGTGTTGACAATAATAAGAAGTAGTGATAAATTATGAAATGTAGATGTTAGCACTCTAATCGGTTGAGTGCTAACAAATAAAAGAAGGGGGCGTATGATGATGCAGTTGGATGAGAGAAAAATGAAGATATTGCAGGCAATTATACGCAACTATCTTGAAACAGGAGAGCCGGTGGGCAGCAGAACCATTTCCAAATATACGGATATTAATTTGAGTTCTGCAACAATCCGAAATGAAATGGCAGACCTGGAAGAATTGGGATACATTATACAGCCTCATACTTCAGCAGGTCGAATCCCTTCCGACAAGGGGTATCGCCTTTATGTAGACAGCATGATGCAGGAGAACGAGCGTCAGGTGGAGGAACTGAAGGAGATGATTGTTGAGAAGGAAGAGAAGATGGATCACCTTCTTAAGCAGGTCGCAAAGGTTCTTGCGGTAAATACGAACTATGCTACCATGATTTCCGCACCGAGATTTCAGAAGAATAAATTAAAGTTTATTCAGTTATCCAGAGTGGATGAACAGCAGCTTCTGGCAGTCATTGTTACCGAGGGAAATGTTATTAAGAACAGTATGATTCCTGTTTCGGAATGTCTGGATGATGAAACAATGCTGAAGCTTAATATTCTTTTGAACACCAACTTAAACGGTCTGGCCATTGAAGAGATTAATCTTGGCATGATTGCAGTGCTGAAAGCCCAGGCGGGGTTGCACGGTTCCTTGATCGGCGAAGTAATGGATGCGGTTGCAGAAACCATCAAAGAGGATGAGGACTTAGAAATCTATACCAGCGGAACCAATAATATTTTCAAGTATCCGGAATTGGCGGATCAGCAGAAAGCCAGCGAGCTGATTAATACCTTTGAAGAGAAGCAATTGCTTTCCAGACTGGTAGAGGCGGAATTAGAGACAGCTGACAACGGCATTAAGGTTTATATCGGAGAGGAAGCTCCCATACAGACCATGAAGGACTGCAGTATTGTTACTGCAAATTACGAGTTCGGGGAGGGTATGAAAGGTACCATCGGAATCATCGGACCGAAGAGAATGGATTATGAGAAAGTCGTAGGAACACTTAAGACTATCAAGGGTCAGTTAGATGCCTTGTATCAAAAGGGTGAGGACGGCAAATAATAATAGAAGACAGTCAATAATATGGAAAAAAAAGGAGAGAACGACTTGGGAGCAAAGAAGAAAAAAAGTACATCTGCCAAAAAGCCTGCCGAGAAAAAAGTAACCGGCGTTGATGAAACCGCGGAGAGCATGGAGAATGCTGAAGTGAATGAAGAAGCGGTGGAAGAGATTATTTTAGACGAAGAGTCTGAAGAGACAGAAGCAAAGGGCGGCAAGAAAGATAAGCAACAGGAACGCATTGAAGAATTAGAGGATAAGGTTAAGAGACAGTTAGCGGAGTTTGATAATTTCAGAAAGCGTACCGAGAAAGAGAAATCAGGAATGTTTGAAGCCGGTGCCAAAAGTGTTATTGAGAAGATTTTACCGGTAATCGATAATTTTGAACGCGGTCTTGCCAGTGTTTCACCGGAAGACGCAACGAATCCTCATGTAGAGGGTATGAACATGATTTACAAACAGCTCATGACAGAGTTAGAGAAGTTAGAGGTTAAGCCCATAGAAGCAGTGGGTGTGGAATTTAATCCTGATTATCACAACGCTGTTATGCAGGTGGCAAGCGATGAGTACGAAAGCGGAATCATTGCACAGGAATTGCAGAAGGGTTACACCTACAGAGATTCCGTGGTACGCCACAGTATGGTGTCTGTAGTAAGCTAATCGCGTACCTTGGTACGTAGACTATAAATTGTTAAGGAACAATAGTTTCACATGAAAGAATGGAGGAAAGAAAAATGGGAAAAATTATTGGCATTGATTTAGGAACAACAAACAGCTGTGTAGCAGTTATGGAAGGTGGTCAGCCTACCGTTATCGCAAACACTGAAGGTATGAGAACAACTCCTTCCGTTGTAGCTTTTACAAAGAACGGGGAACGTCTGGTAGGTGATCCTGCAAAGCGTCAGGCAGTTACCAATGCAGACAAGACAATCTCATCCATCAAGCGTGATATGGGTACAGACAACGGCAGAACCATTGACGGAAAGAAGTATTCTCCTCAGCAGATTTCTGCTATGATTCTTCAGAAATTGAAATCTGACGCAGAGGGATATTTAGGAGAGAAGGTAACAGAAGCTGTAATCACTGTTCCTGCATATTTTAATGATGCACAGCGTCAGGCAACCAAGGATGCAGGTAAGATTGCAGGTCTTGATGTTAAGCGTATTATCAACGAGCCTACTGCAGCAGCGTTGGCATACGGTCTTGACAACGAGAAAGAGCAGACCATTATGGTTTACGACTTAGGTGGTGGTACCTTCGACGTTTCCATTATCGAAATCGGTGATGGTATTATCGAAGTTAGAGCAACTGCAGGTGATAACAGACTTGGTGGCGATGACTTCGACCAGAAAGTAACAGAATATATTCTTGATGAATTCAAGAAGCAGGAAGGAATTGACTTAAGAAACGATAACATGGCTCTTCAGCGTATCAAAGAAGCTGCTGAGAATGCAAAGAAAGAACTTTCTTCTGCAACCACAACAGAAATTAACCTTCCTTACCTTACAGCAACAGCAGAAGGACCTAAGCACTTGGTTATGTCTTTAACCCGTGCGAAATTCGATGAGTTAACTCATGATTTGGTTGAAAGAACTGCAGGACCTGTACAGAGAGCATTGACGGATGCAGGTATGAAAGCCAGCGAGTTAGGTAAAGTATTATTAGTAGGTGGTTCCACACGTATTCCTGCTGTTCAGGATAAGGTAAAACAGTTAACAGGTCAGGAACCCAGCAAGACCTTAAATCCCGATGAGTGTGTAGCACTTGGTGCTTCCATCCAGGGCGGTAAGCTTGCAGGTGATGCCGGCGCCGGTGAAATCCTTCTTCTTGACGTAACTCCCCTTTCTCTTGCAATTGAGACCATGGGTGGTGTTGCAACCAAGTTGATTGAAAGAAATACAACAATTCCCGTAAAGAAGAGCCAGGTATTCTCTACTGCAGCTGATAACCAGACAGCCGTTGATATCAACGTTGTACAGGGTGAAAGACAGTTTGCAAGAGATAACAAGTCTTTGGGACAGTTCCGTTTGGATGGTATTCCTCCCGCAAGACGCGGTATGCCTCAGATCGAAGTTACCTTCGATATTGATGCTAACGGTATCGTAAACGTATCTGCGAAAGACTTAGGAACAGGTAAGGAACAGCACATTACCATTACTGCAGGTTCCAACATGTCTGATGATGATATCGAGAAGGCAGTCAAGGAGGCTGCTGAGTTCGAAGCACAGGATAAGAAACGGAAAGAAGCGATCGATGCAAGAAACGAAGCAGATTCCATGGTATTCCAGACAGAGAAGGCTTTGCAGGAAGTAGGCGATAAGATTCCCGAATCCGATAAGTCTGCAGTAGAAGCAGATATCAACACTGTCAAAGAAATTCTTGAGAAGACCAAAGACAGAGAAATGACAGAGGATGAAGTTTCCGAGTTGAAGGCGGCAAAAGAGAAGATGATGGAAAATGCACAGTCTCTCTTCACAAAGATGTATGAAGGTATGCAGGGTGCAGCAGGTGCAGGTCCTGACATGAGCCAGTTTACCGGTGCAGATATGGGCGGTGAAGCACAGTCAAGTGCTGCCGCAGATGATGTCGTAGACGGTGATTTCAGAGAAGTGTAAGATTACTTTAAAAACCCCACGGAATGATGTATTTCATTCCGTGGAGTTTTGAGCGTGAAGATAAATTTGGAGAATAATTGTTATGGCAAAAAGAGATTATTATGAGGTATTAGGAGTCGATAAAGGGGCGGATGACGCTGCGATTAAGAAGGCATATCGTGCCCTTGCAAAGAAATATCACCCTGACATGAATCCGGATGACCCTTCTGCAGAAGCTAAGTTTAAGGAAGCCTCTGAAGCATATGCTGTATTAAGTGATGCAGAGAAGAGAAAACAGTATGATCAGTTTGGTCATGCGGCTTTTGAACAGGGCGGCGGTGCCGGCGGATACGGTGCGTATGATTTTTCCGGTGCAGATTTCAGTGATATTTTCGGCGATATTTTCGGTGATATTTTCGGCGGCGGACGAAGAAGCGGTCGTGGCGGAAACGGTCCCAGAAAAGGTGCCGATATTCGTAAAACGGTACGACTTACCTTTGAAGAGGCAGTCTTTGGATGTGAGAAGGAAATCGAGATTGACTCCAAAGAAACCTGTACCACCTGTAGCGGAAGCGGTGCAAAGCCCGGAACCAACCCGGAAACCTGTCCGAACTGTAAAGGAAAAGGTCAGGTGGTGGTTACCACCAATTCTTTCTTTGGCACTATGAGAAGCGTACAGACCTGTCGTGACTGTAACGGAAGCGGTAAGATTATTAAAGAAAAGTGTACGGATTGTCGCGGAACAGGATACATCACAATGAAGAAGCGTTATGCGGTGACTTTCCCTGCCGGAATTGACAACGGTATTGCCAGTCGTCTTGCAGGAAAGGGAGAACCCGGCATTAACGGTGGCCCCAGAGGGGATGTTTTGGTGGAGCCTATTATTTCCAAGCATGCAATTTTCCAGCGTCATGAGTATGACATTTATTCCACAACACCGATTTCCTTTGCAGTGGCTGCATTGGGTGGTGATGTTTTCGTGGAAACCGTGGACGGTAAGGTTGTATATGAAGTAAAGCCCGGAACACAGACCGGCCTTAAAGTGCGTTTGCGTGGCAAAGGTGTTCCCACATTGCGAAACAAAGAAGTGCGCGGTGATCACTATGTTACGCTGGTGGTTTCCGTTCCCGAGAAGTTATCCGGTGAGGCGAAGGAATTGTTGCGTCAATTTGATGAAGTAACAGGAAACAGCCTTCATGCAACGGATGGGAATAAGGAACCGAAGGAGAAAAAGGGCAAGAAGAAAAAAGGACTTTTCGGCTAATGTCAAAAACCTCTTACACATTTTTGTGTAAGAGGTTTTGTTACATTTCATAGTAAAATACGAACTGTTTATTCAGGGTCTTCCTCTCCCGAAGGGGGGAGCTGTAATTCCGCGGGATCTTTATCTTTGGCAATCTTTACCTGTTTCTTAAATAGGTCTTTCAGCATCCGGCGACCGTTATCCGTGCCTAAATCGGATGCCTTCAATTCTCCCTTATAGACTGCTTCCATCAAAAGAATATAAGCTTCGCCCAATGCGGTGGTGATTACGCCCGCTGTTGCACCGGAGATGGTACCTCCCACAATGGTTCCGGCACCGGGCACCAGTTTTAGAAGGTTTGAGGCAATGGTTTTACCTGCAATGGTTGCACCTCCCGTACCCAGGGCAGAAGAAATAAAAGCGGTAATAATGCTCTTGTTAATGTCTATTCCGTAGATTGCGGTAATGCTGGCAATCATGGCAATCTGCGTCGGTATCAGTAACGCACAATCCGCAAAGGGAATCGGAGAGAATCCCTCACCGAACGCTGCCGCTGTTGCTGTTGCCACGGCGGTTTGTGCGTAACGTTTTTTTGCCTTCATGGAGGCCCGCTGCACATTCTGAAGGGTTTCCTGCAGCTCTTCGGGGAGCACTTCGCTCATAACGGAGAGCAACTGTTCCAGACCGTAGGCCTTAATGGGCGGAATGCCGTCGTCAATCTCATAATCCTGTGCCAGGACGGGAATGACCTGTACAACATCCAGGTTTTCACCTTCAATCATTTCCTGCATTTCTCTGGCCTTCTTCTTGGAGAATGCCTGGGTCAGAATAATAATAACCGGAACTTCGGTCACGGTATTTTCTCTTGCCAAATCCCGAAGCCATTCGATTTCTTCCGGCTCCAGGCGGTTGGAAGCGGTATTGATGCAATACCAGATACAGTGGATTGCTTTGTTTACATCGCTGCCGGACATACCGGAACGGATGGTATCAAGAATTTCTTTCTTTACTTCTTTCTGGGCATCCTTTCCCAGCTCGAATCCTTTGGTGTCGTAGATATTCAAAGGAACCCCTTTTTTGCCGATTTTACGCATGTGCTGTGTAACGGGTTTTCCGATTCCGGTTTCCGCCAGATTGTCACGGAACATACCGTTAATCAGGGTGCTTTTTCCCACGCCGGTTTTGCCGGCAACAATAATGTTTAATGTTTTAAGATTGCGGATTTTCTCACTGATGGCTTTGATACAGTCTTCCGCTGTTTTTTCAAGATTAAGTTCCATCTGATTTGGTTACCTCCCTCGTCCTGTAATCTATTCGTGATTGTCCTTATCAGCGACGATTCATACTGATTCCGTACTTTTCCCGAAGAATCCTGCGATTCCCGGCTTTATACAATTTGCCGGTAAATTTTTTCTGCAGTTTCGGGAGAAGTATAACCCCTAAAACCACAGAGCAAAGAAACATCAAAATAATGAATAATACTTCTTTTCTGTTCATAAAAATTCCCCTCTCGTAAAGTATTGATTAAGCCTTCGTCTTCACACTTTTTATCGTACCACAGCAGGAAAAAGAATTCAATGCCCCTTGTCGGTCTGAAAGGTATTTGCGCATATCGGAGAGAATGCCCCGATGGTGCTTGTGAGGGGAAAAAAGATGGTGTATAATAAACCGGGAGAATAAAAGAGAATCATGCCGCCCGGAAATCCTTATTCTACGGCATTTTATGAATCAAAATTAAGGCAACGTAACCGACAGGCGTTGCCGGGAGGAACTATGGCAACCTGGAATTCGAGGGGGCTTCGGGGATCGACCCTGGAGGATATGATTAATCGCACAAATGAGAAGTACAAAGAGAGCGGTCTGGCGCTGATTCAGAAGGTGCCGACGCCTATTACACCGGTAAAAATCGACCAGAAGAGCCGACACATCACGCTTGCATATTTTGAACAAAAAAGTACGGTGGACTATATCGGTGCAGTGCAGGGGATTCCGGTCTGCTTTGACGCCAAGGAAAGCGCAAGCCTCACTTTTTCCCTGCAGAATATCCATGCCCATCAGGTGGAATTTATGGAGGCGTTCGAGAAGCAGGGGGGCATCGCTTTTTTTCTCATTTACTATTCCTCCATTGATGAACTCTATTATCTGCCTTTTGCATATCTGAAACTGTTCTGGGACCGGGCAAAGGAGGGAGGCCGTAAGAGCTTCCGTCATGAAGAGTTAAATCCGGCATATATTCTGCCCAAACATGCCGGGGTAATGGTACCTTATCTTGATGCCTTAAAGCAGGATCTGGAAGACCGCGAATAGGAGATAGGCAATTTGATTTTTCGGATGAATATGGTATAGTATAAAAGGTAATTTTTACCGGGATTAAAGCGCGGGAGCGCAATTATAACGGAGGGTAAACATGAAGTGGCATAAAATATCGATTAAGACAACAACAGAGGCGGAAGATATCATTATCTGCACTTTGGCGGATATTGGTTTGGAGGGTGCCCAGATTGAAGATAAAATTCCTTTGACTCCTTTGGAAAAAGAGCAGATGTTTGTGGATATTCTTCCCCAGCAGGAAGAAGATGACGGAGTAGCATATCTTAACTTTTTCGTAGAGGAATCGGATGATTTAAACATGGAAGAACTGGTTGCTTCGGTGGAGGAAGAGCTCGACGGAATCCGTATGTTTATGGAAATCGGAGAAGGCAGCATTACGCTTTCCGAAACAGAAGATATAGACTGGATCAATAACTGGAAAAATTATTTTCATCAGTTTTACATTGATGAATTGCTGGTAATTCCTTCATGGGAAGAGGTGAAGCCGGAGGATCGGGACAAGATGATTCTTCATATCGACCCGGGTACGGCTTTCGGAACCGGTATGCATGAAACCACCCAGCTTTGCATCAGACAGATTAAAAAGTATGTTAACAGCGAAACACAGATTCTTGATGTGGGTTGCGGCAGCGGTATTCTTGCGATATTGGCTTTGATGTATGGTGCAAAACATGCCAAAGGAACGGATTTGGATCCTTGTGCACTGGATGCAACGCTTGAGAACATGAAGGACAACGGCATCAATCCCGAAGATTTTGAAGTAATCATCGGAAACATTATTACCGAAAAAAGCGTGCAGGACTGGGCGGGCTATCATTGTTACGACATCGTGGTGGCTAATATTTTACATAATGTACTGGAAGTGCTTACACCGGTAATTACAGCCCAGTTGAAGCCCGGCGGAATATATATTACCTCAGGTATTATTGCCGAAAAAGAAGATTTCGTAGCGGAAGTGGTGAAAAAAGCCGGCCTTATCCTTGTGGAAATAACCCGCCAGGGCGAGTGGGTCAGCATAACTGCAAAGAAGCCTGAATAGGAATACTCCGGAAAGAGGAAAAGTATGTATCATTTTTTTGTATCCCCTCATCAGATACAGGACAAAACCATCTACATCGAGGGGAAAGATGTCAATCATATTAAGAATGTCCTCCGTATGCAAATCGGGGAAGAGATTGCCGTAGGCAATGGGGAGGATGACAGGGAATTCAGATGCCGGATTGCTGCTTTTGAGGAAGAACGTATTGTGTGCGAACTTAATTTCATCAGGGAAAGCGGTGTGGAACTTCCTGTCCGGGTGACTCTGTTTCAGGGACTGCCCAAGAATGATAAGATGGAACTCATTATTCAGAAAGCAGTGGAACTTGGTGTTTACGAGATTGTGCCCGTGGCCATGAAGCGCTGTGTTGTTAAGCTTGATGCCAAAAAAGAAGCATCCAAAATTGCCCGTTGGCAGGGAATCAGTGAGGCAGCAGCAAAGCAGAGCAAGCGAAGTCTGATTCCGAATGTTTCCCCCGTGCTGACCATGAAGGAAGCCCTGGAAAAGGCATCCGGCATGGATGGAAAGATTATCCCCTACGAATTGGCGGAAGGAATGGAAGAAGCGAGAGCATTTTTCGATGCGCTCAAGCCCGGAATGGAAGTCGGCGTTTTTATCGGACCGGAAGGCGGTTTCGATGAAAGTGAGATTACCCGGGCGTTAGAATACGGCGTGAAGCCCATTTCTCTGGGAAAACGGATTCTTCGGACGGAAACGGCCGGTTTTACCGTACTTTCCTGGATTATGTACTGCACGGAGGTACGGGGGGAAGCAGATTAGGGCTTTTTTGCATATTATATGTTAAAGGAAGTATGTTGCCCGTAAACGGTGACAGAAACGGAGTTTGGAATGGAAATATATTTAGATAATTCCGCAACCACCAGATGTTTCGATGAGGTGGCGGAAGCGGTTACCCATATGATGACCCGGGAATACGGAAATCCTTCCAGCATGCATCTTCTCGGCAGTAGAGCAGAGACGGAAATCAGACGTGCGTCGGAAACCATTGCCCGGACACTGAAGGTTTCGGAGAAAGATATTATATATACTTCCGGCGGAACGGAAAGTGACAATCTGGCAATTATGGGGGCGGCCCTTGCCAATATGCGTGCAGGCCGTCATATTATTACAACTTCAATTGAGCATCCCGCGGTACTACAGTGTATGCGGGAACTGGCTAAAATGGGATTTGAAATCACCTATTTGCCGGTAGATTCCACCGGTCGCATTTCACCGGAGCAGCTGGTTTCGGCCATTCGTCCGGATACCATTCTGGTGTCGGTGATGGCGGTAAATAATGAAATCGGAACAATACAGCCCATTGACTGTATCGGGGAACGGATTAAGAAAAAGAATCCCTGCACCCTTTTTCACGTGGACGCTGTACAGGGATACGGTAAAATTCCTATCTATCCCAAGCGTTTCAAAATTGATCTGCTTTCTGTAAGCGGCCATAAAATTCACGGTCCCAAAGGCATAGGATTTCTTTATGTAGGGGAAAAGGTGAAATTAAGTCCGAGAGTATACGGAGGCGGACAGCAGAAAAATTTACGCTCCGGTACGGAGAATGTTCCCGGCATTGTGGGAATTGCCAAAGCGGCAGATATTATGTTTCAAAACATTGATGAAGATATCGACAAGATGCATTTCCTTCGCAATTACTTTATAAAAGGGTTGAAGGAGATGGATGATGTATATGTAAACGGCGGCGGGGAAGGCTGTGCGGCGCCTCACATTGTAAGCATTTCCGTTCCCGGTGTCCGCAGTGAAGTCTTACTTCATGCGTTGGAGGAGAAGGGGATTTATATTTCGGCCGGCAGTGCCTGCGCTTCTCATAAGGCGGCAGTCAGTGAAACACTGAAAGCCATCGGCCTGCCGAAGGAGCATCTTTCTTCTACCGTAAGATTCAGTTTTTCCGTATTTACCTCGAAAGAAGAAATAGACGTTACCCTTCAGTGTCTGAAGGAATTGATTGGTGAATTACGTCGCTTCACCAGAAGGTAAATCTGTTGTTGTAAAAGGAGGAAAACCGGTATGTTGCCATTCTCGACCAGTATATGGCTTAGTTTGACAGAGTTTTTCAGTGTGGTTTTGCTGCACGTGATTTATGCATATAATCAGTACGGCCTGGAAAAAGCACTTTTGATTTC
Source organism: Lachnospiraceae bacterium (assembly GCA_045595325.1). GTDB lineage: Bacteria > Bacillota > Clostridia > Lachnospirales > Lachnospiraceae > UBA3766. The sequence continues at coordinate 13,158 of JAZOAG010000033.1, forward strand.
CATCGGCTTTTTGCCGGTGTTGCTGACGTTGCTTTTATATCGAACCGTCCGCAATGAGAATTTTACGGTGCGTTGCTTTTTTATTACAATGTCCGTGACCAGCTATATTATTTCGGCATCCCTGCAGACCCTTGGTATGCTGATTATTATTTATATTGCCCAGGGACTGATTATTGCCCTATATTCCAAGACCAGAATTCTGGTAGAGTATATTATTGTTTCCATCATCGGTCTGGTGATTGTTGCGGTGTTTCAGATGGAGGAGATTATCCGATTCTTTCCCATGGAGATTTATCTGATTTATATGCTGATATACTGTTTTGGCATGATTACGTTGCTGTTTTTGGTTACCGGTGTTAATTCCTATAAGCAGAAAACGGAAGAGAAGAATGAGGAAGCACGCAATGCGCTGGAAGCCAAGGCAAACTTTCTGGCGAACATGTCGCATGAAATCCGTACTCCCATGAATGCTATCAGTGGTATGGCCCAGTTGCTTTCCGAAAGGAATTTTTCCAAGGAAGAGAATGAATATGTGGCTACCATTCAGCGTTCTTCCGAGAATCTTTTATCCATTATCAATGAGATTCTTGACTTTTCCAAAATCGATTCCGGAAACATGGAAATTGTGGAAGAGGAGTATGATTTCAACTCCCTGATTCATGATGTTTTAACCATCATTGAATTTCGTATGCGAGACAAAAGTATCAAGCTCAAGACCGACATTGATCCCAAGGTTCCCCGCACCTTAATCGGGGATGAATTGCGATTCCGTCAGGTTTTGATTAATCTTTTGAATAACGCGGTGAATTTCACTCACCGCGGTTACATATCCCTTCACATTCACTGGATTAAGAATGATTATGAAAGCGGTGTATTAGAGGTTGCGGTGGAGGATACAGGTATCGGTATTTCCCCCGAAAACATTAATAAATTGTTTACGGCATTCGGTCAGATTGATACCCGTAAAAACCGTAACGTGGAAGGTACCGGACTTGGTCTGGCCATTTCCAAAAGTCTGCTGAACCTTATGGGTGGTGATATCTGGGTAAGAAGCCGTGAAAAAGAAGGAAGTACATTCTCCTTCCGTCTTCCGCAGAAGGTAAAGGATGAGAGACCTTCCAATTATGAAACAAATCATGAAAAGATTCAGGCCATGAATGAAACGTTCAAGATAACCTTCAAGGCACCCGGCGCCAAGGTTATGATTGTTGATGATAACAAGGTAAACTTAGTGGTGGCCAGCGAATTGATGAAACGTTTCGGCTTCGAGCCTGTTTTGGTGGAAAGCGGTCTGGAGGCACTGAATCGTGTGGAGGAGCATCTGGTAACGTATGACCTGATTTTTATGGACCATATGATGCCGTTTATGGATGGTGTGGAAGCCACCCAGAAGATTCGACAGCTGGATTCGGATTATGCCAAGGACATTCCCATTGTGGCACTTACTGCCAATGCGATTAAGGGTGTGGAAAAGCAGTTTAAAATGGCAGGGATGAATGATTATCTTTCCAAGCCCATTCATATGAAACAATTAAGTGAAATTCTTCAGAAGTGGATTCCCGTGGACAAGCAGGTGCGCGTTCTGGAAGGCAAGGTAGAAGAGAAGAAAGCGGAAGAGAAGAAACCTCAAACCATTCTTCATGTTTCCCATGGGCAGAGTAAAAAAGAGATTATTGAATTCCTGGACGGAATTGATGTGGAAGACGGCCTTAGAAATTGCGGCGGCAGTCAGAACGTATATGTCAGAATTCTGCAGACCTTTGCGTCGTCTAATCTTTTGGCCGGTTTGGAAGAATATTTTGAAAAGGAAGATTTCCAGAATTATATGGTGCTGTCCCATTCCATCAAGGGTGCCTGCAGAAATATCGGGGCAAACAGAGAGGCGGAAATGGCCTATAAGCTGGAGATGGCCGGAAAGAATAACGATAATTCTTACATCTGGGATAATCACAGGGATTTTGCGGATGCGTATGGCAAATTGCTGAAAAAAGTGACGAAAGCTTTGTTGGATTATCAGAATCAATAGGGCTGCAGGGGGCTTTTTCTTGCAAAATGTGAAAAAAGTGTGTATAATTTACAAAATAAGTTTAATGGGACTTTTTCGGAGGATACTATGTTTAGAGTTGCGATATGTGATGATGAGGCGACTTCGTTGCAGATTATCGAAGCGTTAACCGAACAGATTTTACAGGAAGCGGAAATCGAATATGAGATTGCCACATTTGAAGATATGCTGGTAATGACCAAGGTTTTAACCAGCGGAAAAGATGATTATCATCTTTTGATTTCTGATGTTTTGGCAGTAGGTATGACAGGAATTGAAGCTGCAGAGGAATTGCGGCGTCTCGGCGAGAAGGTTCCTATTGTTTTTGTGTCTTCTACAGCAGAGTATGCCATGGAGGGATACCGCGTTCATGCCCTTCGTTATATGAAGAAGCCGATTGAAATCGAACGTCTGCGGGAGGCATTGATGGAAGCATATCAGATGTCCCGCAACAGCAGCGGATTTTTGAAAATTCAGGTGGCAGATCGTTTGTACAATCTTCCTTTTGAACAGATTGAGTATTTGGAGAGCCAGGGAAGAGATACCAACATTATTACGGCGGAAGAGACAATCAGTGTACATATGAAATTTTCCGATATGGAGCAGCAGCTCCCTCCGGATACATTCTTCCGTTGCCATCGTTCCTATATCATTAATCTTGCCCATGCCAAGGATCTGGCCCGCTATCGCTTTTTGACCAAGCGTGGGGATGAGATTCCCGTAAGCCAGTTGCAGTATGCAGATACCAAGAAGCGCTTCTTGAAGTATCAGGCTTAGGTTTATTTTGCGAAACAGATAGGAGTAGTTTTTTTATGTTTTCAACCTTTTTATTGAAATATGGTGAGATTTTTCTGAAAGGAAAAAACCGTTACATGTTCGAGGATGCACTGGTGGAGCAGGTAAGACGTGCTGTGAAAAAGTGCGATGGTGAATTTGATGTTCACAAGTCTCTTTCAAGAATTTATGTGGAGGCCCTCGGCGAATTTGATTACGATGAATTAATCGATGCCCTTTCTTCCGTATTTGGTGTTACTGCCATATGCCCCGTATTGGTGCTGGAGGATTTGGGCTTTGATACTTTAAAAGAAGATGTGGTGAAGTATGTAGAGGATGTGTACGGGGATCCGTCTTTCACCTTCAAGGTGCATTCCAGAAGAGCCCGCAAAAATTATCCGGTCAATTCCATGGAAATGAATTGTCTGATCGGGGAAGCACTTCTTAATCATTTCCCCAATATAAGTGTGGATGTGCATAAGCCCGAAGTTTTGATTAACGTAGAAATCAGAGAACGAGTTTACGTATATTCCATTATTTTACCCGGTCTCGGCGGTATGCCTGTGGGAACCGGCGGTAAGGCAATGCTTCTTTTGTCCGGCGGATTGGATTCTCCCGTTGCCGGATACATGGTATCCAAGCGTGGTGTGAAGCTGGAAGCAACGTATTTCCACGCACCGCCCTATACATCAGAGAGGGCAAAACAGAAGGTTGTGGATCTGGCCCGTTTGATTTCCAAGTATACAGGCCCCATCAAGCTTCATGTTATTAATTTTACTGAGATCCAGAAGGCTATTTACGAACAGTGTCCTCACGATGAACTGACCATCATTATGCGTCGTTACATGATGCGGATTGCGGAGAGTATTGCGATTGAGAATAACTGTCTTGGTTTGATTACCGGCGAAAGCATCGGCCAGGTAGCGTCCCAGACCATGCAGAGTCTTAACGCGACCAACGCAGTGTGTACCCTTCCGGTGTATCGTCCGTTGATTGCTTTTGACAAGCAGGATATTGTAACCATTGCGGAGAAGATTAATACTTATGAAACGTCAATTCTTCCTTTCGAAGACTGCTGTACGATTTTTGTGGCTGAGCATCCCGTGACCAAGCCCAATGTCAACGTAATCGCAAAGCATGAAGAGAACCTGGCAGACTGTATCGATGATATGGTACAGAGAGCCCTTTCTGAGCGGGAGATTATGGATATTGAGTTTTAGGAATCCGGTTGGTTTACGTTGGAAATAAGAGAGTGAATTGAAATAATAGTAAGAGTACAGTACATTGAAAAGATTCGAAGAGGAGCGCCGCAGCGTTCCTCTTTTCCATCAGAGGAACATCTCCGGGAAGTATGGGGTGTCATGGGAAAGAAAGAGTGTGTCTGTTGAAAAACAGGAAGAACAGGAGGCGGTTAGGATGCAGAAGTATAGTGTTACAGGCATGAGCTGTGCGGCATGCAGTGCACGGGTAGAAAAGGCGGTTTCGAAATTGGAAGGCGTTTCTTTTTGTGCTGTAAATCTTCTGACAAATTCCATGGAAGTGGATGGAGAAGTAACACCTGCAGCGGTGATGGATGCTGTAGAAAAAGCCGGTTACGGTGCAACATTACAGGACGCAAATGGCGTTGCCATAGCAGAAGAAGGCAGAACCGGGAAACGAAACAAAACAGGGGATGGCGCTGACGCAGGTATATCCAAAAGACTTATTGCATCGATTATCTTATTGATTCCCTTAATGTATTGCTCCATGGGACATACTATGTGGAATATGCCTCTGCCCGGCTTCATGGAAGAGAATCCCATGATTGTGGGGATGATTCAGATGCTTCTGACGGTGGCGGTAATGGTTGTAAATCAGAAGTTTTTTATAAACGGCTGGAAAGGCATATTGCACGGTGCTCCCAATATGGACACCCTGGTGGCGATGGGCTCTGCTGCTTCTTTCGGCTATAGCGTATATGTTCTGTTTTGTATGTCCGATGCGCAGATGACGGGAGATGCCGGGCTTGCCCGCTCCTATCTTCATGAATTGTATTTTGAGTCGGCGGCCATGATTCTTACCCTGATTACGGTGGGTAAAATGTTAGAGGCTCGGGCCAAAGGGAAAACCACAAGCGCATTGGAAGGTCTGCTGAAGCTGATGCCGGATACGGCTACGCTGCTGCGGGACGGTAAAGAAGTGGTTTGCCCCGTGGAAGAGGTCCGCAAAGGCGATTTGTTTGTTTTGCGTCCCGGGGAGAAGGTACCGGTGGATGCTGTGGTTACGGAAGGAATGAGTGCCGTAAATGAATCGGCGCTTACCGGCGAGAGTATTCCGGCAGATAAAGTACCGGGGGATAAGGTTTCTGCCGGAACTTTAAATGAGTCGGGAGTGCTTACCTGTGAGGCAACCGGTGTTGGCGAAGATACCACACTTGCCCGGATTGTGCATATGGTCGGTGAAGCGTCAGCCTCCAAGGCGCCTATCGCCAAGCTGGCTGACCGGGTGGCCGGTGTATTTGTGCCTGTGGTTCTTGGCATTGCCATCGTAACGCTGGCAGTCTGGCTTCTTTTGGGAGAGTCTTTCGGTTTTGCCATTGCAAGAGCCATTTGCGTTTTGGTAATCAGTTGTCCCTGTGCGTTGGGACTTGCTACGCCGGTGGCCATTATGGTGGGAACCGGTGTGGGAACCCGCAAAGGAATCCTTTTCAAAACGGCGACCTCTTTGGAACAGACCGGAAAAACAGCCATTGTTGCGCTGGATAAAACCGGTACCATCACGGAAGGAAATCCCAAAGTAACAGGAATTTATCCCGTCAGCGGGGCAAAAGAGGAGCTTCTGCAACTGGCAGTTTCTTTGGAGAAAAACAGCGAACATCCTCTGGCGAAGGCTGTCTTACAAGAGGCTGAAAAAAACGGGTTAAGTCCCGCAGAAATCGTTGATTTCAGAATTTATCCCGGAAACGGACTGGAGTGCAGAGAGAAGGAAACGGGAGTGCTTTTAACAGGCGGGAATATGGATTTCATGATAAAATCAAATCCGGGAGCAATTTCCGAAGAGATACAAAAGCAGGCAGAGGAATTGTCCCTAAAAGGACAGACACCGCTCTTTTTTGCCAAGGATGGTAATGTAGAAGGAATTATCGCAGTTTCGGACCGGATGAAAGAAGACAGCCGTGAGGCCATTGATACCTTGCGAAAGATGGGTATTCGGGTAGTGATGCTGACCGGTGACAATGAAGTGACTGCCAATGCCATCGGAAAAGAGGCAGGGGTGGATGAAGTGTTTGCCGGCCTTCTGCCGGAAGGGAAGGATGGAGTAATTTCGGATTTGATGAAAAGCGGACAGGTAGCCATGGTGGGGGACGGCATCAACGATGCCCCTGCCCTGACGAGAGCCAACATCGGAATTGCCATCGGTGCCGGAACGGATATTGCCATTGATGCGGCAGACGTGGTCCTGATGAACAGCCGACTTTCTGATGTGGCAGAAGCTGTTCGTTTGAGCAGGGCAACCTTTCGCAATATCAAGCAGAATCTCTTCTGGGCTTTCTTTTATAATGTTGTGGGAATCCCCTTGGCGGCTGGGCTTTGGTATCCGATTTTCGGGTGGGAGTTAAATCCCATGTTCGGTGCCGCAGCCATGAGTTTGTCCAGTTTTTGTGTGGTGAGTAATGCGTTGCGTTTGAATCTGATGTGGAGAAGAAAAGAGCGTGCAGGTGAAAAAAGGAAAGAAGATGAAACAAAGCAAGACAAAGAAATAAAAGAAAAGGAGATTATTACCATGGAAAAGAAAATGATGATTGAAGGGATGATGTGCCCGCACTGTGAGGCAAGAGTAAAGAAGTGCTTAGAAGAACTCTCCGGTGTGACGGAAGCAATTGTAAGTCATACGGAAGGAAGTGCCATTGTGAAGATGTCAGAAGAGATTTCTGATGAAGTGCTTAAAAAAACCGTGGAAGAACAGGGATATACCGTAAAGTAGGGCGCGGTGTAAGGAAAAATAAAGCCGAAAACAGGGTTTGGGGCAAGAAAAAAAGCAAGACCTCTGTCTTGCTTTAAACCCAATCCCGGTTGACTCTTATACGATGTAAGGAGCCAATACAGTGAGAATGTCTTCTGCACCGTCTTCTGCATGAATGTTTAAGTCGATGGGCTTAGATAAATCTAAACTGAAAATACCCATGATGGATTTCGCATCGATAACATATCTGCCGGAAACCAAATCAAAGTCATAGTCAAACTTTGTGATTACGTTCACGAAGGACTTAACCTTGTCAATTGAGTTTAAAGAAATAGATACTGTCTTCATAAATCTTTCCTCCTTTAAAATACATACCTTCTTTTTTCCTTTGAAGTTGGGCTTTCCAAACTTCAGTTTTTATAGTAGTTTATATTTAGGCAAAAGTCAATTGCCAAACGTGCCAAAAAATAAGGAGATTTCCATGAAAACTATAGCATTACATAATCTTGGCTGCAAAGTGAATTCATACGAGGTAGATGTTATGCAACAATTGTTACAAAGAAACGGGTATGAAATTGTACAATTTGACCAAAAAGCAGACATTTACGTGATAAATACATGTTCTGTAACCAATATGGCGGACCGGAAAAGCCGTCAGATGATTCATAAAGCCCGCAAAAATAACCCTGATGCCGTCGTGGTGGCGGTGGGCTGTTTTGTACAGGCGGATGCATACAACGCAGCAAAGGATGAGGCCATTGATTTGCTGGTCGGAAATAACCGGAAGGCAGACATCGTGGAGATTTTAGAGGAGTTTGAGGCAGTACGTGAGGCGGTTAAGAGAGGGGAACGGCCCTACGAATATTACGCGGAGGACGGGATTTCGGCAGACAATGAGGGATACCTTTATAAGACATTAGGGAACACTACCGTAATTGATCTTAGAAAGGCGGACTTTGAGGATGCCGGAGTAGAACATACGGCAGAACATACCAGGGCATATATTAAAATACAGGATGGCTGTAACCGTTTCTGCAGTTATTGCATCATTCCCTACACCAGAGGAGGTGTGCGCAGCCGTAAGCCGGAAAATGTCCTGACAGAGATAGAGAGTCTTTGCCAAAACGGTTACAAGGAATTTGTGTTAACCGGTATCCATATCAGCTCCTACGGACTGGATTTTGCGGAACACAATCCCGGAGAGGCACTTTTGTCCCTGCTTCGCAGGATTGCAGAAATTCCCGGCGTGGAAAGAATCCGTATCGGCTCCTTTGAACCTATGATTTTGACAGAGGAGTTCGTAAAAGAACTTGCCCGAATCAGAGGGTTATGTCCTCATTTCCACATTTCCCTGCAGAGCGGATGTGATGATACCTTAAAAAGAATGAATAGAAGATATACTTCCGGGGAATACTATGAAAGAACAGAGTTGTTGCGTAAATATTTCCCGGGGGCAGCCATTACCACTGATGTAATTGTGGGCTTCCCAGGAGAGACGCAGGAAGAGTTTGCGCAGACCAAGGCATTTTTGGAGAAGGTTTCCTTTTTTGAAATGCATATTTTTAAATATTCCCGGAGAAAAGGAACCAAGGCGGATACCATGGAGGGGCAGATTCCCGAAGAGGTGAAAACCGCACGCAGCAACGAGCTTCTTTTGCTGGAAGCAGAGTTGTCTGAAGCATACCGCAGCGCCTGCGTCGGTAAGGTGATGCCGGTGCTTTTTGAGGAAAAGAAAGAAATTGCCGGTGCGCAGTACTGGGTAGGGCATACGCGGACCTATGTGATGGTTGCCGTATCCGCATCAGGGGATTTGGAGAATCAGATTTTGGATGTTTCAATAGAGGGACTTTTGACATCGGATATATGCAAGGGAACACTTGTTTTTTTGCCTGAATTGGGGTAAAATAATAGGATAACAAAAGTTACATAAGACATTGATAAGAGTGATTAAAAGGGTGTGAATGACTATGGATATGGACAATACTCAATTTTTTTCCGTTGAGCCGGAACCGAATGACCGGGTCAAAAATGTAATTAAGACTGTTTATGAAGCACTTAGGGAGAAAGGTTATAATCCGGAGAACCAGATTGTAGGATATATTATGTCCGGAGATCCCACCTATATTACCAACCATAATAATGCCAGAAGCATGATTATGAAGGTTGAGCGTGACGAACTGGTGGAGGAGATGTTCACCGAATATATAAGAGCGAATAACTGGAACTAGGAGGAAGACCATGCGAATCATGGGATTGGATTTCGGCTCCAAGACGGTTGGCGTTGCAGTAAGCGATCCGCTGGGTGTCATTGCTACCGGAGTGGAGATTATCCGTCGTGAGCGGGAGGATAAATTGCGCCAGACGCTGGCACGAATTGAAGCGCTGATTCAGGAGTATGAAGTGGAGCGCATTGTGCTTGGGTTTCCCAAAAACATGAATGATACGCAGGGACCGAGAGTACAGAAGACGGAAGCATTCAAGGAGATGCTTGAGCGTAGGACCGGTTTGCCGGTGGACTTGTGGGACGAAAGACTTACTACAGTGGAAGCCCATGAGATTATGTCTGAAATGGGCCTTGCGGGCAAGGAGCATAAGAAACACGTGGATAAAATTGCGGCCACATTAATTTTACAGGGCTATATGGAATACCATAAATAGAAGGAATCGTATACGTAGTAAGGATGGAGAATCAGATGGAAAAGATTAAATTTCAGGCAGTAGGCGAGGAACCTGTGGAGTTCTATGTATTGGAACAGACGACAGTCGGCGGTGTAAATTATATTTTGGTAACAGAAGAAGAAGAGGGTGACTCTGATGCATTGATTCTTAAGGACCTTTCCAATGTCGGAGACGAAGAGGCCGACTATGTGATTGTAGAGGATGATAAAGAACTGAAGGCAGTGGCAGACATTTTTGAAAGTCTGTTGGATGATGTTTCCTTCGAATAGAGAGGCCGGAAATAACTGTCCGGCAAGTATTTATGAAAAGCGAAAAAAGACAGCCTTTCGACAGGCTGCAGAAAGAGGTTAGTAATTTGAAGAATGACAGAAATAATATAGAGAGCACCGTCAAAAAGGTGCGTGTGATTCCCTTAGGCGGATTAGAACAAATCGGAATGAACATTACCGCCTTTGAATATGGGGAGAGCATTGTTGTTGTGGATTGCGGTTTGAGCTTCCCTGCGGATGACATGCTGGGAATCGATTTGGTAATCCCGGATGTTTCCTATCTGGTGGCAAATAAGGACCGCGTGAAGGCGTTTATGATTACCCACGGACATGAGGATCATATCGGCGCCCTTCCTTATGTGTTGAAAGAGATTAATGTACCCGTGTTTGCCACCACGCTTACCATGGGAATTATTGAACATAAGCTAAAAGAACACCAGATGGAGGATGTGGTTACAAGACATACGGTACAGTTTGGTGACCTGGTAACCATCGGTGATTTCGGCATTGAGTTTATTAAGACAAATCACAGTATTGTGGATGCGGCAGCCCTTGCGATTTATTCTCCAGCGGGTGTAATCATTCACACCGGTGATTTTAAAGTGGACTATACACCCGTATTTGGTGATGCCATTGATTTGCAGCGTTTTGCCGAACTTGGGAAAAGAGGTGTCCTGGCTCTTTTATGTGACTCCACCAACGCGGAGCGTGCAGGTTTTACCCAGTCTGAACGTACGGTGGGAAAGACCTTTGATACCATTTTCACGGAACATAAAAATACAAGAATTATTGTAGCTACGTTTGCTTCCAATGTAGACCGTGTGCAGCAGATTATCAATGCGGCAGACCGGTTTGGACGTAAAGTAGTGGTGGAAGGTCGCAGTATGGTGAATATTATTGAGACCGCCACCAATCTGGGAAGACTTAATGTTCCCGATAATACATTGATTGATATCGAAACCCTGAAGGATTATCCGGAGGAGAAGACGGTTATTATTACCACCGGAAGTCAGGGTGAGAGCATGGCGGCATTGAGCCGTATGGCCATGGGGCAACACAAGAAAGTTAAGATTGGCTGCAATGATACGGTAATCTTTTCTTCCAATCCCATTCCCGGAAACGAGAAGGCCGTTACGAAGGTGATTAATGAATTGTTCCATAAGGGCGCGGACGTTATTTTCCAGGATGCGCATGTATCCGGCCACGCCTGTCAGGAAGAAATCAAGTTAATTTATACCCTTACACAGCCGCAGTACGCGGTGCCGGTTCATGGTGAATTCAAGCACTTAAAGGCACATGCCAAGCTGGCTGCTGATATCGGTGTGGATAAGGAGAATATCTTTATTCTTGCGTCAGGAAATATCCTTGAATTAAGCGAAGAGGAAGCGAAGATTGTAGGGAATGTTCCTGTAGGCGCCATTCTGGTAGACGGACTTGGTGTCGGTGATGTGGGAAATGTGGTACTTCGCGACAGACAGCGTCTCGGAGAAGACGGTATTGTGGTTGTGGTTGCGGTACTGGATTCAAGAAACAATATGCTGATTAACGGACCTGATATTATTTCCCGCGGTTTCGTATATGCAAGAGATAATGAGGATTTGCTGGATGAGGCCCAGGGCATTGCGCTTGATGTGATTGAGAACTGTCTGGATAAGGGAATCAGTGATTGGGGAAGAATGAAGAATATGATGAGGGATGAGTTGAGCGAGTATCTTTGGAAAAAGATGAAACGCCGTCCCATGATTCTTCCGATTTTGATTGAAGGATAATCGAAAGGAATAGACAAATGTTAGATGTGTCCAAAGCTACGGAGGTCTTCCGAAAGGTTTTGTGCGAGACCGCCGCTTATCGTGAATATGACCGCGCTAAGAAAGTGATGAAAGCAAACGAGGCGCTTTGGGAAGAATTGTGTTCGTTCCGCAAACGAAGGTATGAGTTTCAGATGCTTTCCAGTACGGATGAGTTATTTGAAAGAACGGAAGCGTTAGAGAAACAGGAAGAGGCTTTGCGGCAGAACAAGGACGCGTCGGCGTTCCTGGATGCGGAGCTTGCGCTTTGCAGGATGATGCAGGATATATTTTTATCCATGGTGGATTCCGTGGATTTTGAATAAAAGGAAACGAGGATCATAATGAATAGTAAGTTGATTGTATCCGTGGGTACAACCCTTCTTAAAATAGGAGCGGTGGTTGTACTGGTTTTGCTGGTATATAAGCTCAGTTTTACGGCGTATGATATGGGATATCGCATTTTTGCGGACGAGCCCATGGATACTGTAGGAGCCAGAACGGTTTCTGTTGCGATTGTAGAGGGAAAGACGCCGAAAGACATCGGAAGAATACTGGAAGAGAAGGGATTGATTCGGGATGCCAATCTTTTCGTGTTTCAGGAACTCTTTTCGGAATATCATGATGAATTATTACCCGGTGTATATGAATTAAATACGGGAATGACCCCATATGAGATGATGGCGGTTATGGCCGGGCAGACGGATGATGAGTTAGAGGAAGAGTAGGTACCACCGATGATTGTGGATGAGAGAATGATAACCTTTATCAATTCACTTGATAAAGGAAACTCCATATTTTTAGAAGAATTAGAGCAGGAAGCGAAGCGAGATTTTGTTCCGATTATCCGTAAGGATATGCAGAATCTTCTTCGTTTCTTATTGCGTTTACAAAGACCTCAAAAAATTCTGGAAATTGGCACAGCAGTAGGGTTTTCGGCAATCCTTATGGGAGAAAATACCTCTTCTGAATGTACCATAACCACCATCGAGAAGTATGAGAAACGTATCCCCATTGCAAGAGAAAACTTCAAAAGAGCGGGAATGACGGAGCGGATTACCCTTTTGGAAGGGGATGCAGCAGAAATCATAGCCGGGTTAGAAGGGTCTTACGATTTCATTTTTATGGATGCGGCCAAGGCACAGTATTTAAGTTATCTGCCGGATTTGCTGCGGCTTTTGTCCAATCGGGGCATGCTGGTTTGCGACAATGTGTTGCAGGATGGAGATGTGTGTGAATCCCGGTTCGCGGTGACACGAAGAAACCGTACCATACACAGCAGAATGCGGCAGTTTTTGTATGAGATTAAAAATCATCCCCAGTTAGACAGTACCGTACTTACGGTGGGGGATGGTGTGACCATAAGTGTGAAAAATGAGGAGAACGGGAATGCGTAATCAAAGAAAACCGGAGCTTCTGGTTCCTGCAAGCAGTCTGGAAGTGTTGAAAACAGCAGTGGTATTTGGCGCAGATGCGGTATATATCGGCGGAGAGGCCTTTGGCCTGAGAGCCAAGGCGAAGAATTTCTCGCCTTCCGAAATGGAAGAGGGAATTGCCTTTGCCCATGAGAGAGGTGTTAAGGTATATGTGGCAACCAACATTCTGGCGCATAACAGTGATCTGGAGGGGGCTGCTAAATATTTTAAGGAGCTCTCCCTTATGAAGCCTGACGGAATCATTGTGGCGGACCCCGGCATGGTGATGTTGGCAAAGGAGAATTGTCCGGATGTGGATATTCATATTTCTACCCAGGCAAATAACACCAACTACATGACCTATCGCTTCTGGTGGCAGCAGGGGATTAAAAGAGTTGTAAGTGCCAGAGAGTTGTCCCTGGCAGAAATTAAGGAAATTCGCAGTCAGATTCCTGATGAGATGGAGATTGAAAGTTTTGTTCACGGGGCGATGTGTATTTCATACTCGGGGCGTTGTCTTTTGTCTAATTATTTTACGGGAAGAGATGCCAACCAGGGGGCATGTACCCATCCCTGTCGCTGGAAATATGCGGTGGTGGAAGAAAGCAGACCGGGAGAATATCTGCCTGTCTTTGAGAATGAGAGAGGCACCTATATTTTTAACTCCAAGGATTTGTGCATGATTGAATATATTCCCGAGCTTATTGAGGCAGGAATTGATTCCCTTAAGATTGAAGGTCGTATGAAAACGGCTCTTTATGTTGCCTGTGTGGCGCGAACATACCGCAAAGCCATTGATGATTACCTGGAGAGCCCGGAGAAATACAGAGCCAATATGGAGTGGTATCAAAGCGAGATTTCCAAGTGTACTTACCGCCAGTTTACCACAGGGTTTTATTTCGGAAAACCGAACGAAGAAACCCAGATTTATGATTCCAATACTTATATCAATGAGTATATTTACTTAGGGATTGTGGATGGTGTGGATGAAGCAGGCCGCATTTGCATTGAACAGAAGAACAAGTTCAGTGTAGGAGAAGAGATTGAGGTAATGAAGCCGGACGGCGCCAACGTGAAAGCACGGGTGAAAGGCATCTATGATGAAGAGGGCATGGCTATGGAAAGTGCACCCCATCCGAAACAGGCGCTACGGGTAGAACTGGATGTGCCCTGCGGACAGTATGACCTTTTAAGAAAGGCATCTTGTAATTTATAATTAAATTGTGTATTTTATTAATAGCAAAAAGAATGCTTTGGGGAAAACATTCTGTCATTGTGCCGGAAACGGAGGTTTCGCGGACGGGACAATGCGTTAAATTTTGCATATGGAGAAAAGAAATATGTCAGACATTATCAACATTGAAGAGATTTTCGGGGAGAACGTTTTTACCCGTGCAGAGATGAAGGAACGTCTTCCGGAGGATGCTTTTACGGAGATTAAGAATGTAATTGATAAGCACGGTGAACTTTCGTTGCAGACTGCCGATGTGGTGGCGAAGGCAATGAAGGATTGGGCAGTGGAGAAGGGCGCAACCCATTACTGCCACTGGTTCCAGCCATTGACCGGTATTACGGCGGAGAAGCATGATTCTTTTATCTCTCATCCCGATAAGTCCGGAAAGATGCTGATGGAATTTAAGGGAAAGGAATTGATTAAAGGAGAACCGGATGCGTCCTCCTTCCCTTCGGGCGGTCTTCGTGCAACCTTTGAGGCGAGAGGATATACTGCCTGGGATATTACTTCACCGGTTTTTATCCGTGAGGATGCTACCGGCAAGATTCTGTGTATTCCTACGGCGTTTTGTTCTTATAAGGGAGAAGCACTGGATAAGAAGACACCCCTGCTTCGTTCCATGGATGCTATCAATGAACAGGCACTTCGAATTGTCAGATTGTTTGGAAATACCAAGGCAAATAAAGTAATCCCTTCTGTTGGTGCAGAACAGGAATATTTTCTTGTGGACAGAGAGCGTTATCTGGAGCGTGAGGACTTAATCTATGCAGGAAGAACGCTTTTTGGTGCAGCGCCTCCTAAGGGACAGGAAATGGATGACCATTATTACGGATGTATCCGTGAGCGCATCGGTGCTTTTATGAAGGATTTGAATGTGGAGCTCTGGAAACTTGGTGTTACAGCCAAGACCCAGCATAATGAGGCGGCTCCTGCGCAGCATGAGCTGGCACCCATTTATGAGACTTCCAATGTGGCGGTGGATCATAACCAGATTGTGATGGAGACCCTTAAAAAGGTGGCAGGGCGTCACGGTCTGACCTGTCTTTTGCATGAGAAACCTTTCCAGGGTGTGAACGGTTCCGGTAAGCATAACAACTGGTCTCTTACCACGGATAACGGAACAAATCTTTTGGATCCCGGTGAAACACCCAATGAGAATGTGCAGTTCCTTCTGGTGCTCGCCTGCGTAATGAGAGCAGTGGATAAGCATGCGGATTTGCTTCGCCAGAGCGCATCTGACGTAGGAAATGACCATCGTCTCGGTGCGGACGAGGCGCCGCCTGCGATTATTTCCATTTTCCTCGGGGAGCAGTTAGAAGATGTGGTGAAGCAGCTGGTAGAAACCGGTGAGGCCACTCACTGCATGGAAAGTGAATTGTTGGAAACCGGTGTTTCCACATTGCCGGATTTGTTAAAGGATGCTACGGACAGAAACCGTACTTCACCCTTTGCTTTTACCGGAAATAAATTTGAGTTTCGTATGGTGGGCTCTGCAGATTCCATCGGAGATCCCAATACCATTTTAAATACCATTGTGGCACAGGCATTCTGCGAAGCAGCGGATCGCCTGGAGGGTGCAGAGGATTTTGATCTTGCGGTACATGATCTGATTAAAGAATACATGAGCAAGCATCAGAGAATTATCTTCAACGGAAACGGCTATGCCGAGGAATGGGTGAAGGAAGCTGAAAGAAGAGGGCTTCCGAATCTTCCTACCATGCTGGATGCGGTGGAAACCCTGACTACGGAGAAATCCATTGCCCTTTTTGAAAAGTTCGGTATTTTTACCAAGGCAGAGTTGGAATCCAGAAAAGATGTTTTATACGAGACTTATTCCAAGACCATTCACATCGAAGGAAAATGTATGGTGGAAATGGCATCTAAGAAACTTTTACCTGCGGTGATTTTCTATGCAAAGGAATTGTCCCAGGCGGTGATTGCTGCAAATCAGGCTAACGTTAGTGACAGAGTGCAGCGGGGGCTTTTGGAAAAGGTGAGCGCATACTTAGAACAGATGCAGGATGCATTAAGTCTTTTACAGCAGGAGCTGGAAATTGCAGAAGGAATAAAGGACCACAAGGAATGCGCCTTCTTCTACCGCGACCGTGTTATTGTGGCCATGGAGGCTCTTCGTAAGCCGGCAGATGCTCTTGAGTTGATTACGGACAAAGAGATCTGGCCGATTCCTACTTACGGCGATTTACTTTTTGAGGTGTAAAGCCATAAAAGTGCAGAGGCAGGGGCGTATATGTGTATGTAAACACAAACCCGGGACAATTGGTGCACAGTAGTCTGAAAAAAGTAATCGGGCAAAACGTCGGACAAAACGAAAGACGAGTCGGATGTAAAAAGCCCCGAATGAATACAATATTGTAAAGGGAGAGTGAAGAAATGAAAAATCCGGTATTGGTAATTTTAGCAGCAGGGATGGGAAGCAGATATGGTGGCTTGAAGCAGATTGACCCTGTGGATCCGCAGGGACATAAGATTTTAGATTTCTCTATCTATGATGCCCTTCGAGCAGGATTCAAGAAAGCTGTTTTTATCATCAAGAAGGAGAATGAAGCAATTTTTCGGGAGTGTGTAGGCGATCCTATCAGCAAGTATATGGAGGTTGCTTACGTGTTCCAGGATTTAGAGGATGTGCCTGAAGATTTTGTAATACCCGAAGGCCGTGTGAAACCCTGGGGGACCGCGCATGCAGTTTATGCATTGCGAAATGAGGTTACAGGACCTTTTGCGGTAATTAATGCAGATGATTATTATGGTGTAGAAGGATTCCGTAAGTTGTACGAGTTTCTTACCACACATGAAGATGATGAGAAGTATCGTTATGCCATGGTGGGATATCGTCTTGGAAATACCCTGACAGAGCACGGGAGCGTGGCAAGGGGTTGTTGTGTAACCGAGAACGGTTATCTGGTGGATATTGCAGAGCGCACCAATATTATCAAGACAGAAACAGGTGCGGCATATTCAGAGGACGGCGGTGAAACCTACGTGGATATTTCACCGGAAACACCGGTATCCATGAATATGTGGGGATTCACTCCCGGCGTAATTAACGAGATGGGAGCTTCTCTTGCAGATTTCTTTGCCAATAAGGTAAAAGAAAATCCTTTGAAGGCTGAGTGCTATCTTCCCATTGAAGTGGGCGGATTGTTAAAGGAAGGAAAAGCGAGCGTGGAAGTTCTTACCTCTGCCGATAAGTGGTTCGGTGTTACATACAAAGAGGACAAACCCATGGTAGAGGCATCCATTCGGGCATTAAAAGAGAAAGGCATTTATCCTGAATACTTATGGAAATAGTATAAAGACAGGAGGTTTTTGAAATATGGCGATTTTGGTAACCGGCGGTGCCGGATATATCGGTAGTCATACCGTTGTGGAATTGCAGAATGCCGGCTATGAAGTAGTGGTAGTAGACAATTTAAGCAATTCTTCTTCCAAGTCATTGGAAAGAGTCAGCAAGATTACAGGGAAAGAGGTTCCCTTTTATCAGGTAGACATTTTGGACGAAGAAGGTCTTCGTGAGATATTCAAAAAAGAAAAGATTGATTCCTGTATTCATTTTGCAGGATTGAAGGCAGTGGGAGAATCTGTCAGCAAGCCCTGGTTGTATTATCAGAATAATATCGCGGGTACACTTACCCTTTTGCATGTGATGGAGGAGTTTGGCGTTAAGAATATCGTATTTTCTTCTTCCGCCACGGTATACGGCAGTCCTGCTTTTGTACCCATTACGGAGGAGTGTCCCAAGGGAGAAATTACCAATCCTTACGGGCATACCAAATCCATGTTAGAACAGGTATTGATGGATATTCAGAAGGCAGATGCTTCCTGGAACGTGATTTTACTTCGTTATTTCAATCCTATCGGTGCACATGAAAGCGGAACCATGGGAGAGAATCCCAATGGAATCCCAAACAATTTAATGCCGTATATTACACAGGTTGCGGTAGGCAAGTTACCAAAGCTTGGCGTATTCGGAAACGATTATCCCACACCGGACGGAACCGGCGTCAGAGATTATCTTCATGTGGTGGATTTGGCGGTAGGCCATGTGAAAGCCATTGATAAGATAAAAGAGAATCCCGGTCTTAAAATCTATAATCTGGGAACCGGTAAGGGTTACAGTGTTCTGGAGATTGTAGAGAATTTTCAAAAGGCCAATGGGGTAGAGATTCCGTATGAGATTAAGGAAAGACGCCCGGGGGATATTGCAGAATGTTATGCAAGCCCGCAAAAAGCCAAGGATGAACTTGGCTGGGTTGCAAAACGTGGTATTTATGAAATGTGTAGAGATGCCTGGAACTGGCAGAAGAACAATCCCAACGGATATGAGGAGTAGAACTTCTGTGCGGTTTGCAACCATCGGGGCATGTCAGGAACGAGGTTTGAAATGTTTGGCGAATGCCGCATTTCAGGAATGTGGTTTGAGATGTTTGGCGAGTGCCGCATAAAGGATACAGCCAAATATGCCGCAGGAGATGAATTCTCCAGCAAAAACAGTAACGAAAGAAAGCCATAGAGGTTCAAATCCATAAGCATATTTCAATACAAACGGAATGATTATGGTATTACTTAGAATAGGCGGAACAGAGGCAATAACGGGAAGGCACTTCGGTGCCTTCTTTTTTGTAAACAATTTGCCAAGCCACAGGGTTCCGGCGGCACCTAAAACGGTGGCAATACTTCCAAAGATTACATCAAAAAAATTTCCGCCGATTAACAGGTTGGAAATCAGGCAACCGATTCCAAGGCCCGGAAGGGCAGCAGGGAAAAAGAGCGGCAAAATACACAGCGCTTCCGAAAAACGGACCTGCACCATGGAAGATGCAAGTCCGAATAAATTCGAAAGAAGTGTAAGCAGAACATAGAGCGCAGCAATGAGCGCACCCTGTGTCAGGTACAGTACTTTCTGATTCTTCATTGAATTGGTCTCCTTAGTTTTTTTTAAGGTCAGGATGGTTTCGAACTGACCATGAAATATGATTGGTGTTAATGTACGGTAATGTCATTTTCGGGAGTGCCGGAAGAGGTGTCTTTCGCACCGGTTCGGTCTGTTTCCGTAATCGTTACCGTAACGATACCGTTCGTGGTGGTTATATGACATACACTGCCGGAACCGTGAGCCGAGCGGACCTGTCCCATAATTTCTTCGGCAGGAAATCCGAACGTGGCCTCCAGACTCTCTCTTAAAACGGAATCGGAAGAGAGGAAGGATGAATCGTTATTGAGATCCATTCCGGTGGAGGATTCCATCTGGTCAAGGAACGGCTGGCTGGCTGCATCTTCCTGCACCTTCGCATCGGTAATGGCATATTGCACGCCGGAACGAATGGTGTCTGCCAGCTGGTAGTCTGAAGAGACATTGGTTTTCTCAACATAACGAATCAGCATGGGCGCAGTGATACCTACTAAAATAGCCATGATTGCGATTACAATAATCAACTCAATCAGAGCAAACCCGTGGTTACTCCTTATTCTACTCATTAGCATACCCTTTCTTTTATGTGCATCCCTTAGGGATACAAAGTCACGCAATATTTTTCCCGTATCGCGTGAAACACATTACACACATCTTGAGAATAGCATTTATTTTAAAAAAAAACAAGATAAATTGTGCGAACAAACAAAATTATGTCACAGGCAAAAAGATTTGCTTGTGACATAATGGGTTAACTTTATTTGGTATGATTCCGGAGGAGACGCTGAATGCGTTCGCTGGGATTCAATAAATCGCTGATGGAACTGTCATGATTTAAGGTATCAATGATGTATGCAATGTACTTACTCATATCACAGTTGATATACCATTCGCGCTCCAATAATTCCGGTGCCTGATAAATCAGGTTAGTGGTTAATACACGGTCAACCAAACCTTCTTTGTATGCTTTATCAAATTTCTCCAAACCGTTTGTAAATAAGCCGAAGGTAGAGGCGATGAAGATACGGCCTGCCTTGCGTGCTTTCAGTGCTGCGGCTACTTCTAAGACACTTTCGCCGGAAGAAATCATATCATCAATAATAATCATATCTTTTCCTTCTACACTGGTACCGAGGAATTCATGTGCTACAATGGGATTTCTGCCGTCTACGATTCTGGTGTAATCTCTTCTCTTATAGAACATTCCCATATCCAGTCCGAGTACGTTGGCAATATAGATTGCACGGGACATGCCGCCTTCATCGGGGCTGATTACCATCATATGTTCCGCGTCCAGATTAATGTCGGGAACGTGATTTACCAATCCCTTGATAAACTGATAAGCAGGCTGTACGGTTTCAAATCCGTGAAGGGGAATTGCGTTCTGTACACGGGGGTCATGCGCATCAAAAGTAATAATGTTGTCTACGCCCATATTTACCAGTTCCTGTAATGCAAGAGCGCAGTCAAGAGACTCCCGGGAACTTCTTTTGTGTTGTCTGCTTTCGTAAAGGAAGGGCATAATGACTGTAATACGTCTTGCCTTTCCGCCAACTGCAGCAATGATACGTTTCAAATCCTGATAATGGTCATCGGGAGACATGCGGTTTTGCTTACCGCAAAGGGAATAGGTAAGGCTGTGATTACAAACATCTACCATAATATAAAGGTCATCACCACGAACGGATTCGTTAATGACACCTTTGGCTTCTCCGGTACCGAAACGGGGAACTTTGGCATCTAAGATATAGGAATCTCTTTGATAGCCTGCAAATGCAAGACTGTCTTTGTGTTCATTCTCGCGGGTAGTTCTCCATTCAACAAGGTAGCGGTCTACCTTTTCACCTAACTCCTTGCAACCCTGCAGGGGGATCAGGCCAAGGGAACCAACAGGAATGGATTCCAGGTTTCGTATTTCTTCGCGCAGGATAGACATGAAAAAATCCTCACTTTCTGATTGACATTCGTTTTTTGTATGTTCTGACGTCCTGCCCGGACAATTTACAGATTTCATAATTGCTGGCAAGGCGTGAAAAAACTCTCTCTGAGTAACGCTGACTCAAATCGGACAGATTCAAGTTCGTGGATATTACGGTTGCCTTGTGACGAAGGTGTCGCTCGTTTAAGATGGAAAAGAGCTGGGAAGCAACGAAATTATTGGTAAGTTCCGTGCCCAAATCGTCAATGATTAACAAATCGCAATGGTAAAGGTCTTCATAGGGACTGGAAGCGGAATCTTTGCCGTTTTTCTGGAAGGCATATTCCGAAATCTTCTGAAAGAGTCCCGTTGCGCTAAAATATATGACAGAGTGTCCCAGTTCCAAAATTGCATTGGCAATACAGTTTGACAGGAAACTCTTGCCGGTACCTACTGTACCATAAAAGAGAAGGTTGCGATAGTCATATTCGAAAGATTCTACGAATTGTTCGGCTTTTTCGACGGCTTTCCTGAAATGAGCCAGGTCTTCTCCCAATTGATATTCATAGGAAATGGAATCGAAGGTTTCTTCTGACAGAATCTCTCTGATGTTGGTTTGTTCATATAAAAGATCCAACATGGCCTGCTTAAAACAGTGACATTTCTCTTCCCCGATAAAACCGGTGTCCTTACAGGAAGGGCAGGTATAAATCGGGTCAAGGTAGTGAATGGAATAGCCCGCACCGGTTAAAAGAAGTTTCTTGCGGGTGTTAATATCCTCCAGCACATCATGGATGTCCTCATCCTCTTCAAGGGAATTTCCGGATGCTGAATTTCCTTCGCTGGCCATCAGTTTCTGTTTGGCTTTCTGTATGGAAATGGAAGCAATCAAATCGTCCATTTCTTTGTATTCCGGCAATGCTTCATATACCTCTTTGGTTCGTTCTTCCAAAAGATTTCTGGAAGCCAGACGTCTTCGGTTATATTCCCGGATAATACTGTCATATTGTGAATTGCTAAGTGCCACTTTCGTTCTCCTTTAGTTGCTGATCAGTTCTTTCTCCAGCGCATCGTAGTCATATCCGGTACGCATATGTTTGTTAAAAGAAATGTCAGTGGGCGATTTGGAAGTGTTGTTGCGGTTGGCCAGAAATGTCCTCTCGGCTTCCAAAACATTTGCTTTGCTGAGTAAATTGTTCTTCTTCCAGTTCTTTAAAATTCCTTCTGCATATTCAAGCCGATGAGAATCTGTTGCCTTCACGGTACGCTGACAACATTCCAAAATCATCTCAAGGGTGAATCCGTATTCGTTAATCCAGCGGTTGATATAGTCTGTTTCGGCAGCAGTGGGAAGATTAAAGCGTCCCAAAGCTTTCATAATGGTATGAACCTTCTTGTCATATCCAACCAGATTCTTCTTGGCTTCTGCCACGGTGCGGATGTTGCTTTCATACCAGGAAACAGCAGTTTTCTCGATGGAACGAAGCTCGCGTTTTCCTTTCTCCAGACAATATTCCAGAAGAAAATCAATCAAATCCTGAGAAAATTCCAGCTCCCGGTGTATGTAAAGAAGGCTCTTTATGTCGGAAGGACTTAAAGGTCGTCCGAGATACTGTTCCACGATGCAAAGCAGACCAAAGAAATTGTTGTCTGACTTGGCGTCCTTCAAATCTTCAGCAGAGTAAGAAGGCTTCGCGGGTGCGGTAGGGGCAGTCAGAGATTCCTTGGGCGGAAGAAGTGTTACCACCGGTGCGAAAACAGGTTGTTCGGCCATCTCTGTCTGCGGTTCTAAAAGGCATATTCCGCAGATATTTCTTGTATTGTCGTATTCCAGAGAGAGAAGGTTCCGGTGCTCCCAGTATTGCAGTGAGCGTACAACCTCTTTCTCAGTATGGTTAAAGGCATCTGCAATTTCCGAGATGCAGACGGGCTGATTGGCAGCCTGGGCGCGGAGCAGGTATAAATAGGTCTTAATCTGGGCATCATTGGCATCTTTCATATAGTTGTCAATGAAGAGATTTGACACACCTGTCAGTCCGGGCTTGTCCTCCTTATTCAAAGTGATGCGATTCATTTACGGTTCCCCCAATCCGATTGCAGGCAACTTCTGCAACCTGTCCCAAGCAGGGAGAAGTGCAAATGCCAAATCGGTTCTATATATTCTAAAGCAAAATGAATTATAGCACACACTTTTCAAAAAAGGAACACCTAAATTTCCCTGAAACCCTTGATTTCATTGGGGTTTCGCTGTTTGTGGATAATGTGGAAAACTTTTATTTAAAAGTCCACATAAAGTCATGTATTTCATTCCAAACCCACAGTTTATCGTGTAGTTTTAAAAACAGAAAACAAGTTATGTAAACGAAAAATATCCACAGTTTTAAAATCTCATAAAAGAGTAAAAAACTGTGGATTTTGTGGATAAGTTATTGGCCAATGAGGTTATTCCCGATTGTTACAACATCTCCGGCTCCCATAGTTATCAACAGGTCGTCGGGGATACAATTTTGTAATAAAAATGTTTCGATATCTCCGAAAGATGAAAAATGATAACAGTCAACCCCTAAAGTTAACAATTTTTCCTGTAAATCTTTGGAGGAAATGCCAATGGTATTTTTTTCTCTTGCAGCATAGATGTCTGTGAGCACCACATGGTCTGCCAGAGACAAAGCCTTCGCAAAGTCATCCAGGAATGCTTTGGTTCTTGTATAGGTGTGGGGCTGGAATACACACCAGATTTCCCTGTGAGGGAAATTTCGTGCTGCCGTAAGGGTAGCTGTAATTTCCGTGGGATGATGTGCGTAATCATCAATGACGGTAACGCCGCCGATAACCCCTTTTTGCTCGAAACGGCGGTGTGCGCCGCAGCAGGAAAACAAGGCATCCGCCGCAACCTGCAAATCGATTCCCAAAAGGTCAGCCAAAGCCAATACGGACAGTGCATTGCTTACATTATGACGTCCCACTACATTCAGGGCAATTTCCTGTTCCCTGCCGGCAGGGGTGTGAAGCACGAAACGGTAATTTCCGTTCGCGCCGGGTGTCGGATCGCTGCAGTAGTAATCACAGGAAGAATCGAAACCGAAAGTATAAACAGGAGCCGCCAAACCATCTGTCAGCTCAGAGAGATTCTCAATCTCACCATTGATAATGAGAGCGCCGTCTGCGGGCAGAAGCTTGGCGAAACGGTGGAAGGAATCCCGGATTTCGTTGATGTCCTTGAAGAAATCCAGATGGTCTTCTTCTATATTGAGAATAATACCGTAGCGGGGAAAGAATGATAAAAAGCTGTTTGTATACTCGCAGGCTTCAGTTAAAAAGTATTCGGAGTTCCCCAGACGCAGATTTCCGCCGATGCTTTCCAAAATACCGCCCACCGTCAGGGTAGGATCCGTTCCGGCGGCCAGGAGTATCTCGGAAGCCATGGAAGAGGTTGTAGTCTTGCCGTGGGTACCGCTCACTGCGATGGATTTGGCAAAGTTTCGCATAATCTGCCCCAAAAGCTCTGCTCTCGAAATCATTGGTATTTGTAGTTCTTTGCAACGGATATATTCGGGATTATCTTCCCGGATTGCAGCGGTGTAAACCACAAGCTCGGTTGCTTCGCTGACGTTGCCGGCCTGCTGGCCGATGTATACGATGGCACCCTGCTCCTCCAATTCCTCCGTAAGTTCGGAGCTTCTGTTGTCAGAACCGGATATGTGAAAACCTTTTGATAAAAGGATTTGAGCAAGTCCGCTCATGCTGATACCGCCGATTCCGATGAAGTGAACGTGAATCGGTGTGGTGAAATCAATATTGTACATATCGTACCTCTTTTTCTTTTTGGGTACTGCGCATAAAATATGCATTTTAACCCATTTTCTATAATAATACACTTATCATCGGGAAAAACCAAGGGGGTATCTCTTCTTTTATTTAAAATAAAAATCCATTATCTGGCAAAAATGCACAATATTCACTTCCACAATATGTAAAATTTGTAAAATACTGACATAAAAAATGCGAAAAAGGATGATTAAATTGGTGCAAATGGTTCACTTTTATAGGATTGCATGTTATAATTATGTGAAAATATGCTGGGTTACGTAAACGAAAGAATAAGCAATTGGGGGCTTTGACTTTCAACCAAAATACAACTAAGGGGTGAGGACATGGTAAAAAAAGAAATGATCGCTATGCTGCTGGCAGGTGGACAGGGAAGCCGTTTGGGTATTCTCACATCAAAAGTAGCAAAACCTGCGGTTGCCTTTGGCGGAAAATATCGTATTATCGATTTCCCTCTGAGTAACTGCATTAATTCAGGTGTCGATACCGTAGGTGTGTTGACACAGTACCAGCCGCTTCGTCTGAATACTCATATCGGAATCGGTATTCCCTGGGATTTGGACAGAAATATCGGTGGCGTGACGGTGTTACCTCCGTATGAGAAGAGCAGTAACAGCGAATGGTACACGGGTACTGCAAATGCAATTTACCAGAATCTTGATTATATGGAGAGTTTTAATCCGGAATATGTACTGATTTTATCAGGTGACCATATTTATAAGATGGACTATGAGGTAATGCTTGATTTTCATAAGAAGAACGGCGCTGAGGTAACATTGGCAGCAATGCCGGTTCCCTACGAAGAGGCCAAGAGATTCGGTATTGTTATTACCGACGAAGACCGTCGTATCGTGGATTTTGAGGAGAAACCCGAGAATCCCAGAAGCAATCTGGCTTCCATGGGTATTTATATCTTTAATTGGAAGACATTGAAGGAAGCTCTTCTTGCGAAAGCGGAACAGCCGAAGTTAGACTTTGGTAAGCACGTCATTCCTTACTGCCATGCAAATGGTGCTCCGCTGTATGCGTATGAATACAACGGATATTGGAAGGATGTAGGAACGCTTCATTCATATTGGGAAGCAAACATGGAATTGATTGATATCGTTCCGGTGTTTAATTTATATGAGGAATATTGGAAGATTTACACGAAGAGTGATACACTTCCTCCTCAGTATGTGTCATCCGACAGTGTCATTGAGAAGTGCCTGATTGGAGAAGGGTCAACCATTTGCGGTAAGGTTTACAACTCCATCATCGGTTGCGGGGTTACAATTGGTGAAGGAACAGTGGTAAGAGATTCCATTATTATGAATGAAACCGTGATTGGTAAGAATTGTGAGATTAACAAGGGTATTATAGCAGAGAACGTTATCATTGGGGATGAGGTTCAATTAGGTGTTGGTGAGGAAGCAGAGAATGATACCGCACCGCATATTTACAATCATGGTCTTGTTACTGTGGGCGAGAAGTCGGTTATTCCCGACGGAATCAGCATTGGCAAGAATTCGGTGGTAGGAGGTATTACCACCAAGGAAGATTACAAGGATTCCCATCTTGGCAGCGGCAGAACATTAATTAAGGCAGGTGATTGAGTATGAGAGCGATAGGAATTATTTTGGCAGGTGGACACAACCACCGTATGCGTGAACTTTCTCACAAAAGAGCGATTTCCGCAATGCCCATTGCGGGAAGCTACAGAAGTATTGACTTTGCGTTGAGTAATATGTCCAATTCTCATATCCAGAGAGTGGCCGTATTGACACAGTATAACGCAAGAAGTTTAAATGAGCATTTGAGTTCCTCCAAGTGGTGGGATTTCGGACGTAAACAGGGAGGGTTATACGTCTTCACCCCTATCGTTACTTCGGAGAACTCTAACTGGTATCGCGGAACCGCGGATGCAATATATCAGAATATTGATTTCTTAAAGAACAGTCATGAGCCTTACGTAGTAATCGCTTCCGGCGACTGCGTATATAAGTTGGATTACAACAAGGTTCTTGAGTATCATATTGATAAGAAAGCTGATATTACCGTGGTTTGCAAGGACATGCCGGAGAGTGTTAACGTAGAACGTTACGGTGTCATCAAGATGAACGAAGAAAGCCGTATTGAGGAATTCGAGGAGAAGCCTGTGGTTGCAAGAACCAACACGGTTTCCTGCGGTATCTACGTAATCAGAAGAAGACTTTTGATTGAGTTGATCGAGAATTCTTATGAAGAGGGACGTTACGACCTGGTAGCGGATATCTTAATCCGTTACAAAGGTATGAAGCGCATCTACGGATATAAGATGAAAGATTACTGGAAGAATGTGGCATCCGTGGAAGATTACTACAATACAAACATGGATTTCCTGAAGCCTGACGTGCGCAAGTACTTTTTCCAGGAATATCCTGATGTATATTCCAAGGTGGATGATTTACCCCCTGCGAAATACAATCTCGGTGCGGAAGTAAAGAACAGTCTTGTTTCCAGCGGAAGTATCGTAAACGGCAAGATTGAGAATTCCATTGTCTTTAAGAAAGTATTTGTGGGGAATAATTGTACAATTAAGAATTCCATTATCTTAAACGACGTCTATATTGGTGATAATACGTATATTGAGAATTGCATTGTGGAAAGCAGTGCGACCATTCGTGCGAATTCCAGTTATGTAGGCGAAGGTGAGATTAAGATTCTGATAGAGAAGAATGAACGTTTCGGAGTATAAGCAGACGTAGGGGTACGTTTGTCGTATTGGAGTATAGGCAAATGCAGAAGTACGTTTGACGTATTGAAATATAAGCAGATGTAAAGATGCGTTTGATGTATTGGAAGGAGGATAATATCATGGAGATTACAGATGTTCGGGTCAGAAAAGTACCAAACGAAGGGAGATTGCGTGCAGTAGCATCTATTACGCTTGATGATGAGTTCGTTGTACATGATATTAAAATCATCGAAGGAGAGAAGGGGTTATTTATTGCAATGCCAAGCAAGAAGAACGGTGAAAATCAGTTCCGCGACATTGCACATCCGATTAAAGCCGAAACAAGAGAGTATGTACAGAATAAGATTCTGGATGCGTACAATCAGATGGCGGATGAACCACAAAGTGAATAGCGTTAGGCTGTAAAGCAGCCCATAAAGAATGGCCATGATAGCACCGGGGGTGTCTATCATGGCTGTTGCTGTTTCGAGGGGGATTAAGACTGTTATAGAAAGGCGGAATTGTTTCTTAAACAAAGCCCGAGAAAGAACTAAGATGTGAGAGATAAAAAGGGAAAACTCCTTGCAAGGCGGAAAAACTTGTTTTATCATGGACAAGGTAAATAAAATTTCATGGAAACGGAGATTGTTATGGCTGACAGACAGAACAAAACAAATAATAGAAAAGGATTTCAGGATCCGAAGAGATTTCTTTTTATTGCAGGAGTGGTGCTTGTATTGATTATTATCAGTGGCGGTACGGCAACCATGAAACCTCTGATGGACTATTTCAGTGAATTTAATGAGGAATTTGCCGCAGGCCAGGAAGGAGCTGCAGGCCAGGAAGGAGCTGCGAGTCAGGAAGAAGCTGCAGGCCGGGAAGAGACTGCGGGTCAGGAAGAGACTGTGGGCCGGGAAGAGACTGTGGGTCAGGAAGAGACTGCAGGCCGGGAAGAGAACGCCGGACAAGAAGAGACTGATTTGTCGGAGCAGACGGGATTTGTATCTGAGGAAGCAGAGATTTTCTACGAATTCAGAAAACAGTCCTATCTGGACCAGCATTATGAGAAACACGGAATTGAAATGGGATTTGCCTCTGCAGAGGAATATCTTGCCGCTGCAAATGCAATGATTGCCCATCCCGACGTTTTGACGAAGAAAGAAAAAGAAGATAATGATGACGTGTATTTTTTAGAAGCTACAGGAGAGTTCGCAGTTGTATCTACGGATGGATATCTGCGTACTTATTATATTGCGGACAGAGCATATTTTGACCGTCAGTAGGAAGATTATGACAGATGAATTGAAACCTTTGATTTTTCATATTGATGTTAACAGTGCATTTCTTTCATGGAGCGCAGTCTGGCGTATTGCAAATGGCGTAGAGGGAGAGGATTTGCGCAAAATTCCGTCAGCGGTGGGAGGCGATGTGGCCACCCGTCACGGAATTGTTCTGGCGAAATCTACCCCGGCCAAGAAATACGGAATTGAGACGGCAGAGCCCATAGCGCAGGCATTGCGGAAGTGCCCGAATCTGGTGGTGGTATCATCGGATTTTGAAGTATATGAGAAATATTCTGCTGCTTTTATGAGAATTCTTATGAAGTATTCCGACAAGGTGGAAAAGTTCAGCATAGACGAGGCATTTGTGGATATGACGGAGAGCATGGGGATGTTTGAAAGTCCCCTGGATGCGGCAGAGAGGATTAAAAATCATATATATATGGAACTGGGATTTACCGTAAATATCGGAATTTCCACCAATAAGCTTTTGGCCAAGATGGCCAGTGATTTCCAAAAACCGGACAAGGTTCACACACTTTTTCCGGAAGAAATTCCGACTAAAATGTGGCCTCTGCCGGTGGAGAATCTGCTTTTTGTGGGTAAATCATCCGCGGCCCGTTTGCGCAGTCTCGGAATTCGAACCATTGGAGAACTTGCCCGGGCAGATGAAAATATGCTTAGGGCTCATTTTAAAAAACAGGGAGATATGTTTCATCGTTATGCCAATGGAGAAGACAGTTCCTTTCTGCAGACGGAACGAACGGACAATAAAGGGTATGGTCATTCGACGACCCTTCCTGTGGATGTGGCGGATGCGGAGGAGGCGAAGCGGATTCTTTTGGGGCTATCTGAACGAATCGGGAAGAGACTTCGCTTAGACGGAGCTTTTATTGAAGTGGTGGCGGTTACCATCCGCTATTATGATTTGACAAATTGTTCCCATCAGCTCATGCTGGAAGCTCCCACCAATATAAATAATGAGATACAGAGTGCGGCCTGCCGGCTTTTTGACGAGCTTTGGGACGGAAAAACTCCCATACGTCTTCTGGGGGTGAGAACTACCAAAGTGACCCGGGGAGAGTCGGGAAGGCAGCTTAGTCTGTTTGATGATACGGATTATGAGAAGATGGCCAAATTGGAAAAAACACTGGATACCATTCGCCAAAAATTCGGAGAAGGAGCAGTATCACGGGCTTCTGCTCTGGGACGTGATTTGACGAAAAAGGAGAATGCTAGTAAAATAAAAGGGTCTGCGGATTCCCCGGAGTTATGAGAAATAACGGAGCAATAAAGCAGGGGACAAGGCAGAAACGGAGATTTGAATGAAACAGGAAAAGTGGTTTTTACGATATATAATGAGCCTTGGAATCATTGTTTTCGGTGTGGGTGCATTGGTAATCGGAATGATTGATTTGGGAAAAGATGAATCTGATGAAGAAATCGTGGTATACGGTGAAAGTGCACCGGGCGAAGAAAGTGCGGTATATGAAGCAGGAGCGGCGGTTTTGTTTGGAACCCGGTCTCCGGTTTTTACGCAGAATCAGATTGTGGTAACGGAGGCGGAAAAAATATACGGCGCCAATAAAGAGGTATTGTCGGAGACTGCAAAACAGTGGCGTGAAGTGGTGGATGCCGTGGGAAATGTTGCAGTTACCACTGCCGGCAATTATGTGAATATCAGGGATGAAGCTACTTCCGAGGGCACCCTGATTGGAAAGGCTTATACAGGAGCTGTGGTGAATTTGGAGGACTCCGTAACGGATGAGGAAGGAATGACATGGTATCATATTACTTCCGGTCAGGTGGAAGGATATGCCTGCGGTGCATACTTCCTGACGGGAGAAGAGTTGATTAATGAATTCACGGCGGAAGAAGAATATTTAAAGGAAGAATATATTACCAATAAGGACGCGTGGAAACTGGCGTTGACACTGGAAGAGGACAGGGCCCTGAAGGCAGTAGAGGCCGCGGAACGGGCAGAGACGGCAAGGGAAGAATACGACCCCGATGATGTTGCCAGACGCCGGATGGAAGCGCTTGCGGCTTCAGACATTATTACTCCGGAAGCAAGGGATGCGGCAGCAGCCGGAGACACTTCTCTTTTACGTGCCCAGATGATAGAATATGCAAGTCAGTTTTTGGGAAACCGCTATATCAACGGAGGAAAGAGTCTTGTGGACGGAACAGACTGTTCCGGATTCACTTGCTTTATTTACAGAGACTTTGGCTATAGTATCGACCGTACCCCGGCGGCACAGTATCAGAATGCAGGGAGAAGTATTTCTTTAGAGGAAGCACGCCCCGGTGATATTGTCTGCTACGGGAAAAGCAGTGTAACTCACGTGGCCTTGTATATGGGAAACGGCAAGATTATCCATTCCGCCAATTCCCGTAAAGGCGTAGTTATCTATGATGTGGGATATGATAACATCATCGGCGTTAAGAGTATTATGGATTAAGACGGAAAGATTAGAACCGGTTTGGCGGAAGTTTCCTTGAAACCGGAATGAAAGTGTGAATGGTATGGTTCTGTCAGAAGAATTTAAAAAACGAATGGAACAGATGCTTCAGGATTCTTATCCTGCCTTCCTTAAGGCATATGATGAAGAGCCCAGAGGCGGATTAAGAGTAAATACCCTCAAAATTGCAAAAGAAGAGTTTCTTAAATACTCTTCTTTTTCCTTATGCCCCGTTCCGTGGGCAGCAAACGGCTTTTATTATGAAAAAGAGCAACGGCCCGGAAAACATGTATGGCATGAGATGGGGCTTTACTATATGCAGGAGCCTTCGGCTATGGCAGTAGCGGAAGCGGCGAAGGTGAAGCCGGGGGAGGCGGTGCTTGATTTGTGCGCAGCACCCGGCGGAAAAAGTACCCAGCTGGCAGCAGCCCTGCAGGGAGAGGGGATTCTGATTGCGAATGAGATTCACCCTGCCCGATGCAAAATCCTATCCCAGAACATTGAACGAATGGGAATTGGGAACTGTGTAGTAACCAATGAAACTCCGGACGGGCTTTCCGGCAGATTTTTCCGGGCTTTTGACTGTGTGGTGGTAGATGCGCCCTGCTCCGGCGAAGGGATGTTTCGAAAGGATGAAGAGGCGATTCGCCAGTGGAGCGTGGATAACGTGTATATGTGCGCCGACCGGCAGAAAGAGATTCTTGCAGAGGCGGTTAAAATGGTTCGTCCCGGCGGACGGCTGGTATATTCCACTTGCACCTTTGAGCCGGCAGAGAACGAGGAGATGATGCAGTGGCTCTTGGATACGTATCCTGAATTCTCGCTGCAGGAGGTGCTGAATCATCATTATTTTACAGAGGGCAGTATTCCGAAGACCTGTCGTTTGTGGCCTCATTTGCTGGAAGGAGAAGGCCATTTCGTGGCCTGCCTGACAAAGAATGGGGAGGAAGAAGAGGGGAAGGAATCCTTTATGGAGCGTTTCGGGGAGAAGAATCCTTCCGGGCTTAAGGACAAGAGTAAAATGGCCATGGTGGAGGCGTTTATTAAGGAAACGTTTACCGAATCCTTCGGGCAGCAGATGTTTTTAGAGGAAGAGAAGAGGAGGCGGATGGTTCTTTTTGGAGACCAGCTTTACCTTTTACCCTGTAATCTTTCCCTGAAGGGCTGCAAGGTGTTGCGCCCCGGCCTGCATTTGGGAACATTCCGGAAAAGCAGATTTGAACCCTCCCATTCCCTTGCGTTGTTTTTGAAACCGGATGCGGTTCACAATGTGGCCGAAGTGAGCCTGGAAGAGGCGGAGCGCTATGTTAAGGGAGAAACCCTGTCAAAGGACGGAGAAAAAGGGTGGTGTCTCGTGACGCTGGATGGTTTTTCCTTGGGATTCGGTAAAAGAAACAATGGATGTATCAAAAATCATTACCCGAAGGGCTTGCGCAAATAAAAGAAAACAAATAGAATGGAAATAGTCTGAGTCGAAAAATGTTGAGGAGATAGTATATGAAAAAGATTTACATTGAAGGAAGCGAAGGAACAACAGGATTACGAATTTTTGAACGCTTCCGGGGTCGTGAAGATATAGAGCTGTTAAAGATTAATCCTGAATTAAGAAAGGATCCTGCGGAGAGAAAGAAGATGATTAATGCATCAGACATTACTTTTCTTTGTCTTCCCGATGCAGCCAGTATTGAATCGGTTGGTCTTGTAGAGAATGAAAATGTGGTAATCATCGATGCCTCTACTGCACACAGAACCAACCCTGACTGGGCTTACGGTTTTCCTGAATTGTCAGGGGAACATAGGGAGAAGATTAAAAACGGCAAGAGGATTGCGGTGCCGGGATGCTATGCAACCGGGTTCATTTCCCTGGTATATCCTTTGACCTCCAAGGGATTGATCGAGAAGGATTGCCCGGTTTCCTCTTTTGGCATTTCGGGTTACAGCGGTGCGGGAAAGAAGACCATTGCCGTGTACGAGGATCCTGAAAGAGAGAAGATGTATGACGCGCCCAGAGAGTATGCGCTTTCTCAGAGTCACAAGCATTTAAGGGAGATGAAGGCTGTAACAGGCCTGACAAGAGAACCGCTCTTTTCTCCCATTATTGCAGATTATTACAGCGGAATGGTGGTTTCCGTTCCCTTGTACGCAGACTATTTTACTGAGAAGATGGATTTGGAAACTTTATGGAAGCATTTTGACGAGTATTATAAGGGCGAGAAATTTATCCGTGTAATGCCTTTGGGTTCCGAGGAGGAAACCGCCAACATGCTGCCCGGTAACGAATGCTCCGGATGGGACGGACTCAGAATTTACGTTACGGGAAACGAAGAAAGATTTGTGTTATCTGCACAGTTTGACAACTTGGGAAAAGGTGCTTCCGGTGCCGCAATACAGTGCATGAATATTTTACTTGGTGTGGATGAAGCTACAGGATTGAATTTATAAACAGTAGAAAAGAGAGGAACATCATGTTTTTATCAATAATCATTATTCTTGCTATATTGTCTGCGGTAGGGCTGTGCCTTGGTATGGGGTTATATACTGCCTGGTATCATATCCTTATTTTCCTTGCTCTGTGTCTGGTATTTTTCTTTGGCTGGACGCTTATGTATGTAATTATTCTCCTGTTATGGTCCCTGACTCTTAACAAGAAGAAGGAAGTAAATAAGGTAAGCCGTTTTTACAGTCTGATCGTAAGGGAGACCATGCATTTATTGCTGTTTTTCTCCAGAACCCATGTGCATCTTGAGGGAAAGGAGAAGCTTCCGAAGGATACCAAATATCTTTTGGTGGCAAACCATCGTTCCAATTTTGACCCTATTACCTGCATTACCAAGTTTGGTAAGAATGATATGATTTTTGTATCCAAACCGGAGAATTTCGATTTGCCCATTGCCGGTGCTTTTATGCACAGGGCGGGATTTATCCCCATTGACAGGGACAACCCCAGAAATGCGCTGGTAACAATTAATAAGGCGGCAGAGTATCTGAAAGCGCAGTCGGTTTCCGTGGGTATTTTCCCGGAAGGAACCCGTAACCGTACGGAAGAAACTTTGCTGGAATTTAAAAACGGTGCTTTTAAAATCGCAACCAAGGCCGGCGTGCCTATTGTGGTGGTAGCCATGAAAAATGCCGGTATGGTAAAAAAGAATTTCCCCTGGAAATGTACGCATTTATACGCCAAGGTGGTAGATGTGATTCCCGTGGAAGTGGTTGCGGGAGGCAAGACGGCGGAATTATCAAACCGCGCCAGAGCAGCAATGCTTTCATATTTGGAAGAGTAGAATGAATAAAGATAAATTTATGAAATGTCAATTATGCCCGAGGAACTGTTCGTGTGACCGCACGAACGGGGAAACGGGCTTTTGTGGTGAAACAGAAACCGTAAGAATCGCAAGGGCGGCTCTCCATGAATGGGAGGAGCCTTTTATTAGTGGTGAAAAGGGTTCCGGTACCGTGTTTTTCTCCGGCTGTAATTTAAGGTGTATTTTCTGCCAAAACAGGGAAATTGCTTTAAGCAACCGCGGTACACCGTTGACGATAAAGGAATTGGCGGAAGTGATGCTCGGACTTCAAAAAGAAGGGGCGCATAATATTAATCTGGTGACAGCGGGTCACTTCGCGCCGGCCGTTGTTCGCGCCCTCCTTCTAGCCAAAGAGAAGGGACTTACAATTCCCATTGTCTATAATACATCCGGCTATGAGACCGTGGAAACCATACAGTGTCTCCGGGGACTTGTGGATATCTATCTTCCGGATTTCAAATATATGGATCCCGTTATGGCGGGGAATTACTCCCATGCGCCGGATTACCCGGAAGTGGCGAAGGCTGCCATTGCGGAGATGTTCTCACAAACCGGTCCCATTCTTTGCGGGGAAAACGGTTTGCTGCAGAAAGGTGTGGTGATAAGACATCTTGTACTTCCTCTCGGAGTAAAGAATGCCTGCGAAGTAATTGATTATCTCTATGACACCTATGGAGATACGGTGTATCTAAGCATCATGAATCAATTTACCCCGGTTTGTACCCAGGATAAATTTCCCCAATTAAACCGCAGAGTGACGAAGCGGGAATATGAAAAGGTCCTCTCCCATGCAATCGGCAGGGGCGTTACCAATGCTTTCTTTCAGGAAGGGGAAACTGCGAAAGAAAGTTTTATTCCTGACTTCAATCTCGGATAAAAGAACGGAGCGGATATGAAAAAAATAGTTGGTTTTATTAAAAAAGAACCTGTGCTTTTTATTGCGGCAATTCTGATGGTGTCATCAGTGTTTGTGGTACCGCCGGGCAGGGCATATTTCGAATATGTGGATTTCAAGGTCTTGGCCCTTTTGTTCTGTCTGATGGCAGTGGTGGCCGGATTGAAGGAAATGGGGATTTTTACATGGATTTCCCTCCGGGTCGGTAAAAAGATTTCCACCGTGAAAGGACTGGCAATTCTTTTGTCACTCATTTGCTTTTTGGGTGCCATGCTGATTACCAACGATGTGGTACTGATTACCTTCGTGCCTCTTACCATGCTTATGATGAAGGGGCAGAAGCAGGGACACATCATTCGGGTGGTTGTGTTAGAGACCATTGCAGCGAATTTGGGTAGTTGCCTTACACCCATCGGTAATCCGCAGAATTTGTTTCTCTACGAATTCGCATCCTATGAGGTGCCGGCATTTATTTTCGACATGGCACCTGTGGCAGGAATTTCTCTAATCGGAGTGCTGGTCTGTGCCTCTTTTATTCCGGCAAGTCCGCTTTCTGTACGGGGAAATAAAACGGAAAAAATAGAGATTTCCAAGGGGAAACTGCTTCTTTATATCCTTTTGTTTGCGGTTTGTCTTTTGGAAGTGTTCCACGTGATGCATTTCCTTTTGATGTTGGGGCTTGTCCTGGTTGCCCTTTTGATTTTTGACCGGCGCATATTTGCCAAAGTGGATTATATGCTTTTGCTGACCTTTGTGGCATTTTTTGTTTTTATCGGCAATCTTTCGCAGTTAGAGGGCGTGCGTTTCTTTCTGGAAGGTGTTTTATCCGGCAGGGAAATACCCATAGGAATCCTTTCCTCCCAGATATTCAGTAACGTGCCGGCGGCCATGCTTTTGGCAGAATTTTCTACAGATATGAAAGGGCTTTTGTGGGGCGTAAATATTGGCGGGCTGGGAACATTGATTGCTTCCATGGCCAGCCTGATTTCTTATAAAATATACGCGGCGGACGAGAATAGTCGAAAAGGGGCTTACATGGGAATCTTTACGATATATAACGTCGGATTCCTGTTAGTCTTAGGACTTATGGCATGGCTGTTTTATTCATGATGAGAGGAGATGGTTTGATGCAGACGGATTGTAATGAATGTGCGTTGTATTACTATGACGAGGAATATGAAGAATATGTTTGTACGGTAAATATGGATGAAGACGATTATGGGAGAATGATGACGGACTCCCGGTTCCAGTGTCCCTATTTCCAAAACGGAGATGAATATCGTGTGGTGCGTAAACAGATGTAAGCAAACGGAAACGCAGAAGTGCCGGGGGCGGCAAAAAGAGGCTGTCACAAAAAAGGAGGAGTCATACATGGAAATACATGTGAATGATATTGTAAAACTCAAAAAACAGCATCCCTGCGGGTCGTATCAATGGAAAGTACTGCGGGAAGGCGCAGATTTCCGTCTGGAATGTGTGGGGTGCGGGCATCAGGTTATGATGGCAAGAAGGGCATTGGAGAAGAGTGTACGGGAAGTCACCACTCCTTAAAAATCTGTTAGCAGACTATTTTTGTCAAAAAAAAGAGAAAATATTAAAATTTTATTAAAAAAGTGCGCTAAAAGTCGGGTAAATATATTGACAAATAAAATGTTAATTTGTATACTAAACACGTATAGTACATACGAGGTATACGTAAAAAATTTAGAGAGGAGCAAGGTAAAAAATGAACGCAAAAACAACTAAAATTGTTGGCTATCTTACATGGATTGGCTTGTTAATCGCATTCTTTGCAGGTGATAAAGACGGAGAAGGTGTTAAGCAGCACTTGAACCAGAGCCTTATCTGCGTAATCTTAGGAATTATTCCCATTGGTATTACTCAGGTTGCAGCTTTAGTATTTATCATTTGGGGTATTATCAAGGCTTGCCAGGATGATGATTCACCCTTACCTTTGATTGGTGGTTTAACAATTATTAAATAATACATTTATTTATAGAAAGCGAAGCCTTATGGCTTCGCTTTTTTTGTGCAAAAAACATGCAACATCAATTTGACGGGAACTTGTCAAATGAGGTGTTTGGAAGTAAAATAGATATGTATTTTTTGTATGTATAAGATACCCCAAAACGTCTGACCGGATTTGGAATAGTTGTGCATACATTTTTAGCGGAGGAAGAGAATGAAGAGACGGAATCGATTACAAAGAAGAATACTTGTTTTTCTGCTGGCATTGGCTTTGATGTTCCCGGCGGTATCCCATTTGGAAGGGATGAATTTGGTTTCGGCCACAGAAGATACCTCGGAGGATTACCGGGAAGAGAACGATTCAGCCGAAGATGTTTCCGAGGAGGAAGAGAACGATTCAGCCGAAGAGATTTCCGAGGAGGAGAACGATTCAGCCGAAGATGTATCCGGGGAAGAAGAGAGTGATTCCGCCGAAGATATTTCCGGGGAAGAAGAGAGTGATTCCGCCGAAGATGTTTCCGGGGAGGAAGAGAGTGATTCAGCCGAAGATGTATCCGAGGAAGAAGAGAGTGATTCAGCCGAAGAGATTTCCGAAGAAGAAACGGAGGATTCCGAAGAAGAGGAACCTTCTGAAGAATTATCGGAAATTCCGGAAGAGAAAGAACCTTCCGAGGAGGATACCCGGGAGTCTTCGATGGGCATAATGATTCCTGCAGAAGAAGGAGAATTGCCCTTTGTGGAAGCGGAAGAGAGAGAAATTCTTGTATCTCCGGGAGAAGCTGACTTGCGGGTAATTCCTGATGAATATAACACCGGATGCGGACCCGAGAAAGATTTGATTCACATGAAATTTGACACGGAAAATCCCATGATGGCAGGGGATATTCTGATTGTCGGCAGCGGCGGCAATACGTTTGTGTTGGATTTTGGTTACAGAAACAAAGAGGTTTCAGGAACCGTATACATAGAAAACTATGACTTTTCGGATTGTTCTTTCCGCTCATATCATGAAGATATGGTAGACAGAAAAATCCATGTGGTTTTTAACAATTGTAAGTTTTCATCCGTGTCCACAGGTCGTGCAGACGGCAATGTTTCTTTCGAATTTAATAACTGTACCATGAATCATTTTAGCGGAAGCAATTCTACTTTTAGCAGATGTCAGTTCGGTCACTCTGTCAGCGACGGTATGGTACCTTTTAGAAATGTGGAAGTAAATGATTGTTTCTTTTATGATTTTACGGATACGGTGTCAGATAGCGGAACCCACATTGACGGAACCCAGATTTACGGTGTCGACGGTCTGGATGTAAGTCACGTATATTTTAACAACTGTCGTTTCGAAATTCCCCCTCTTGCACTGAAGGGGACAACCGCAGGGGTAAATGCCTGCATCATGCTGCAGTTAGAGTACAGCAGCGGCAATAACATCAAGTTTACGGATTGCCGCGTGAACGGCGGAAGCTATGCCATTTATGCGGAATCAAAGTTTGAACATCTTACCTTTGAAAATGTGCAGTTTGAAGGAATCCGTTTCGGTGATACCGGTGCCAACGGAATTATTTATCCTAAAATCAGCAGGGCCATTGATTTTACGGATATAGGACATACAGATTTGCTGTATGTAAGCTCCGTGTGGAAAGATGAAAACGGAACACATTTTAGTGTAACCAATGATACGGGAAGAGAGCGCACACTGGTCATTGATACCGATCAGGGGGTATATTCCTATACTGTTCCTGCATGCTATGTAAAAGGTCAGTTTACCGATACGATGCGTTATAGGGATTTTCCTTTTGACCTGCATCTGACCATAGCAAAAGACTGCGAATATGTGGTTTGCTATGATAATACCGTAGAAGGAAACGGAACCCAGATCCGTTTTGTGAACTGGGGCGGGGAAGAGGTATACTTATCCAATAAGATGGTTGCTCTGGTTGCTTCCGCAGATCCGGGAGAAATCATTGTGGAAGGAATGTGCGGAAAAGATGTTTCTTACCGTCTGAATAAGGCCGGCGTAATGACCTTGTCCGGTACCGGTGCGACAGATAATTATCACTCCCAGAAGCATCCGGAGTGGAGCGAATACAAGGATTTGATTAAGGAACTGGTGGTGGAAGAAGGGGTTACCACAGTGGGCAACCAGATGTTCCGGGACCTTTTTTCCTTAGAGAAGGTAAGCCTTCCGAGCACACTGGTATCCTTAGGCTCCTATTCCTTTGCCGGTTGTACCGGTCTGGAAGAATTCCGGTTCCCTGCTAACATTGAAACAGTGGGCGGATATATTTTAAACGGTACCGTTCTTCGCCGTGTAACCTATGCAGGCGACGGATGGGACTGGGTCAAGGTAGATTCCGGAAATGACAACTGGCTTTATAAGCTGGAAGTGGAACGCAAGGGACTGCGCGTGGTAAGGGCAGAGCGGGATGAAGTGTATACCTACACCGGCAGTGTCATCTGTCCGGACATACTGGTTTACAACAATCAGGATCTTCTGACGGAGGGGGTGGATTATACCGTTAAATACTCCAATAACATTAAGGCATCTACGGCCCAAAAGCCTGCCAAGATTACCATCACAGGCAAAGGAAACTTAAGCGGAAGTGCTTCCACAACCTTTGAGATTCTGCCTAAGGATATCGCTGCGGCGGATGTTTTTGCCGGAAGTGTGGTGGTGACGGAAGGCAGCAAGGCGAAACCGGTTCTTACCTATAATGATAAAACATTAGGAACGTCTGACTATACCCAGCAGGATGCTTCTAAGAAATATACGGAAGACGGAACCATGGTTATTACAGGCAAGGGAAACTTCACCGGAAGCAGGGAAATTCCCGTCAAGGTGGTTGCCAAGACAGATAAAAAGCAGTTTGTTGTTACCGTGGGAAAAGAGCCCATCATTTATAATGGTAAGAATCAGAGACCTTCCTATACCGTAACCGATAAATCTACCGGCGAAAGCCTGCGTGAAAACAGGGATTACAAATTCATCTGTAACGGAAACATGAAGGACGCAGGCAAAATCAAGTTCACCATTGTAGGGCTTGGTAACTATACCGGTACCGTGAATAAGACCTATGTGATAAAACCTCTTGCGGCTAGGGCTGAGGAGATTAACGTCAGCGGCGTTAGCGAGAAGGGATATGAATACAGTCCGGCAGGCGTGACACTGGATAATGTAATCAAGGTGGACCACAACGGCAGCAAACTGAAACTCGGAATTGATTATAAAATATCCTATTCCAATCACAAAAAGGTAAGCACGGACAAATCCCGGGCCAAGTATACGGTGAAATTCATCGGAAACTACAAAGGAACCAAGTCTGTAAGCGGTTCTTATAAGATTAATACAGCGCCACTGTACTGGAGCTTATCAGAGCTGCAAATCGTGCTTCCCGATACGGTTTACAAAGGAAAGCCGGGCGTCTATGCAACCAAGCCCATGATTTCCGTGGGTGGTGTGCTGCTGAAATCCTCCGATTACACGGTAAGTTACTATAAGGATTCTAAGCGCACGGACCAGATTACTTCCAAAAACAAACTGACACTGGAAGACGGTCAGGATTACGCGACGGTTTATGTGAAGATTGTGGGGAAAGGAAAGTACGCGCCTACGAGCGACCGCCAATACCTGACGGGAACGTATAAGGTATGCCGTGCACCTTCCTATGACTTATCCAAAGCCAGAGTCACCTTCTGGGACGGCGATAAAAAGATTACCAAGGCCGAATACACCGGCAACGCCATCACCCCCATTGTAAAAGTAGAAGTAAAATCAGGTAAAACATGGAAGGAAGTTCCCGCAGATCAGTATACGGTTCATTATTTCAGCAACAAAAACAAGGGAACGGCGCAGGTGTGCATTACGGCAACCGGAACGGAATACGCCGGATCCAAAACCGCGAAATTCAAAATAGTCTCCAAAAATATTAAATCCATTAAGGATTTGTTAACGGAGTTGTTTGGATTATAAGGATTGGGTTTGTTAACGGAACTGTCTGAGTTGTATCTTACGCAAAACAATAGAAAAAAGTGCTTGCATAACTTGTAAAAGTATGCTAACATAATGTTCCGTGATGTAATTTAATTCCTTGCTCTCTTTTTTAAAGGAGGGCCAGAGACCAAAAGGAGGTAACAAGCATGAACAAGTATGAATTAGCTGTTGTTGTCAATGCTAAGATCGAAGATGAAGAAAGAGCTGCAGTTGTAGACAAATGTAAAGCTCTTATCGAAAGATTCGGTGGAACAATCACAAACGTGGATGAACAGGGCAAGAAGAGATTGGCTTACGAAATCCAGAAGATGCGTGAAGGTTTCTACTACTTCATTCAGTTCGATGCTGAGAGCACCGCACCGGCAGAAATCGAAAGCCGTGTTCGTATTATGGACAATGTTCTCAGATACTTATGCGTTAGACAGGACGAAGAATAGAAAGTAGGAATAATATGAATAAAGTAATTCTTATGGGACGTTTAACCAGAGACCCGGAAGTAAGATATTCTCAGGGTGAGAGTTCTACTGCAATTGCAAGATATTCACTTGCTGTTGACAGAAGATTCGCCAGAAACGAAGAGAACAATACTGATTTTATCAATATTGTAGCATTCGGAAGAGCCGGAGAGTTCGCTGAGAAGTATTTGCGTAAGGGTACAAAGGTATTGGTTACCGGTCGTATTCAGACCGGAAGTTACACAAACAAGGATGGTCAGAAGGTATACACAACAGATGTTGTGGCAGAGGACCAGGAATTTGCTGAGAGCAAGAATGCTTCAGGCAATGGTAGTTATGCAGGCGGTGACAACGGTGGTTTTACCCGTAACGAAGTACCTGCAGCGGCGGACGGAGATTTTATGAGTATTCCTGACGGAATCGTTGAGGAATTGCCGTTCACCTAGGATGATTAAGATAGGAGGCAATAATTATGGCATTTGTGAAATCAGATAAATCCGATTCTCCCATGAAGAGAAAAGGCGGAATTCGCAGAAGAAAGAAAGTTTGCGTTTTCTGTGGCAAGGATAATGTAATTGATTACAAGGATACAGCTAAGTTAAAGAGATACGTATCCGAAAGAGGTAAGATTCTTCCCAGAAGAATCACAGGAAACTGTGCGAAACATCAGAGAGCTTTGACAGTAGCTATTAAGAGAGCTCGTCACGTAGCATTGATGCCTTACGTACAGGACTAATTCGAATCGTTTAACAAAACCAATGGTTCATTGAGCCATTGGTTTTTTTGTGGTGTAGAAAAGCTCACATGCCCCTCCGGTACGGCACCGATACAGGTGCTTCCCAGGTGTGTCACAGTATTTCTCTAAATGTTTCTGTGTGGGTATGATAGCCGTACGCAAACGGTTCAAACGGGACATCGTGTCGGTTTTGTTTGGAGTCGGAAGGAGGAAGAAGAGGAGAACTTTGAGCATTGCATTTTGGTCAATATGTGCGTATTATTAGAAATGAGAAAATTAGCATAAGTTTGTTTAATAGAGGAGCGATGATTTATGGAGTATATGAAACAGCATTTACGAAAAAATACAATATCCGTTTGCATTACCAGAATTCTTGCAATCCATTTAGTTGTAGCACTTTTTATGAGTTGCAGCGGAATGACTGTTTTAGCACAAGAGGTGGAAAAAACAGTAGCGGAAAGCAGGGAAGCATATACAGAAAGTACAGAAGCTTCTTTGGAGGAAGAGTCTGTTTCGAATGCGGAAGAGGAATTGGACGAAGAGTCGGAAGAAGCAGAAGATGAAACGGATTTTTCTAAAGAGGAGAGCTGCGAAGAAGAAAACGTTTCCGAGAAACTATATATAGAAGGTGATTTCGGGGAGACGGTTCATTGGGTTATTGATACGAACGGGAACATGACAATTTCGCAGGACGAAGATGTTGCGTATGAATATTTTGATAAAGTATATTATGAGGACGCACCATGGGCTGCATATATATCAATCATTAAGAGTGTACATATCAATGCGAACTGTCTGTATCAGGAAACGGACGGCTCTGTTTGGAGTGCATATTCGATTGGAAGCAGCATGAACCAACTTGATTGTTGCGGCGTTGAAAAAATCAGTTTTGGCGATAAATTCGATGCAACGTATTTCACGGCAATGGTGGAAGATTTTTCCGATTTTCAATACATAAAAGAAATAGATTTTGGCAATTCCTTGACAGAAAATATGACTACAATGACATATATGTTTGAGGATTGTTCGTTTTTGACACATATCGAGGCTCCGATTCATTTAGAGCATGATGTTTTTTTGCCGGATACATATGATGGTCTGAAATGGTATCGCATGGATACCTTAGAGGAGATAGAATGCCTTCCCAAGGGATTGGAGCAGAGCGTGTTATTGCAAAAGTACGATAACCTGACAGATGTTAATCCCACAAAGATGATACTGAATAAAACCGTTCACAGCATGGAATGTGAGCAGACGTATCTTCTTTTGGCAACGTTTGAACCCTCGGACGTAACGAATCAGCAGCTGGAATGGAGTTCTGCTGATGCAAGCATTGCTTCTGTTAATGAGAACGGTCTTGTAACAGCACATAAAGTCGGAACAACAACGATTACAGCAAAGTCTCGGGCCAATAAAAACATCATAGCAACCTGTAAAATTTCCGTGGTACAGATGGCGACCGAAATGAAGGTAAGATTGGAAAAGGACATCAATGAGTCAGGAGAATATGTTTTGACTTTGGGGAATGCGCTTGCGCCAATCGTAACTTTTTACAACGGGGATGCATGGCCGGAAGTCACATACAGTGTATCAAATGATACTGCAGCAATAGAAAAC
The DNA here is from genome assembly GCA_045595325.1 of Lachnospiraceae bacterium. GTDB lineage: Bacteria > Bacillota > Clostridia > Lachnospirales > Lachnospiraceae > UBA3766. The sequence continues at coordinate 57,379 of JAZOAG010000033.1, forward strand.
GATAAAATTGTGGGAAAGAAAGCAGGGAGCGGTATATTGACCGCTACCGCAAAAAACGGAGAAAACTATGGTCCGTCAGCCTCCTTGCGTTATCGGGTTTATACAGAAGAAGTGTCTGAAATTACCTTAAATGAGAACAAGGTAATTCTTGATGCACAGAGCGCAAAAAATAGTTTCCGATTGGAAGCAAGGATTACGAACCATGAAAGCGCATTTGCCAAAGTGGAATTCAGCGCGAACAAACAGGGAATTGTCCGGATAGAAGAGCACGGAGACAATACTGCAACAGTCTCACCAATTAACGGAAGTAAGGGAAGTGTTGTGGTAACTGCAAAGGCAACGGACGGAAGCGGAAAGAGTGCATCCTGCACGTTTATAAGCGGAACGTTGGTAGAGACAATTACAATTCATTCAAATCTTGAAACTGACGTTGAAAAAATAAATTTATTAGGCGAAGGTAAAACGTCAAAACTTACGGCAGGGGTTCTCCCTTCCAATGCAACAGATAAAACGATTGAATGGACAAGCAGTGATGAAACGGTTGTTAAAGTTGATACGAAAGGCGGAATCACGGCGGTAAGTCCGGGTGTTGCGATTATTCAAGCAAATGCAAAGGACGGAAGCGGTGTGGGCGGAATGTGTGCTATCAGGGTAACACGTCCGGCAACCGAGATGGTGCTTTCTCTTTCAGGAGGAAGCGATGGAAAAGTAGCATTATTTTCTCCGGAAGAAGGTTGCGTATTCAATGTAATTGCGACATTGAAAGGATCAGACGGGGAAACGGAAGGTGTGCTTCAGGAGGTTAATTATTCATTAAGCGGTACCGGAGCAAAAAATGTTGTATGCCTGGGAGGAGGTTATTTTAAAGCTAACGCACCGGGAGACATAACCATTACGGTAACATCAAAAGATGGTTCCAAGTTAAAGCGCAGCATGAAAATACGCATAGAACAGCATGTCTATGCGTTTGATGTGCAGGCGCCTAAAAATACAGGAAAATATACCGGAGCATCCGGAGAGGAGTGCTGGATTGTTTATAAAGGAACAAAGGATGTTACGCTCACGCCGGTTGTGACATATAACGAAAACAGTAAAACAAATGCTGCAGATAAAGATTATAAGAATTATAAGATTATTTTGGGAGAAAGTGCAGAAACTTCGTTTCGCGTTAATCAAAAAGGGACAGGTTTTGTTGTTGGCAAAAATACGGCTCCCGGTATCTACGCAGTAACTTTCCTGAATGAAGACAGCAATGTTTCAAAGACAGTATATATTGATGTGGTTGCAGTGAGTGAAACCTGTATCAGGGATGTTGCGATTACACTGCCAAGTAACGTCGCATCAGAGAACGGAAGCTGCTGTATTGCAGAAGGAAGCAAAGTGAAACTGACCGGTGTTTTAAACGGCGGGGAAAAGATAAAGGGACATACCCTTGAATGGAATGTGAATGCTAAGGAATCAAATGCAGGAAACGCAGTTGTGTCTTCTGCGGGTGTGCTTGATTTGACGAAAGCGGCAGCAGGAGATTGTTACAGCGTATCATTAACTGTTTCTAAAGGGGAAGAATCAAAGATATCTGAAGAACTTGAAATAAAAGTAACAAAGAAGACGGAAGCTTCTGCATTGCAACTTGTTTTGGCAGAGGATGAAGAGGAGGTGCTTCCGGGAAGTTTCAATGTACAGTATGTACATAACGAAAAACTTTTTAAAGTAGCAGAACAGGAGGGGGCTGCAAACCGCTACAGCGTAAGCGGCGGGAAGAGCGGAGTACTTACACTTGAAGAGAAAAAAGACGGATATATTGTTCGTGCAGAAGCAACAGGAACTGCAAAAATTACCATTACGGCACTTGACGGAAGTAATATAAAGAAGGTACTTAGTGTCAAGGTGGTCGCAGCAGATAATCCCGTAAATAAGGTATCGGTTGCAGGTAAAACATATTCCATAGAGCCGGGAAATCCAATCGCAATACCATATGAAGTATCGGCGAAGAAGGGTGAGGTAACGGATGCAAGAGTAGAATGGACAAGTTCAAATGAGAGTCTTCTTAAGGTATCCTTAGGTGATGTTGAAGATTGTGCAACAAGTTGCATTACGACGAATACGAAAGGATATCTGACATTGTTTTCCGTAAGCGGAATGACGGGAAAAGTAACCCTGACAGGTAAAGCGTTAGACGGAAGTAAAAAGAGTGTGAAGGTGACTGTAAACGTTGTAAGTGATGCAAAGAAGGCAGTGACATACAGCATTTCTTTGCAGACTCCGGCAAAGACACCCAACGGAGGTGTTCCGGGCCTGGCTCTTGTAACACACGGCAAGAGCGTGAAACTTTCAGCAAATGTATTTCCGAACAAGGCAAAGAATAAGAATATTCTTTATTCGATTGCAGGCGTCAATGCTGACGGAGAAGAAGGACTGACCCAGGCAGAACTGAAGCAGATGGGAATTACCGTAAAGAAAGGTGTTGTGACAGTATCTAAAAAAAGTACCTATACAGGTTATGTAAAGGTGACGGCAACGCTTGACTATATGACATTGGGTGCGAATGAGTACAAAGCCATAACCGCAAGTAAAATGTTGTATATTCAGCCTCCGGTAAAGAAGGTTGAGATTGTAGATGCGGACGGTAAAACAATAAAAACCGCACAGGCAGGAGTCGGTGAAAAACTTTTGTTAGATAAAAAAGTGACAGGAGCAGGCACTCTTACCTATGCAAATGTTTTGTGGAGTGTGAGTAATTCCGGGATTGCAAGTGTGGATCAGAGCGGATGTGTGAAGATTAAAGCAGATGCTAAGACGGGTAAGAAAGTTAAGGTGACGGCAACTGCACTTGATTCAAGTAAGAAAAAAGCAGTAGTGACAATTGTTACGGTACAGGGAAAACCCGGTTTGGCGGATCCGGAAGAGCCGGTGGATCCGGAAGACCCGACAGATCCGGAAGATCCGGTGGGTCCTGTAGACCCGGTGGATCCGGAAGATCCGGTGGACCCGACAGACCCGGTGGAGCCGGAAGACCCGGTGGGTCCGGAAGATCCGGTGGATCCTGTAGACCCGACAGAACCTGTAGAGGTGATTTCCGTCACATTAGAGAAAGAAGCGGAAACCTTAAGTTTGTATGAACAGCTTACTCTTAAAGCAACCGTTTTACCGGCGAATGCAACAGATAAAACGATTTGCTGGGAATCCGGTGATGCGACCATTGTAAGAGTGAGCAAAGGCGGAACGATTCTTGCAGTAAGTCCGGGAACGGCAACAATTACCGCCAAGACGACAAACGGAAAGAGTGCCGAATGTGTTGTTACGGTACAGGAAAAGGTGCATCAGACAGATTCAACCAATAAGCTTAAGCCGACAAATCCGGAGTTGATTTTTAACGCTCCGTATCTGTCAACATACTACTTTAATCCAAAGCCTTCCGTATATGAAGAGATAAAGATTCCGCTTTATATAACAGATTATGAGCAGTCAGAATATTTAAATAATAATACGACAGGTAAACTGGACTTGATTTATGAAGTGGATGGTGAAAAGAAGACCTTAACGGATTTGCCATTAGGAGATTACACGTTAAATATCGGCAAGCTAAGTGAGGGATTGCATACGTTCTCCGTACAGGCATTAGATAAGAGAACAGGTGTGAAATCCCACGAGTTATACAATGAATTATGGGTTGTGGATCCGGATGAATATGCAATATCGGAAGCTGATACTTATTACATGACAAAGCAGGATCTTACAAACTACAAGATTTGTAATAATGACAGTACGGATGCTGAAGATTTGATTCATACAAGAGATGGTTTGACAAAGCTGTTTGCAGACAAACAGGCAGAAGGATACAGAAAGATTGTACTGCTTAAGGGAACCTATCGAATTAATGGTGAGGATGCAAGAGATAATTGTATTACAATCCCTTCTTATTTCACAGTAGATATGAATGGAAGTACTTTTAAACTAAATACTATCAGTGTTGAGACCGCGGGATGTATCGTTTTGATGAATAATGCAATCGATGCCCGTTTGGAAAATGGTATCTTAGAGGGTGACCGTTATGAAAGACAGGAACTCAATTTAGAAAGAGATGGTTTGGGCGAGGGAATCAATACGGTATTAATCAGAAGCGGAAAATATTGTTCGCTTAATAACTTAACAATTAAGAATACGACAGGACATACTATTTGGTCGTTACCTGATATGGACATTGGTTTGCAACGGAAATTGACAGGGTATACAAGAACCGCCATTATCGATGGGAAAGAGGTACAGTGTGAGAATTATAGTACCAGCTCCATGATGGATTTGTCGGATTATATTAATTGGGACGTAAATGAAGATTATTTCTATATCGGTTTTCCTGCAGGATATAGAGGAATCAGAACGAAGTCTGCAATTGTATATGTTTCTTTCTATGACAAGAACCAAAGTTTCCTAGAGACCGTAACAGCTTGTCAGTTCAGAAAAATTTTGATTCCGGGAAATGCAAAGTATGCAAGAGTAACTTTGCATGACACTAATATTTCGGAGGATCAGACGCAAGAGGGTGTTTATATTTATCCAAGACGTCTTGGCGATTACCATGAGATTAAGAATATTGCCTTCGAGAATACCAGAACCTGTGCATTGGCACCTACAACCTGTAGCAATCTTTTGGTTGAAGGTGTTACATACCAAAATTGCGGAGATAGTATTACGCCGCTTCCGGTTGATTTTGAGGATGGCTGGGATGAGACGCAGGATGTTTATTACAGAAATAATGAAGTTATTTTAAACGCAGCACATACAACCGGGACTATTGTAGATAATGCAGGATTTAATCATGTTTATGAGAATTGTATCAACCATCAGCTAACGATTAATGGTCGTCTGACGGGGTGTGTTGTCAGAAATATGAATGACGTGAGAAATACTGTACGCTTTGATCTGGGTAACAAGATTTGTAATTCCTATGCGAGAGTTTATGATAACAATTGCGGAGCTATCAATTATATTGTAAAAGATAAAAATGGTGCAGCTGTTGCAGACCTTTCTGTTCTTGATGAAGCAGAGATTGCCAAGCTTGTTAACGTTACGGTCAAGAATTGCACAATCCAAAACGGAACAGATGCAGGTAGCACGCATTGCTTTGGTTATGCCGAAAAGGTAACATATGATAACTGCACATTCACAAGCTTTGCCGGAAGAAATGCTGTGTTCCGTAATTGCACGATACAGCCGGCAAGTTATATGAATAATAAGTTATACTTTTATGATTGTACATTCAAGGCTCTGGACGGAAGTGAGAAAATAACATTGAATTTAAATGCCCCTCGTGATTCGGAGCGAATATTCGAAAACTGCAAGTTCGAAGGAAAGGTAGCGATTGGTACTGAGAATTTCCATACCGGTATTTTCAGAAATTGTGAATTTGATGATGTAGAATTCATAACGGCCGTGGATTCTTTAGATGGAACGATTTTGTTTGAAAACTGTAAAATTAATTCAAGTGCTGAAAACGTTATTTATACAGGACCGTTTGCAGGTAATATAGACTATATCAATGTACAGTTTAAGGATTGTGAAATTACACATACAGGAGCGAATTTAGTCGGTTTCTTTTCAATGCCGTCTAAGAATAGCCAAATCCTGTTTGAAAACTGTACGATAAATAAAAACTCCGGCGCATTGGTTAAATGGTTGACAAACTATTCCAGACCGCAAAACGTGGATAAAATATCGGTAGATGTAATATTTAGAAATACAGAATGTAATGAAACACTGGAAATAGACAATGCTGTAGATGCACAATATGCCAGAATAATCTTTGAATAAGCAATTGGATATGTCCATTCGTCCATTTGCTGTCGGACGGAAAAACCGGCTTTTTGCCGACACGCCAAAAGGAGCCTCTGCATCCGCTGCCGTATACAGTCTAATCGAAATCGCCAAAGCAAACGGCCTGAATGTATACGCACACCTTGAGCATCTTCTTTTGTACATGCCGGGATCTGACTGGCAAAGATATCCGGAGGAACTGGATGATCTCATGCCATGGTCTGCGGATGTACAGGAAAACTGCAAATAGAAAACAACCGGGGATGGTATTTTACACCATCCTCTGTTTATTTGATAGGCACTGTTTTATTGAGCGCTTACTGTGTTCCAACCATTTTAGCTATCCAAAGTTTATGTATTCCGGACATTTTGACTATTCAAGGTTTATGTATTCCGGGCATTTTAACTATTCAAGGTTTATGTATTCCGGACATCTTAACGATTCAAGGTTTTGGATTTCGAAACCTTTCTTTTTTTGGGGGACCAAACTTTACGAGACAAGAAATTCAGTCAAAAATGGAGAATAATGGTTAAAATATCTATAAAGTAATGAGTGAATCTGCCGATATAGAAGATAAGAATAGGTGTTTTATCCTCTAAATGAGGATGTGATGATAGAGAAAGGAGATTCTTTTATGATGAATGATTACTCCATTTTATTTTCAAGTCTGCCTTCCACAACGGAAAGCAAGAATACATTTGATTTATCCGAATATGCATCCATTAAGAACGGAAGTTACGTTAAATTATTAAAGGCGTATTATGCCCAGCAGGAAGAAGAGGAAAAAAGCTCTGCTGCGGCCAAAGAGAAAGAATCTCTGACGCCCATCAAATCAGGTGCTGATGATTTAGAGGCATCGGCTTCTGCATTGACAAGAGCTTCCCTCTGGGAGAAAAAGACCGTTAAGAATGCAGACGGAACAGAGACAACGGATTATGACTGGGATGCTATTACCAAGGCGCTGGAAGACTTTGCCAAGGATTATAATAATGTGGTGAAGTTAGCCGGTGATTCTAATACCAAGAGTGTTCTAAGATATGCGTCCTGGATGACCGGTATGACCCGCAGTAACGATGATTTGTTGGCAAGCGTGGGAATTAAGCTGGAAGATAATAATACTCTTACCATTGACGCAGATAAGGTAAAGAGCAGCAACATTGCTTCTTTGAAGAGCATCTTTTTGGGCGCCGGTTCTATCGCAGACCGTATTGCTCAGAAGGCAGGCAGTATTGCTAATGCGGCAACCATTAACGGAACATACACCAAGAGCGGTAAATATTCTGAGTCCCTTTCCAAACTGGTATCAGGAAGTATTGACGAAGAGGTATAAGGACGGAAGATTTGCGTGAAAACGTGTTTTGTTTGAAATGGCTGAGATTGTGATGCGGTATCACGGATATAGTTGATATGGCGGACATTACAAATGTTGATATTTTAAAGTTGTTACTTTAGGTGTTGATGATTTAGGTATTGATACTTTAGATGTTGATACTTTGGGTGTTGATGATTTAGGTATTGATACTTTAGAAGTTGATACTTTAGGTATTGATGATTTAGGTGTTGATACTTTAGAAGTTGATACTTTAGGTGTTGATATTGAAGATTTTATTGATAGAATTGGAATTTTGGGGAAGTACCGAAAGAATCGGTACTTCCTTTTTTTGTGGTTATATTAAAGCTGTGTTGAGAGGAACGATATACCACATGGGAAGTCGACTTTGAAAAACATGCCTGTTTTCGCAAATTCAGCCTAAACTTGTTGTTTTGCTAAAAAGGGCTGAATTGCAGAAGCCGAGATTCAGCCTGAACTTGTTGATTTGATGAAAAGGGCTGAATTCCAGAAGCCGAGATTCAGCCTGGATGAGTTGATTTGATGATAAGGGCTGAATTCCAGAAGCCGCGATTCAGCCTGAATGAGTTGAATTGATGATAAGGGCTGAATATCAAGAGGTCGAGATTCAGCCTGGATGAGTTGATTTGATGAAAAGGGCTGAATATCAGAGGTCGTGATTCGGCCTGAATGAGTTGATTTGATGATAAGGGCTGAATTCCAGAAGCCGAGATTCAGCCTGAACTTGTTGAATTGATGATAAGGGCTGAATTCCAGAAGCTGAGATTCAGCCTGAATGAGTTGGTTTGCTAAAAAGGGCTGAATTTCAGGCAAGATGCGTGTGCAGAGCGGGCAAGCTCCGGTTCCGGGCACTCTGCAATATGGTTCCGGGGCGTGCTACATCATATCATCACATCCACATCACCCCCATCATCACATCCTAGTGGCGAAATGAAAAAAATATAAAACTTTATGTAAAATATACTTGACAAAGTGTAAAGCGTGAGGTAAGATGATTTCAACAACTGCTGAACCAACTTCTGAACCAACTTCTGAATCAACTGATGAATAAGCGATGAATCAACGATGAATCAGCAATTTTGCGAATAAGAACATGCAATTGGTGTAAGGTTTAAAATTTTAATGATACGGATTTGAGGAGGAGATTATTATGACAACAAAGAATACGAGATTTGAAAAAGTTTATTCACAAGGTGTGACGACAACAACAGAGATTTGGGTAGATAAGGAAACGGGTGTGAATTATCTGTTTCATTCAGCCGGATATGCAGGCGGCATGACGCCGCTACTGGATGCGGATGGTAAGCCGGTAGTAACGAAGCTGTCAGAGTAAAGATGTGAAAGAAAAGGAGATAGAAATGAAAAACGTAAAAGGAATGAATACGGTAACCAAATCAATCATGATTGCGCTGAACCTCTGGACAATTGTATGGATGATTATTCAGACCTGCTTTGTTTTAAGCAGTCCCGAGAGAATATTGACAGATTTTCAGAACGGTTTCATTTTTGGAAGTGCAATAGTGACTGCGCTTGGATTGATTGCATGTATCGTTTGCAGAATGCTCTGGGGGAAAACAAAGTGTCCCACCAATCGGGAGAACGTGGCAGAAACCATGTTAGCGCTGGCAACTATTATGAGTCTGGCAATGCTTTTGGAGACCATCTACGGTTATGTGATGGAACTGATTTTTGGCGTCGATGTTGCTACGAAGGATTTCTTCGCAATGCTTCAGATTCTAATTCCGTTCCATATCATTACATTTGCCATAGGAACTTTCCACATGAAGGGCATTGAAAAAGTCACTCCGGAGAAGCATTCCATGAAGTTCTGGCAGTTTCCGCTTTGTATCATCATGTCCTTCGGAATTCTCGGAGTCGGTAATGTAATCGGAACGGTATTGAACATGATTCTTACATTTCCTTTCGGCGGCGCACCGGTAGCCATCACGGAGATTATGCAGAGTTCCAACACATGGCTTACTCTTTTGGCAGTGGGAATCGGCGCACCTGTTGTGGAGGAAATGATTTTCCGTAAGTTTTTGCTGGATCGTGTCGGAAGATACGGAGAGGGCATGGCAATTTTAACATCCGGTCTCTTGTTCGGACTTTTTCACGGAAATGTACAGCAGTTCTTCTTTGCTTTCGGCCTCGGCGCATTCTTCGCTTTTATTTACTTAAGAACCGGAAAAATCTGGTATACCATCGGATTGCATATGGCAATTAATATGTCCAGTGCAGCAATTGCATTGCCTTTGATTAAGAATTTGAACTGGGATCTGATTAATGCCATGGAAACAGTGGACCCTGCAAGTGCAGAAGCGGTGGAGATTGCAACGCAGCTGTTGTCAGACCCGATCATCATAGCCTTCGCAGCCTATGTAGTATGCTTGTTAGGTCTGTATGCGGCTGGTGCTATCTGCCTGATTATTGCTTTTTGTTTCAAAAAGTTCCGTCTCAAACCGGCACAGGATAAAATTGCTGAAGGACAGGTCGGCGCATTTTTCGGAAATGCAGGTGCGATTATCGCTGTTGTATTCTGCTTATCGCTCTTTGTGACACAATTTATTTACCAGATTATAGGGTGATTTGAGTTTGCAAGATAAAAGAATCACGCGGAAGTGCATGGAAGCTAAGCAGAACCATGTGGAAGCGAAGTGGAATCACGCGGAAGGAAACGGTAATATTTTTTTCTATGGGTATATAGATGTCTTTTATTGATTTATTACCCAATATTGACTGTAGTTACAACGAAAAAGTACCCCGTGAATACACAGATTAGAAATCAAGGAAAGTGATAAAAAATGAAAAATGTAAAAAAATATGTGGTATTGATAACGTTATTTTTGGCCAGTATAGTATTTGTTGTATTGGTAGCATTGTTTGGAGAGAAGCAGTCTTACGAGAGGGAGATGTATATTACCTTTGAGCCGGAATTTGTTGTGGAGAACGGAAGCATCACCACGGAGGACTTTAACATGGAAGGAAAGCAGGCAGATGTCTTTCCTTTCCAAGTGGAAGAGGACGGAACTTATGTGTTCCGCGCCGTCTGGGAGAATGAGATTTCAGGCCTTATTACCGGGTTGATGGTGAGAGATGCATCCGGAAAAGTGCATTATGCCATGACTGCGGACTGGTGCCAGGCAGAATCCGTTCCCTTTTCCCTGAAAGCAGGGGAGTATACGGCGGAATTCCATTATTTGGATAATACGGAAGATAAGGAATCTTTCGAGAAAGAAAGCGGGTTGAATGCAACGGACTATGAGATATCTGTTGCGGATGGTACCGGTGTAGCCCGGTATGAATTTGAATTGTTGAAAGAAGCTTCGGGAGCGTATAAGCTCGGACTTATAATCGGGATGCTGGTAGGTGTGTGGGCCGGTCTTGCAATCGTGTTTGTTGCTTTTACGTTTATAAAAAAGGATAAAAAGAAGGATTTCGTTTATGATGAGAGACAGGAACTGATTCGGGGCAGGGGATTCTTCTACGGTATGTTTACAATGATAGTCAGTATTGGAATGCTAATCTGTCTGGATATGGCAGGCGTTACGCTTCCGGTAGACAATGTAATTTTGTATATCTTTATTATTCTTGCGGCTGCATTTGTAGTAATCTGTCATGCCGTCGTCAATGATGCTTATTTTTCTCTTAATGAGCATGTTGTAGGGGTATGCGTTTTTATTGGTCTGGCGGGCTTATACAATTTACTTATCGGAATCGGCTCTGTTATCGAATACGGTCTTTTGCAGGGCGGAAGACTGACATTCCGAAGCATGAACCTGTTTGCGGGTATTTTCTTATTCATCGTGCTGGCGGTTATTATATTCCGTAATGCGATCAGGAAAAGGGACGAGGAGGATGAAGAATGAAAAATCTGAAACTCAAGTCTGCCCGGGCAGCACTGGATTTGTCCCAACAGGAACTGGCTGAGAAAGTCGGCGTTTCCAGGCAGACCATTAATGCCATTGAGAAAGGGGATTACAACCCTACAATTCAGCTTTGCAGAAGTATCTGCAAAGTATTGGGAAAGACCTTAGACGAGTTGTTCTGGGAAGAGTAGTCTAAGTATCCTTATCGCAATTGCCAGAACGCAACAGCGGAAGCGGCCGCCACATTAAGAGAATCAACGCCGGGGGCCATGGGGATTTTGACCGTATAGTCGCAACGATGAATGGTGGCTTCGGTGAGACCGTAACCTTCCGAACCAAGAACGATGGCCAGCTTTTCCTCTTTCAAAAGAGAGGGGTGGTCAATGGAGACGGAGTTGTCACTAAGTGCCATGGCGGCAGTTTTAAAATGTAAATCATGAAGATGGGAGAAGTCAATTCCCCCATCTTTTGCTGTTTCTATAAAAGTCCAGGGAATCTGAAAAGCACATCCCATTCCTACACGCAGGGCGCGGCGGTAAAGGGGATCGCTACAGTCACGGGTCAGCAAAACCGCATCAATGTGCAGGGCTGCCGCACTTCGTATGATGGCTCCTACATTGGTGGGGTTGACTACCTTTTCGAGAACGGCAATGCGACGGGCATTGGCGCAGAGTTCCCCGGCCGTAGGAAGTGCTTTGCGGCGCATTGCACAAAGCATTCCCCTGGTGAGTGCGAACCCGGTTATTCCTGTTAATATATCGGCGCTTGCGGTAAAGATGGGAACATTGGGCGCCTTGGCAATCACAAATGCACCTTCTCCGGTAATATGCTTCTCTTCCATAAGAAAGGAAATGGGCTCATATCCTGCATCCAGCCCACGGGCAATTACGTTAGGACTCTCGGCAATGAAAATTCCGGGCCTTGGGTCATTGATATGCAGAAGTTGCGGCTCGTTTAACCGGGCATAGATATCCAGCTGTGGTGTATTTAAATCTGTGATTCTGATTATTTCATTCATCTTTGTATTCTTCCGTTCTTTCCTGATTTTAAAGGGTTGCATCCGCTTTCCCGCAGGCAAATCCGCCCTTTCTTAATTTGGGCATTTTTATCATTGCATTCAATGGCGGATTTGTTTATAATATTGATTCAAGACCCGCGGGGAGCCTTTCTGCTTGGCTCTGAATAGTTACATTTTACAAAAGGAAAGGGGAAAGTGCAATATGACCGATGCAAAGAAAATCGCACAGAATGCGAAGGTTATTTTGATGGATTTGGACGAAACTCTGTTTCGGGAAGATAAGACCATCTCCGAATATTCCATGGATGTGTTGGAACGATGCCGTAAGAAAGGGCTCTATGTTGGCTTTGCCACTTCCAGGGGGTACAATGACATTCAGGGATGGATTCGCAAAGTGAATCCGGATGTTGTAATCAGCAGCGGCGGTGCATATGTGCTGTTCCGGGGCGAACCCGTGTATGAATCCCTTTTTAGTGCGGAAGAAATTCGTGATATTATTGCTACGTCGAGGCGTCTTTGCGGAGACGAGGTGGAGATTACGGTAGACACCATTCATACCCTCTACTGGAATCAGCTGGTCAGTGCTTCCGCAAAATATACAGGTTCCGGCACCGTCACGGTGACGGACTTTAATGACTTTAAGGAAAGAGCTTTCAAAATCAGTGTAAATACCTATGAAGAGGAGATTGCAGCCGAAATTGCAGCCTGTGTACCGGCCTGCAGAAGTCTTAAGTTTTCGGATATTCCCTGGTATACCTTCTCGAAATCCCATGCCATGAAGGAGAGCGGGATTGCCAAACTGGCGGAATATTTACATATTCCCATGGAGGAAATGATTGCCTTCGGGGATGATTACAGTGATATGGGTATGCTCAAGGCCTGCGGTCTGGGCATTGCCATGGGAAATGCCATTCCGCCGGTAAAAGAGGTGGCAGATTTGATAATAGGGACCAATACCGGGGACGGAGTGGCGCATTTTTTGGAAGAGACTTTTTTAAGATAAGAAGAAAGACGAGGAAATCACGGATGCATGTAATCGTGGGCTTGGGAAATCCCGGAAGAGAATACAAAGGAACCAGACATAATATCGGTTTTGCGGTTATGGATTGTCTGGCGGAAAAATATAATATAGCAATAGATGAAAAGAAACACAAGGCGCTCATCGGCAAAGGAGTAATAGAGGGGGAGAAGGTCATTCTTGTGAAGCCTCAGACCTATATGAACCTAAGCGGTGAAAGCATCAGAGCGGTTTTGGATTATTATAAAATTGACGAAACCGAGGAACTTCTTGTGATTTACGACGATATCAGTTTGCCTGTAGGAGCACTGCGGATACGTCCGAAGGGAAGTGCCGGCGGACACAACGGAATCAAGAATATTATTGCTCATTTAGGCGGTGAAGAATTCTGGCGCATTAAAGTGGGAGTGGGAGAAAAGCCTTCCCGCATGGATTTGAAGGATTATGTGCTGGGACATTTTACCAAGGAAGAAACAGAGATTTTGGAGGATTCATCAAAGCGCTGTATGGAGGCAATTGTGATGCTGCTTGCGGGAGACCGTGATGCAGCCATGAACCGCTTCAATCGCAAGGCGCCATAAAAGGAGCTGTGAGAAGCTCCGGAAACGGAGATTAAAATGGAATTGGTACATGGACCGCTGCGGGAGCTGGCGGAATATGAACAAATGCAGGATTTGCTGGTGAAAAAAGCTGCTGATATCGAAGTGCTGGGTTGTGGAGAAAGCCAGAAGCTTCAATTAATCAGCGGATTGGGAAACGATTTTGATGTGCGGCTCATTATCACCCACAATGCCCTGCGGGCAGAAGAAATTGCCAAGGATTATACTTTTTATGATAAATCGGTCTGTTATTATCCCAGCAAGGATTTGATTTTTTATCAGGCAGACTTATGCGGAAATCAGGTTACCACCCGTAGAATGCAGGTAATCCGCAGGCTCTTGGAAATTAAAAGAATTACAATTGTAATAACGGCAGATGAATTGCTGGCACCCCATGTTCCTCTTGAGGAATATAAAGAATGCCTTCTTTCGTTGCAAAAAGGAGGGATTGCAGAAGAGGTTGCCATTGCCCACCGTCTGGTTTCCCTTGGTTACGAAAGAGTAAGTCAGGTGGAGGAGCCGGGACAGTTTAGTATCCGCGGTGGTATTGTGGATGTGTTTGATTTGACCGCCGAGAACCCTTACCGGATTGAGTTGTGGGGAGATGAGGTGGATTCCATCCGCAGCTTCGACGTAGGAAGCCAGCGTTCCATCGAAAAACTGCGTAGTGTTGTGATTTATCCGGCCACGGAACTGATTCTGTCAAAAGAATTGCTGGATTCAGGATTTAAGGCCATGGAAAAAGACATGAAAAAAAGCCATGAAGCCCTTCGCAAAAGCTTTCAGACAGAAGCGGCAGCCCGCCTGAAGCGTAATTTCGAAGAACTGTGGGAGGAGATGGAAACCTTTCCTTTTCGCTGTAATCTGGACAGCTATTTCCGGTATTTTTATCCGGAAGGAGTATCCTTTTTGGACCTTTTAAAGGATCGCAGTGTAGGCGTTTTTGTGGATGAGCCTTCCAAGGTGGATATGCATATGAATGCGGTGGAAACCGAGTTTCGGGAGAGCATGATGCACCGTAGCGAGAAGGGGTATGTACTGCCCGGGCAGATGGGACTTTTATTTCGCGTGAAAGAATGTATGGCAATGCTGGAGAAGTATCCCGTGGCATATCTTTCCATTCTGGATCGTATCAGAAAGAGCGGCACCCAAAACAGTTTTCACTTAAAAGTGAATTCTGTTTCTCCTTACAATGGAAATGTAGCGGAGCTGATGAGGGATTTGCGGCGATTCAAAAAAGAAGGTTACAAGGTGCTGGTGGTTTCCGGCTCCAGAACCAGAGCAAAACGTCTGGCAGAGGATATTACGGAAGAAGGCGTTATGGCGGTGTATACGGAGAATCCGGAGCGGGAATTGCAGTCCGGAGAAGTGGTTACCTTCTACGGAGGAATAAAGCAGGGATTTGAATATCCCCTGCTTCGTTTTGTTGTGCTTTCCGATACGGATATTTTCGGCGCGGAGAAGAAAAAGAAGAAAAAGAAGAAGCTTTATGCAGGCCGCAAAATCGAAAGTTTTACGGATTTAAGTGTAGGGGATTACGTGGTTCATGAAAACTACGGTCTCGGGATTTACCGCGGAATTGACCAGATTAGCGCTGATGGTGTCACCAAAGATTATATGAAGATTGAGTACCGGGATAATTCCAATCTCTATGTTTTGGCTACGGCTTTTGATGCAGTGCAGAAGTACGCTTCCGCAGAGGGCAAAAAGCCAAAGTTAAACAAGCTTGGAGGGAAGGAATGGAGTAAGACCAAGGAAAAAGTCCGGGAGGCAGTGGATGGTGTTGCCAGGGAACTGGTGGAACTTTATGCCAAGAGAAGAGAGAACATTGGTTTTTGCTATTCCAAGGATACCGTGTGGCAGAAAGAGTTTGAGGAACTTTTTCCTTTTGAGGAAACGGAAGACCAGTTGGCAGCCATTGAAGCAACCAAGGCAGATATGGAGAGCTCCAAGGTAATGGAACGTCTGATTTGCGGTGATGTGGGATACGGAAAAACAGAGATTGCCATCCGTGCAGCTTTTAAGGCGGTAATGGACGGGAAACAGGTGGCGTATCTTGCGCCTACCACGGTGCTTGCCCAGCAGCATTTCAATACATTTACGGAGCGAATGAAGGATTACCCTGTGAAAATAGAACTTTTGTCCAGGTATCGCACCCCTGCCCAGATTAAGAAGTCTGTGGAACGGATGCGCAAAGGTCTTTCCGATATTGCCATCGGAACCCACAGACTTCTTTCGGATGATGTCTCTTTTAAGGATCTGGGTCTTTTAATCATTGATGAGGAGCAACGCTTCGGTGTTGCCCATAAAGAGAAGATGAAGAAGCTTCGCCAGAGTGTGGATGTTCTGACGCTGACAGCTACCCCCATCCCCAGAACCCTGCATATGAGTCTTGTGGGAATCCGTGATATGAGTCTTTTAACGGAGGCACCGCAGGATCGTCTTCCCATTCAGACTTTTGTCATGGAGCATGATGAAGAAATGGTCCGGGAGGCGATTGTGCGCGAATTGGGTCGCGGGGGACAGGTTTTTTATGTGCATAACCGTGTGAATGATATTGCGTCGGTGGCCGCAAGGGTTTCCAAACTTGTGCCGGAGGCAAACGTGGCTTTTGCCCACGGCCAGATGCGGGATACAGACTTAGAGAACATCATGTATGAGTTTGTCAACGGTGAGACGGATGTGCTTGTTTCTACCACCATTATTGAAACGGGACTTGACATTTCCAATGTAAATACCATTATTATAGATTGCTCAGAGAGCTTAGGACTCTCCCAGCTCTACCAGTTGCGTGGCCGGGTGGGCCGTTCCAACAAGATGGCCTACGCCTTTCTTATGTACAGCAGGGATAAGGTTTTGCGGGAAACGGCAGAAAAGCGTCTGTCCGCCATCCGGGAATTTACGGAACTGGGAAGCGGCTTTAAGATTAGTATGCGGGATTTGGAAATCCGTGGCGCCGGCAATATTTTAGGCATGCGCCAGCACGGTCATATGGAAGCGGTTGGTTACGAACTTTATTGTAAAATGTTAAACGAAGCGGTAGCGCTCCTGAAGGGTGAAACCGTGGAAGAGGAGTTTGAAACTCTGGCGGATTTGGATGTGGATGCGTTCATTCCGGCGGAATATATTGTAAACGAAGAGCAGAAGCTGGAGATTTATCAGCGGATTGCGGCCATTGAGGGAAGAGCGGACTGCGAAGAGATGCAGGATGAACTTCTGGACCGTTTCGGAGAGATTCCCAAATCAGCGGCACATCTTCTGCGTATTGCCCTGATGCGTGCCAATGCGCACCGAAGACATGTGACGGAGATTCGGGGAGTTGCGGGAGAAATCAAGATTTCCCTGAAGCAGGATGCACCGGTAAAGGTGGAAAATATGGATAAATTCTTAAAGACTTACGGTACTTCGCTGCAGTTTGTAACCACGGGGCAGCCGGGCTTTGTTTTACGCTATCCCAAGCATGGTCTGGTGGAAAAAGATGAAGAACTTATTCTGAATAAGACAGAGCAGCTTTTACTGGATATGGAAGTTCTGTTTGGCTGATGATAAGGGGGTATTTGTCCCCTTTGACCAGCCCTTTGGCCTGTTAAAAAGTATTTGTATATTTTTAAGTAATGCGTTATAATGAAGGGTATGGTATAGGTGAAAAATCCGCCTTTTTCGGACCGGTAGAAGTGGGAAACGCCTCCGGAATCGGATGAAGGCGATGGAAACAGATTGGAGATTTGCATGAAAAAGGTACTTTGCCGTTACGTATTGCCCCTTTTGGCGGTTCTTGGTTTGGCGGGAATTGATCAGTGGGTGAAATACCTTACAATTAAACACATAGATTTCAGTGAGAGCATCGTCATTTGGGACGGTGTTTTTGAGCTTGTCCATGTCCGGAATGAAGGCATGGCATGGGGACTTTTGCAGAACCAGCAGCTTTTATTCATTCTTCTGACGCCCATCGTGTTGCTGGTGTTCGGATATTTTTACATGCGGACCCCTTTTACGAAGAGATTTATTCCCATTCGGATTATGGAAGTTTTATTAATGGGCGGTGCCATAGGAAACCTGATTGACCGTATTTTCAGGGGAGAGGAGCTTTTCCACGGGAATGTGGTAGACATGCTCTACTTCTCCCTCATTGATTTCCCGGTGTTTAACGTGGCGGATTCTTTTATCACCATTGCCTGCGTAATGCTGGTGGTGTTGGTAGTATTTGTATATAAGGAAGATGAGTTTAACAGCATGTTTCCCATTTTTAAAAGCAAGAAAAAAGACAGCAAAAAGGATTCTGAAGAAACTGTAGGAAAAGAGGATTAACCGGATGAAGATTATAGATGCGCATGCGCATATTTTTCCCGACAAGATTGCTTTCAAGGCATCGGAGTCCATCGGACATTTTTACGGAATTGACATGGATTCGGATGCATCAAGCACAAGCCTTTTAGAGAAGGAGCGCGAAATCGGAACGGAACGGATTCTGGTTTGTTCTTCTGCACTCAGCGCCTCTCAGGTGGAAAGCATTAATGATTTCATCAAAGCCCAGTGTGATGTCCACCCTGAATTTGTGGGGCTTGCGGCCATGCACAAGGAGTATGAGAATTTCGAAGCGGAATTGGACCGCATTCAGGAGATGGGGCTTTACGGCGTGAAGTTCCACAATGATATGCAGCAGTTTGATATTGACGACGAGAAGATGTTCCCGATTTACCGTGCCATGGCAGACCGTAAGATGCGAATTCTCTTTCACATGGGGGATGACAGATATGATTATTCCGCTCCGGAGAGAATGTGCCGCATTGCAAGCGAATTTGAGGATTTAACCATTATCGGAGCGCATTTTGGCGGTTATCAGCGTTGGGCGGATGCCATGGGCAATCCCCGTCTGAAGAATGTGTATTACGATACTTCCAGTTCTCTTCCTTTTATGGGGCAGGACTATTCACTTGCCTTGCGTCTGATAGACAGATTCGGACCGGAGCATTTCTTCTTTGGCTCTGATTTTCCGATGTGGAGTCCGAAACAGGAACTGGAGAGATTTATGAAGATGGGTCTTGACGAGGAGACCAACAACATGATTTTATATGAGAATTTTGTACGTGTATTTGGGTTGTAATTTAATTAACAGGAGAAAAAAATGAGTAAGAAACTTGTTGACTTGCAGGAATTTGTAAAAGATATCGCAGAGCAGTATAAGGACCGTGCGGCTTACTGCTATCTGGTGGATGATATCGTTGTCAGTAAAACTTATAATGACCTGGAGGGGGATGTTTTTTCCCTCGCTACATGGCTTATGAAAAATGGCTATTCCAGAAAACATATTGCAGTTTTGGGAGGAACCAGTTACGAGTGGATTGTCACTTTTCTTGCGGTTGCCTGCAGTAATAACATAGTGATTCCTCTGGATAAGATGCTCCCCAAGGAGGATATTTTTAATCTTCTTAAAATGGGAGATGTGGATGCATTGTTCTACTCAGATGAATTTGCGTCCTATTTTGTAGATGAAAAGAAGGTAAAAGAAGAAATCTGTTTTACGGACAGCAAGTATAAGGAGATGTTAAAAACCAAGGTAGAACCCTTGCCGACCATCGACCCCAAAGCCATGGCGGAGCTTCTGTTTACCTCGGGAACCACGGGGATGAGCAAGGGTGTTATGCTTACCCAGGAAAACATCATGTGTAATGTGAACGAGATTTACCGCCTTAATTTCACCAGTAATATTAAGGATGAAGTGCCCATTGTTATGTCGGTACTTCCCATCCACCATACGTTTGAGCTTACGGTAGATAATCTGGGAACCCTGTTTTGCGGTGCAACCATCTGCATCAATGACAAGATGGAGAATATCGTAGCCAACATGCAACGCTTCAAACCCCACGTTATTCTGGTAGTTCCTGCCATTGCAGAGGTATTTTATAAGAAATTAAAAGAAGCAGTTTCCAAGGGAAAAGAAAAGCGTCTGGTAAGCATTGCCAAAACTGCCACAAAGGCATTGGATTCCATGCATATTGACGCAAGACGTACCCTTTACAAAAAGATTATTAACCGTCTGGGAGGCAATATTATCAACATCGTTGTAGGCGGTGCGGCATTGCGCCCTGAGGTTGCCAACTTCTTCGATCAGTTCGGTATCTGTATGATTCAGGGATACGGTTTGACGGAGTGCGCCCCTTTGGTTGCGGCAAACTGTCCTTCCGTGAACAAAATCGGTTCCGTAGGAAAGCCCGTTACCTTCCTGGAAACAAAGATTGTCAACGGCGAAATTATGGTAAAAGGCCCCGGTGTCATGCTTGGTTACTACAAGAACGAAGAAGCTACCAGGGAGGCCATTGAAGACGGATGGTTCCATACGGGAGACTTAGGTCACTTCGATAAGGAAGGCTTTTTATACATTACGGGACGCTGCAAGAATTTAATTATTCTTGATAACGGCAAAAATATTTATCCCGAAGAACTGGAAGCAAAGATTAAGCCGGTTAACGGCGTGAAAGAGGTTATGGTGTATGCTGAGGGCAACCGTTTATCAGCCCTGGTCGTGCCGACCCTTTATACGGACAGAGAACTTCGTAAGTCCATTGAAAAGAGCATTGCCGAAATCAATGAGAACCTGCCTACCTACCAGAAGATTGTGAATATTAATTTTACGGCTGTGGAGCTTCCCAAAACCACTACCTTAAAGATTAAGCGTAAGGAAGTAATGAAGCGTCTGGAAGAGCAGAATCGCGAGAAGAACGTAGAGTATGTGGCACCCAAAACACCGGAGCAGAAGAAGGTTGTGGAAGCCTTTGAAGAAGTTCTGGGTAAGAAAAAAATCAGCATCAAGGAAGATTTCTTTGAGCTGGGAGGTGACAGTCTGGCAGCTTTTGAGGCAGCTGCAATGATTGGTATCCAGGCGCAGGATATTTATGAATACTCCACCCCTGAGAAGCTTTCAAGAAAACTTGAATTACATAATCAGGAGTCTGACAGGGAAGGCGATATTGACGTAAACAGTCTGATTATGTGCAATCCCAATATGGAGTTTAATGCAAAGCCCAAGTACATCCTTTTAACAGGTGCAACGGGATTCTTAGGAGCTCATATTTTATGGCAGCTTTTACGTAAAAAGATGAACGTGGTATGTCTGGTTCGTAACGAGGACAGACTGCGCTCTACCTTAAAGAGATACTTCCCCAAGGAGTATGAATTCTTGTCCTACAAGGTAGTAAAGGGTGATATTGAGAAAGAACGCTTTGGACTGACCAGAGAAGAATATGAGATTCTTGCCAATCGCGTGGACATGGTAATTCATACCGCAGCGAACGTACAGCATGCGGGACACTATTCCAAGTTTGAGAAGACCAACGTAATCGGAACTCAGAATGTGATTGATTTCTGTAAGGCTGCCGGCGCAGTGCTGCAGTATACTTCTACCGCCAGCGTCAGCGGTGCGGGTACGGTTTCCCAGACCAATCCGGATGCGGTCTTTGATGAGAATTGTCTGGATATCGGACAGAACTATGTGCAGAACGTATATATTCATTCCAAGTATAAGGCAGAAGAGCGTGTGCTTATTGCCAGAGAGCAGGGTCTGAAAGCCAATATTTTCCGTATCGGTAATCTTACCTGGAGAATGTCTGACGGTATGTTTCAGAAGAATGCCCAGGACAGTGGTTTCATCGGACGTTGTAAGGGCTTGCTTAAGTTAAAGATGTACAGCAGTGAGATGAATGAATATCCCATTGATTTCACAGCGGTGGATGAGTGTGCGACGGCATTTGTATTGCTGGCGCTTCACAACAGAGTAAATAATATTTATCATTTATATAATCCTAACGTGTTCAGTCTTGAGAATTTAACCAAGAAGCTTTTGGTGCACTGCAAGCAGGTTCCCAAGAAAGTGCTTGAGAGACGTCTGAAAGAGAACATTCAGGATAAGGAGATTGCCATTTTATCCTTCTACAGCACTATTGCGACGGCTTCAAAGAATATTACCATCCGCAATGACTTCACCCTGAAGGTGCTTGACAGTTTAGGATTTAAGTGGTCCAAGATCAATTTGCGTTACTTAAGATATTTAAAGAAACTCCTGTAAAAACAATAGAGGTTTATAAGAATGAGGATAGGAATTGACATCGGCTCCACCACCATCAAATGCGTGGTGTTGGATGAACAGAACAATATCATACATGAAAGCTATGAGCGTCATTTTACCATGATTACCGAAAAAGCAATTGAGGTAATTAAGGGGCTGGTGGATAAGTTTCACATTACCGAGCCTGTGGTATGCGGAATTTCCGGTTCGGCGGGGATGGGAATTGCAGAGCGTGCAGGAATCCCCTTTGTGCAGGAGGTGTATGCTACCAAGGTTGCAATCAATCATAAGCTCCCTGAAACCGATGTGGTAATTGAGTTGGGCGGCGAGGATGCCAAGATTCTTTTTCTGCAGGGAAATCTCGAGGTCAGAATGAACGGAACCTGTGCCGGAGGTACCGGTGCTTTTGCGGATCAGATGGCAAGTCTGATGCAGGTTTCCGTAGACGAGATGAATGAACTTGCCAAGAAGCATGAGAAGATTTATTCCATCGCGTCCCGTTGCGGCGTGTTTGCCAAAACCGATATTCAGCCCTTGTTGAACCAGGGTGCACGAAAAGAGGATATTTCAGCAAGTATCTTTTCTGCCATCGTAAACCAGACCATAAGCGGTCTGGCACAGGGACGTCCCATTGAAGGCAATATTGTTTATTTGGGCGGACCTTTGACGTTTATGTCAGAGCTTCGTAAAAGCTTCGACAAAACACTGCAGTGTCAGGGCATTTGCCCGGAAAATTCACTTCACTTTGTTGCTCTGGGTGCGGCTTATTACGCGGAAGAGAAAGTGGATTTAAACAAAGCGTTGGAACTCATTTCCACCCAGGAGAATGCCATTCGTCAGAAAACCCTTCCGCCGCTTTTTGACAACGAGTCGGAATACGAGGAGTTCTGCAAACGACATGACCGGCACAAGGTAGCCAAGCGAAATGAGCCCGGTTATGCGGGTGAGGCTTATTTAGGAATTGATTCCGGTTCCACCACGTTAAAAATCGTGCTTTGTGATCCTGAGGGTGCAGTGCTTTACTCCAGTTATCAGTCTAATCAGGGGCGCCCCATCGAAGTGGTGAAGACGGCTCTTCTTGATATGTATAAAGAGTACCCCGATGTGAAGATTGTTTCATCGGCAGTAACCGGTTACGGGGAAGATATGATTCGTAATGCCCTTGGTGTTGACGTTGGTGTGGTAGAGACCGTTGCACATTTCACTGCGGCGAAATATTTTATGCCGGATGTGGAATTTATTATTGATATCGGCGGTCAGGATATGAAGTGCTTTAAGATTCGCAACGGCGCCATTGACAATATTTTCTTAAATGAGGCATGCTCTTCCGGTTGCGGGTCCTTTTTGCAGACCTTTGCCAGTTCCATGGGATATGAGATTGATGAGTTTGCCAAACTGGGACTTTTCGCGGGAAATCCCGTGGACTTAGGTTCCCGTTGTACTGTTTTTATGAATTCCAGCGTTAAGCAGGCCCAGAAGGAAGGTGTTACCGCGCAGGATATTTCTGCAGGTCTTTCTCTGAGTGTTGTTAAGAATGCCCTCTATAAGGTAATTCGTGTGCACAGCGCGGATGAGCTTGGAAAAAGAGTTGTTGTACAGGGCGGAACCTTCCGGAACGATGCGGTGCTTCGTGCCTTCGAGCTGGAGATGGGAGTGGAAGTAATCAGACCGGATATCGCGGGAATGATGGGTGCTTACGGTGCCGCTCTTTATGCAAGAGATCTGGAAGCGAACAAAAAAACCAAAGGTCTTTCCGGCATTATGGGAAATGAGGAACTTAAAAACTTCGTCTATACCACAAAGAGCATTACCTGTAAGGGCTGCAATAATCACTGTCAGCTGACGGTAAATGATTTCGGGAACGGCAGAAAGTTCATTGGAGGAAACCGTTGTGAGAAGCCGGTTACCAAGAAAGAACAGGATTCTTCCCTGAATCTGTATGAATATAAATTGGGACTTTTATCGGAATATAAGCCCGATGCGTCTGCCCAAAAAGGAACCATCGGATTGCCTATGGGACTTAATATGTATGAGATGCTGCCTTTCTGGCATGCATTTTTTACCACTTTGGGATATCAGGTGGTGATTTCCGGATTTTCCAACAGAGCCTTGTATTTAAAAGGCCAGAGTACCATTCCTTCCGATACGGTTTGTTTCCCGGCGAAGCTTATGCACGGTCATATCATGGAATTGATTGAGAAGGGTGTGGATGTGATTTTCTATCCCTGTATGACGTACAATTTCAATGAAAAGAAGGGTGAGAACCACTACAACTGTGCGGTAATTGCAGGATATCCGGAGGTAATCGGAGCCAATGTTCCTCATTTCGGGGATATTAAATATATTTATGATTATGTGGGACCTCATGAGCGCAGACACTTCCCCGGGAAGATGTTTGAAATTCTGAATGAGAAACTCGGTACTTTTACCAAGGCAGAGATTAAGAAGGCCAGCGATGCGGCATATAAGGAGTACGAAGCGTTCTACCGCAAGGTGGAAGCGAAAGGCCGTGAGATTATAAAAGAAGCTGCCGCAGCCGGTAAAAAAGTGGTTCTGCTGGCGGGAAGACCGTATCATGCCGATCCCGAGATTAATCACGGAATTCATAAACTGGTGGGCGCTTTGGGCTTTGCGGTGATTTCGGAAGATGCCGTGGCGAGAGCAGTTCCCCGTTTCAATGTTAATTTAAGAAACCAGTGGACGTATCATGCAAGACTGTTTTCGGCAGCAAAGTTTGTAACGGAGAATAAGGATATTTTTATGGTTCATCTTGTATCCTTCGGTTGCGGACTGGATGCGATTACGTCCGATGAAATCAGAAGCATTTTAGAGCATCAGGATATGCTTTATACACAGTTAAAGATTGATGAAGTAACCAACTTAGGCGCTGTAAAGATTCGTCTGCGTTCCCTTTTGGCGGCCATAGAACAAAAGGAAGGAGGGCAGGACCATGGAGAATAAAGGAACACATTACAAACCTCGCGTGAAATTCACGAAGAAGATGCGTAAGGAATATACTATTCTGTCTCCCATGCTTGCACCGATTCACGCGGCAATTGTACTGCCTACCTTAAGACGTCAGGGATTCCGGGTAGAGATTATTGAGACCAATACCGAGGATGCCATTCAGATGGGATTGAAATATGCCCACAATGATTTGTGCTATCCGGGAATCCTTACCACGGGGCAGATGATCAGTGCCATGATGAGCGGCAAATATGATCCTAAGAAGACGGCGCTGGTAATTACCCAGTCCGGCGGCGGCTGCAGGGATTCAAACTATATCAATCTCCAGCGTAAGGCTTTGGAGAAGGCAGGATTTCCGGACATTCCCTTTATCTCGGCGAATGTGTGGGGCTTGGAGTTAAACAGTGGTGTTACCCTGACAATCCGTAATTTGCGGCTTCTTCTGGCAGGGCTGATTTACGGAGATGCCATTATGATTGCTTCCAATCAGGTACGCCCTTATGAGGTGAATCCGGGAGAAACCGATCGATGCATGCAGACCTGGATTGACAAGTTAGGTGCCCTGGCAGCCAAAGGCAAAGGGTATCGGGAGAAAGATATCAAAAAATATGTGCGGGAGATTCTGACGGATTTTTCGGCCATTGAAATCAAAAAGGTGCCTAAGGTGAAAGTGGCGGTGGTAGGAGAGCTTTATTTAAAGTATTCCGAAGCCGGCAACAACGGTCTGGAAACGTTCCTGCGGGAACAGGATTGTGAAGCATATTTCCCCAGCATTGTGGGATTCGGTATTTATAAGACCAACGGTGCCTTAGAGGATTTGCGCCTTTACGGCGGCAAGCCCTTGAAACGTCTGATTATGGAAATTGTAATGAAGTATATGTTCCATGCAGAAAACCTTTTAATCAGCGGAATTGAGGCCTTTGACAACTTTGTGGCGCCGGAGAGAGTGGCTGTGTTAAAAGAACGTGCCAAAGGGATTGTGGAAATCGGAAACAGCATGGGAGAAGGCTGGTATATCGCAGCGGAAATGATGGAGTTTGCCGCGCATGGATATGAGAATGTAATCTGTGTTCAGCCCTTCGGATGCCTTCCCTGTCATGTATCGGTAAAGGGGATGTTAAACAAAGTACGTCGCATGGAGCCGAAGCTTAATGCGGTGGATATCGAGTATGACCCCGGCGCAACCAAGGTAAATCAGGAGAATCGAATCAAACTGATGTTATCCGTGGCAAAGGAGAATCTGGCGAAGGAATTGGCAGATGCTTCCGGGAAAAAGGAAGTGTAAGAAACACACGGAAAGAGAAATAGATGATTGGGAGGAACAGGAATGCAGGAAGCAGACCGGAAGTATTTATCCATATTGGCAAAGCAGTATCCCACGGCAAGGGATGCGGCGGCGGAAATCATTAACCTGCAGGCAATTCTGTGTCTGCCCAAGGGGACGGAACATTTTCTGACGGATATTCACGGAGAATCAGAGCAATTTATTCACGTGCTCAAAAACGGCTCCGGTGCCGTACGCAGAAAGATAGATGAGGTTATGGGAACCACCGTAACCAGTAGCTATAAACGCAAGTTAGCGACCCTGATTTATTATCCTAAGGAGAAACTGGAAGTAATCAGGAATGAAGAAGAGGACATGGATGACTGGTATATGATGACACTGCATCATCTGGTGCAGGTGGTGAAGTGTGTATCTTCCAAATATACCCGATCCAAGGTCCGCAAGGCGATTCCGAAAGATTTTGTTTATGTGATCGAGGAATTGATTACCGAGAAAGAAGAGATTTACGACAAAGAGAAATATTACAACGAGATTTTGCAGACCATTGTGAAAATAGGCGAGGCGGATGCCGTTATCATAACTCTTTGCAATTTGATTCAGCGCATGGTTGTGGACCAGCTTCATGTAATCGGCGATATTTATGACAGAGGCCCCGGCCCCCACATTATTATGGATCGGCTTTTGGAACATCATCATGTGGATTTCGTATGGGGAAATCACGATGTGGTGTGGATGGGAGCAGCTGCGGGAAATCCCGCCTGCATCGCCAACGTAATCCGTATGTCGGCCCGCTATGGAAATTTGTCCGTTTTAGAGGATGGGTACGGCATTAACTTAATGCCTCTGGCAACGTTCGCATTGTCGGTTTACGGAGATACGGATTGTACCTGCTTCAGACTGAAGGAAAGCAGTAAGGGTGAGTTTACCCTTGCTACGGACTTGGAGAAGAGGATGTATAAGGCAATTACCATGCTTCAGTTCAAACTCGAGGGACAGATAATACGTGACAATCCTGACTTTGCAATGGAGGAGCATTGTCTTTTACATCGAATTGATTTTGATAAACATACCGTCACCGTTGACGGAACGGAATATCCTTTGAAGGATTGGGATTTTCCCACTGTTTCCAAGGATGCTCCTTATGAGCTTACCGGGGAAGAAGAAGAACTGGTAGCGCAGTTGCGCAGTGCTTTTATGAATTGCGAGAAACTTCATAAGCATGTGAAACTACTATACAAAAAGGGCTCGGCATACAGAATTTGCAACAACAACCTTTTATTCCACGGCTGCGTACCCATGAATGAGGATGGCAGTTTTACGGAGATTTCCGTGGGAGGTGCGCCGGTAAAGGGCGCAGCGCTTTTTGAACGTTTTGAGCAGTTGGCCCGGGCGGGATTTTTTGCAAGGGAAGGCAGCAGCGAACGAAAAAAGGGCGGAGATATTTTATGGTACTTATGGTGCGGTCCCGACTCACCGATTTACGGCAGAGACAGAATGACCACCTTTGAACGGCTTTTTATTGAGGATTCCGCTTCTCATAAGGAAGTAAAAGATGCATATTACCGTCTGATTGACAACGAAGAGGTTGCTGCGCGGATTCTTTCTGCCTTCGGTGTCGATCCGGAGGTTGGACATATTATTAACGGTCATGTGCCGGTAGAAAGTAAAAAAGGAGAGACCCCCATCAAAGCCGGAGGAAAGGTGTTAATGATTGACGGCGGATTCTCCAAGGCATATCATGAGAAGACCGGAATTGCAGGATATACGCTGGTTTCCAATTCACACGGAATGCGGCTGGTGGCTCATGAGAAATTTGAAAGTACCCGTCAGGCCATTTATCAGGAGACGGACATTGTTTCCGATACCTTCGAGGTTGAGAATTTCCCCCGCCGCCGTTATGTGGGAGATACGGATAACGGTCAGACGTTAAAACGCAATATTGAGGATTTGGAAACATTACTGGAAGCATATCGGGAAGGCAGAATTCAGTAACAATCAGAGGAGGAAGCCTATGGTAAAGTATGATAATCTAACAGAAGACCTGATTTGCCGGATTGAAAAGGACCGCAGGGAACATGTGGCAAATCCTTATGCCTTTCGGGATGAGGATGTGATTCGCAGAAGAGAGGGGCACGATAAGGCATCTCTTTGGAGGCCTGCTTTTGTGCGGGATGTGGAGAAGATTATGCACATTCCCTTTTTTAACCGCTATATGGATAAAACCCAGGTTTTTTCCCTGTACAGGAATGATGATATTACAAGACGTGCCTGCCACGTGCAGCTGGTGGCCCGGATTGCAAGAAATATCGGTAATGTGCTGGGCTTAAATGTGGATTTAATAGAGGCCATTGCTCTGGGGCATGATATTGGGCATACGCCGTTTGGGCATCCCGGGGAGCGGAAGCTAAGCGAACTTTACCATGCGGATACGGGAAGATATTTTAATCATAACATTCACAGTGCCAGGGTACTGGATGTGATTTTTCCGCTGAATTTAAGTTTACAGACGTTAGACGGAATCATCTGTCACAACGGGGAACTGGAAGCGAAGAATTACCAGCCGGCCTTTTATGCTGATTTTGATACTTTTTATGAAAAGATGGAGAAGTGTTATCTGGACAAGACAGAGATTGCCCATTTGAAGCCGGCTACCCTGGAGGCGTGCGTGGTCCGGGTTTCCGACATTATCGCATATTTGGGGAAAGACAGACAGGATGCAGGAAAGTTAGGGTTTATTACGGATGATAAGATTTTTGATGGAGGCGTTATTGGCAGCACCAATGCCGAAATCATTAATAATATGAGTGTGAATATCATTCAGAACAGCTACGGAAAGGATCATTTGGAGATGGACGATGCGGTCTATGAGGCCTTTGCCAAAGCCAAGGAAGAGAACTACCGGATGATTTATCAATTGCCGGAAGTGTCCAAAGTTTATAAAGAAACCATTGACCCCATGTTTGAAAAGTTATATTCTTATCTGTGCAAAGATTTCAAAGAGAAGGGAGCGGATTCCCTTTTAGAGAAATATCACATCTCCTATGTGGAGGAATGCACCCGGTTTTACAAAAGGGAGATTCCTTACCGTGAGACGGGATGTGAGGACATGGTGGTAGATTTTATCGCCAGCATGACGGATGATTACTTTGTGGATTTGTTCCATCATATTTTTGGTAAAAGTGATATAAAAGTCGATTATTTCGGATACAAAATGTAACTGTTTGATTCGCAGGAAAGGAAAAGAAATGAAAAAATTACAGAGATTAGTAGCGTTGGGTTGTTGCATGGCATTATCAGTTGTACTTTTGTCAGGCTGTAGCAAGAAAGAGGCGGAAATTATCAGGGTTGGTGCCGTAAAAGATATGTCCGCAGTGGGACTTCTTAAGATGATGGAAGAAGACAAGGCTTCCGTTTCTCCAAAGTATGAGTTTGGTTTGAGAAATTCGGCCGATGAGCTGGAAGCTGCTTATGATGTGGATATGTATGATATGGCAATTGTTTCGCCGGAGGCTGCAGCACGTCTGAATGTATCCAAAAAGGGAGAGGTGCGGATTCTTGCAGTCAATTCTCTCGGCGGATATTACATTTATTCGGATGATTCCAAGGTGGTGGATCTGAATTCGTTGAAGGGGCAAACTATTTATGCGACAGGACAGGGGACAAGTGCGGAATACGTACTGCGTCATGTTCTTGCCGGAAACGGGTTGAATTATGGTACTGATGTTATTGTTGAGTGGTATAAGACTTCCGAAGAAGTGCAGGCCAGAATGGAAGCGAACCGCAGCGTGAATGCAAAGAGCGTGGTTATGTTGGAACAGCCGGATGCGAAGGAAATCACAAATCAGATTAATCGTTTCAATATGGTTGCTGATTTAACATCCGAATGGATTACATTGAATCCTAACCGTTTGCCGGTAGCAAGTGTATTGATTGCAGACAAGGATTTTATAAAAGATAATAAGGAGCAGGTTTCAGAATTCTTAGACACCTATGAGGCGTCTCTTAATTACACGGTAGGAAATCCTGATTATGTTGCTTCTTTTACGGAGAGTTACGGAATTACGACAGCAGACGTAGCAGCTGACGCTATTTCATTCGGTAAGCTCACCTATTTGGAAGGAAAGTATATGAAATCAGTATTAGAGGGCTTCTATGAGACTCTTTATCAGCAGAATGAGGAATTACTCGGCGGAGTACTTCCCGAGGAAGAGTTCTATTATATTGAGAAATAATGCTTTCGGGCAGTGATAAAGAAATAAAAGACGGTATTGCAAACAGATGTGTTAAAGTGAAATATGCAGAACGTAGTTTTATAGAATAAAAATGTTTATAAGTGTAAAAAAGAGTTTGCCGGGCAAACTCTTTTTTACGGAAAAGGATAAGACGGAATGAAAAGATTGATTTGTGTGGGAATGCTGATATTGGGAATGCTGACATTTGCAGGATGTGCAGGTGAAACGGCGGAAGGTGATGGTGAGATAGGCGTAATAACGACGGAAGACGGCAACAGCGGGAATTCTGAGATTGAATCGGTGGATGCGGAGCTTTTGTTTGGCGGAGAAGTTGCAGGACCGGAGGCGGATGGAAATCATCAGACCGGAAGTGGGGAGGAAGATGAGCAGACGACTTCTGAGCCGGATACGGAAACAACAGTCTCAACTGAGAATTCAGAGGAGGATTCTGAGGCGGAACCGGAGTCAGAGGAAACGACGGAACCGGCAACAGCGGGGAACTCTGAAACAGGGCAGGCAGATGCTAACGGCAGGCTGGTAGTGATTGACGCGGGACATCAGAGCAGGGGAAACAGTGAGAAGGAGCCGATAGGACCCGGTGCCACGGAACAGAAGGCGAAGGTGACAGGCGGTGCTACCGGTTGTGTTACGGGACAGACGGAATACGAACTCAATCTCAGGGTATCCTTCTTTCTGCGGGATGAACTGCAGCGTCGCGGCTATGAGGTGATTCTGGTAAGGGAAAGCAATGATGTGGATATCAGCAACAGTGCCAGAGCAGCAATTGCCAATGAAGCCGGAGCCGATGTTTTTATAAGGATTCATGCCAACGGTTCAGATAATGCAAGCGTTTCCGGAACGGAAACACTTTGCCAGACGCCCGGAAATCCTTATAATGCAAGCCTTTATCCGCAAAGCCGCCGGCTGTCGGAGAAGGTATTGGACGGTGTTGTAAATCAGACCGGATTTAAGAAGCGCAGTGTGCATGAAACGGACACCATGAGCGGAATTAACTGGTGTCAGGTGCCTGTCACCATTGTGGAGATGGGATTTCTGAGCAATCCTACGGAAGATGAGTTAATGTCAACGGATGAGTATCGCAAAAAAATTGCGTTGGGAATCGCAGATGGTATTGACGAATATTTTTCCGATGATGTATAATTCTTCCGTTAAGAAAAAATGCAACAGAAGCTCTCTTTTAGGACTTGTTTTTCAGGCATGAAGGGAGCGGATGCAATGAAAAAGGATGGGAGAATGTATGAAGATTATTGAAGCAAAAGATTACGAAGACATGAGTCGTAAAGCAGCTAACATCATTGCGGCCCAGGTAACAATCAAGCCTGACGGTGTGTTGGGTTTGGCTACCGGTTCCACACCAATCGGAACCTACAAAAACCTTGTAGCAAAGTATGAAGCGGGAGATTTGGATTTCTCCGGAATCACCAGCGTAAATCTTGATGAGTACAAGGGTCTTACGAAGGATAACGACCAGAGCTATTATTATTTTATGAATGATAATCTCTTTTCTCACGTTAATATCGATAAAAGCAGAACCTTCCTGCCGGATGGTACAGAAGCCGACAGCAAGAAGGCATGCGAAGATTACAATGCAGTAATCCATTCCGTAGGAGGTGTGGATTTACAGCTTCTCGGCCTTGGACACAACGGACACATCGGTTTTAATGAGCCCGCTGACCATTTCGAGTTGGAAACCCATTGCGTGGATTTAACAGATTCCACCATCAAGGCAAACCAGAGATTTTTTGCCTCTTATGATGATGTGCCCAAGCAGGCATACACCATGGGAATTAAGACCATTATGAACGCCAAGAAGGTATTGGTTGTGGTAAGCGGTGAAGATAAGGCAGACGCAGTTGCGAAATCCTTCTTCGGTCCCGTAACACCGGAAGTTCCTGCTTCCGTTCTACAGTTACATCCTGACTGCATCGTAGTGGCAGACAAAGCGGCATTATCTAAAGTGAAATAAATTTTATAAGAAATCAAACCCCGGAAATTCTGGAGAACAGAGTTCCGGGGTTCTTTTTTTCAAGTATCACAATACAAACCGCGATTTTACAGAAAAAATTGGTTAATTTTCCAATGGGTTTTTCCTTGTTAAAATATTATCAATGTGATACCATTTAGAATGGCAGATAAAATATGATAAAAGCCGCAGTATGTCGGCAGTTTATGACAAGGCCGTTTTTATGAGAGGAGAAAATTATGAACAGCAAGATTACAATTATTGGTGCAGGTAGTGTGGGTGCTACTATTGCATATTCTCTTACGAAGGAAGATATCGCTTCTGAAATCGTTTTGATTGACGTAAATAAGAAGAAGGTAGCCGGAGAGGTTATGGATATTGAACAGGGTACCTGCTTCCGGAATCCGATTTCCATTATTGCGGGAAATTATGAGGACGCGAAGGATTCCGATATTGTTATTATCACTTCCGGTATTGCAAGAAAGCCCGGTCAGACCCGTATTGAGCTTACCAAGACCAATGTTGAAATTTTAAAGAGCATTACACCCAACATTGTTGCTGCGGCACCTAATGCTTTATATATTATTGTAAGCAATCCGGTAGATATCATGACTTATGTATTTACCAAGATTTCCGGATTAAAGGAGAGCCAGGTAATCGGTTCCGGTACTATTCTGGATACAGCACGTCTTCGTTGCGGTCTTTCCCAGCACTTCAGCGTGGCACAGAAGAATATTCATGCTTACGTATTCGGTGAGCACGGAGATACTTCCTTTATCCCCTGGTCAGGTGCATATATCTCCGGTATGAAGATTGATGAATACTGCCAGTTGATGAAGAAATTCGAAATGGATTTAGAGCCCATCGACAAGGATGAGATGTTAACTTATGTGCAGAAATCCGGCGGACAGATTATTGCGAACAAGGGAGCTACTTTCTACGCAGTTTCCACAGCAGTATGTAATCTTTGCAACATTTTGCTTGCATCCGATGAATCCATCACCACGGTATCTTCCATGATGCACGGTGAATACGGCATTGAAGATGTTTGCTTAAGCACACTGACTCTCGTAGGACCTCACGGAATTCAGGGTAAGGTACCCATGCACTTAACCGATGAAGAAATCGTTAAGTTAAAGAAGAGTGCAGATGCGTTAAAGGCAGTTATCAGCGAACTTGAGATTTAATATAAATCGGACTTTTAATAATCAAAAGAAAGGACATAGAGAACATGAAGTACAGTTATTATCCGGGATGTACATTGCGTAACAAAGCCAAAGACTTAGATGAATATGCAAGAGCATCCGCCAAAGCTTTGGGTTTTGAACTGGAAGAGATAGAAGACTGGCAGTGCTGCGGTGGTGTTTATCCCTTAGGCAGTGACGAGATTGCCACCAAGCTTTCTTCCGTCCGTGCATTGAACGAGGCAAAGGAGAAGGGTCAGGCACTGGTTACCCTTTGCTCCGCCTGTCATCATGTAATCAAACGTGTAAATGATGATATGCAGAAGGTGGAGGATATCCGTCTTCGCGCCAATAATTATCTTGGACTGGAAACTCCTTATTTGGGAGAAACCAAGGTATATCACTTTTTAGAAGTTCTCCGGGATGAAATCGGTTTTGATAAGTTAAAAGAGATGGTGAAAAAGCCTTTAACCGGCAAAAAGATTGGTGCATATTACGGATGTCTTCTTTTACGACCTTCGGGAATCATGGCTTTTGATGATCCTGAGAATCCTACGATTTTAGAGGATTTCATCCGTGCACTGGGAGCTACTCCCGTAATATATCCTTACAGAAATGAGTGTTGCGGCGGATACATTTCCCTGAAAGAAAAGGAAATGTCTGCTAAGATGTGCGATACCATCACAGAGAGTGCGGAAGGCTTTGGCGCACAGATGCTTATTACAGCCTGTCCTCTCTGCCTCTACAATATTAACAAGAGCAGTGCTACCGATTTGCCTGTTTACTATTTTACGGAGCTGTTGGCAGAAGCCCTTGGACTCAAAGAGGAGGTTACAGAATGATTACAAACGAACATTCACAGGCGCAGAAAATCAAAGAGATTTCCGGCGTAAATCCTTTAAAATGTATGAAGTGCGGCAAGTGCAGCGCAACATGTCCTTCCTTTGAAGAGATGGATATTAAGCCCCATCAGTTTGTTTCTTACGTAGTAAATGAAGATATAGAAGCTCTTACCCAATCAGTATCCTTGTGGAAATGTCTTTCCTGCTTTGCATGTGTGGAGCGTTGCCCCCGCGATGTGAAGCCCGGCAAGATTATTGATGCTGCAAGACAGCTTGTGGTTCGCCAGAAGGGGCAGGATTATCTCTTAGCTGACGAGATTCCCGAACTTCTCGACCCCGAACTTCCCCAGCAGCTTTTGGTAAGTGCATTCAGAAGATACAGGAGGTAATGAAAGGTGCAGAGAATAGGTGTTTTTGTCTGCCACTGCGGTAGCAATATTGCAGCAACGGTAGATGTTAAAAAAGTTGTAGAGATGGCCGCTCTCGAACCCGGCGTGGTACACGCACAAGATTACCAGTATATGTGTTCCGAAGCAGGACAGAGCCTGATTCTGGAAGCGGTAAAAGAAAAGAATCTTACGGGAATCGTAGTATGTTCCTGTTCCCCCCGTATGCATGAGGCTACTTTCCGTAAAGCCGCAGAGCGTGCAGGGTTAAATCCGTACATGGTAGAAATTGCCAACATCCGTGAGCAGTGCTCCTGGATTCACAAAAATATGGAAGAGGGTACCGAGAAGGCAGTGATTCTTGCAAGAGCAGCCATTGCCAAGGTGAACTTAAATGCGCCCCTTCAGCCCGGCGAAAGCCTTGTAACCAAGAGAGCATTGGTAATCGGTGGTGGTATTGCCGGTATTCAGACGGCTCTTGACATTGCTGATGCAGGCTATGAGGTAGATATCGTGGAGAAGACTCCCAGTATCGGCGGAAAAATGTCCCAGTTAGACAAGACTTTCCCGACATTGGACTGCTCCGCATGTATTTTGACACCGAAGATGGTGGAAGCTTCCGCACACGAAAAGATTACGATCTATACTTACAGTGAAATAGAGAAGGTAAGCGGATTTGTAGGAGATTTCACCGTTGATATCCGTAAAAAAGCAAGAAGCGTTGATGCGGTAAAATGTACCGGTTGCGGTGTTTGTCAGGAAAAATGTCCTTCCAAGAAATCCTTAAGTGAATTCAACAGAGGACTGAATACCAGAAGTGCAATCTATACTCCGTTTGCACAGGCAATCCCCAATGTTCCCGTAATTGACAGAGAAGCCTGCATTAAGTTTAAGACCGGTAAGTGCGGTCTTTGTGAAAAGGTTTGTCAGGCCGGAGCAATCGATTATGCACAGCAGGATGAGATTGTAACACAGAAATACGGTGCTATTGTAGTAGCAACCGGTTTTGATACCATTAAGTTAGATAACTACGATGAGTATGCTTACAACCAGAGCAAGGATGTTATCACTTCCTTAGAGTTAGAGCGTATCATGAACGCAGCAGGTCCTACCAAGGGTCACTTAGAGCGTCTTTCCGACGGAAAAGCACCCAAGGAGATGGTGTTTATCCAGTGTGTGGGAAGCCGTTGTGCAGACAATCGCGGTAAGAGCTACTGCTCCAAGATTTGCTGTATGTACACTGCAAAGCACGCAATGCTGATTCGCGATAAGTATCCTGATGTAAATGTTACCGTATTTTACATTGATGTACGTACTCCCGGTAAAAACTTCGACGAGTTCTACAGACGTGCGGTGGAAGAGTACGGCGTAAATTATGTAAAAGGTCAGGTTGGTAAGGTTGCCCCTCTTCCTAACGGAAGACTTTTGGTTCAGGGATCCGATTTGATTGATAATAAGCAGATTAAGAAAGAAGCAGATATGGTGGTACTTGCTACTGCAATCGAGCCGGACCCTTCCGTAAGACAGATTGCAACCATGTTGACCGCAAGTATTGATACGAACAACTTCCTTACGGAAGCGCATCCCAAGCTTCGTCCGGTAGAGTCTCCTACCGCCGGTGTATTTTTGTCCGGTGTATGCCAGGGTCCTAAGGATATTCCTGAGACCGTTGCCCAGGCAGGTGCTGCGGCAGTTAAGGCCATCGGCCTTTTGG
Source organism: Lachnospiraceae bacterium (assembly GCA_045595325.1). GTDB lineage: Bacteria > Bacillota > Clostridia > Lachnospirales > Lachnospiraceae > UBA3766. The sequence continues at coordinate 93,699 of JAZOAG010000033.1, forward strand.
CAAAAGATAAGCTTACGACCAATCCTTGTACCGCCAAGGCAGATGAGTTGTTATGTAACGGCTGTTCCGCTTGTGCAAATGTTTGCCCTTACGGCGCAATCACTTACGAGGTGAAGCTGATTAACGATCACGGCATTCGTGAAGAGAGACGCGTGGCAAGCGTAAACAACGCTCTTTGTCAGGGTTGTGGTGCCTGCACCGTTGCCTGCCCGTCCGGCGCTATGGACCTGCAGGGCTTCTCTAACAGACAGATTTTAGCGGAGGTGGATGCAATATGTCGATAGAAAAGAATGAATTCAGACCTAAGATTGTAGCGTTTTGTTGCAACTGGTGCAGTTATGCAGGTGCTGACCTTGCGGGAAGCAGCCGTTTGTCTTATCCCGCGGATGTTAAGATTATTCGTGTACCCTGCTCCTGTCGTGTCAATCCCATGTTCATCCTGAGAGCGTTTCAGAAGGGTGCAGACGGTGTAATCATTTGCGGTTGTCACCCCGGGGACTGTCACTACAGCACAGGAAACTACTATGCAAGAAGACGTATGACTTTATTGTTCTCCATGCTTGATTACATCGGAATCGAAAATGGACGTACCCGTGTAGAATGGGTATCCGCGGCAGAAGGTGTTAAATTCTCCACTACCATGAATGAGTTTGTGGAAAAGATTTACTCTCTGGGCGAGAATGTAAGATTGGAGGACTTAAGATGCAAGAATTAATCAATCGTGCCAAAGAACTTCTTGCCAACGGTACCGTAGCTCGTGTACTTGGTTGGAAGAAGGGTGACTTAGCCTACAATCCCGAACCTTCTTTCTTTGACAAGGCAGAGGAACTGGATGAATTTGTATACGATGGATTCTGCGGTGCAAATTTATCGAAATATATGATTGAAGCTTCCAAATTGGAAGGAAAAACAATGGTTTGCTTAAAGCCCTGTGATTCCTACAGCTTTGTTCAGTTAATGAAAGAACATCGTGTAGACAGAGAAAAAGCATATATCGTTGGTGTGGCCTGCAAAGGCAAATTAGATATTGAAAAGGCGAAAGCTTTAGGTATTAAAGGTATTAAGTCCGTAAGCGGCGCTTCCATGGAAGAGAATGCCGATACACTGACTTTTGACACTTTTTACGGTGAAAAAACATGTTCTTACGCAGACGTTATGTTAGAGCGTTGCCATGTATGTAAGGGCAAGGAGCATGTGATTTACGATGAAGTAATCGGTGAATCAAAGGATACCAAGGATGCGGACCGTTTTGCGCAGGTGGCTTTGATTGAAGCAATGTCACCGGAGGAGAAATTTGCTTACTTCAGAAGTGAGTTAAGCAAGTGTATCCGTTGTAACGCATGCCGCAATGTATGTCCTGCCTGCAGCTGCCGCAAGTGTGTGTTTGACAGCGACAAGTTTGACAGTGCGCAGAAAGCAAATGCGGATTCTTTTGAAGAGAAGATGTTCCATATTATCCGTGCATTCCACGTGGCGGGAAGATGTACGGACTGCGGAGAGTGCAGCAGAGTCTGCCCTCAGGGAATTCCCCTTCATTTGTTTAACCGTAAATTTATCAAAGATATAAACGAGCTCTACGGAGAGTATCAGGCCGGTGCTGATTTGGAAGCCAAAGCGCCTCTTACCGACTTCACTTTTGAAGATGCAGAACCCGGTATTGTGGCAGAAAGGGGATAATGTATGTTAAAGATTGAAAAACAGAAGCTTTCCGCATTATTCTCACTGATTGCGGAAAAAAAGGATTTGTATCTGCCCGTTAAAGTTGCGGGTCAGGTTAATTTTGCAGCATGGAGCGAAGAGGCAGAAGTGGATTTGGATACACTGAAAACCGTGAAGTCCCCCAAGGATGCATTCTTCCCCCAGAGCGAGAACTTATATACCTGCTGCGGCGGGAATAAAAACATTCAGATTACACCCGAAGAACTTTGCGACAAGGATTTTGTGGTGTTCGGAATGAAAATGTGTGATGTAAAAGGGATTGAAGTATTAGATAAAGTATTTTTGGCGGACCCTGTAGATACCTTTTATAAGGCAAGAAGAGAGCATGGCGTTATCGTTGCCATGGCTTGTAATGAGCCGGAAGAAAGCTGTTTCTGTAAGGTGTTCGGCACCGATGCGGCTGAGCCCGTAGCGGACGTGGCAACCTGGATGGTAGGGGAGTTCCTCTACTGGCAGGCACAGAGTGCAAAAGGTGAGGCACTTACCAAAGAGGTAGAAAGTCTTCTTGACTCGGCAGCAGCGGAAGATGAAAAGGCAGTAGAAGAACGCAAGACTGCAATTCGCGGCATCGTGAATGTGCTTCCTTACTCTGACCTTTCCTTAGAGGGATGGAACGGGGATGTGCTTATGGAGAAGTTCGAGTCTCCTATCTGGGAAGAACTTTACAAACCCTGCCTTGCATGCGGTACCTGTACTTTCGTATGTCCTACCTGTCAGTGCTATGATATTAAGGATTATGATACCGGACACGGTGTACAGAGATTCCGTTGCTGGGATTCCTGCATGTATTCGGATTTCACCATGATGGCGCACGGAAACAACCGTACCAGCCAGATGCAGAGATTCCGCCAGCGTTTTATGCATAAGCTGGTTTACTTCCCTGCAAACAATGACGGAATGTATTCCTGTGTTGGTTGCGGACGTTGTGTGGAGAAGTGCCCTGCATCATTGAATATCGTTAAAGTAATCAAAGCATTTGAGGAATAGGGAGGATAAAAACATGGGTGAATGTACATGTCATGAGAATTACAATTTGGATACCCTGATTCCGAAAGTGGGTATCATTACGGATATTCGTCAGGAAACTCCTGATGTGAAAACTTTCCGTGTGAATGCACCGGAAGGCGGCAAGCTTTTTGAACATATGCCGGGACAGTGCGCAATGCTTTGCGGACCCGGTGTGGGGGAAGCGATGTTTTCCATTACATCTTCTCCTACCAACAAAGAATTCCAGGAATTCAGCATTAAGAAATGCGGTGTTTTGACAGATTATCTTCACAGCCTCGAAGTCGGTGACCAGATTACCGTCAGAGGACCTTACGGAAACAACTTCCCGGTAGAAGAAGACTTAAAGGGAAAGAACCTTTTATTTATCGCCGGCGGTATCGACCTTGCGCCTCTTCGTTCCGTAATCAATTATGTGCTGGATAACAGAGATAACTACGGCACCGTTGATATTTTATACGGTTCCCGTTCTGCAGACGATTTGGTACAGCTTGATGAGATTCAGAACCTTTGGATGAAGGCGAAGGATTTCAATGTACATCTTACCATTGATCGCGAGCAGGAAGGTTGGGACGGTCACGTTGGTTTCGTTCCCGCATATTTGAAAGAACTGGGATTTGACACCAACAAAACGGTTTTGGTTTGCGGACCGCCCATTATGATTAAGTTTGTACTGGAAGGCCTGAAAGAAATCGGTTTTCAGGATGAGCAGATTTACACGACTTTCGAACTTCGTATGAAGTGCGGCGTGGGCAAGTGCGGACGTTGCAACATTGGTTCTAAGTATGTTTGCAAGGACGGCCCTGTGTTCCGAATTGACGAAATTGATGAGTTACCCAACGAATATTAACGACTGAGGCGGTTTTTAAATGCCGCTGCAGAACCCAACAGAAAGGACTGGTATTCCAAATGGAAAACATGGTAAATGTATATTTTTTTGGTAAAAGATACAGTGTACCCGCAGAATTAACAATTATGACCGCAATGGAATATGCCGGCTACTCCCTGAAAAGAGGATGCGGATGCCGTCATGGTTTTTGCGGTGCGTGTGCAACAATTTACAGAATCAAGGGACAGAATGAGTTAAAGACATGCCTTGCCTGTCAGACACAGGTACAGGAGGGGATGTATGTAGCAAGCATTCCTTTCTTCCCTACAGATAAGAGAACTTATGATATTAACGAGATTAAGCCTAACCAGCAGGTAATGATGGAGCTTTATCCTGAAATTTACAGCTGTATCGGATGTAATGCCTGCACCAAGGCTTGTACACAGAGCTTAAATGTTATGCAGTATATTGCGTATGCACAGAGAGCTGAGTTCGAGAAGTGCGCGGAAGAATCCTTTGACTGTGTAGGTTGTGGATGCTGTTCCGTAAGATGTCCCGCAGGTATCTCCCATCCTATGGTTGGTCTTCTTGCAAGACGTCTCACAGGTAAGTACATTGCACCTGAAACACAGCACTTAAATGACCGTGTGGAAGAAATTAACAAGGGTGCATATGATGAATTAATCGAGCAGATTATGCAGAAGCCAATCACGGAAATGCAGGAACTTTATAACACAAGAGATATTGAGAAATAGGAGGGAAAATTATGTTTACACCGGATATGCTTGAGTCAATTAAAAAGGTGGAAGCTACCAGAGCAGAACGTATGAAAACCGAACCGAGACGTATGACTGCCGAAGAGAAGGATTCCCTCTTAAAAGCTTACCATCCCGATTATCGTAAAGAAGGTTTTGTGGAAATCAAAATCGGACCCAACAAGGGAGAAAAAGTACCTACCGAATTAGGTCATCTTTTACATTCTAACAGCCGTCTTTTAACAGACAAGGTTGATTTAAGTAAAGTAGATTATGATGTTGATGTATTGGTAATCGGTGGCGGCGGTGCAGGTGCATCTGCTGCAATCGAAGCACACGAAGCGGGCGCTAACGTAATGGTTGTTACAAAGCTTCGTATCGGTGATGCCAACACCATGATGGCTGAGGGTGGAATCCAGGCAGCAGACAAGCCCAATGATTCACCCGTTCAGCACTATCTGGACGCTTTCGGAGGCGGACATTTCGCAGCAAGACCGGAACTTCTCCGTCGTCTTGTAATGGAAGCTCCCGATGCAATTTCCTGGTTGAATAAACTGGGTGTAATGTTTGACAAGGATGAAGATGGAAACATGGTAACCACTCACGGTGGCGGTACCTCCAGAAAGAGAATGCATGCCTGCAAGGATTACTCCGGTGCTGAAATCATGCGTACCCTTCGTGATGAAGTAATCAACCGTCAGATTCCTGTTGTAGAATTTACTTCTGCAGTAGAGTTGATTAAGGATAGCAATGGTCGCGTTGCCGGCGCTGTTTTATTAAATATGGAAACAGATGATTACATGGTAGCTAAGGCTAAGACGGTAATCATTGCAACCGGTGGTGCAGGTCGCCTCCACTACCAGAATTTCCCTACCTCCAACCACTACGGTGCAACTGCCGATGGTTTGGTTTTGGGATACCGTGCGGGAGCACCCCTTTTATATCAGGATACTATTCAGTATCATCCTACAGGTGTTGCATTCCCTTCACAGATCTTTGGTGCACTGGTAACAGAGAAAGTTCGTTCCTTAGGCGCGATGCTTGTTAACGCTGAAGGCGAAGCATTTATGCATCCCTTAGAGACCCGTGATGTATCTGCGGCCAGCATCATTCGTGAATGCTCTGACAGAGGTAAGGGTGTAACCACTCCTTTGGGAAGCGGTGTATGGCTTGATACTCCCATGATTGAAATGATTGGCGGTGAAGGAACCATCGAGAAACGTATTCCTGCCATGCTTCGTATGTACTTAAACTACGGTATCGATATGAGAAAGCAGCCTATCTTGATTTATCCTACCCTTCACTATCAGAACGGTGGATTGGAAATCGGTGGCGAAGGCTTCACCAAAGCAATCGATAACCTTCTTGTTGCAGGTGAGGCAGTTGGTGGTATCCACGGAAGAAACCGTCTTATGGGTAACTCCTTACTTGACATTATCGTATTTGGCCGTAATGCAGGTAAAGCAGCTGCAGCAAAGGCGAAAGAAGTAAGCTTGGGTGAACTTACCCTTTCTCATATTGAAGCATACGCTGAAGAGTTGAAGAATGCCGGAGTAGAAACCGGTGACATTTCTCCTCTTTTACTTCCTAAGTATGCACGTCATGAAAGATAAAACGGATTATTGATGATTTTTGATTCCGGTGCTTCCCCAGGCACCGGAATCTGAATAAGAAAAAGGAGAACCGATATGCGTGAAATAGAAGCAGCTAAGATCACGGAAGTGGTTGAAAAGCTTTGTATCGAAGCAAACCTTCATTTACCGGAAGACGTGAAGTGTGCAATCAAGAATTGCCGTGCCTGCGAAGACGGTGAAATTGCAAAAGGTGTATTAGATAATATTATTAAGAATTTTGAAATCGCAGATGATGAGAATGTTCCTATCTGCCAGGATACAGGTATGGCCTGTGTTTTTCTTGAGATTGGACAGGATGTTCATATCTGTGGCGGCGATTTGACAGATGCCGTTAACGAAGGAGTACGTCGCGGTTATGACAAGGGTTACTTAAGAAAGTCTGTTGTAAAAGACCCGGTTCGCCGCGGAAATACAGGAGATAATACTCCTGCCATGATTTACACGGAAATCGTTCCCGGAGAAGAGATTAAGGTTACCGTAGGTCCTAAGGGATTTGGTAGCGAGAACATGAGTGCTATCCGCATGTTCAAGCCTTCTCACGGTTTACAGGGAATTAAGGATTTTATCCTTGAGACTGTTGAAGCAGCAGGCCCTAATCCCTGTCCTCCCATGGTAGTTGGTGTAGGAATCGGCGGTACCTTTGATAAGGCAGCACTTCTTGCCAAAAAAGCATTGATGAGACCTCTTGATTCTTCCAATCCGGATCCTTACTATGCAGAGTTGGAAGTAGAGATGCTTGAGAAGATTAACGAACTCGGTATCGGACCTCAGGGATTCGGTGGCAAAACAACCGCCATTGGTTTAAACATCGAAACGCTTCCTACCCACATTGCAGGTATGCCTTGTGCAATCAATATTAACTGCCATGTAACACGTCATAAATCGGAGGTGATCTAGAATGGAGAAACATATTACACTTCCTTTAACAGAAGAATTGGCAAAGTCTCTTCGTGCAGGTGAGACAGTATATTTAACAGGAACCATCTATACTTCCCGTGATGCAGGTCACAAGAGAATGTGCGAAGCATTAGAAAGAGGGGAAGAACTTCCTTTTGATCCTACAGATGCTACCATCTATTATGTAGGACCTACTCCGGCCAAACCCGGTCAGGTAATCGGTTCCGCAGGCCCTACCACCAGCGGTCGTATGGATGCTTATGCACCTACCATGATGTCAGTTGGTGCGAGAGGAATGATTGGTAAGGGAGCAAGACTTCCGGAAGTAATTGAAGCCATGAAGAAATATTCCGGTGTGTACTTTGGTGCCATCGGTGGTGCAGGCGCGTTGCTTGCAAAATGTATTAAAGAATGCGAATTAATCGCATATGAGGATTTGGGAGCAGAAGCTCTTCGTAAGCTTTATGTAGAGGATATGCCTTTGGTTGTAATCATTGACAGTGAAGGAAATAACCTTTATGAAGAAGGCCGTGCTGCCTATCTTGCAAACAAATAAACAAACAACCAACCAATCAACCATGATGTTACCGGCCGGTGGCATCATGGTTGTTCCTGTTTTAAGGGATATAGCGATAGAATATCATGGAAGATTCTGAAAGAATGATTTTAGAGGCGGAAGAAAATTATGCAGGTGAATGCAACCATAAAAGGCCGGTATTTTCTTCGTATATGTATTAGAAAGCACAGAAAAGCTTATCCACTGATACCTACAGAAGCAAGAAAAAAGAAAGCAAGAAAAAGGGTGCTTTCTGAAGCAATCAATTTTTTAAAAAGAAAACTTAATTTGCGGAATTAAGAAAGTAACTTGTAAAGAGGGCAAAAAGAAACTTGTAAAGCGGGTAAAAGAGTGTATAATAAGCATACACGATAAAGGAGGAGAGAAAGGTGAAAAGAAATATGTTAACAGGAATGATTTGCAGTATTGGAGTGATTGTTCTGGCAGCGGGAATCGGATTGTTGGCAACAGGATGCAAGGGAGAAGCGCAGGAATTGCAGCCGCTTGATCCGGCCGGTGGAAATGCCGTGAATCCAACGGAGGATACAGTGTTGCCGGGAGATTCTTATGTGAATTATAACGGTATTACACAATTGATTTGTATTGCCGGAAGCGAGGAGGAGGCAAAGGAGATTGCAGAGCAGTATGGCATTACGTTTTTACGTTTCAATGCCGGCATCGCAACATTTGAAACTTCCGAGGATCCTCAGGAGGTAATGCAGAGAGGGATTGATAATGGATGGACCGAGCTGTCTTTGAATCACATTTATCAGCTCAGCCCCATTGAAAAGCCCACAAACCAGCCGATTACGCAGCTTGGAAATTAAAAAATACAATTCATCTAAAAAAGTTAAAAAAAATAGTCTGCAGATGTTGAAATTTATCGCCTTAACGTGATATAATACACATTTGTAGACTATATTACTATTTTAAAGAAAGGAAAAGGGAAAAATGAAGAGAAAATGGTCTTTAAGAGTGCTTTCTCTCGCATTGGTAATTGCTATGGTTCTCGGACAGGGAAGCATTGCAACTGCTGCGGAAGTGTTAACAAATGATTCCGAAGTTGTTATCGAAGAGGGAATAGCAGAAGAAGTTTCCGAGGAAGCAAGTGAAGAAATTTCCGAGGAAGCAAGTGAAATTATTTCTGAAGAAGCAAGCGAAGAAGTTTCTGAAGAAGTAAGCGAAGAAGTTTCTGAAGAAGCAAGTGAAGAAGTAAGCGAAGAAGTAAGTGAAGAGGTTTCTGAGGAAGCAAGCGAAGCACGTTTCCCCGGTCTCCCTGCTGCTTATATGATGAGCAATACAATGCTTGCACAGCAGAACGAATTGATTAGCAATGTTGATAACGTTGTAGTAGGTGTGGAAGGTAAGGCTTACCTTGCAAACCAGATTCTTGTTCTTGCTGATGATGAAGCACAGGCAGAGATTTTCGCAGCTGCTTTCGGTGGTGAGTTACTCCGGTACACCGTAGGTATTGCTGTAATCGAATTGAACCAGGAAGATGATGAAGTGAAAGTGACTGTTGAAGAAGCAGTTATGGCATCTGCAGATCCTGCAAATCGTTTGCCGGCTGCATGGCCTAACAACATCTACCAGGCTTTGGCTGATGAGAAGGAAATTCCCGTTCAGTACGAGCGTAAGAATGAATTGCCTGAAGGATATGAAGAGAAGTATATGTTCGATGATCCTGCTATGTATTTAAATGCAGCAAATTATCAGTGGCAGCATGATGCGGTAGATTCTGAATGGGCATGGTTAAGCGGATACGAAGGTGATGGTGTAAAGGTTGCTGTTCTTGATACCGGTATTCGTATCGGTCATGAGGATTTGAATCCGGTTAAGGTACACAGTACTGCCATTGATAAGGAAGAGATGCTCGAGGAGATCTATAGAGATTACTATGGCGAAGAAGTTGATTTTGATTTTGGTCCTGATGATATCTATGTAGGACATGGTACACATGTTTCCGGTATTATTGCGGCTTTGAATGATAACGGTCTTGGTGGTGCAGGTATTGCTCCTAATGCAGAGATTTATTCCTGTAACGTATTCATGGGTGAAAATGGTGCTGCAACCGAGGATATCTGTGAAGGTATTACTTGGGCAAAGGAGAACGAAGTTGATATCATCAATATGTCCTTAGGTAGTATTGCATATGACGGTGTCTTCGCATCATTCGTGAAAGATGCATACAACAGTGGTATTGCTGTATTCTGTGCAGCAGGTAATGATGATACCAGTACATATCAGTATCCTGCATCTTATGATGGTGCAATCAGTATTGCCGCATTAGATGTTGGTATGCAGAAATCTTACTTCTCCTGCTACGGAGATAAGATTCGTTATGCATTCCCCGGTGTAGATATCTATTCAACCTACATTATGAATAACGACGGAATTCTTGCAACAAACGGCTATGCGTATATGAGCGGTACTTCCATGGCTTCTCCTGTTGGTGCCGGTGTAGCTGCTGTTACTATGCAGTATGCGAAAGAAAAAGGCATGATGGATGGATTGACAGGTGCTGCTAAGGTAGATAAGTTATTGTCCATCATGGATGCAAATGCAGAGAAGACTGCAACCAAGAAGCTTGGTAAGGGTATTGTTAAACTTGCTGGTGTTGTAGGTGCAACTACTTTTAAAGATGCTCCTAAGACTCCTGTTGTTGTAGCAAACAAAGCAGGAAAATATGATAAGACTTATGTAGCAGTTCAGTTTGAGACAAGAGAGTTTGAAGAAGTATTCTATACCGTTAACGGCAAAACTCCTAAGATTGACAAAGACGGATTTCTTGATATCAATACCTATTGGGCAGAAGATGGTGTTGCTTATGTAGACGGCAAGAAGAGTGTTACTTTGAAAGCAATTTCTTACAATGTTATTACCGGTAAGGTAAGTAAGGTGATGAGCGCGAAGTATACACTTACACCTCCTTCACCTGAATTTGTCTTTGCCGATTTATATACATATTCCTGTGTAGCAGGTGTTGGCGAGAAGGTTAAGTTAACTCCTTACGTATATCCCAACTATGCAGTGAATAAGAAGCTGGTATGGTCCGTAGAAGACAATAAGCCCGGTGTTACCGTAAATAACAAGGGTGTTGTAAGCGTTGCGAAAGATGCAGCGGCCGGCGAATATGTGATTAAGGCTACTGCTGAAGCAAATGCGAATGTACGTGATTACTATACTGTTATCGTTAAAGCAGCAGATAAGAAGATTACCGCAATTACAGGTGCAACTTCCTATACAATTGCTGAAAACGAAGATTTCCTCATTAGCGATATTAAGATTGAAACAGCAGACGGTAGTGTGGTATCTCCTGCGGAATTGTCCTGGACATTACCCAAGGGAAGCGTAGTTTATCTCGATAGTGTGAGTGCAGAAGGCGTTCGCATTTACGGAAACTTTGAAGGTAAGACCAAGCTGACAGGTACTGCTAAAGATGGTTCCAAGAAAAAAATCACCATCAATATTGAAGTAATTGATCCTTATAGTTATCTTTGGTTAGATGCAGGCGAGAAATTAACTGCAGGTAAGACAGTTACGGTTACTCCTGTTAATGATTATTATGAAGTAAGCGCAAAGAAGTTTGCGTGGTCCGTAACTCCTTCTACCGGAAATGTGACCGTAAAGAATGGCAAGGTTAAGGCTGCAAAGAATGCAGTTGCAGGTACATATACTGTAACAGCAACCGCTTATGCAGGCACAAAGTATGAGGTGTCAGCTTCTGCAAATATTAAGGTAGAGGCAACCGGTGTTACTACATTTAAGATTGATAAGAAGTATAAAAATGTGACTCTTACAACCGAATACGGCGGAAAGAGCTATGTTGATATTCCTCTTGAAATGGTTGGCGGAACACACAACAGTTTCGAAGTAACCAGTGATTCTTATTCTATTTTCGGCGGAAAATACTGGACCACGAACGCTTCCGGCGTAGAGACCGGTTGTGGTATTTCCATTATGTCATGGGGTGCAGTGCCCGGCGCTACCGCAAATATTACCTTGCAAACCACAGATGGTACCAATAAGAAGATCAAGATTAAGGTGAAAGTAGTAAATGCACCTACCAATATGTTTGTAACATATCCTGATGGACGTTGCCCCGCTCTTGCAGTAGGAAAGTCCATGCAGTTGAAGACTGTCTTCGAGGAAGGCCTCGGTGCTCTTGACAAGAAGGCTAACAAAGTAACCTGGCATTCTACTGATCCCAGTGTTATCTCCGTAAGCAGCAGCGGTAAGGTTACTGCAAAGGCTGCTTCAGGCGGTGCATATATATATGCGGTATCTGAGAATTACGGAAGAACTGCCGGAATGTATGTTTACGCAACTGATATTATTACAAGTATTAAGGCAGTAGATGTATCCAACAGCCTCGGTGGCGGATATGCGGAGATGCTCGATGGTTCTCTCGTTTATGCAGGATACATTGCATTCGAGGTTACAACCAAGAGTAATCCTAATACTCATTTATTGAGCATGGATTATTATGATGCAATTAATTCTTCTTCTCAGAATAAGAATCTTACCTTTACATATACCGGAGCATATGACCAGAATGGAAATATAGCCTTGATTGTAGGCTATGCTGCAAATAAGCTTGGTGAAGATGCTAAGGTAACATTCAAGTTCAAGGATGGTAATTCTAAGAAGGTTAATGTTATTATTCCCGCTAAGTAATTAGCAAAAATGAATGAAATAATGAAACGTTTCTTTAGAACGTGATGAGAATCCTCCCGTCCGGCTTTGCCGGAACGGGAGGATTTTTATTGCATAGGAAATTCCTATGCAATAAAAAATAAGGATGTACACTCGCGCGCAAGGAAGATGTTGCTGTCGCAACCGCGCTCGGCGCGAGAGTCCGCTTACGGACTCTTTGTTCATATTTGAGCTGTGTCGAACCGGCACAAAATATGCATTTTTATTTATAAATGTTATTGTATGTTAGATTCATGAAATAGATATTGCATATTATTAAAAAATTATAAAATTGCAATTGCAAAAAAAAGGGGAAAGTGCTACGATAATCGTTGACGTGTTAACGAATTCTATTAGGAGGAAAGACAATGAAAAAATTGTGTGCCAGATTGCTTGCGCTCACACTTTGCGCGGCTCTCGTTCTTGGAGAGGGCAGCATTGTAAGTGCGGCAGAAACGGTAGGGGATACCCCTGAAATGTCTACCGAGTTGGTAGAAGAGACAACAGAAGATGTTGTCGAAGATGATTCTGCTTCCGAAGACGTGTCTGAGGAAGAGGTGGTTTCCGAGGAAGCGAGTGAGGAAGTTTCTGAAGAAATCAGTGAAGAGGTTTCCGAAGAAATCAGTGAGGAAGTTTCTGAAGAAATCAGTGAAGAAGTTTCCGAAGAAATCAGTGAAGAAGCTTCTGAAGAAATCAGTGAGGAAGTTTCCGAAGAAATCAGCGAGGAAGTTTCTGAAGAAATCAGTGAAGAAACAAGTGAAGACTTCATTGAGGACGCAAGTGATGATGTGAATGATGAGTTACAGCAGACTGTTGCTGCTTCTGAGTTGTTCCCCGGACTTGCATCTGCTGATTTGTTGCAGGCTGATAATGAGGAACAGCGTCTTGCATTGATTGAGAACGGAAATGATTTCGGTTCTTATGTAGAAGGCGTAGATTATGTTGCAAATGAAATCATGGTGACAGTTTACAGTCAGGAAGATGCTGAAGCATATGCAAAGGCATTTAACGGTACTGTAAGAGTATTTGATACTAACTTTGCCGTAATCACATTGAATGCAGATCCTGCATACCCTACAGCGACAGCTATGGATGCAGTGATGGCTTCCATGGATGCAGCAAACAATCTTCCTGTTGCATGGTTAAACGGATATTACTATTTCTATGGTGATGTAGTTCCCGTGGAAGAAGTGGAAGAAGAGTTCAGTGAAGATACATATTTTGATGAATTTGTAGATGGAGCAATTGAAGGCGATGAGGAAATGGCCGGCTTCGAAATCGAAGCTTATAACGATCCTTATTTGAAATCCACCAGTGGCGGTTATCAGTGGTTCCACACCACAATCGGTTCCGCATATGCATGGAATGCAGGCTATACCGGAGCCGGCGTTAAGGTTGGTGTTATCGACACCGGTATTACCGGTGGTCATGAAGACCTGAATACTTCCAATGCAAAGAGCTTTTTAAGCGGCGTATCTGCTACAAAGGACTCTGTGGGACATGGTACACATGTTTGCGGTATCATTGGTGCAAAGGCTAATAATGGTAAGGGTGGTACCGGTGTTGCTCCCGGATCTACAGTATATTCTTACAAAGTTTCCGATGCACAATCCATTAACATGGACCTTGTATATTCTGCTTTGAATACAGCGGTTCGTGACGGTATGGACATTGTTAACATGAGTTTAGGCGGACCTATGTACAACGGTACAGGTGCAAATACCATTAAGGCCGCTTATAATGCCGGTGTTGCGGTATTCGTATCTGCAGGTAATGATGATACCAACTCACCTTACTATCCTGCATCTTATAAGGGTGCTATCAGTATTGCTGCTTTGGATAAGGGAAATCAGAAGGCATCCTTCTCCTGCTACGGAACCAAGGTTGATTATGCAACTCCCGGTGTAGATATTGTTTCTACATACAATGATCCTTCCAATCCCTATGCTTCCATGGACGGAACTTCCATGGCGAGCCCTGTTGCAGCAGGTTCTGCAGCGATTGTTTTAGAGTATGCAAGAAAGAACAATTTATTGACAAATACAGATACAGCTAAGGACGTTGATAACCTTATGAAGTTAATGAATAAGGGTGCTGTTAAGGCGAAAGGCAGCGGACTTGGTAAAGGTTATATCAGCCTTCCCAAGGCACTTGGTTTGGCTGATGCATTAAAGGCTCCGGGAGCACCTGTTGCAAACAAGAAGTCCCAGACTGTAAATGCAGCAAGTATTAGTTTAGGCTACAATGCAATGCCCGGATGTACAATTTACTATTCAATGGATGGCAAGACACCTACATATAAGAATGGTAAGCTTTCCAATGCAACACAGTATACAGGTGCGTTCACTGTTACCGGTAAGAAGTCTGTAACTGTTAAGGCAATTGCAATCAATAACACAACTAAGATGGTAAGTAAGGTATCCAGTGTTAAGTTTACCTTTAAGCCGTTAGTTTCTTCTTTGACAATCAGAGGAGAAGGTGCTGCTACTTCTGTAGCTGCAGGTAAGAAGTTAAAGATGGTTCCTGTCATTAACCCTGATTATGCAGCAAACAAGAAGCTTACATGGTCAATCGTCGGAAATCCTGCAGGTATTACCGTAAGTTCTTCCGGTGTTGTATCCGTAAAGTCTAATGTAACAGATAAGAGTTTTGTTGTAAAAGCAGTTACAAAGGACGGAAGTAATAAATCAGCGACAGCTACGATTAATATCATTCAGTTAAATAATCCTGTAACCAAGATTAAGATGAATCCTTCTAAGGTGAATGTAGTAACCGGAAAGTATGTAGATCTTTCTGCAACCGTTACAAGGAAGGATAAGTCTGTGACAAATGCAAGTGCATTAACCTGGGCAACAGATGATGCTACAATTGCGAAAGCTAGTAAAAACAGCAACGGAACAGTTCGCGTAACCGGTTTGAAAGAAGGTAAGACAAAGCTTGTCGGCCTTGCAAGTGACGGTAGCGGCAAGAAGGTTACTGTTTCCGTAACCGTAGGTAAGGGTGTTACTTCTGTATCCCTTATCGGCGCAGATGCGTTAAATATCGGTAAGAGTACTACGATTGAAACAAAGGTTCTTCCTGAAGATGCAACCAACAAGAAGTTAGAGTGGACAATTGCACCCGAAGGAAAGGGTGTTACAGTTAAGAATGGTAAGGTTACAGCTTCTAAGAGCGCTGTGGCAGGTACCTATACTGTAACTGCTAAGACAACTGACGGTACTAATATTGCTGTTAGCAAGAAGATTACAGTTAATACAAGTCTTATGACTTCTTTGGCAATTAGTGAGAAGTCTGCAACAATTTACAGAGTTTCCGGTTCCACCGGTAAATCTCCTACCACAAAGACGATTACTGTAACCACCGCAGGCGGAAACAGTACACAGTGGATTGCAACAAGCTCCAATGAGGATATTGCAACAGTATCTAAGAGCGGTAATACGGTTCGCATCGCAGCAACCGGTAAAGCAACCGGTAATGTGACCATCACAATTAAGTCTGTTGATGGTTCTAACAAGAAAGCAACATGTAAAGTTAAGGTAATTAACCCTGCCAGCGGATTGCTTCTTTCTGTGCCTTCAGGAAGATGTACCTTCCTTGCAAAGGGTAAGACCATGAATCTTGTTTCTACTTTAGAGGCAGAATACGGTAAGTTGGATTCTTCTACCAAGAAGTTAACCTGGACAAGCAGCAGTCCTTCCAACATTAGTGTTGATAAGAACGGTAAGGTTAAGGCATTAACCGATAATGGTGTATATGTAACGATTACAGCTAAGACTGCTGATGGTACTTTGCAGGCATCAATTGATATCGCTTGTGTATCTGTAATTAAGAGCATTACAATCGGTTCCCCTATCTATGATTACTACACAGGTAAAGTCGGAGATTCGGGATATATTCCTGTATACCTCAGCCTTGGCGGTAACAGATACATATCTTCCGCACAGTTCAATTACACAGTAAGCGGTGGAGATGGTGTTACACTTTCCATGACTTCTCCCAGTGCTTTGGAGATTACGGCTAACAAGAAGGGAACTTATATACTTACTATTAAGACCAAGGAAGGTTGCGGTAAGACTGCAAGCGTTAAACTTGTTATTAGTTAAAAGTGATTGACTGCGCGTCGAGATACTAAATAATTTCTGATTTAAAACCCACCCGGTTTCGGGTGGGTTTTTTATGATGGTGCACCGGACGACGCATGCATCCTGCGAGTGAAAGGTGCAAATCTGACCTTTTAGTGTTTCATAATGTACCGCTTAGGGAAAATACCTTGATTTTGGCAACAGAATCGGGTATTTTGCAAATGGAGGTGACGAAATAATGAAAAATGAAAAAACTATGGAGAATAAAACGATTGTGAAGAATAAAAGCGTGGCAGGCAATGAGAGTAGTATGAAACAGGAGAAAGCAGTGATGGAGAATGGGAAAGCAACGATGGAATATGAGAAAGCTACGAAGGAATATGAGAAAGCAGCGATGGAACATGGGAAAGAAGTAATTGAACAGCTGCGGGACGGGCAGATTAAGAGCCAGAAGAGGGGGATTCATTTTATATTGGCATCCATTGTTTTATGGTGCGGAATTACCGTGGTGGGAATGTCGGACTTTCCGGTTTTGACGAAGAATTTGATAACGTTTTGCCTAAGTGCACCTTTGATGCCTTTGGCACTTCTCTTCTCGAAAATGTTGGGGATTACCTTTAATGATAAAAAGAATCCGCTTAACTTTTTGGGAATCCTGTTTGCATTGGCACAGATGCCCTATCTTCTTATTGTGATGTGGGCATATTCCAAGATGCCGAATCAGATGGTTATGTTGTATGCAATGATTACCGGCGCACATTTTCTTCCTTACGGATGGCTTTACAAATCGAAGGTATATTATATTTACGCAGTAATAATTCCTGTGGTAGAATTGGTTTTGGGATGTACAGCCAATGCCTGGATTACGGCACTTGGCATGGTGATTCTGGAAATTACTCTTCTTGCCGCATTGTTGTGGGAGAACAGATAAAACGGAGGAAATATGCTGGAAATAGATGTTATACATACCAGGCAGGATGGGGTTAAGGTAACCATTGACGGGCCGAAGGAAGAGCCCCGCGTTTGGGATATTAAGCGTCATCTTGAACAGTATGAAGATCGAATCAGAAGTTATCGGAATGAGGAGATGCTGTTTACCGATATCAAAGAAATCTTTTATATCGATACGGTGGACGGCAAAACTTTTCTGTATACAGAGAATGATGTGCGGGAAGTGAAATATCGCATTTATGAACTGGAGGAAACCCTTGCGGGAAAAGGATTTGTGAGAATTTCAAAATCGCAGATTGCAAATATCCGGCGAATGAAAAATCTCAGACCACAGTTAAACCGTTCGCTCCTGGTTACGATGGAAAATAATGAGTGTCTGCAGGTATCGCGCCGTTATGCGCAGGCCCTGAAGCAGGAAATCGGAATAGGAGGTACGAGAAGATGAATCGGACAAATATCAGGCAGTTTTTGATATGGCTGCGTAACGGAACCTCTTTTGCAATGCTGTGGTTTTTAATCCTTTTATTGATTAGAAACTATGTACTTGGGATAGAAACTTTTACTACGTTTTTTTTGCTGAAACTTCTTGTAATTGTGTTTGGGGGTGTGCTGCTTTTTAGCTTCTGTTTCTTCCCGGCATGTCTGAAACGCCGGCGGTTTCAGGGCAGATTAACCCTGTTTATGGTGACGTTTAGCATATACGAATGCTTCGCCTTCCGATGGCTCGGGCTTTGGACCGGCGTCGGAAAGCTGTTGCAATATGTGGCTTTTGCAGCGATTGTGCTGGTGATGTATTTGATTTGCCTGGCGATTTTTGAACGGTACAGCAAGAAAAAGGGTGAGTTGTATACAAAGGCGTTGGAAGCGTATAAAAAGAAACTTGATGAAATGTAAACAGAGGCCTTTTGAGATAAAAAAGTGTTCTGATAAAGTATAAACAGAGACCTGCTGTGATATGAAAAGAGTTCTGCTGAAATATAAAAAGAAGATGGACGAGACATAAAAGAACGCTCTTCGAATTATTCCTGAATTGAGGCAAATGTCACAGTATAATTATAAAGATTTTCCACATAATAACTCCATATCCAAGGAATTGAATTTGTTCCGGTGACCTGATGGTGACAAACATTGAAAAGGCCGGTTCAATCCAACAAAAAGAAAAAATCAATCGGAAATGGAGGAAATATAAGAAAAATGAAGGCAACAGGAATTGTTCGCAGAATAGATGACTTGGGAAGAGTGGTTATACCGAAGGAAATCCGTAGAACTTTGCGCATTCGGGAGGCTGACCCGCTGGAAATATATACGGATAAAGAAGGGGAGATTATTCTTAAGAAGTTCTCACCCATTGCGGAACTGCGGGATTTGGCGAATCAATACGCGGAGTCGCTGGCGCAGACGACAGGTGAAGTGGCGGTTATTTCGGACCGGGATGAGTTGATTGCGGTTTCGGGTATGCCCAAGAAAGAAATGCTGAATAAAAGCATCAGCAAGGAATTAGAGGTGCTTATGAATGCCCGCAAAAGTGTGGCAGCGGTAAAAGGTGATAAGGAATTTGTTACAATCGGAAAAGATATGGAGGAATTTGAACAGCAGGTAATCTATCCCATTATCAGTGAAGGGGATATCATCGGCTGCGTAATGCTGTTATCGAAAGAAAAAAAAGAACTTTTTGGAACGGCGGAGCGGAAGCTTGTTATGGCCGCAGCAGATTTCTTGGGAAGACATATGGAACATTAATCCTCTTCAATTATTTCGATTTCCAGATAGTCGAAATCTATTTCTTCAATAAAGCAGTCGCGAGTGAAACGGGCCTTTCCGAATTTCTTGAAATCGGACACCGTAACATCCAGCCAGATGGGTTTCTCAATATCGAAGCGGTAGCTGGCTTCGGTGAGGGCATTGAACACCTTATGGGTCCGGGTTTCACTGCTTGCATCTTCAATTACCGTATCTTTAATCAAATGGTTTCCGCCGAATATTTTACACCACATACGAAACATAATCATTCACTCCAAACAATAAGACTCATATTTCTCAAAGTGTAACATATTTGTACCCTGTTGAAAAGAATGATAAAAAACATTGTGAAAACTTTGCGAAAATCTTCATTTTACGGAAAAATTATGATACAATGAAAATAGTGTAAAAGTGAAGACCATGAAAACAAGAGTATTATTGGTGTAGAAGGAATGGGAAAGTGATGGATAAGACACAGATTATTAATTCTGATATTAACAGTTGGGAAGAAGTCATCCTGATTTACAATTCGGCACTTAAGTCAATTGAAACCAAGGTGGCAATTCTCAATGATGAATTTCAGCACGTTCACAGCTACAATCCGATTGAGCATGTGAAATGTAGAATTAAGACTTCAAACAGTATTGTTAAGAAGCTTAAGAAGAACGGTTACGAAGCAACCATTCAGAACATGGTGGAACATGTGAATGATATTGCCGGTGTGCGGATTATTTGTTCCTTCGCATCTGACCTTTATGCCATTGCGGAGATGCTGGCGAAGCAGAGCGATATTGAGATTATACATATCAAGGACTATATCAAGAATCCGAAACCCAGTGGATATCGAAGCTATCACATGCTTGTGAAGACGCCGATTTATCTGTCTAACCGTATTGAATACGCGAAGGTGGAGATTCAGATTAGAACGGTTGCCATGGATTTCTGGGCGAGCCTTGAACACAAGATTAATTACAAGTTCGAAGGAAATGTGCCTGACAGAGTGCGGGGAGAATTGATTGAGTGTGCTTTTATGTCTTCGGAATTGGATAAGATGATGATGGCTTTGAACGAGGAAGTAAACAGCATTGATTCGGAAGCAAACGTGGCAGAATAACTTAATGTAAATGATTACAAATTTGCGGAGTGAAAAGCTCCGCATTTTGTTTATGCAAGAATATTTAAAGGAATAGAAGTATCAGAACAGATATTTCGGTCACAGCACCGCCGATTCATTTCGGATATGCGTACGAGAATGCGGGATTCATTGGTAAAAACCCCATAAATGAGGAGTGCCCCGGTATCGTCTCCGACACCAGGGCCATTATGAAAAAAAATTGTTAGCAATGTTGTTTATCTGTGTTAACTTGAATTTAGTATACCCGATAAATATGAACAAACAATGAACATGAAGTAAAGAGATTGTTAAAACCCACAAAAAGAGAAAAGGCCTTTGGTAAAAAACATACAAATTGCATAAAAACCGAAGACTGATGCTTCATTTTGCAGTTGTAAATAGAATAAAAAAATGATAGAATATATCTGTTAAAGATTATCAGGCACAAAACCTATAAATACGGGATTGGTTGGAGGAGCACTTATGGATAATTTCATGGACAAGCTTGCACAGAAGTTTAACGCGCAGGAAATGATTAAGGCAAATGCACAGGCAGAAGCAACTGAAATGCAGAGATTACAGGAGCAGGTTGCCGCATACGAGAGCATTTTACAGGATATGCGTAAGTTGAATTACAAGAATTCGGAACTTACGGATAAGATCTATGCGTTGGTGGATGAAAGTATCAATAAGATGCAGGGAACACAGCGCATTGATGGTGATACCAGCGAGGTTGCAGCGAATCTTTCCGATTCCATTATGGTTGCATTGGACGAAGCAATCAGTAATCTGGATTCTGCATTCGGCACGGCTTTGAATGAGTCCGTAAGTGGTGCACTTATGGTTCCGGTGGATCAGATGAAGCAGTCCACGCAGGAAGTAAGCGGTTCCGTTGCGCTGGTGCGTCAGGTAGCGGAAGATGTTAAGGTTTCTGCAGATGAGATGAGATTCATTTCCTCTGACCTGAAGATGTCTGCGGAAGAATTAAAGACATCCAATTCAGAATTGAAAGATTCCGTGAAGTCCTCTGTGGATAATGCACTTTTGACAATCAGAAGAGAGAACCGTGAGATCGCGGATCATCTGGAATATATCAGAAGCTCTGTGGAGACAATGCATAAGTCCAATCCGGAGGAAGAAAGCGCAAGAGAGCAGAAGGAAGCTCTTCGTGCCCAGCAGGAGCAGGAGAGAGAAAATGCCAGAATGGCCAGAGAAGAAGAGAACAAGAAGCAGATTGAAGAATTGTTCAAACAGTCTGATGACTTTGTTCACAAAGAGAACGTTAAGGTATATCGTAATGTACAGGCGGTTGTCGTGGACGAGTTAAAGAACCAGACGGAAGGTTTGACCAAACATAACAGAGAATTATATGCCAAACTGAAATCTACCAATATTGCCGTAGTGGTTGCAATCGTATTTGGCGCTATTAATTTGATTCTTACAATTCTTGGAATTCTTAATATTATTTAATTTGACGATTTTTGGAGAGAAACAGCGGCATTTGCGCCGCTGTTTCGTTAGGAATAGATATGAAGTTTTTTACAGGTTTTTATAAGTTAATACGTGTGAATATGTTGGCGGTAGCCGGTCTTGCAAGTGTGGTTGCTGCCTTTTTTTTGCCACAGTATCAGCCTTTTGAATCCGGCGGAGAGAACCGTTTCAGCGTATCCTTGTACGGAGAAACGGTCGGTGTTGTGTCGGATCCGTCAGAGCTGGAGGATTTACTTTGGGAGGTGCGTGCGGAACTGGCAAAGGAATCCGGCAAATTGTATATGATTGAAGTGCCTGAGCTTGAAGTGACGGGCAGTGAGGTAATATGGAATACCGGGCTGACTTCCAACGAGATTCTGAAGGGTAATATGAAAGAGAAGATGCGGGGGAGAGAAAAGGCATCTTTGGTTAAAACATATACGGTTAAAGTAAATACACAGACCGTTAACTTAAAAAGTGCGGAAGAGGTGGATGAACTTCTGGAGCGCACCATTGCCAAATATGACACGGAGTCCAAATTTACCCTTTCCATGGAAGTGAATCCGGAGCGTAAGCTGAATGTACTTAGCCCGAAGATTGAAGAGAAGAGCGGCAAGTATGCTGACTGGACGGTGAATGCCGGCGCGGAGAGTCTTTTTGATGGACTGGAAGAAGAGATTAAGGTGCCGGAATACATGGATTTTGAAGAGTTTGAGACAGGCATTTTAAATGTTGGTTTTTCCGAAGAAATCGAAGTAGTGGAAGCATATGTGCCGGAGGCAGATGTGACAAGCCTGGAGAGTGCCATTGACATTCTTACCAAGGAGCAGGAAGTTCAGCAGATTTATGAGGTGCAAAGCGGAGATACGCTTTCAGAGATTTCACTTCTGGTGGGAATTCCCATGGACACCATTGTAGAGATGAATCCGGACAAGTTAGATGACGTGAATTCCACATTGCATGTGAAGGATGAATTAATCATTACGGTTCCGGAGCCGGAAATGTCTGTAATCTGGACGAACCGAGAACATTATGATGAAACCTACGAAGCGGAAGTTATCTATATTCCCAATGATGACTGGTATACAAATCAGACGGTGACGCGGCAGGAACCTTCTGCGGGATACCGTGAAGTTATTGCGGATATTGTATATGAGAACGATGATGAAATAGGACGAGAGGTAATTAAGGAAGACGTTATTATGGCTGCGGTTCCAAAGATCGTGGAACGTGGAACCAAGATTCCGCCTTCTTATATCAAACCTTTGTCCGGTGGCCGTTTGTCCTCGGGATTTGGACGGAGAAGGGCACCTACAGCCGGAGCATCTACTTACCATAAGGGCGTTGACTGGGCAACACCGATCGGAACGCCTATTTACGCTTCCTCCGGTGGTGTGGTTACCAAAGCCGGTTGGGGGAAAGGATACGGATATGTTGTTTATATCAATCATCCGGACGGACGTCAGACCAGATACGCTCACTTGAGTAAGGTGCTGGTAAGTGTAGGTCAGAACGTGTCCCAGGGAGACCGTATCGCATTGAGCGGTAATACCGGTGTCAGCAGCGGACCGCACGTACACTTTGAAATCTTGATTAACGGTGTACAGAAGAATCCGCTGGATTATATCAATAAATAAGTCTGTAAAAGGGAAGGAAGGAATCCTGCAAAAAACTGCGGGAAAGATTCCTTCCCTTAATTAGTGTTTACATTTTGACTGTTTTAGTATATAATACAATAAGCTTATTGGGTTTTTGACTTGGAAATACCGATAGATTTCGAGGTGTAGTATGAGATTATACGCAATCAAAGGCGGAGTGCCGTTGGCTGGTGAAGTAGAGATCGGCGGTGCTAAGAATGCGGCGCTTGCGATTCTGGCAGCGTCCATTATGACGGATGAGACTGTGTTAATAGAGAATGTACCGGATGTCAGGGATACAAACGTACTTATTGCAGCAATGGAAAGTGTTGGTGCAAATGTTATTCGTCAGGATCGCCATACTGTCAAAATAAACGGTTCACAGATTGACAATTTTGTGATTGATGATGAACATATCAAGAAGATTAGAGCATCCTATTATCTTCTGGGAGCATTATTAGGGAAATACAAACGTGCGGAGGTTCCTCTTCCCGGCGGCTGTAATTTGGGAACAAGAGCCATCGACCAGCATATCAAAGGCTTCAGAGCCCTTGGTGCAGAGGTTACCTTGAAGAATGGTTCTGTGGTTGCTACTGCGACCAAGCTGAAAGGAACCCATATCTTTATGGATAAGGTTTCCGTAGGTGCCACCATTAATGTTATGATGGCAGCGGTTATGGCAGAAGGCCGAACCATTATTGAGAATGCTGCGAAAGAGCCTCACGTAGTTGATTTGGCAAACTTTTTGAACAGTATGGGAGCCAATATCAAGGGCGCCGGAACTGACGTAATCCGAATCAACGGCGTATCCAGACTTCATAAGTCTGAGTATGCGATTATTCCCGACCAGATTGAAGCCGGTACTTTTATGATGGCGGCAGCAATTACACAGGGTGACATTACCGTTAAGAACGTTATTCCGAAGCATTTGGAGTGTATCTCCGCGAAACTTGTGGAACTCGGATGTGAGATTGAAGAGTCCGATGATGCTGTCAGGGTTGTGGCGTCTAAGCGTCTGCGCAATACCCAGGTCAAGACACTTCCTTATCCCGGTTTCCCGACGGATATGCAGCCTCAGATTACGGTTACTTTGGGCTTGTCTGAAGGAATCAGTATTGTGACGGAGAGTATTTTTGATAATCGTTTCAAATATGTGGAAGAATTGTCTCGTATGGGTGCTGATATTAAGGTGGAGAGCGGTAATACTGCAATTATCAGTGGCGTGAAGTCGTATGAACCGGCCAGATTAACAGCTCCTGATTTGCGTGCAGGTGCGGCTCTGGTGTTGGCCGGTCTTGCCGCGAAAGGACTTACCACCATCGATGATATTAAGTACATCGAACGCGGATATGAGGATTTCCATCTGAAGCTCAAAAGCTTAGGCGCACGCATTACCATTGCGGAAGCGGAGAAGGATATTAAGAAATTTGATTTCAGTGTAGTATGAGATTTTTTGGCTCGCGTGAAACAACATGATAACGAAATAATACCCAGTGATTAGCAAATCACTGGGTATTTTTGTTCGACCAGCCAACCTAAATTCGGTGGTGTTGCTACAGAAGTTCATCCACATGTAAATCGTGTTCTTCGGACAAATCAATCAATTCATCCCCACACTGTACAATGGGCTTGGACAAATTTTTCCTGTTATTGAAAACAATGGTTCCAATCTTACCGTTACTTAAGCGCACTTCGTTATGAAGGTATGTATTCACAATGTTCTCTAAGAACGTCAGAATAAACTCAGTGTCGTATTTCTGGAAGCCTTCACTTTCAAAAAGTTCAATCACGCGGAAAGGACAAAGGGCTCCGCGATAAATTCGGGCTGAAGTCATGGCGTCATACACATCCACCACTGCCACAGCCTTGGCATAGCGGTCAATCTTAATTGCGGACAATCCTAAAGGATAGCCGGTGCCGTCACACTTTTCATGATGCATCAGGGCAGCATTCATGATATGGGGGTCTAATTGCTGTTTCTTCAGAATCTGATAGCCTTCCACCGCATGTGTCTTAACAATCTTGTATTCTTCCTCGGTGAGCCGCTCCGGTTTCTTAATGATGTGGTCGGGAATCTTAACCTTTCCGATATCATGCAAAAGTCCGCATAAGGTAAGTAATTTCTGATCTTCTTCCGACCATTTCAGCCACTTGGAAAAAACGTTACAGATTAATGCAACATTCATGGAATGGGCATAGGTTAAGTCGTCGTACTGGCGCATGTTGTGTAACATGTCCAATGTGTTATAGGTATTGCTGGCCTTGGAAAGAATGGTCAAGGCATTATCATAAAGCGCATCGGGATCTACCGGGGTACTCTCGGTAACGATGCGGTTCAATCCGTCCTTAAAACTCTTCAGACCCTCATCATAATCCTTGGTAAAGGCCTTGAATTCGGAACTCGCCTGAATACGTTGCGATAAAGTGGTATGTTCAATGACGGGTTCTTCTTCCGTCGGTTCGTTTTCTTCAATGCGAACGCTCAGGATAGAATAAAACTCCAAACGTGTAATTGCTTTATCGGTAAGAGACATTCCTTTCGGAAGGACCATTTGCCCATTGTAGTTGTAAACGTCCTCAGCGGTAACCATACCGGGGACAAGCTCGGAAACGCGTAATCTTTTCATGGGCGCACCTCCTTTGTCGATAGTAAAATTATAATGAAAATTGTGAAAAAAGTCAATGAAACCACGCATAAAGCAGACAATTTCGGCAAAATAACCATAAAAGCAATCAACATAAAAAATAGAAAATTTTACATGTTGACAAAAGGAAAACAAAGGTGTATCGTACTAATCGAAATACTCTTATTCAGAGTGGTGGAGGCGCATAGGGCCAGAGAAGCCACGGCAACCCCTGAAATACGGAAGGTGCCAACCTGAGCGAGAAATCGAACAATAAGAGGATTTGATGATGCATGTCAGGTCCGCTTATGGCGGATTTTTTTATTTTCAGAGAAGGAGACTAAAGAATGGAGAAAAGATTATTTACTTCAGAATCAGTTACCGAAGGACATCCTGATAAACTCTGTGACGCAGTTTCTGACGCAGTGTTGGATGCGTTAATGGAGCAGGATCCCATGAGCCGTGTTGCTTGTGAGACCTGTACCAATACCGGTTTTGTATTGGTAATGGGTGAAATTACCAGCAAGGCAAATATTGATATTCCCGCGATAGTAAGAAAGACCGTTACCGAAATCGGTTATGACCGTTCCGAGTACGGATTTGATGGAAATACCTGTGCAGTTATGGTATCTCTTGATCAGCAGTCCGCTGATATTGCCATGGGTGTGGACAAGGCTTTGGAAGCCAAAGAGTCAGGTATGAGCGACGAGCAGTTAGAAGCAATCGGCGCAGGTGACCAGGGTATGATGTTTGGTTATGCAACCAATGAAACAGAAGATTTCATGCCGTATCCCATTTCCCTTGCCCACAAGCTTACATTACAGCTTACCAAGGTTCGTAAGGACGGCACATTGAAATATCTCCGTCCGGACGGAAAGAGCCAGGTATCCGTTGAATATGATGAGGAAGGCAAACCCGTTCGTTTGGAGGCGGTTGTTCTTTCCACACAGCATGACCCTGATGTAACACAGGAACAGATTCATGCTGATATTAAGAAGTATGTATTTGAACCCGTACTTCCGAAAGAATTACTTGATGCAGATACCAGATATTACATTAATCCCACCGGTCGTTTTGTAATCGGCGGCCCCAACGGTGACTCCGGTCTGACCGGCCGTAAAATCATCGTAGATACTTACGGCGGATACGCACGTCACGGCGGCGGTGCATTCTCCGGTAAGGACTGCACTAAGGTAGACAGAAGTGCCGCTTATGCAGCACGTTACGTTGCAAAGAACCTTGTGGCAGCAGGGATTGCGGACAAGTGTGAAATTCAGCTCTCCTATGCAATCGGTGTGGCACGTCCCACCTCTATCATGGTGGACACCTTCGGAACAGGCAAACTTTCCGAAGAAAAGATTATCGAACTCATTCGTGAGAACTTCGATCTTCGTCCCGCAGGCATTATCAAGATGCTTGATTTAAGACGTCCCATCTACAAGCAGACCGCAGCGTACGGTCACTTCGGAAGAAACGATCTTGATTTACCTTGGGAGAAGCTTGATCGCGTAGAAGACTTAAAGAAAGCACTGGCATAATAGTTTTTGTTCATGTTCAATTTAATACCGAGTAGGTAAAAGGACCGTCGTCACAACAAGCTGTGGCGGCGGTTTTTTGAATCATGGGATATTTCTTTGAACGAAAAACGCTGTGGGAGGAGAAAAATTGACAACGAAATCTATCCCAAATACCAGAAGTTTTTAAAGAAAATGAAATTCGAAGGCTTAAACGACATTGAACTGGAATATGCAGAACCCCGGAGTTAGGGCGAGTAGGGAAATCTGTTTTTTCGATTTTGTGAATGTGTAATTTTGTAGAGAATAAAAAGATTAAGAAAAAGGGTATGCTGATTTAAGGCGTACCCCATTTTCTACTGGAGTTGGTTGTAGGTTCATTGTTTTTCTTTTATAATGAAAGAAGATGTAGAAGACATATATTTTGTAATGGTATGATGATGGAGAAATGAAGCAGATGAAACGAAAAATCATATTAACAGGAATCGTTCTATTTAGTATGTTGCTTTTCGCGGCATGTGGAGAAGAAAAGCCGCTTGCGGACCGTGTTATTGAGAACCTTGAGGACTGTATGGGTGCACGGGAAGTAACGGAGGAGGAGTATGAAGAAATCAAAAGAAAAACCCTCATAGATCCGGTTTATTATTTTCATTCTCTGCGAACGGAAAATGCATATTTGATTTGTAAAGAGAGTGATTTGACTAAGGTAAATATTTCATTAAGTTTCGATACAGATGAGGATTTGGAAACAGAGTATGCTCTTTTATATAAGTATGAGAATGAGGTGGATAATAGGAATTCCTATATAAAAGTTTCTTTATATGAATTCGTAAACGATGAACAGGCAGAAAAATACATGGAATATTTGGAATGTGTATGCGGGAAATATTATACGAGTGTCAAGGAAGATGATACGTCACAAAAACTTTTCCCTGATGACAGGAAGTTGGGAAAGGTTGAAGGGGAAGACTATATATACGTAGTGATTGATTATAAAGAAGATGAAACATATGTTGAAGCGATATATGCGTTTTTAGATGGAAATCAAGTGATAGAAATCAATTATTTTGGCCACGAAGACAACGAAATCTATCCCAAATACCAGAAGTTCTTAAAGAAAATGAAATTCGAAGGCTTAAACGACATTGAACTGGAATATGCAGAACCCCAGAGTTAGGGAGGGGAACAAGAAGACAACCAGGATAGCGAAGGGAGGAAGTATATATGAAAAAATATATATTAATTGGAACTATATTGTTGAGTATGTTACTCTTCGCTGCATGTGGAGAAGAAAAGCCGCTTGCGGACCGTGTAATAGAGAACCTTGAGAACTGCATGGGAGCACGGCAAGTAACGGAGGAGGAGTATGAGGAGTTAAAAAGAAATAATGGTCTATTTCCCATGGATTTTATGAGATTTTTGCAACAAGAGAATGTATATTTGATTTTCAAAGAAGAAGATTTAGAGATTGTAAATATAGATTTGAGTTATTATGTTAAAGAGGAGGTGGAGGTTAAAAACGCTCTTATATTTAAGTATAATAATGATATTGATAATACGAATACACATACGACAGCTTTTTTATATGAGTTTACATCTGATGAAGATGCCGATAAGTTTATGGAATATATAGATGAGGTAAGGGAAGATTATTTTATTCTAGTAAAGGAGAATAAAATAGCGCAAGGTATTTATCCTAGCGATAGAAAGCTGGGGATAGAAGAAGGTGAGAATTATGTATATCAAGTAGTTTCCTCAGAAATGAATGGAAAGAGTATTGATTCGATTTATTTATATAAATTAGATAGACAAGTAATGGAAGTACATTATAATGGCTATGAAGACAATGTTCTTTATCCCAAATATGAAAAATTCTTAAAAAAGATGAAATTCGAAGGCTTAAACGACATTGAACTGGAATATGCAGAACCCCAGAGTTAGGGCGAATAGGGAGATATGTTTTTTCGATTTTTGTGAATGTGTAATTTTGTAGAGAATAAAAAGATTAAGAAAAAGGGTATGCTGATTTAAGGCATACCCCTTTTTCTATGTGCGCCACTTACACTAACCGTCTTTTCGCATAAATACCCACACCGGAATAATGCTTTTTTGTTATTCTTTCTCAGCTTGTGACTTTCCGGCTTCCTTCTTTTTGCGGAATACCAGGAGTTTGCCCACCAGATAGTTTGCGATGGTAACCAAGACTGCGGAAATGCAGATACGGACAAACCAATAATTGATAGTGTCTAAGGTTTCCGCGCTAAGCTGCAGGGAAAGGCTGTTGGCCAGCTTTGTAATCAGGGGGGTAAAAGGAATTACGTTGACAAAGAGCCACATAATGAAGACATCCAGAAAATAAGTGGAAAGTCTTGAGGTGGCGTGTCCCAGGAATTCCTTAAAAATGTTCTTATTTTTGCTTTTGAAAACCCAGATGCGGTTTAAGGGGTAAGAGAAAATAACCCCGGATAACCATGTGATGGTGGTAATGATAAAGTTCTGGAATGCATCTTCCGAGTCCAGAATGAACATGGAAAGATAACAGCAGAGCCAGGAGAAGATGGTAGTCATAAGCCCAACCACGATGTAAATAATAATCTCACGATATTTGGTATATAATTTCTTTATGGTTTCTTTCATGCTTGAAGTCCTTTGCCGGGTTTTGCGGGGCTTCTTATAAGTATGCCTTCCGCTATTAACACAGTATACCGAAAAAAGTACGGATAAGCAAGGGGCAATAACGTTGCACTTATAATTGCAAAAAGAGAGCGAAAAATGTACAATACAAATAAGGATTTGTAATCTTGTAAATATAGCAAATATTCGGGTGGGACAAGAATGAGACTGGAATCGTTAAAAATCAAAAATTATAAGTTCATCCGTGAACTGGAAATTAAGGAGATGGAGGATGCCTGCATTTTTATCGGGAAAAACAGTGTAGGAAAAACCGCCATTTTAGATGCCATTCTGACAGCCTGCGGACAAAAGAAGGCGGAAGAGAAGCATTTTAACGAGAAAAACAACAACATTGAAATTACCATGACCTTTTCGCTTTCCGAGGAGGCGCTTGACTCCCTGCAGGAGTCGGGACGAATCAGCCGTTTCCGGAAAAAGGAGCTTTTTATGGAGGATTTCCGGAAGAAGTTTCCTTCTTACAAAGAGGGAAGGATTTGTTTCACCTTCGTGGCGAATCGGGACGGAAGCATCCGCTATGCTGACGGATTTGCGAAGAATAATCCGCATATTCCCGCCATTCTTCCCAAGATTTACTATATCGACCACAGAAGAGATATTGATGAAATTGAGAATGATATTATCAGAACGGGAATTCGGGAAAAGACCGTGAATGCCATGGCTGAGAACCGCTGTATGTTCGACAAAACCAGAGCCTGCAATGCGTGTTTTCAGTGTATCGGAAGGATTCAGCAGAAAAATGCGGCGGAGCTGACCATTTTTGAAACGGAGAAGCTTCTTGAGTATAAGATGCTGCACGCAGACAGTGATGATTTCATGGAGCGCTTAAACGCCTGCTTCCGGCGCAATTCCGGTCTGGAGGATAAGCTGGTGAACCACATCAACGTGGATTTGGAGTCCATGATGAACGTGGAGGTGGTACGTTACCGGGAAGGAAGCGACCTGTACGAATCCATTTACGATATGAGCGAGGGGATGAAGAGTATCTACATTCTCTCCCTTCTGGAAGCATATTTCTTAGAGGAGGGGAAACTGCCCTGCATTATTATGATGGAGGACCCCGAGCTGTTTCTTCATCCGGAGCTTCAGAAGACCGCCAGCGAGACGCTCTATAAGCTTTCGGAAAAGAATCAGGTAATTTTCTCTACCCATTCGCCGAATATGATTTTTAACTTCAGCAAGAAACATATTAAACAGGTGAAGCTCAATGAGGAGGGAACTCCCGTTATCAGGGAGAACAACGATATCAGCCGGATTCTGGATGATTTGGGCTTCAGCGCAAATGATTTCATGAACGTAAGCTTTGTTTTTATCGTAGAAGGCAAGCAGGACAGAAATCGTCTGCCCCTGCTTTTAAACAAGTATTATTCCGAGGTATACGACAGAGAAGGAAATCTGCAGCGAATTGCCATTGTGGCCACCAACAGCTGCACTAACATCCGTACGTATGCCAACTTAAAATATATGAATCAGCTCTATCTGAAGGATCAGTTCTTAATGATCCGTGATGGTGACGGAAAGGATGCCGGGGAATTAAAAGGGCAGCTTTGCTCCTACTACAGAGACCGCTATAAGCAGGATGCCGGCAATATTCCCAGAGTGCAGGAGAGAAATGTGCTGATTCTGAAGTACTATTCTTTCGAGAATTACTTCTTGAACCCTAAGGTTATGGCTGAAATCGGGGTTGTGGACAGCGAAGAGGAATTCTACGATATTCTTTTTGCCAAGTATAAGAAGTATCTTCACAAGATCAAAAGCTTTGTCCATATGCGCCGGATTACGGGAATTCAGATTCAGACGAAAGAGGATTTGAAAGCAAACATGGAGTCGGTGTTGATTTATGGCCGGGGACATAACCTTTATGATATTTTTTATGGTCGATATAAGGGAGCCGGGGAGCAGGAGATTTTGCGAAAATATATTGATGTGGCGCCCAGAGATACGTTCAAGGATATTTTAGATGCCATTGATGCTTTTATGTTTTTCGACAGCCGCAAGGTGGAAGAATAAAAGTGCTTTGCTGGCGGGGATATCTTTTGACACGCATGGTAGAACCCGTTATAATGGGAAATAACAGCAACCGCCGGGTGGCGGGGACAGCCAAACGGGGTACGGAAACAGTTAGTAACAGGTAAAGGATGTATTGGCGTGAATTATGTAGTGTTGGATTTGGAATGGAATCAACCCATTGACGGGGTGAAAAAGGAAAACCGCGAGCTTCCTTTTGAAATCGTGGAAGTGGGAGCCATTCTGTTAAACGAAGAGAGAAAAGTAATCGGTGAGTTTACACAGATTGTGAAACCCACGGTATATCATGAGATGAATGAGATTACAAGGAATCTGATTCATCTGCGGATGAAGGAGCTGAAGCAGGGTAAGACCTTTCCGGAAACCATGGCGGATTTCTTTCAGTGGTGTGGCGAGGACTATATTTTCTGCACCTGGGGAAGTCTTGATCTGGTGGAACTGCAACGGAACATGGAATATCATGGACTTGAGCCGCTGGATTGCAGACCATTCCCGTATCTGGATATCCAGAAGCTCTTTAGCATTGCGTTTGAAGATCGGAAGGTGCGCCGGTCTTTGGAGTATGCAGTGGACTACTTAAAGATTCCCTGCGATATTCCTTTCCACAGAGCCTTCTCAGATGCCTATTACACGGCGAAGGTTATGGCGGAGATTCAGGACC
The DNA here is from genome assembly GCA_045595325.1 of Lachnospiraceae bacterium. GTDB lineage: Bacteria > Bacillota > Clostridia > Lachnospirales > Lachnospiraceae > UBA3766. The sequence continues at coordinate 126,301 of JAZOAG010000033.1, forward strand.
CGGAGGTTTTTTCCAACTATTCCTTTGATACGTATCACATTCCCACCCGCCGTTGCGATGAAGTCAGCGTGCTGTTTCATGATTATGCCAAGTATATTTCCAGAGGTTTTGCGGATAAAACCGCAGCCATGCAGGACAGGGAGGTAATTTCCACCCGTTGCTACCTCTGCAAAAAGAATGCCCGCCGGAAGGTGAACTGGTTCTCCGTAAACGGCAAGCATTTTTACAGTGTATCCATGTGCGAGAAGCATGGTTATATGAAGGGCAAAATCCGGCTGAAGAAATCCGAAACCGGCCGTATTTATGTGGTAAAAACACAGAAGTTCATTAATGACGAAGAGGTGGCTGCCATTGAGCAGAAGCGGGCAGCATTGCAGGAGCACAGGCGCCTGCAGCGGACCCTTCGCAAAAAATAAATGAAAGTTTGGAATGTGAATGAAATGCCTAAAGTAAAAAAGAACCAACCTTTTATTTCTAATGAGAAAAAAAGTGCATCCAAAAAGGTGTTGCGGGAACACGTCGCCAAAAAGGGGGTGGACCGTACCCTGTTACTGAAGAATTCTTTTGTTCTGACTAAAAAGATGCACATGAAATATTCCCGTATCTGCTTTATGCTTTTCCGGAAAAAATTCAAACAGCTGGCTTTGGTGCTTTGTTTTATTATGCTCATGGTCGCTGTTTTGCTGTTTTTATTGCCGAAGTGGTATATTCCGGGCGTTATCTTTGTGGTGATGGCACTGTATTTCTATTTCATGAGCGAGTTTGGGTACATATACAGTGCAGGAAATCAATATCGGAATCTGCAGGCGTTTTTTGGAGAGCTTGTGGAGATGGAAGTGGAATTTTATCCTCAGTTTTTTGCCATTAAGACGGAGAAAGGAGATCGGGAATTCTTATATTCCCAGATTGAGAAACGAATTGAATTAGAGCGTATGTCAATTCTGATTGTGGGTGCACAGGGAATGATTCAGCATGGTCAGATTATTGACAAATCTGCGTTTACACCGACAGAATTGGAACGCTATTATGATATTTTGGAGGATGCCGGAGTTTTGGTTTCTTAGTTCCGGCAGCGGGAAAGGGGGAAACTGAAGTTGGCCGCTCGAGGAAGACGGCAGCTGGAAGTTGCCATTTGTGACGACCAAAGAGAAGACCGTAAAAAAATTACGGAAGCGATTGCAGAATATATCAAAATTAGCTCCTGTGAAGTGCATGTGCAGGAGTTTGAATCCGGAGAGGCGCTGCTTGCAGACGATCCGTCTAAGTTTGCGCTGTTTTTTTTGGATGTTTATATGGGGGGACAAACCGGCATTGAGGTAGCGGCTGAACTACGCAAGTCCGGCTGCAAGGGAGAGATTGTTTTCTGTTCTACTTCCAGGGAAAGCGCTGCGGATTCCTACGATGTGGGAGCCCTTTATTATTTGGTGAAGCCTTACGAGAAGGAGAAGCTCTTCGGGGTGCTTGACCGCTTTTTCTCTGCCTGTCAGGAGGTTCGCAGTATTACGGTTAAAGTGGGAAGAAGCGAAGAACGTATTCTGGTGCATGATATTATTTATATTGAATCAAACAATAAAACCTGCATTATACATACTACTGCCGGAGATGTGGAAACCAGTACCACATTGTCACAATTAGGTGAACTTTTGCAGGAGCCGGAGTTTGCCCGGCCCATTCGCTATGCACTTGTTTCCATGCGGAGCGTGGTAGCGGTACCGACAGATGTTATGCGTCTTTCCAATGGTGTGGAAATCGCCATCAGCCGGGGAAAGCGGAAGGAAATGAAGGATGTGTTTGCGGAATATCGCTGGATGGAGGCGAAAGCGCGGCACATCGACTATCCGGTTTAGATCAATTCATCCTGTCCGTTTTAAATAAGCGGGACAGGCAGTCATATTGGAGAGGAAACTTTTATGGATGAGCTTATTGAAATACTGTCTTATACCATCTCTTTTTTGCCGGCGATAATTCTTCTATATTCTCCTTTTAGAAAGGATATTAAAGGCAGAAAAATAGTATATTTTGTCCTCGGGACCACTGTTTTGATGGGGGTGCATTTCGGAACCTCTTTTTTGTTTATCGAGGGTTTGGGAGAATATGAGCTTTTCTTCAAGCTGGATATTGCCGTGTTGTATTCCCTGCTTCTTGGTCTGGCACTGATTATTCTGCCGCACCGCCGAATGGCGCTTGCGTTTAATTTCGGGATTGTAGGAATTATTATACTTTGTATTTCTGCGGTTTCATATTACCTGGTGGATATTTTCAAAACGCAGCATCGTATTGCGCTTCTGGCAATTTTATACTTTGGATTGGTCATTGTTTCCTGGATTCCGGTGTGGAAGATTATTAATGCCACCATTCAGCCTATCCTGAACATAAAAGAGGATGACTCCTACTGGAGGAAGATTTGGATGGTACCTGTTTGCATGCTGTTAGCCTGTGCCTGCTCCACACCGCTTAACGGTCATGCCAAAACACTGTTTGAGATTATTTGCCGTATGATGTGTGGGTTTACCGCCCTTTTTGTATGTCGCTATATTATTCATGATTACGAAAGTTTGCGGGAGCGGCATCGGTTGAATCTGGAACTGGCAACCCAGAAGGAGTATTATAAGGCGCTTTCCGCCAAGGTCCAGAATGACCGTAAGGCCCGTCATGATTTCCGGCATGAGGTGATGGCGGTGTCTGCTTTTGTTGAGAATGATGACAAGGAAGGTCTGCGGAAATATTGCGATCGGCTTTTAAAGGTCTGTGGATTCGGCAGTGAAATCCCTTTTACCGGGCATAGTGTCGTGGATGGGATTTTGTACCGCTATTATCTGGTGGCCAGGGAGTGCGGTGTGCACTTTGCGGTGGAAGGGACCATTACGGGGACTAACGTTTCGGAGCTTGATTTATGTCTTTTACTTGGAAACGGTCTGGAAAATTCCATGGATGCCTGCCAGAGGATTCCGGAGAAGGATCGTTTCATCCGTGTTGAGGTGGAGAACAGCGAGACATTGTTGTCCATTACCATTTGTAATTCTTTTGATGGCGTGCTGAAACGTAAAAAAGGCAAAATTCTATCCCGTAAAAGAGAGAACGAGGAAGGAATCGGATTAAAGTCCATGCAGGAGATTTGTGAGAAATATGGCGGAACCCTTCATATAAAGCAGGAGAACAAGACTTTTGTACTTATGCTCTTACTGAACAATGATACAGATATAGTTTCAGAAACAAAATAAGCCGGAATGAAGCATTTCGCCCCCCGAGGGTGCATTTCACGAAAGTTAATCCCGAAAGCAGGAGATGTATGATATAGTATATAAAACTACTCACAGATCCATTGGTTCTTGCGGTAGTGTTACTCATTTCGTGTGGGAGAACGCGAATGAGTCTCATAAAAGGGATGAAGCGAAGGTCGGTATTGTTTAGAGAGAGAATGATGTAATTGCTCAAAACAAGACCTCCAATCTTTAGTATTTGTTCAATAGTTGCCCAACGATTATTGTCTTTCGTGAAATTACGTGAAGCGCGCTTTTGTCAACTGCCCAAGATGAAAGATGTGTGTAATGCTGCGGTCGCAGTCAATGCCGGCTTTTGTTTATTCCCTGAGATTAAAAAAGAAACCACAATGCGTGGTTTCTTTTTTTTAGAATTTGTCAAAATCAGATGCTTTGAATTTATCCCGGTTTCGTTTCATAACGCTTCTTCTTCTCCGGGCGAAGTGGTAATTTCGGATGAAACTGCGGACAATAAGGAAAATCACGATGGCAGCAACAATGCAGCTTAACACGATTACAATCACTTTGACGTTGATGAAAACGCTGTTTTCGTCATTGTTTGTAACCGGTTTGGCAGGTGCTTCTTCACTGCCTCCTTCCGCATTCTCAGAAGGAGAATCGGCGATGCTTCCTTCTGAAGAAGCATCCGGGTCTGCGGAGGGGACGGTTGCGTCTGCAGTCTTGTCGCCAAAGGCGAAAGTCTCCAGGTCAGAACCCTGCATCTGTAAATAAGACTGTCCCACGAAATTGCCCTGATAGGTGTAGCGCACCGTGGCAATGGAATTGGCATAGTCTGCATCATAAATCAGCTCGGATTCCAGGTCCTGAAATGAAACTGTGCCCGGCAGAATTACGTAGTTGTTCTTCTCCAGGGAAATAATGGGAGCCGAAGAACCGAAAATATCTGCGCCGGAGGTGAAGAATCCTCTGCTGTTCATCGTATATGTTGTATCATTTGCTGCGATGTTTACTTTGGAGAAGTTCTCGAATCCGTAGTCAAAAAGCGCCACGGTATCGGTGAACTGACAAGGGGACTCTTCCTTTAACACAACGCAGATTAATTTCATACCATCTTTTTCGGCACAGGAAACAAGGGTCTGTCTGGCATGGGAGGTATATCCCGTCTTACTTCCTACCAGAAACTCGTATTCCCTCTCTTTTCCTTTTACCAACTGATTTTTGGTGGCAAGGGAAAAACTGTCAGGCTGTGTGGCCGTGGCTTCGAAGGTACAGTACGTGGTGCCGGAAATATTGGCAAGGGTCTCGTGACTGAAAAACTCTTTTGCTATCAGAGCCAAATCTCTGGCTGAAGTATAGTGGCTTTCATCATGTAAACCGTTGGCATTACAGAAATGTGTATTTTCGCATCCGAGTTCCGCCGCCCGGTCATTCATCATCTGCACAAAGGCTTCTGCAGAACCGGCCACATGTTCGCCTACCGCGTTGGCAACTTCGTTGGCAGACAGAATCAGAATTCCCTGCAGGGCCTGTTCCATGGTGATGGATTCCCCGACATCCATACCGATGTTGGAAGAATCTCTCTCAATGCTGAAAACCGCTTCCTCCGAAAAGGTTACCATCTCATCCAATCCCGCATTTTCAATTGCCAAAAGGCAGGTCATAATCTTCGTAACGCTGGCCGGGTAGAGTTGTTCATCCACATTCTTTGCATACAGTATCGCACCGGTGTCGGCATCCATCAGAATGGCTGACTGTGCGCCTACCAAAGGTCCTTCCGGCCAATTTGTAATCTGGTTTGTCTGTACGGGCAGGGATTTCCGTGCTTCCATTTCCGCCTGATAATCCACCGGCTCGGCCAATACCGAAAGGGGGGCTGATGCAAATAAAAGAAGTCCCGATATGCAACCGGCGGCTCTGTATAATAAACGTTTCATGTTCATAGTTCGCTCCTAACTTATCCCCATTACATCAGCTATCATACACCATTTTTATGTAAAAGAAAAGAGCTTTAAAGAACAAAGCAGAAGAAGTAAAAACTCCTTTTGTTCGAAAAACATAATAAATAAGAAGAAAAAATATAAAATACACTTTTATTTTAAGAAAAAATGGTGTAAAATACACGTGGTTTCCGTGGGGAGGCCTTTTTGGATTGTAGAAGAAACGGAGAGAAAAATGAGGCTTAGAAACGTGACGGGCTCGCGGGAATATATCGCGGAGAGTCCTTTTGTAATACATAATCCGGAACAGTATAAGGGTAGGATGAAGGAAGTGTTCGGGAATGACGCGCCCATTCGAATTGAAATAGGAATGGGAAAGGGACGTTTCCTGATGGAACTTGCGGCGCAGAACCCGCATATTAATTTTATAGGAATCGAGAAATATTCCACGGTTTTACTCAGGGCCATTCAGAAGATGGAGGAGCTGCTTTTGCCTAATGTCCGATTTATCCGGATGGATGCGGAGGAGATTTGTGAGGTTTTTGATGTGGGCGAAGTCGACCGGATTTATCTGAATTTTTCAGATCCCTGGCCCAAGGACCGTCATGCCAAGCGCCGTCTGGAAAGCAGGGAATTTTTGGCCCGCTATGACGTAATCCTTCAGAAAGAAGGGATCATCGAGTTTAAGACCGACAACCGGGCATTGTTTGATTTCGCAGTGGAGGAGGTTCCTGCAGCGAATTGGAATATTCGTGAGATTACCTACGATCTGCACCATGACGAAGGAATGTCGGAAGGAAATATTATGACAGAGTACGAGGAGAAATTCTCCTCTATGGGGAATCCCATTTACAAATACATCATTTCCCGTTAACAGACGCGGAATGAAAGGAGTATTATGTTTTTACTGTTTTTTGCAATATGGATTATTCTGAATGGCAGAGTTACCGTGGAGATATTGATTTTTGGTCTTCTGGTTTCTGCGGCGATGATGCTTTTTATCTGCAAATTTATGGATTACAGCCTGAAAAAAGAATTGTGGTTGTTTAAGAATATTTTCCATCTTTTGGGCTACGCGCTGGTACTCATTGTGGAGATTCTGAAGGCAAATTTCTGTGTGATGCGTCTGACCTTTTCCTCCAGGTATGAGATTGAGCCGGTGATGGTAACCTTTGAGTCACCTTTGAAATCAAAGTTTCTGAATGTTATCCTGGCCAATTCCATCACCCTTACACCGGGAACCATTACGGCTTCCATGGAGGATGGGAAGTTCTGTGTGCACTGTTTGGACAAAGAACTGGCCGAAGGTCTGGATGATTCCGTATTTGTGCACCTTTTGCTGAAGCTAGACCGGGAGGCCGGTGCTGATAAGGTTACGGAAAAGAATAAAAAGGAAGGAGCAAAGAAGCATGAATAGTGGTATTCCGGCACTGGAAAGTGCATATTCGATCTTTTTTGGTATTGTCATTGTCGTGGTTGCAATCATGGCGGTGCTTTGTCTCCTTCGTGCGATTATCGGTCCCCGTCTTACGGACCGTGTCGTAGCGGTAAACATGATTGGTACCATGATTATTGCGGTAATTGCCCTTTTGGCGGTTATGACAGAAGGGTATCTGGTGGATATCTGTCTGATTTATGCCATGATCAGCTTCCTGGCGGTAATTGTTTTGACTAAGATATATACGGGTGTTTACAGAGAATCCCAGACCAAAGAAACAGGACCTACGCAGGATGAGATTGAGATGCTTTTAATGGAGCAGAATCTGATACCCGGCGAAATGAAGGAAGAAGGAGGGGAAGAAGAATGATAGCAGCAGAATGGATTCGTTTTATTATCGGTGCTTCCCTGATTGTGTTCGGCCTTGTGGTCTTCATGGCAGAACTCTATGGTGTGTACCACTACAAATACGTGTTGAACCGTATGCATGCGGCAGCCATGGGTGATACTCTCGGCGTCTCTTCGGTGATTCTTGGCCTGATTGTGATTAACGGCCCGGATTTCACCAGTGTGAAACTGTTGATGGTGATTATTTTCTTAAGCTGTGCATCTCCGGTTTCTTCCCATTTGATTGCCCAGCTGGAGGCTGTTATTGCACCTGAAACCAAGCAGTATGCCCGCATGAGCTTAAAGGAAGCGGAAGAGTCCCTAAAGGCAGAGAAGGAGGATACTACCAATGCATGATCTGATTATTCTCGTTTTACTTTTGTTTTTGGTAATCTGCGCCATTGCGGTTAGTTTTTCCAAGAGCCTTTTGAACAGTGTCATTATTTTTATGTCCTACAGTACTGTAATGGCGATTATATGGATTCTTTTGGAATCCCCCGACCTTGCCATTACGGAAGCTGCGGTCGGAGCCGGTATCACCAGCGTTTTGTTCTTCGTTACTCTGAAAAAAATCAATGTGATTGACAAGATGGTAAAAGAAGAAAAGGTGAATAATTTCCCACCCGCTTCACAGGAGAAGCCTGCGGGAGAAGATACGAAGCAGGAGGTGAAGGGAAATGAGTAAACTGCGTTCTCAGAAAGATTACGAGAAGACTTTCGCCTACAAGTTCTGGACCTGGCTGTCAGGAGAAAAGGACCCGTATTTAAACCGGGTGGAAATGCAGAAGCAGAAGGAGTTTAAGGAGTCCCAGGTGGCAGCAGTTGAGCGTGTCATCGACCAGGAGAAGCTTCACGAGAAAATTTATAATCTTGATAAGAATAAAGAAATCAAGATTTTCCAGATTTTTTATAAAGTATGCGCGATTGCACTTTGTATCGTTATAATTGCGGCCCTGATTTTGTGTGCGTCACATCTCCCTGCGGTAGGCAGGGCAGAGAATCCTGCCAACAATGAGGTGGTGGAGCGTTATGTGGAGCACGGAACGGAGGAAACCGGTGTAGTGAATACGGTTACCGGTATGATTCTGAATTACCGTGGATTTGATACCTTCGGTGAAACCTGCGTGCTTTTTATCGCTTCCAGTTGCGTTATGATTCTTCTTATGGTGAGTGAGGAGAAGCTGAAAGCTACGGAGAAATCCGATTTGCAGTTAAAAGATGATGTGATTTTGCAGACCATCGCCAGACTGATTGTACCGATTCTGATGATTTTCGGATTCTATGTCATTGTAAACGGTCATTTATCTCCCGGTGGCGGATTTTCAGGCGGTGCCATTATCGGTTCCGGTCTGATTCTTTATTCCAGCGCCTTCGGCGTGAAGAAGATTCGCAGATTTTTCAATGAGCATACCTATAAATGTATCAAAATCACAGCCCTGATTCTGTATGGCTGTTGCATGATGTATCACTTTTATACCGGTGCGAACGGTTACGAGAATCTGATTCCCATGGGAACGGTGGGAAATATTTTGAGCGCCGGCATGATTTTTTATATTAACTTATTTGTAGGTTCGGAAGTAGCCTGCACGATTTATTCGTTCTATGCATTGTTTAAGAGAGGAGGATTATAAAATGGGTGCTAATTTTCTTGCAAACTACGGAGAAGAGATTGCGATGATCATATTTGGTATCGGTTTTACAAATCTTCTTCTGCAAAAGAACATGATCAAAAAGATTATCGGTTTGAATATCATGGATACCGCCATCTACCTGTTTCTGGCGGAAAAAGGATATATTGAGGGACGCCTTGCCCCCATTATTCAAAACGGTGTTACGGATGCCTCACAATACATCAACCCCATCCCCAGCGGTCTGGTGCTGACAGGTATCGTAGTTTCCGTGTCGGTTACGGCGTTGCTTTTATCCCTGACCATCCGAATGTATCAGCGTTATCATACCCTGAATCTGGATGATGTATCTACACAGTTGCGTAAGGAGGGCTTGTAAGAATGGATTTTATTCGTAATTTCCCGGCCTTCTCCATTGTGCTTGCCATGATGGCGGCCATTGTTTCCTCCGCACTGAAGGGCAAATGGGCCAAATGGCTTAACATGATAGTGATTCTGGTGATTATGGGAATGTCTGCCTGCGTGCTTTTCTATACACACTACACGGGTGAATGTTTCGTATACACCATGGGACGCTTCCCGGCGCCTTTCGGCAATGAACTTCGTGCCGGTGTGCTGGAAGCAATGATGGCGTTGTTTTTCTGTGTAATTATGCTGCTTTCACTTCTGGGAGGACGCAGACACTTTTATATCGATGTGGAGCCCAGCCGTCACAGTCTTTACTATATTATGACAAACCTGCTGCTAAGCTCCCTGTTGGCGCTGGTTTATACCAACGACTTATTTACCGCTTACGTGTTCGTGGAAATCAATACCATTTCTGCCTGCGGTCTGATTATGGTGGTGCAGAACGGGCGAACCATTGAGGCAGCAATCCGATACATGATTATGAGTTTGCTGGGTTCTTCCCTTTTCCTGATTGGTATCTGTATTCTTTATGATATTACGGGAAATCTGTTGATGACCAGCATCAATACAGAGGTTGTAAGAATTGTTTCAGAGAGAACCTATGCCATTCCCCTTGTGATTGCCATTGCCCTGCTAACAACAGGTCTGGCCATTAAAAGTGCCTTGTATCCCTTCCATGCGTGGTTGCCGGATGCATACGGTTATTCCACAATTTCTTCGTCGGCAATGCTTTCGAGTTTGGTATCCAAAGGATATATTTTTCTGGTTATTAAGATTATCTTCCGTGTAATTGGATTCACCCAGTTCCACGACAGTAAGATTATCAACATTATTTTCGTATTCGGACTCATGGGAATGATCATGGGCTCTTTAAATGCCATCTGGGAAAACGACATCATGAGAATGATTGCCTTTTCCTCCGTGGCGCAGATTGGTTACATCTACATGGGCTTCGGTCTCGGAACCAAGGAAGGTATGGTGGCGTCCATTTTCCATATTTTCTCCCATGCGGCTACCAAAGCGCTTCTTTTCGTGTCAGCCATGGGACTTAGGGATGTATCGGGAGGAAGTAAGAGATTCATTGACCTAACCGGTGCCGGGTATCGAAACGTGCTGGCCGGTGTCGGATTTACGGTAGGCGCTCTTTCCATGGTTGGTATTCCGGCTTTTTCCGGATTCGTCAGCAAGATTTTATTCGGTCAGGCGGCCGTGCTGAATGAGGGTAAAATGTTACCTACATTGATTGTTTTAGCCCTCAGTACCGTGTTAAATGCCATCTACTTCATGAAAACGGTGATCAGAATTTACACCAGGGAAGAGACGGAACACGCCAGTATTAATGAGTTAAGAAATCCTAATTATACCATTGCAATCAGTATGTTCATTGTATTAAACCTGATTCTGGGCTTAGGTTCTGAGCCTATTACTAACCTGATTCAGATGGGACTTGGGATGTTTGAATAAATGGATTGTTTAATCAGTCTATTACAGGAATGGAGAAAAGAAAGATGGAGTATCTGATTCTTTTACCGGTATTAATACCTATAATTTCGGGTCTGGTAATCAGCCTGCTGCCGAAGAAGCTCCTGGCGGCAAAGGAAGGGGCGAAGCATGCCCACGGCAAAGTACATATTCTCTTCAGTGTGGGGATGCTTTTGTCTGCGGCGAGTACCATATTCGTGTTTGTATCAGGAATAGGAAAGAAACCCGTAGAGTTGTTTACTCTGCTGGACGGAATTCCCGTCGTGCTTTTTCAGGATGAGGCAAGTATTATCTTTTCCGTGATAACAACCATCGGATTTCTGGCGGCGGGCGCATTTTCCTTCCGCTATATGAAAGGAGAAAAGGGCTATTACGGATTTTACCTTATGACTTATGCGGTTCTGCAGGGACTGGATTTGGCAGGTAACCTTGTTACCATGTATTTGTTCTTTGAGCTGGTAACCATGCTTTCCTTCCCGCTGGTATTACAGAATAAGACCCATGAGTCGGTTATGGCGGCCTTAAAGTATGTTTTGTATTCCCTTTGCGGGGCATATATGGGACTCTTTGCCATCTATGTTTTATATCAGAATACAAGTACTATCGCCTTCAAGGCAGGTGGTACCCTGAATATGAATGCGGTTTCCGCCCACCCCGGCATTGTCTTGACGGCAGTGTTCCTGGGAATTCTGGGATTCGGTGTGAAGGCCGGTATGTTTCCCTTGCATGCGTGGCTTCCAACTGCCCATCCCGTGGCGCCGGCACCTGCTTCCGCAGTGCTTTCCGGTGTAATCGTAAAGGCCGGTGTGCTGGCATTAATCCGTATGGTGTTTTACATTGTGGGACCGGATTTCATCTCCGGCACCTGGGTTCAGACCGTATGGCTGATTCTTTCGCTGGTGACAGTTTTCATGGGTTCGCTTTTGGCATACAAGGAGAAGGTTTTAAAGAAAAGACTTGCATATTCAACCGTGAGCCAGTTGTCGTATATTTTATTCGGCATTGCGGTATTAAATCCCGTGGCGTTAAGCGGTTCCCTTTTACATGTGATATTCCATGCACTGATTAAGATTGTGCTCTTCCTCTGCGCCGGCGCGATTATTCACGAAACAGGCAAAGAGCGGGTGGATGAATTACAGGGAATCGGTAAAAGAATGCCTGTTACCATGCTCTGCTTTGCAGTAGCATCCTTAGGACTGGTGGGAATTCCTCCCACAGGCGGATTTATCAGCAAATGGTATCTGGCCAACGGAGCCCTTTCCGCTAATATTGGGGCATTTCGCTACATCGGACCGGCAATTTTACTTGCCAGTGCCCTTCTGACTGCGGGATATTTGTTCTCTATTGTAATCAAGGCCTTCTTCCCCGGCGAGGGATTCGACTATGAAGCAAATCCTCGCAAGGAAGCATCTCCCTGGATGTGGGTGCCTCTGGTGATTCTTGCCCTGCTTACGGTGCTGGGCGGCATGTTCCCGGGTATGGTGCTTGATATTATCGAGTGGATTCCTGCGGTTGTGTTCTAAAATTCCCATAAAAGTGTTTCCCTTAAACGCTTGCGGAGGAATTTATGATGCTTAAAGCTAAGCTTTAAGAAAGGAGATTTGAAATGTCTGATATATTAATTCCGATTACCATACTGCTCCCCATACTGGGAGGGGTTCTGGTGCCGGTTTTACCCTTTAAAAAATTGAAACACATGCACATCTACGTGGAGACGCTGGTAATTGTTGTCAGCCTTATGGTGGGTTATTTACTGTTTACCAAGATGGGCGTGCGTTATGACTTAATCCGGTTTTCCGGCGATTTGTCCATTTCCTTCTGTATGGACGGTCTGGGCAGCGTCTTTACCGCCATGGTGGCCTTTCTCTGGCCCTTTGCGACCCTGTATTCCTTTGAATACATGAAGCATGAGGGGAAAGAGAAATCTTTCTTCATGTTCTACACCATGACATACGGCGTTACGCTGGGAATTGCCAATTCCGCCAACTTAGTAACCATGTACTGCTGTTACGAGCTTCTGACCCTGGTAACACTGCCTCTGGTAATGCATACCGGAAGCAGGGAAGCCGTTCTTGCCAGCCGTAAGTATTTGTACTATTCCCTGGGTGGTGCGGCATTTGCTTTCATCGGTTTAATCTTCATGATTTCTTACGGAAGTACGGAATTCTCCTATGGTGGAACATTAAATCTTGGATTAATCGGAAATCGTGAAAATATCTTAAAGCTGGTTTATGTAATGGCATTCATGGGATTCGGTGTAAAAGCAGCCCTGTTCCCCTTTAATGCATGGCTTCCCCAGGCGGGTGTGGCGCCTACGCCTGTTACCGCTCTTTTGCATGCGGTTGCCGTGGTTAAATCAGGTGCTTTTGCCACCATGCGTCTGACCTATTATTGTTTCGGTGCTTCTTTCCTGAAAGGAAGCTGGGCCCAGACCGTGATTCTTTGTTTTATCATTTTCACCATTGTTTACGGATGTTCCCGTGCAGTGAAGGAAACCCATCTGAAACGGCGTCTTGCACAGTCTACGGTAAGTAACTTATCCTACATATTATTCGGTGTGGCTTTAATGACCCCGCTGGGACTGGTGGGTGCCCTGACACATATGGTGTGTCATGCTTTCATGAAGATTTTGTCTTTCCTCTGCGCCGGTGCGGTGATTGTACAGAGCGAGAAAACTTTTGTGCATGAGTTAGACGGTATGGGAAAGAGAATGCCTCAGATTTTTACTTTGTTTGCAGTATCGTCGGTAGCCCTGATGGGTGTGCCCGGTCTCTGTGGTTTCGTCAGCAAATGGCAGCTTACCAAGGCGGCGATTGCAGACGGCGGTGTGTTAGGTTATATCGGTGTGGGAGCATTGCTGGTTTCAGCCCTTCTTACCGGAATTTATATGCTGACCATTGTGATTCGTTCCTTTGTAAATTCTGAGAAGGAGGATTTGTCAGAGGTAAAAGATCCTACCTGGCGAATGTTGATTCCTTTGTATGTTTTTGCAGTGTTCTGTGTTGTTTTAGGTCTGTTCAGCGGTCCGATGGTATCTTATTTCCAGCAGATTGCTGCGGGACTGATGTAGGAGGTGGAAGAAGATGAATGTTGGAGTATTGAGTGTTGTTCTGGTGTTCTTCCCCATGGCGGGAGCACTTCTTTCATACCTGATTGGATTAAAAAACAAGAAGGCCCGTGACATCTGTGCAAATGCGGTTACCATTAGCGAATTTCTGTTGATGCTGTTTGCCGTTTCCAATGCGGTCCTTGTGATTTCCAATATGGCTGCGGAATCGGGTTATACAGAAAAGATTACATGCGCGGATCTGGGTGCCGTAATGGAGTACGGTTATCGTATTGCCGGTTTTTGCGGCCTGGGAATTTCCTTCCGTCTTGACGGCTTCCGCATGATTTACGGGTTGGTTGCCTCTTTTATGTGGATGATGGTAACCCTTTTATCTCCCCAGTATTTTGAAACTTACCGAAATCGAAACCGGTTTTATACATTTTTGCTGGTGACTTTGGGAGCAACCATGGGTGTATTCTTATCGGCTGACTTCTACACCACCTTTATTTTCTTTGAAATTATGTCCTTAACTTCCTATGTGTGGGTTGCTCATGATGAGAAGAAGGCATCCATGCGGGCGGCGGAAACCTATCTGGGAATTTCCGTAATCGGCGGTATGGTGATGCTGATGGGACTTTTCATGGTATATAATGCTTTTGGAACCCTGGATTTTGCAGAACTGAAAAACGCTCTGGTCGTGATGGAGGGAATCAATATTATTACGCCTCAGGGTATTGCGGGTGCAATCTGTATTCTCTTTGGTTTTGCTGTGAAGGCAGGTGCTTTCCCCGTACATATCTGGCTGCCGAAGGCACATCCCGTGGCACCGGCGCCGGCGTCAGCACTGCTTTCCGGTGTGCTGACCAAGACCGGTATTTACGGCATTCTTCTGGTTTCTATCTGCATGATGGCACATGTGCCCATGTTTGGATATGCATTGTTGGGTGTTGCTCTTGTAACGATGGTTCTGGGTGCAATTCTTGCACTCTTCTCCGTAGATTTAAAGAGGGTACTGGCTTGTTCCTCCCTTTCACAGATCGGTTTCATCCTGGTGGGTGTTGCGGTTTTTGTGCTTTCCGGTATGGAGAATGCCCTGGCGGCAAGAGGAACCTTTATCTATATGGTAAACCACTCGGTTCTGAAGCTGGTACTTTTTATGGCGGCCGGTGTGATTTTTATGAATACACACACCCTGGATTTGAACCGTCTGAAAGGTTTCGGACGCAAAAAACCCTTTTTACACGCATGCTTCCTTCTGGGTGTGCTGGGCATTTCCGGTATTCCGTTCTTTAACGGATATGTAGGGAAGACCCTGATCCATGAAGGACTTCTGGAAGTGACATCCATCCCCGGCTGGGTGGAAGGTGTGTTCCTGATTTCCGGCGGATGTACGCTGGCGTATATGTTGAAGCTTTATATCTGGATCTTTATCCGTAAAAATAATGACGAAAGCGTGCAGAAGAAGTACGATGACAGAAAGAAGTACTTAAAAATCCCCAGCGCTATTGCTTTGGGAGGCAGTGCGCTGATGATTCCCCTGCTCGGTATGGTGCCGAACCTGACGGCAGATTCCGTTATGGACCTGGCGCAGAACTTTTTCGGTGTAGTGAATGAGCACGTGGTACATTACTTTGCATTCCATAATATGAAGGGCTCCATTGCCTCCATCGTAATGGGTGTTACCATTTATCTGGTGGTTGTAGTGATTTGCATGGAAAAGAAGGAGTCAGAAGAAGCGGGAAGTACATATCCCGACTATTGGCCCGCATGGCTTGATTTGGAGAATCTGTTTTATCGTCCGATTTTTATTCAGTTTATTCCTTTTATCAGTCAGGTTGTGTGCAGAATTCTGGATAGTCTGGTGGATTATACGGTACTTTTCCTTCGTAAAACCTTGTACCGGGACAGCAAACTTCCCCACGAGTTGCCGGAAGGAAACGCCATTACTCACTCGCTGGCGGTCGTTACCCAGGACATTATCTGGGTGTTAAATCATACCGTGTGCCGCAAAAAACCTATCCGCAAGTCTTTCGAACATCTTTATGCGATTCGTTGGGCAGAATTTGCGGAGAACAACCAGATTATCGGAAGAAGTCTCTCTTACGGACTGATTCTGTTCTGCGGCGGACTGGTTCTGACCCTGGCGTATCTTATGATTGTGGTATTTTTCTTGTAAAATATGCCCTTTGCAAGCAAGCTTACAAGTGCTTCATTCATAACTTTGCATGGATCTGAATTTCATAACTATTCAGAACCCCATTCGCAAAATCGTGCTTTTGCACTTTCCTTTTGCTCATGTGGTTACATCTCCATATAAAGTTATAAATTCAGCCCTTTGCAAGCAAGCTTACAAGTGCTTCATTCATAACTTTGCATGGATCTGAATAGTTATTCAAAAAAGTATTGCATTTTATAAATTACTTGTTATAAAATAAACTGTGCGTTTGTGAAGATGCTTTTAGGGAGTCAGACGCAAGAAGGAGGAGAAATAATGTCATACGTTGATGAAGTCATTGCAATGGTAGTTGAGAAAAACCCGGCACAGCCGGAGTTCCATCAGGCAGTGAAAGAGGTTTTGGAATCTCTTCGTGTCGTAGTGGAAGCAAATGAGGAAGCATATAGAAAAGATGCGCTTCTTGAGAGAATTGTTACACCGGAAAGACAGCTTTTGTTCCGTGTTCCCTGGGTAGATGATAATGGCCAGGTACAGGTGAACAATGCATACCGTGTACAGTTCAACAGCGCAATTGGACCTTACAAGGGAGGTCTTCGTTTACATCCTTCCGTAAACTTGGGAATTATTAAGTTCTTAGGTTTCGAGCAGATTTTCAAGAACTCTTTAACCGGTCTTCCTATCGGCGGCGGTAAGGGTGGTGCTGATTTCGATCCTAAGGGTAAATCAGACAGAGAAATTATGGCTTTCTGCCAGAGTTTTATGACAGAGCTTTGCAAATATATCGGTGCTGATACCGACGTTCCTGCCGGTGACATCGGAACAGGTGCAAGAGAAATCGGTTATATGTACGGACAGTACAAGAGAATCCGTAACGTATACGAAGGCGTTCTTACAGGAAAGGGCCTTTCCTACGGCGGTTCCCTTGCAAGAAAAGAAGCAACCGGTTATGGTTTATTATACTTCACCAAAGAGATGTTAAAGGCTAACAACATTGATATCGCAGGCAAGACCGTTGCAATTTCCGGTTCCGGTAATGTTGCAATCTATGCTGCAGAGAAGGCTACCGAAATGGGCGCTAAGGTTGTTACCGTTTCTGATTCCACAGGCTGGATTTATGATCCCGAAGGAATTGACCTTGACCTTTTGAAAGAAGTGAAGGAAGTTAAGAGAGCAAGATTAACAGAGTATGCTGCTGCAAGATCTTCTGCAGAGTATCATGACAAGAAGGCTGAAGGCACAAATCAGTGGTCTGTTAAGGTTGATATCGCACTTCCTTGCGCAACACAGAATGAGTTATTGCTTGAGGATGCTAAGGCACTTGTTGCCAACGGCGTAATGGCTGTTGCTGAAGGTGCTAACATGCCTACCTCCATCGAAGCTACCGAGTACCTTCAGAAGAATGGCGTACTCTTTGCACCCGGAAAGGCTGCAAACGCAGGTGGTGTTGCTACTTCCGCACTTGAGATGAGCCAGAACTCCGAAAGACTTAGCTGGACCTTCGAAGAAGTTGATTCCAAGCTTCAGGGAATCATGGTTAACATCTTCAAGAACCTTGATGCTGCTGCTAAGAAGTACGGCATGGAAGGCAACTATGTTGCAGGTGCTAACATCGCAGGCTTCTTAAAGGTTGTAGATGCTATGACTGCACAGGGTATTGTATAAGAATCATTTGAATTGATTAAAAATAGGATTGTAAGAGGGTGTCCCCAAAGTCACAAAATGACTTGAGGGATTACCCTCTTTTTTGTGGTTATATTAAAGCTGTGTTGAGAGGAACGCTATATTACACGGGGAGTCGGCTTTGAAAATTATGCCTGTTTTCGTAAATTCAGCCTAAACAGTGAAATTCATGAAATAAGGCTGAACGCCCGGGCTTGTCGATACGGCCTAAAGAGAGAAAAACAAGAGAAAGGGCTGAATGGCCAATTGAAACCAGACGTTTTTCTCAACCCATTCAGCCAATTTCTTGCCTCGTTTGTCGGATACCTCTGCGTCATGAAAGCAATGCATAAAGCCGGAGCTGATGAGAATGCCCTTTCCTGTGACGCAGATGAATTCATGGGTCCGTTGTTGTGGAGTACAAGCAAAGCGAGAAAAATAGATTGCTAGAATTTGTCATAGTATATGTTAGAAAATATCCCTTGTTTTTATTGTTAAAAAAATTTATTGTTTAACGGAAGGGAGAATTTAGATATGAAAGATATCGGAAAAGAAACAAAATGGCGATTAGACAGAGATAAAAACACGCAGCGTATACCGGGTATTCGGAAAAGGATCTTAAGAAAGCTGTCCCGTCTTGGTGCTTGTTTGCTTGCAGGCGTGATGCTTACAGGTACCTGCGCATGTCAGAGCGGTTTAACCATGGAAGATTGGGAAGGCATGGGAGAAGAGACGGTGCAGAGCTCTTTTACACCGTATACGGATTTCGTTTTTCAGGCGGATTGTCTCGGAACAACATACAGAATAAATCATTTGGAGCAAATTATGTATTACTTGGATTTGCTTCAGGATGCAGTAGAAAAAGAAAAGTTCATTGTGGAACCGGGAGGTGAGATTGATCCTTATTTTTTGCTTCAGGCATGGCAGGTATTGTTGTGGACAAATCCGAAGTGTTCGGAATTGATGCTGATGGATATGGGGGAAAATAAAATCGGATTGTTCTATGGGGACACGAATTCAGAGGAGTATGAACATTTTAACTATCACTTGGGATTTTTCTCGGGAGGAGGCGAAGAGAGCAATATTTTCCCGGAAGGACCGAAGGAGGGAAATTCCGTTCCGGCCGGTTATTTGTCGGAAGAGGCTGCGCTGGAGATGCAGTGGGAGGTTTCCGAACATGTAGAGGAAGTCATCCGTGAGAATATTGACGCTGATTTTACGGAGGAACAGAAGGCGAAAGCAATCTATCAGTACCTGGTGCAGAACTTCGAACCGGTAACTAAGGTGAAAGAGATAGATTCCGAGACGGCAGTGATGGAGATTGGACTGCGTGAGGCTCTTTTGAATGAATACGGTACTTCGGTGCATTTTGCACAGATTTATAACTTTTATCTGGCGCAGTTAGGCGTGGATTCCATTATGGTAGCCGATTATGTTACCATGATCGATAGCGAAAATGAAGTGGAGGGCCTGGAAGAATATCTGTTTGATGCGGTTCACTATTATAATTGTGTATCCATTGAAGGAAAATGGTATATGATGGATATCACCTATGAAATGGCGGAATATCATAACAATTTGGAAAGCGGTAGCGAAGCGGAACTTAGCATGGCGTATTTCGGCATGAGTCAGGATACAAGAAGAATCACACGTCCCGATGGTTACATGACCGTACAGGGACCGTATTATGTGGGAAAAGTGATGGAAATTCCGGAGTGTCCGGAAGACTTGTTTATGGTAAAAGAGGAGTAAGAGTTTCGTTTAAAAAGAAAGGAAATTGATACGATGGAAAGAAAATATAAAACAAAGCGGCGTCAGGGACGCATCCTATCCCGCGTGGGAGCCCTTTTTCTCGCAGGAATGATGCTCACGGGAACATGCGGCTGTAAGGACGAATTAAGCATGGAAGACTGGGAAGGCATAGAGGAAGATGCGCAGGATTCGTTTGCTTCTTTTGATAGTTTCGTCTATCAGGCGGATTGTATCGGAACAACATACAGAACAAATCATTTGGAGCAAGTCATGACTTATCTGGATTTGCTTCAGGATGCAGTGGATACAGAGAAGTTTGTCGTACAACTTGACGAGGGATATGATCCTTACTTTGTGATTCAGGCATGGATGGCATTGTTGTGGACCGATCCGAGATGTTCGGAATTACAGTTGATGAAACTGGAAGATAACCAAATGGGGTTATTCTATGGTGATACAAATTCCGAGGCGTATAGTCACACCAATCTTTATTTAGGGTATATGCCTACCGGAACTGCTGCGGAAGAATTTATTCCCGAGGGTCCTGCGGCCGGGGAAGCAGTACCGGCCGGTTTTTTGTCAGAGGAAGATGCCCTGCAGATGCAGAGGGATGTTGAAGCCCATGTGGAAGCAGTGATTCAGGAGAATATTGATGCTAATTATACGGAAGCAGAGAAGGCGCAGGCAATTTATCTGTATCTGGTGAAGAATTTTGAACTGGTAAATCCGCTGAAAGAGATAGACTCTATCGCAGCGATGGAGCAGATTGGGTTGCGTGAGGCTGTCATGAACGAATACGGTTCTGCAATGCATTTTGCGCTGGTCTACAATTTTTATTTGGCGCAGCTGGGCATGGATTCCGTTATGGTGATGGATTATGGTGTAGAAGATATCCTTGCGGCGTCAGGCGAACATGATTATCTGAGTGAATATCTGGATGTGATTCATTGTTATAACGGTGTTTACATTGACGGAAAGTGGTATCTGATGGATATTGCTTATGAAATGGCAGAATATAATTATAATCTGCAAAACGGCGGAGAGGCTGAGCCGTCCATGAGCTATTTCGGTATGAGTTGGGCGACCAGAGAAAAAACCCGTGTGGGTGGAAATAAAAGGGTAGAAGGTCCGACATTCGCCGGAAGGATAATGGAAGTTCCGGAGTGTCCGGAGGATTTGTTTATGGTAAAAGAGGAGTAAGGGTTTTTATTCAAAAAGAAAGGAAATTGATACGATGGAAAGAAAATATAAAACAAAGCGGCGTCAGGGACGCATCCTGTCCCGCGTGGGAGCTCTTTTTCTCGCAGGAATCATGCTCACGGGAACATGCGGCTGTCAGGACGAATTAAGCATGGAAGACTGGGACAATATGGGAGAGGAGACTGTGCAGTCAACCTTCAAGCCATATACGGACTTTGCCTTTGTTGAGGATTGTGTCAATGCCAGCTACAGAGAACATCAGACTGAAAAAGTAATGGAAATCGTAGATATTGTGCAGGAAGCAGTGCACAAGGGTGAATTTGTGGTTGATTTCGGAGAAGACATAAACGAAATGAATCTGGGACAGGCATGGCTGGAGTTGATGTACATGAATCCGAAATGCTCCGAACTGCAGTTTAAGCACCTCGAGGACGGTAAATATGAGTTGTATTTTATCGATATGAATTCAGAGTTTTATGATGGGACGATGTATTATCTGGTAGGGGGCGAAGACTTAGACGGAGACGGTGAACTTGATACCATATCCGACACCGGCGAGGCGCTTGCAGGATACTTAAGTCATGAGGAAGTGCTTGCAATGCAGCAGGAGCTTACCGACCATGTGGAAACCGTTATCCGGGAGAATGTTGGGTCAGATTATGGAGATGAAGAGAAAGCCCGGGCAATTTACGAGTACATGGTAGAAAACTTTGAGGTGGATATCAAAGCGATTGGGGAGGAAATTCCCGATGAATATGTGACTTTGCGTGACCTGATTGTGAAAGAGTATGGTCCGCCGGAGTTTTTTCCTATGATTTACCGGTTCTATCTGGCACAGCTTGGTATGGATGCTGTTATGGTCAGCGATTATCTGGCAGATCTTAAGTTCGAAGGAGAAGAAGATTTCTATGCCGATTATTTGAGTGACGAAATGCACATGTGGAACTGCGTATATATCAGAGGGCAGTGGTACATGATGGATGTATGCTATGAAATTGCCGAATACAGACACAGACTGGAAACCACCGGTGAGGATAAAACGGGTGATAAGTATTTCGGAATGAGTGCAGCTACGCGACAAAAAACCCGCTACGGCGGATTTCTCAACGTATTCGGCCCCATGAGTCTCACCAATAAGATGAAAGTTCCGGATTGCACCGCGGATTTGGGTGAGAGCGCAGCGGAAGCGGAAGAATAAAAGAAGATTCCATTTATTTATAAATGAATCCCATAAAAAAAGGGGCCGTCATATTGATGGCCTCTTTTTTTATTCGCTTTGTTCTGATTTTTGTTTTTTCTTTTTGAAGGTGGCCCGGATGCCCAGTTCTTCCTTCGTAATCATACGCCGGATATTTGCCCGATGCTTGATAAAGATAATAATGCTTAGGGGAAGTACAACCAGTACGCCAAAGGGGGCTTCGCCGAAGAAGGAAAGCCAGATGGGGAACGTCACAATGGCGGTAAAGGTGCCCAGGACAATGTAATCAAAAATCAATGTAAGAAGAATTACGGCGATACCGATAATGATAAAGAAGCGCCAGTCCAGCCCTAAAATAATACCCATGTAGGTGGCAAAACCCTTGCCGCCCTTACCCTTGAGATAAAAAGGGTAAATGTGGCCCAGCACGGCGCACAGTCCAACCGCGAAGGGAAGATAGATTAACTCCGGCAGAAGGAAACGTACCGCCAAAACGCTGACGGTTCCTTTCAGAATATCAAACAATCCTACGATTACACCGTATTTCCAGCCCATTAACAGGGTTGTATTGGAGGCACCAAGATTTCCCGAACCTCCGGCGCGAAGGTCCTTTTTCTTCAATTTGGAAAGAAAAAGGGAGGGACTTAAGGTCCCGATACCATACGCAATGACACAACACAAAATAAATAGAAAAATATCTCTGATTTCCATAAAAATCTAAAAACTCCCTTATTTTTTAAAAAATGTACAAAAAAATATCAGAAAAAGCCCATAAAAGGTTTATTTTTCACTAAAAATATGGTACTATTTTTTAAAAGAAAAGGCAACAG
Organism: Lachnospiraceae bacterium; assembly: GCA_045595325.1. Classification (GTDB taxonomy): domain Bacteria; phylum Bacillota; class Clostridia; order Lachnospirales; family Lachnospiraceae; genus UBA3766. The sequence goes on from JAZOAG010000033.1 coordinate 148,666, forward strand.
GAAAGTGAGTTAAGAAAGTGAAACTAAATTATAAAAGAACTGTCTTAACAGGTTTGGCATTCATGTCCATTTGCGCATTCTGGCAGGTGTACGACAGCGTAATACCACTCATCCTGGAAAACAGTTTCAATATGCAGGAAGTCCTTACCGGCGTGATTATGGCGGCAGACAATATTTTGGCGGTATTTCTGTTACCGGTGTTCGGAAGTTTGTCTGACCGGGTAAATACGCCTTTTGGCAAGCGAATTCCTTTTATTGTATTGGGAACCATCCTTTCGGTGGCTGCCATGTTTTTTATCCCCTTAGCAGACAATCAACGAAATCTGGTGCTGTTTTTAATTCTTTTAGGGCTGGTGCTTCTTTTTATGAGTTTCTATCGTTCGCCGGCGGTGGCACTTATGCCGGACGTGACACCGAGACCTTTACGAAGCCGTGGAAATGCAGTCATTAACCTGACCGGTACCGTAGGTGCCATTTTTGCACTTCTGGCCATCCGTTTTCTGGTAAAAGAAGGAAAGACCCCGGATTACAGTTATTTGTTCTGGGTGCTGATTGCTTTTATGGTGATTTGTACCGTGATACTTGTACTTACCGTTTCAGAGAAGAAGTGGGGCGAGGAGGCAAGAGCGGAAGAGCAGAGCGTTTCCATGAAGGAATGGGACGAGAGTGAAACCGCAAAAGAGAAGGAATCAAAGCCCGGAAAGCTGCCCTTTGCCAAAAAGAGAAGCCTTATTTTCTTATTAATATCCGTGGCGGCCTGGTACATGGCATACAATGCGGTGACCAGTGCATTCTCCAGATATGCGTCTAATGTCTGGGAACTGGAGAGTGGCGGCTATGCAGACTGCCTTATGGTGGCAACCGTGGCAGCTGTAATCAGTTACATCCCTCTTGGTATGCTGGCGGCACGTATTGGTCGTAAGAGAAGTATTTATTACGGAATTCTTGGTCTGACCATTGGATTCTGTTATGTGGGACTGTTTTTGAGTTATCATTTTGCCGTGAATTTCGGTTTCGTTCTAATCGGTGTTTCCTGGGCGGCAATTAACGTAAACTCATTCCCCATGGTAGTGGAGATTGCCAGCGACGGAGACGTGGGTAAGTATACGGGATATTATTACATATTTTCCATGGCAGGGCAGATTATTACACCGGTTCTCTCCGGCGCCCTTTTACAGTTCGTGGATTACAGGACCTTATTCCCCTACGCAGTGGTATTTTCCATGATTGCCTACGGAACCATGCACGTGGTAAGACACGGTGATGTTAAGGTGGAGAAGAAAAAATCTCTTTTAGAGAGTTTTGATGTGGACGATTAATCCCATAAAAATAGCAAACGCGGATAACCGGTGAGAAAGACTATTGATAGAATAAGGAGGTTACAGACATGAGTGATTATGAAAGAACAAGCACGGGAGCAGATAACTCCAAGAGACTCGAGATTAAGATTGCGGAAGTGAAGCAGCTTCGCGTACCCAATCAGGAGATGGCATCTTCCATCAGAGCGGTGCAGGGTGCGGTAAGTCATATTCAGGAAAGTACCCGTCAGGCTAAGGTTTCTTCTGACAGAAGTATGAGTGCCATGGAGAACAGCTCCGCGGTAGTGGCACATTCTACGGAACAGATTAACAAGGCGAATGAGCAGATTGCAGTATTCAAAGAGAAAGCTGAGAAGATTAGTGAGATTATCGATATGGTGAAGCAGATTGCGAAGAAGAGCGGTTTGCTGGCATTGAATGCTTCTATCGAGGCGGCAAGAGCCGGCGAAGCGGGAAGAAGCTTCTCCGTTGTAGCGAATCAGATTAAGAATCTTTCCGCAAATACTACCGCTTCTGCAGATGACGTTGTGAAGTATGTAGAGGAACTTATGGCGGAGATTGAAGATCTGGAGAAGGCTATGAATACAACAACCAAATCATTGGAAGAAGGAAATAAGAGCGTACAGGATTCCATGGTTACATTAAAAGAAGTATTCGGTCAGATTTCAGTCGTAACTACTGATATAGAGTCCATTAACAAGGAGATTCGCAAGCAGTCTTCTTTAAATGAAGATATGACAAACAGCATTGAAAGTATTGCAGAAAGCAAGTTTCGTTAATTTATCCGGTGGGGGTCGCTGAATGGAAAGCACAATTTTTATCAGTTACAGCTCAAAAGACAGTGCGGAAGTTCAAGAAATCGTTAACTTTTTTGAGCGTGAGAAAATTGCATATTTCAAGGCACCGGAGATGATTCCGGTAGGCAGCAATTACGCCAGGGAGATTCCCAGGGCCATTCAGGCTTGCAGCATTTTCCTGCTGATTATTTCTGCCCATTCCCAGAGCTCTATGTGGGTGGAGAAGGAATTGGATTGTGCCATTAACAATCGCAAAACCATTGTGCCCGTGCAGATTTCCTCATACCCCCTGAATGAAACGTTCCGGTTCTATTTAAATAACGTACAGATTCTTTCCTATTGGGATGAGCCGAAGGATGCCCTGTTTCATCTAAGCCGTCGAATCCGTAATATCATGTCGACTCAGCTGGCGGAGAAAGATAGGGAATACACGAATCATCAGGAACGGGTTGTCAGAGAATCCATGAGGCGGTCTAATGCATTGAGCGAAAATCAGATTCCCGTGGAATGTGATGCCTGCGGCGGTATGTTAGAACAAATCTATCGCGGCACGTATCGGTGTCGGATTTGCGGTCAGTTGCACTATGATTCCTATCAGACCGTGCGGAATTACTTAAGTATTACCGGTCCCAGAAGTATTACCCAGATTTCGGAGGCTACCGGTGTTTCCCGTAAGGCTATCGAGTTCTTTTTACGGGATGAAAGATTGGAAATTCCTTCCCAGTCTGATGTTTTTTTAATATGTGAGGGATGCGGTGCCATGATTCGCTCCGGGTGTCTTTGTGACAGCTGTAAAGACCGGGGTGTGAAGCCAAAGAATGCAGAAAATGGTATAAACCGTTATTGTATCGGTTCCAAATAGAAAGGCAGGCGAGGATATGAAGCGAAGTGTATGGCTCATCTGTAACCGCCGGAATGTCCTCGTTGATGTACAAAGGCAGATTAACAGCAACGAAGGACTGAAAGCGTATTGCTTCTTTTCCATGGAAGCATTATCGGATGGAGCACAAAGAATCGAAGAAGATGTAAGGTACGAGTCCCCCTCTTTGATTCTTGTTGATTATGAGACAGATGTGGAAACGAACTTTTCCTGTGTTCATTTTCTTCATAAAAATAAGGCGCTGGCCGGAGTTCCCATCTTTTTTATGACAAAGGAGAAAACGGAGGAAAAGGAAGATGTTTGCTATGAGTTGGGGGCTACCGTTGTGTTGCCCTATCCTTTTTCCGCGCGGTCTCTTCTTCGAATAGAAAAGGCGGCACAGCAGTATGAGATGACCAGAAGCTATGAGCAGCTTCTGGTACAGCAGTCTGCCGTCCTGAAAGCCGCCAGGGAGATTCAGCAGTTAAATGAGAAGTTAGAGGTAAGAAATGCGTTCCTTTATAGCATTTTCGGAAAATATTTTTCCGAAGAAGTGGTGGAAGCTATTTTAGAGAAGCCGGAGGGGGGCAAATTAGGCGGGGAGAAACATCTTGTCACGGTAATGATGGCGGATTTGCGTGGATTTACTTCCCTTGCCGACCGCTTAAGTGCCGATACCATGGTAGATATGCTGGACTATTTCTTAGGCGTGATGACTAAGATTATTACGGAGTATAAGGGAACGGTAATCGAATTTGTGGGGGATGCTATTCTGGCAGTGTTCGGGGCTCCGCTGGAGTTAGAATGCAGTGAAGCCAATGCAATTGCGGCGGCGTTGGAGATGCAGAATTCCATGGAATTGGTCAATGAATTTAACCGTGAAAAAGGATTCCCGCTGATTCAGATGGGAATCGGACTCCATAAAGGGGAGGTTTTCATTGGTAACATCGGTTCGGAATATCTGATGCGTTATAATGTAATCGGTCAGGCAGTGAATTTATGTGCCCGTATTGAAAATTACAGTCTTGGAGGGCAGATTTTAGTATCGAAGCAGACGTTAACTAACATTGCCAAGCAGGTTCATTCGGAAGGCACTTTCTATGTTTCCGTAAAAGGTATTCGCGTGCAGATTCCTATTTGCAGTGTTATGGGAATTGAAGGAGATTATAATATTATCCTGCAGAGAAACGAGCCTTCGATCCTTAAGGTTCCGGAGAAATATACAGAAGTTGCATTATATATTATGCGAGAGAAGTGTACTGTAGAATTTGCGGCGTTTGCCGAGATACTCGTTTACAATGATGCGATGATTCGTGCCGGTATTCTGGGAAAACTTTCCAGGGAACTTTTTGACTATGCAGACATGGAAATTGTTATTGGCGGAGTCAATGCTTACGGTAAGCTGGTTAAGTGGGAGGACAACGAGGTCCTGATTCATTTTACTTTTATATCAGAACACTTTATGGAAAAGATAGAAGCGGAGAGGAGGTAAGTGCATGAAGGGTTTTATTGAGTTGGACAACTGCAACCTTTCGGGAGTATCCCATATGTACGTGCATGAGGATTATTCTTTCTGCGTGGCAGTATGTGCTGCCGGCGAAGAGATTTGCGCGATGCGCTTGCAGAATTGGCTTGCCCTGCGAAAAGAGGAGTACCTGCTTTCCGTGCAGGAGAAGGCGGAAGGTGTTGACGTTGTCTGCATCAGTAAAAGTTATAAAATCAAAGCTGTGGAATTTTTGGATTACCTGTTTGAAGCCTATGGATTGATTAAGGGAGATTCCAAATGTGCCAAGGGCTCATTACCTGATGTGTTGCTTCGAATAAGAATGGAAGATTTGGATTTGCAGGAGATTGATGCATATCTGATGCAGCGTGTAGCACACTATTTTGAGGAATGTGAGAATGTGGAGAGCGAAACCTTCGTGGCGGCGAATGAGAAACTGATTGCATCCTTGCCGGTATTCCGTAAGAAGCAGGTGGACTGGGCTTATGTGAAAACGCTGGATATTGCACCGGCGGGTACCAGACTGTTCATTAAGTCCCTGGAAAATGAAACCGGAATTCCCGTTACAGCAGGAGAAGATTCTTATATTATGATCGGCTGCCTGGGAGAGGTATACGAAATTTGCAAGGTGAAATTTGAGAATACTTATGACGATACCGGTGAGAAGCTGGATTTGTTTTCTACCTTTTTTGATTTTCTTCCGGCGGTGGAGAAACCGGAGACGGGAGAATATATTCCCATTGATGAACTTGCAAAGATTTGCAGACCTAAGCCGGGGAACGGTATTCTGGCGTTAGAGTTAAATAACAGAACGAAGATTTTCCGTCCGGACTGGGAGGACTATTTTATCGGAAATCAGGGAGATTATATGGCAATCCGAAAGGATGACCACAAAGATATTTACATTATTCAGAAGGAAGTATTCTGTCGAACCTACGAACCGGCAGAGTAGAAAAGGTACTCTTGCGGGAAAAAAGAATGAAACAGAACGAAAAGGAGTAGCGAAAGGATGCTTACGTGGTTAGCGGAGAATGTGGCGACAATCGTCGTTTGCATTATTTTGATTGGGATTGTAGCTGCCATCATATACAAGTTGATTACGGACAAAAAGAAAGGAAAGTCATCCTGTGGTGGAGGGTGCTCCGGATGTGCCATGCGAGAAAGTTGTCATAGCAAAAACAAGAGATAAAAGGATTCCTACGACATGAAAGGACTTACAAGCGGGCTCTTTGTTTAGAAAAATAATTGACATTACTTCAGAAATAGGGTATTATGTTTCATGGTCACAATGACCTAAACATATATGTTACTTCCTATGAGAAGTATTGCGATGCGTGGCTCAGCTTGGTAGAGCGCTGCGTTCGGGACGCAGAGGTCGCAGGTTCAAATCCTGTCGCATCGATAGAAAGAAATAGTCCTCACCGTAAGGTGGGGACTATTTCTTTCTATATTTATGTTATAGAAGTTGAACCTGCGACTTCAATAGAAGAGGACGCTCGTTCGGGCGCAGAGGGTGCTGAACGTCCGGGGGACGTTCGTTTAGCACCGACCGAAGCGGAGCGGAGACCGCAGGTTCAAATCCTGTCGCATCGATAGAAGAATAGCCCTTGCCATAAAAGGAACCCCTTTCATTAGACTTAGTTTTGTCTAACAAAAGGGGTTCACTTCATTGTTGGGGTTTTTCGTTTTTATAATTGTGTAGATGAAAAAATAGGAATATAATGAAAATTGTAGAATAGTAGAAATCATACATTTTTTTATATAATTGATTAAGGAGTGGAAGGATAATCATGAAGTGTGAAAAGTGCAATAGTGAAATAAAAGATAATTTAGTTGCTTGCCCAAGTTGTGGTTATGAGTTAGAAAACAAAGATGCTGTAAAAAATGTTTCATTAAAGTGTGAACATTGCGGTGGAGATTTGACGGTGGACAATGATAAGCCAATATTAAATTGTCCATATTGCGGAAATCAGTCACTTATTATTGAGAATGATGCTGTTACAATTGAAAGAATAAAGTCTGCAGCTAATAAAGAAATTGAGATTGAAAAGGTCAAAAGCAATGAAAGAATGCACAAAATAGAAAATGAAAAAGAACAAAAGTTAGAAGAGAAAGTTCGTGCAAAAAAGTTTGCAAAAAGTCCTTGGGCAATTTTCCTTATAATAGCATTGATAGTTTCGGGATTTTTTTCCTTTGTTTATTTTGTTTCTGGTTGTGTATTAGCAGGCATATTGTCAATTGTTCAAATGATATGTTTTGGTTGTGCCTGGAGTATGGGTATAAATATTATTAAAGGGAAAAAATATTTACATATTCTTGTTGCAATTATCGGTATTTTATTGATTCTTCCGACTATTCTTGCCTGTAATGTTGCTTCTATGAATGCAAATGCGCACAAGATAGAGTGGAATATTATTTTATTGGGTGATAAAATACCAGAACCTAATTCTCTAAAAGTAGAAATACATAATAATACAGAGGATGAACTGTGGATCGAAATATATAGCACTTCGGAAGAAGAGTATTACGAATATACTGCAGCGTGTAAAGAATGGGGATATGTTGTTGAAATGTCTGAAAACTCTGTTTATTATAATGCATATAATGACGAGGGATACGAAGTAAGTGTAAGTTATTCTGATTACAACAGAATAATGAGTATAAGATTAGATGTACCTACTGAAGTATATGATCTGAAGTGGAATGAGCATGAGGTGGCTTCAATTCTTCCGGAACCATTATCAACATTAGGACTATTCTTGGAGGAAAATGAAAGTACGAATAAGATTATAGTTAGCAATACATCAGAAGAAGATTTTAAGGCATATTGTGATGCGTGTATAGAAGCTGGTTTTGATATAGATTCTGAAAGCAGTACAACTTCATATCAATCATATGATGCAAAGGGAAATAAAATAACAATCTCTTATAATTCTGGTAATAAGGAAATGAACATTGATTTTAAGTATCCAATGGAGTTTAGAGAAATCACATGGCCGATAGTTGGAGTAGGAACGCTGGCGCCTATCCCTCTTTCTTTATCTGGAAATGTATCCAATGATTTTGGATGGGTATATTCTGTTTATCTTGAAAATGTGTCAAAAGAAGAATATGAGAACTATGTGCAGGAATGTATTGATTGCGGTTTTGATAAAGATATTAGCAATTATGGTGATAGTTTTCAGGCAAATTATTCAGATGAGATTAGTATAAATGTTGCATATGAAGGTATTGATATCATGTATATATATGTTTCAGGCTCTGTAACAGAGGACTATTCATCATTGACTAGGGAGAATGAGGAAGATGATGAGAGGTCTCAAGAACTTCAAGAAACACAGCGAATTGAAGAGAAAGAGGATTCAGAATCAAAACAGGAGTCAGAAGAACAAGAAAAAATAGAAGAGGAAAAAGAAAGTCAAGAGCCTATAGTGAGTGAAATGCCGGTATCCGAGTACGAAAAAGCATATGTGAGAAAATTATCAGATTATTCACTTTATATAATGTTTGATGAGGATACTAAAGAGGTTGTTAGTTTTGGAACAATGGATACTTATGTTATGAGTGGGTCGTATAGTGGAAGTTTTAGTAATGGTGTGATAATAAGTTGGGATGATGGCTGGAATGAAATGTTTACGCATTCGGGAAACACAGTAGTATTAACAGATGGCAACGGAATTGATTGGGATTATAGGGTGTGTAATGTGTCTGATGCACAAGGGGTGCTAGATGACTTGAGATAAGTTGAGATTAAAAACTCAAAAAAGAAGTAAAACAGTTCTAACCAAGTTCCGAATTTACCACTTTTGAATACTTTTCTGATAGTATTTTTTAAAGAAATGCCCTAAAATATGGCATTCTGCGATTTTGTAAAGTGCAGAGAAGTGTACCGATTTGCGTTCGTTTGGACTGACCGGAGCGGAAATAAACTATATACAGGGAGGTAGTGCGTAATGAAAAAATATATATTTTTATTGTTAATATGTGCCCTTTTATTGGCGGGGTGCGCTACGAAAAGAAAGTCTGATGTTTCTGAGAACTTTTATTTATATGAGAAAAATGAGAATGTGTTTCATGTATATATAAAGAGTTATGAAAAAGAGCATCAAAAATTTGTTCCTGAAGTTATGATTCAGGATATTGTTGATAATAGGAATTGGTCTGATTATGAAGGTTTTGAAGGTCTGTTCTTGTACGAGTATGAAGGCTACGAGAAATATTGTGAAAAATTTCAAATAGAAAAGAAATATGATGACAAAAACAGTAAATATATTATTGCAAGCGGACTTACTTCCGGCTGGTATTTGGAAGATGAACTTGTGGATGTTGTTATAAACAATAATCAGGCAACGGTTTATATCATGGAAGAATCGTATGGAATAACAACAGCGGATGTTAATGGTTATTCATTTATCATTCCGGTAAATAAAGAGATTGAAACGGTAGACTATATAAAGGTTTACACAATGGAAAAAGTTGAAAGCATATTAGACCCTGATAATCAGAAAAATGATTTACAGTCAGATGACAAACCGGTCATTTATTTGTATCCGGAAAAAGAAATGAAGGTTTCTATTAAATTGGATTATAATGGACAATTAACAACAACTTATCCTAAATATCATGATGGTTGGAGTGTTTTAGCAAAACCTGACGGCACTTTAACAGATGATAAAGGTCAAACTTATAACTATCTGTATTGGGAAGGTGTTAACAATATCGAATATGATTTTTCCGAAGGATTTTGTGTAAAAGGCGAAGACACAGCAGAATTTCTGGAAATTTCACTTGAACAGCTTGGTCTAAACAGAAAGGAGGCAAATGAATTTATTGTTTATTGGCTTCCTAAAATGGAAAATAATGAATATAATATCATTTCCTTTCAAACAGATGTTTATACTGATAATGCGGAGTTAGATATTTTACCAAAGCCGGATACAGTAATTCGTGTATTTATGGCTTATTATCCATCCGACAAGAAAATTGCCATAAACGAGCAAAATTTATCATCAGAAGATAGAAATGGTTTTGTTGTTGTAGAGTGGGGTGGATGTGAGGTAAATCGCTGATGCTACCCTAATATATTCTATATTGCGTGTGAAATTAATGTCGTAGTGTATCCTGTTCTTACGATATTTCTGATAAAAAATATATTGAACCAATTGTGGAATGGGCGAAAAATAAGGAAGGTTGAGCGGGTAGCTCAACCTTCTTTCAAATATACGGAGCATCTGTTTTGCAGAATTTCAATTACTTCATCCGCTGTTTTTTGTCCCGCAAAATAAGGAGACAGTTCTTCTTCCATCATGGAAAGAAGAAAGGAATCCGTATAGCTGCATGTGTCAGAATGTGAAATAATCTCTTTGATTTCGCTTAAATCTTCTTCGGTTGGTGCACCAAGTTCCAGCACTACATCATCAACGGTATAAGATGTGATTTCGCTGTTGTTTCCTGCTTCAGTCAGATAAGCTTCCAGACCGGATTGGGTAGAAGGAATACCGTAAGGCATGCGTGAATTCTGTTTCTGATAGGATTGAATAAATTGCCATGCCGGATCTTTGTGTTCGCAGGAATCTGTTATTGCGAAAGCACTTCCGAACAAAGATAATTTATGTCCGCTTGCGTTGTTATTCTGAAAGCTTAAGCAAGAGACATCACCGCCAAATAAAGTTTTAAAAAACTGATAATCGGCGCAACTGCGTATTGTTAAGTTATGAAAAATTACTTCATTCGAGCGAAGAGCTCCCGCAATGCCTGCTGAACCATCATCCAGGTTAAATTCTGCAGGCTTGGAATTGGCATATTCCAGAATTGCTTTGAATTCCGGCGTGTTGAAGTAACACTCCCCTGTTTCGTAATTCACAAATGAATGTATATTCTGATAAACCATATTCATCATGATATTCTCTTTGTTTTCCCAGTAAAAAAGTCTCGATTCGGGAGCAAGATTTTGTTCCATTTCCAACATGATTTCCGGAGTTAGTGAAGCAATGCCGTTTACATTTGAACTTTTTGTCATGAGGCAATCGATGGTAAAAGAAGAAGGAAGCAGATAGAGTGAGCCATTCACTTCGTACGAGTTTTGCACATTTTCCAAAAGATCATCTTTTTTTAAAGCAGAATCAGCATCCATCAAAGGATATAAATCGGTCAATATGTTTTTGGCGGCCCAAGACTGCCAAGGAAAATTATTATTTCTGATATCAAGAATGTCGGGAACATCCCCGGCAATCAGATCTTTTTGCAATGCTTCAAGTGCTTTGGCATAATCCTTTGTATGTTCACCATAGTCAACTAAAGTGATTCGATAGTCTTTGTTTGAACGGTTAAAAGCATCGATGGCGCTTTGAACATCCGGCTGGGCATTAATGCTTGCCAAAATTAATTCCGTACGTGCTTCCAGTGTTTCTGCATCTACCGGAGTCAGGAAAACCAGACTGATTTCATTACTAAAGTAGTCATAGTAGTAAACTAACAAACGGTCATTCTCCAACGGATAGATCCCGTGGATGAAGTCGACTGATAAATTGTTATAGGTACAGGAAAACAGCTTATTCTGCTCGCTGGTAATCACATCACAAGAGTATATATCTGTTCCGTTTACGTAGAGAATTTGATTGCCGATATAGGGCCAGAAGGTATAGCTGTTCTGCGTATTATCAAGAAGAACAGTTTCCTTCATTTGGCATTGTACCGTATCAATAGTTGCGATGTGGAATTGAGCACCGTCAAGCCAGGATGCAATAACCGTGCCAGCAGCACTTTCGGTTAAAAAAGTGATTACGTTGCTGTTTGGAACTTCTCCGATTATGGAATAATCAGAAGAATAAATTTTAAGAGGTTCGCCGGAACCGCCTATGAGATAATTACCTTTACTGTCTTTGTGAAAGAGGCCGATATAGGAGTCGTCAGAAATTCCGAATTTTGATTTAAAAGGCTCGGAAGAAATAAGGATACCATTTTGGTCATAACGGTTATAATAATGTTCTTCTGACAAGGTTTCCCATTTATCGTTCATAATCTGTTTGAATTCTAAAGCTTCAATGGTGCCGTCAGGATTGATAATCGGTGCCAAGCCATTGATAAGATTATTGCCGGGTTGTAATTCTTCTTGCAGATCAATCACTAATTCCAAAGGAGCTTCGGTAATGCTTTTATCATCAGGATTGAATATCAGGCGTTTGTAAGCGGTTACATTATCGTGATTCATACTGCAAACCAGATAAAAAGAATCACCAACACGTTTCATATCTGTAATATAAATATCCTTCTCTAAATCATGGGACTCCATCAGATATGAGTTGCCGGATTCGGATTCTTTTGCGGAGTCCTGTTTCTGACATCCGGCGAAAGAGAATAAAAGAATAAGTGAAAGAAGAATGCCAATAATTCGTTTCATGATACCTCCTGATTGCGCGTGGCGTGATATGTGTATGCATAGGTGGTTTATTACCTTTTGAAACTAAAATCGTATAATGTGATTATAGCATATGTATCTATGCAGAACAAATTAAGAAAATGTGAAGAATCTCTTGTCATAGTATTAAAAATATTAAGAAGAGAATGGATAAGGCTGTTTTGGCTGAGCGTTCGCATTGCGGGCGGAAACTGAAGAATTATGGCTGAAACAACATAGCCAATTTTATCTAATTTGCACAAAAGAAATCGCATATTTCACAATGTGAGCTATATCTTTTTGTTTGCTTTATACAAATATTTTCCTTGAAATAAATATCGTTATAGACACTGCTTTCGACGCCGTATATGATATACCCAACAAGCAAAAACGTTTTTGGGAAAAGATAATATTCAAGGAGAAATATATATATGAAAAAGAAAGTTTTATCCGTAATCATGACAATGTGTTTCGTGGCAGGTATTCTTGTAGGATGCAATCAGGCAGAGGAGACGGTAAATGATGTTAACACATCGGTAGAAACATCCGTGGAAGATGGTAATACAGAGGCATCCGCGGACAGTAGTGATGTAGTGACGGAAGTTGAAGGAAGCGAAGCGATTTCAGAAGGTGAGCAGGAAGTGAATGATGATGCAACACAAATCTGCAGTAGTTGTCAGCGTGAAGTAGTGTGCGGAACATATGAAGCGGATGGCGAAGTTTTTATACTCTGTGATAGTTGTTTTAGTGAATTTGCTTATCAATATGATTACACATCAATTTGCGGACTTTGTGAGAACGAAAAGGTTTGCGGTCGTTTTGAAGTAGAGGGTTCGGTATATGTTGTATGTGATGACTGTTATAATGAATTTGCCCACGCAATGCAGATTCCCGAGAAGTGTGACTTGTGCATGGAATTAGTTCCTTGCTACGGTTATGAAGCGGATGGTATGGTGTGGAATATTTGTAATAACTGTTATGGCGAATTTGCACATGCGCATAATATTTTAAGTTATTGTTCGCAGTGTGGTGAAGATAAAATCTGCAGCCACTATATGGTAGATGATTTGGCTTACTCTGTTTGTGATGATTGCTATGCTGCATTTGCTGAAGCGAACGGCTTACCGCAGTATTAATAATCAATTATCACGATTGCGTGAAATACATAATGTTAAATGAAGAAGCTCCGAGAAAGCATTTAGGTTTTCCCGGGGCTGAATTTATTTTTCGGAATATAGTGCACCGGCCAACAAGTCAGAAACTACATAATCTATAGGACGCTATGGAATAGGCGAAAGCAATGTGGTAAAATAGGAACAATGTTTTTTATGAGAAATTTTTTGTAAGATTTTAGATCCTTGTGCGTCTTATGTATGGAAGGAGGTGAGATGACAGTGACAGAAATTGAACTATTATATAAAGAATATTTTCAGGATATTTATTTATACATATTAGGGCTTTCAAGAAATGAACATATTGCGGAAGATGTGGCGGAAGAGACATTTTTCCAAGCCATAAAGGCATTGCCTGAATTCCGCGGAGACTGTGATGTCAGAGTGTGGTTATGCCAGATTGCCAAAAATCAATTCTATTCTTATCTTCGAAAAAATAAGAAAAGTATCCCGACTGACCTTTCAGAGGCAGCTTATGAATCTGAATTGGAAAGTTCGCAAGAGATTAGTATTGAGAGGCAATTGGTGAATGCCGAAATGGCCGAGATGATTCATCGGGAAGTTCATAAATTGCCAGAGCCTTATAAAGAAGTATTTCATCTCCGGGTATTTGGCGAATTATCTTTTGATAAAATCGGAGCAATATTCGGTAAAAATGCAAACTGGGCATGTGTCACTTATCATCGAGCAAAGACTAAAATACAAAACGCAATGGAGGATTATCAATGAGTAAATTAGATTGTGAAGTAATCAAAGATTTGTTACCCTTATATGTGGAAGATTTAGCAAGTCCGTCTACACGAAAGCTGGTAGAAGAACATCTTGCTACCTGTAAAGAATGTCAGAAAGAGGAGGCATCTTTAGGCACAAAGATGTTGATGCCTCAAAATACGGATATAAAAGCAATACAGAAGATTCGCGCTAAGCTTCTGCGAAAAAAGGTATCTACGATTTGTATAAGTGTATTAGCAATGATGCTTATCTTTGTTTTAATTGCTATCAATGTAAATGCACCGATTATGCTTCCTTATGAAAAAGTGGAAGAATCAGTTTCTGTAAATAGGAATGAAGCAGGAGAACTTGTTTTGTCTATTCATAATTCGACACTGGAAGCGGATATAGAATATATGCAGGGGGAAGATGGCGTATATAGCGCAGAAGTATCATGTTATACGACAAAATGGAAGCAATTATTTGAAAAAACGGTTGACGCAAATCAAGTGATTCCCCTTGTCGGCGAGCAGGCGATTCAAAGGATTAGTTATTATCCGACAGTAAGCGGTGAGGATGTATTTATATACGAGGATACAGAAGCACTTGGAAATCATAGTGGAGGATATGTTACGCTTCCGCGTTTGGTGTTGCGTACGTATATGCTTTTTGCCATCATTTTGTCTATGGTGGGCGTAGTTGTTTGCGTTTGCCTGCTGAAAAAGAAGAATGCCTTTTATACAGCATTGAAAGTTACACTTGTTCCTGTAGCATATTTTATCTCTTCTGTGATAATATTAAACGGCAAAGGTGATGTTTACAATGCGGCATACTATTTTTCGGGAATTCTGTTAAGTACTTTCCTTATGTCTGTGATTGGTTGGTGGGCGTTATCCCTGGTTCGATATCATAAAATGAAAAACAATGTAAAGAGAAGTGAAACGAAGGGATTGCAATAAAATACATTTCAAGGCGGAGATTATGAAGATAAGGTATCCCGGCCTTTGGAGGATAGATGTTTTCTTTGAAAGCATACATGTTTTTCTATTATCACGGATAAGAAAGATATCTTATTTTAATTTCAGGTATGCTATAGTTATAGCGGAGAATGCGATGGAACGTAAGTTTTTATGGCAGTTGAAAGGAAAATACAGCGATGGCCAAAAAGATTTGGATGATAGTTTTGGCGTTTGTTGCAGATTAAGAGAATAAAGCTATATATTGCTTTGGTTGTAGCCATTGTGTTACCTATTTTTGCTTATAAGATTTATACCGGACCTGTTTTTGATGCATGGGATATTAAGTCGGGTGAAGTGAGAGAAGCACTTTGTGTTCCCATACAGCAGTTGAAACGTGTGGATGCGCATAGAGCAGATATGTTAATTGAAGAACAGGCTGCACAGATGGAGTATTATTTCTGTATTCCTGTACCTACCGGACACGGGTATGTGCCTTTTACGGCAGATTACTCCAAAGTGTTGTTTTCTTCAGAATCTTACAACAACGACCCGATTGCTTTTTGGAAATTTTATCTTGAGATAGGACTTCAGTTCCCGAAAGATTACATTGTGGCATTCTTGTCGAATACATTAGGTTTCTGGTATCCGGGCGCGGATGAATTTACGTATGTTGAATACTATAATTATTCTGTCGACTGGTTGCCGGTTCCTTTGGAGAGACAAAGCTTGGCAGACCTAAAAATCATAGATGCTTATTATGCGAATTTGTGTACGGCTTCGTTCTGGAGAACAACCCCTGTTATCAATTTGTTTTTTGTTCCCGGATATGTTGCATGGATTCTGATTATGGTAATGATTCTGGCGTGGAAGAATTTCAAACAATATCTGAAAGTGCTGCCGGTGTTTTTACCGCTGATTGCACAGTTTGGAATTATGTTGCTTTCTCCAATGGCATCTTATAGATATTCATGGCCGTTTTTCCTGTTGCTTCCGATTAGTTTCGTGGCGGTCTGGTATTCCGGTGAAAAAGCAGAACCGGAAGATAAAAAAGAAAATTGAATGAAGTAGGCGAAGAAATCATTCTTTGTTGTAACCTTCGTGCATTCTCAGTTGTATATATAGTGAAGGCCTTTCAAAAGAAATACATGACAGAAGGGAGCACTCATGAGACAACCCGTACAGGAGCTGATAGAGCGGTATCAGAACAATTTGTTTGCAGCGGCTTTTCAGATTTGCCGAAATCAGGAAGATGCGGAAGATGTTGTTCAGGAGACCTTTATTCAGTACCACACAACGCTAAAACAATATGAGAGCGAAGAGCATATACGTGCCTGGCTTTTACGAGTGGCAATTAACAAGGCGAAAAATGTAAATCATTCTTTTTGGCATCGCAAGAAACAGCCATTGGAAGAATACATAGAGACGCTTGTTTTTGAGTCAGAGGAGTCCGGAGACTTGTTTGAGACAGTACTTGGCTTGCCCGAGAAGTACCGCATTGTGATTCATTTATTTTACTATGAGGAATATTCGGTGCAGGAAATCTCCAAAGTGCTAAAACTTAGTGAAAGCAATGTGAAGGTAAGACTTTCACGCGGCCGTCAAATGCTGAAGGATGCATTGAAGGAGGATTGGGAAGATGACGAATAAAGAAAAATATCAGCAGGCATTTTCAATTTTGAGAGCCTCCGGAAAGATTAAGATGGAGGACTTAAAAATGAAAAAAAGTAAAATATCAAAAGTAGCAGTGGCTGTCGCAGCACTAGCAGCCTGCTTCGTGGCTACAAACAGTATTTGCTTTGCTGCAATAGGAGACACCTGGGTAGAAAAGGTGATTATTTACTTGAACGGACAACCCGTGGAAGCAGAAGCGGAAATGCGTGATTTGGGGGATGGGAATTATTCTTGCGTTATGGAAGTTCCGGCCGAAACAAGCGGAGGGATTTCAACCGTGGTTGTCGGCGGTTATACAAGACCGACAGAATTCACGATTGTATCCTCGACAGAGGAAGAAGCATATATCAAAGAAGAAAACGGTGTCATACAGTTCTGTTACCGCGAAGTGTGTTTGGATATCACGGCAGATTACGCAGATGGTACGGCAGCAGGAACATTCACTGCAAATGGCAAAGAATACAATTATAGCGTGACAGGGAACGCGGAAGAATACGAAATTTCCCTTACGGAAAAATAAGACTTTGTGTTTATTAAGAAATCTCACATCACAGGAAATTGATGTGGGATTTCTTGTTTTACAGGAAAGCTTTCGCAAAGGGAAAATATCGCAAAAACACACTGCGAAAGCGGCGCAAAGGAGACTCTATACTTTTATGGATATACAATTGTAAATTATCTGAAAATTTCTCTTGCAATTAAAAGAAGTCGAGCGTATAATACAGAACAATATACAAAAAACGACGGAGGAAGTGCACAATGATTAGAGATAAAAATAAGATATGCAGGAGGATACCTGAATGGCAAATGCAATTGCACACCTTGCGGTAGCCAAGGAATTGACAGAACATAAAAAGGATTTGATTCAGAATAAGAAAGCTTTTTATTTGGGCGTGTTGGCGCCGGATACAATTGCCGGTAAAAAAGATGCGACGAAGGAAGATAAAAAAAGAGTACATCTGCGCGAGGATATTCGTGATGCGCAGTGGCTGGAAGTCGACAATATGGAACTTTTTACAAACCGTATAAAAGAGTTTGTGCGGAAGTATATTACAGACGAAGCGGATGCAAACCAGCGCGATTTTAACATCGGATATCTGGTGCATCTGTTGACGGATAAGTGTAACCATATGACAATGCGCCAGAAGTTACTGCTGAAGGCATATGAAAGAGGTTTGGTTTCGTCAGACAAGGAATTCTATCTGATGTGCGTAAATGATTTGGAGGCGCTGGATGCGTACCTGCTTGAAAAGTACCCGGAACTTGGGGAATTGTTTGAAGAAATCAGAGCTGATGACGCTTTGTGGTGTCTGCCCGGTCTGATTGAGAAAGATTACATAAACAGTGCCATGTGGTGGTGGGGCAATTGTTATTTGCCGGGAATTGCGAAGCGGGAGCTTTTGTATGTTAAGACAGAGGACATAGAGGATTTCATTCCTTTCAGCGTGCATTGGATTCTTGATGAACTGGAGCAATTGATACAGTAAAAAATGAGGTGATTCGGATGGAAACAGGAAATACAAATTTCGGACAAAGTGTAACCGCTGTTGTGATAAAAGATAATAAAGTGCTTCTGGCCCGTCATACTTACGGTGGCGGCAAAGGGCTTCTGATTGTGCCGGGAGGCTATGTGAATGTTGGGGAAACGCCGCAGGATGCAGTGATTCGTGAATACCTGGAGGAAACGAAGGTGACGGTGAAACCGCTGGATGTGATCGGGGTCCGTTTCAATATGCGTGACTGGTATATAGCCTTTCGTGCGGAATACGTATCCGGTAAAGCTACTTCGGATCATGACGAGAACAGCGAAGTGCTCTGGATGGATGTTGAAGAAGCTTTGGCGCGTGATGATGTGCCGGAACTTACGAAGAAGCTGATTGAGAGTGCATTGCGTGGAGACGTTGGCCTTCATAAGGAAGAGTATAACGGCAGTACCAAGAACGGACCATATTCGTTGTACTGTTTGTAAATGAGTGGGAGGAGTAGTTTGCGTGATAGGCAAAACTGTTAAGGTGGTTGTGGACAGGCCGCTCGGCACATATCATCCGAAGCATAAGGATATCTTGTATACCGTTAATTACGGTTATGTGGAAGGTGTTATGGCGCCTGACGGTGAAGAACAGGATGTATATATATTGGGCGTGGATAAGCCGGTAAAAGAATTTGAAGGAAGAATCATCGCAATCATCCACAGATATGATGATGTGGAAGAGAAGTGGGTGGTTGCACCGGAGAATGTCTCATTTACAAGAGAAGAGATTATGGAGAAAGTAGCCTTTCAGGAGAAGTTTTTTCAATCGGAGGTTAGAATGGCAGAAAAGGAGCCTAACATGGACAACTACATAGATGAAAGAGACTTTCAATTGCTCGAAGGGGATAAGTATACCTTCTTCGTATTAAGACGTATCATGGACAAATCGTGCAAATTGTTATTATCCGACCATGAGAGATGCATTATCTGTTTCTCGACGGAGCCGTTCCCGACCTGGATTTGGACGGCAGAGGATATCACGCAGGCGGAAATGGAAAATGTGTATGAGCTTTTGGTACGGAATAATCTGATGGATGGGAAGCATACGTTTAATGTGAAATATGAACTCGCAGAGTATCTGATTAAAAGGGCCAAGCAGAATGGAATTGACTTAAAGATTCAGACCAACATGTTCGCATATGACTGTCCGCAGCCGATTGAACCAAGCGAAATGGCGGAGGGTGAGATATATAAATGCGAGGAAAAGGACAGGGAAGAACTGGCTGAATTTGCAGAGATGTTTCATGATGAAACGGGCGTTGGCCGTATGGACAAGGAAGGGTACTTAAAGTACGCGGAGGAAAAGATTGCAGACGGCCGGACATTCTTCTGGAAGGATGCACAGGGAAATCATGTGGCGTCATGTACCTACGACAGAAACGGAGACATGGCAAGTGTCGGATTGGTATATACGCGACCGGAATACCGTAGAAAACACTACGGCGAGAATCTGGTATATCAGGTCACCAAAATAGTTGAGGCACAGGGTTGTGTTCCGATGCTTTATACGGATGCGGATTATGTTGCATCAAACGCCTGCTATGAAAAAATCGGATATATTTTTCGCGGAAAATTATGTATGGTTGGGTAGTTTTTTACTTCATAGGAATTTCCTGTGAAGCAAAAAATTTCTATGCACACCTCACGAATCGGAATACAAAGGAGAAACAGTATGGAAGACAAAAAATTATACATTTTAGCAGGGTATGATGACGCGACAGAGGAACAGCTGGCAGGTCTTCAGAAGAAATTGTATGAGGCAGGCTTTGTGGGAAAAGAGACTAAAAACATTCCCATGCATATCACACTGGGGTCGTTTCCGACAGATCGGGAAGAGGAGCTGAAAGCAGATTTACAAAGGATTTCGGCGGAAACGGAGTCCTTTGAAGTACAGCTTAGCCATATCGGTATTTTCCCCGGCGGGTGGGTCCTTTTTATTGCGCCGGATATGAATGAGAAACTGCGCAACATCAAGGAGAAGTTCGGTACGGATCCGGCATGGACGGCACACACAACGATGCTTATTGAGGAACCGTCGGTGATTTGCAAGGCACTGCCGACACTGACCGAAGGGTTTGCACCGATGACAGGAACCGTGAAGAAATTACACCTCTATGAGTTTTTCCCGACGCGATATATTATGTCGGTGGATTTGAGATAAAAAAGAGGGTATGGATGAATAAAAACGATTTACTTTTTTATGATGCCTACGAGGCATTTTATAAGATGGCAGGTGAATCCGAGGCGTTCCGGCTTTTTTGCAAAGAGGCCTTCGGGGAGGATTTCTCGCAGGATGGTTTCAGTAATGTTGCACAGATTGAGAGAATTCTGCAATACGTTCCGGAGAAAGAGGATGTGCATATTCTTGACATCGGTTGCGGAAACGGTAAAATGCTTGGATTTCTGCAACGTAAAACCAATGCATACATTCACGGCTTTGATTATTCTGCAGAAGCGATTAAAACGGCACAGGCGTTGTTTGCGGAGCGTGCTGAATTCAGGGAAGGAATTATCGGAGAAATTGAGTATCCGGCGGAAGCATTTGATGTGATTGTATCGATGGACACCATGTATTTCGCCAAGGATATGACGGCATTTGTTGCGCAGGTGAAACGATGGTTAAAGCCGGGCGGGGTATTTTTCATAGGCTATCAGGAAGGCGATGTGGTTCCCAAAACGGAGAATGCCCATACGACCATGTTTGCAGAGGTATTGCGTCTGAATGACATGTGCTATGAAGTGACCGACATAACGGAAGAAACGTATGAATTGCTGAAAACCAAACGGGAGGCGGCCCTGAAATATCAAAAAGAGTTCGCAAAAGAAGGACACGATGAGTGGTTTGATATGTTGATTGGGCAGACGGATTGCGCGACGGAACCGGTTGAACAATTTAAGGAAAAGATGGGAAGATATCTTTATGTGGTGAGGACCGAAAGAGATTCTTAGACGCAAGACGGCGAGCGAAAAACTCACAAAAGACAAACATACGTTCGAAAAGAATGTGGACATTCCGCCTATCATATGGTATAATATAACAGTGGGAACGGCGGCCCCTTGAGAAAGGGGGAGATGCCTATGTATGTTACATACGATGTTCTGATTCAATTAGGATTATTGTTGGTAGCTATAATAGGTCTTGTTTACAAGATATGTCATAAAGGCAAAAAATAATCCGCCCCTGTCCTGGTAAGCTTGGGCGGATTATTTTTTGCTAAAATTTACCGACAAGGGGTACCGCTAAGTACCACCTCTAAATAAAGAATAACACACATTTTCAGACAGTGCAAGAGTCCGGTAAAAAATATGAAACGGAGGTATATGAAATGTACCAATCAGAGTATTGTGAAGTGAAATATGAAGAGCAGTATAACGTAGTGTTCGTAAAGTGGAAGAAGTTCTGTTGCAATCGCGATTACAGGGAACCGTTAGAATATGCATTGGAGATTATCCGTGCGCATGAGGATTGCGATTATGTGGCAGATACCCGAAGCGGATTTGAGAATATTCCGGAAGATACGCAATGGGTTGCGGAGTATTTTATGCCCAAGGCGGCGGAATACGGGTGCAAATGCATCTGGTTTATTATTGATAAAGAGAACTCGTTAAAAGAGGAACTGGAAGGACAGGCAAGCGATTCTTCCGATATCATTGCATTTCGATATATTTATGATTTATCGGAAGTCAGAAGTGAAAAATAAAAGAGGAGAGGCAGAATATGGTCAGACCGGTAACAGGAGAGCGAATTACCAAAATTGATACATATTTGAATTGTGCGGAGGTTTTTGCCTACAGAAGCACATGTATCAAGCGAAAATACGGAGCCGTTATTGTCAAAGATGATGTTGTCATTTCAACAGGCTATAACGGAGCTCCCAGAGGATATGAGAATTGTTGTGATTTAGGTACCTGCCCTCGCATTGAAAGAGACATGCATCAGGGGGAAGGATACGGGATTTGTCGAGCAATTCATGCGGAAGCGAATGCTTTGTTGAATTGTTCCAGGCAGCAGACCATCGGGGCAGATTTGTATCTGGTCGGAGTCAACCCGAAAGACAATTCCATACATAGGGCAAAACCATGCCCGTTATGTGCCAGAACAATTATACAGGCAGGTATTCGCAACGTGTACCTGCGCGTCGGAGACGGTGCAGAGAATTACGTGGTTGTCCCCGCAGGGGAATTGGAATGGGTTCAAAAATAAAATATTTTAGAGGAGAAGAAAGAAATGAGAATTGCAGTAACTTATGAAAACGGAGAAATTTTTCAGCATTTTGGACACACGGAGGAGTTCAAAGTATATGATGTGGAGAACGGTGCAGTTGTGGCATCTGAAGTGTGATCACCACGGAGACCATCACGGAGAAGGCCATACGTGCGGCAATCACGGATGCGGAAGTCATTAGTGTAAAAAGTTTTGTCGAAAGACGGAGGTGGATGAAATGACAACCATATATTTTGTCAGACATGCAGAACCGAATTATGAGAATCATGATGATATGTTACGGGAACTTACTGCGAAAGGTTTGCGGGACAGAGAGCTTGTGACGGATTTTTTACAGGATAAGAATATCGATGTTGTGTTATCCAGCCCGTATCACAGATCCATAGATACCGTGCGACATTTTGCAGAGAAGAATGCGTTGGATATTACCGTGGTAGAGGATTTCAGAGAGCGTAAAATTGATAGTGTATGGATTGAAGATTTCAATGCATTCTGCCGGCAGCAGTGGGAAGATTTCAGCTTCAAATTATCGGATGGCGAGTGTCTTAAGGAAGTCCAGGAGAGAAACATTGCAGCCATAAACAGAGTACTCAAAGAATATGCCGGTAAGAACATTGTGGTAGGCAGTCACGGTACTGCGTTAAGCACGATTATTAACTATTATGACAAAACATTCGGGCATGCAGAGTTTAATGCCATTAAGGGACTGATGCCTTGGATAGTACAGTTTGATTTTGAGGATGGGGAATGTGTTGCCATCCGTAAATATAATGTGTTTGAGAGGTAAGACCGTTTGCGTTAGATACGTGGGAAACGGCGTATGAGATATGGAGTGAGAAATAAATATGACAAATGAGATGATTCGTCAGATTGCCATGCAGCAATCTGCAATCGATTCGAACTGTGCGGTGGAAGATTTCACACGCAATGAGAATGTAATAACAATTTCCAAAGAGAATAAAGATGCGAGAAAATATCTGAAGCTTCCGCATGTTTGTGATTTGACATCGTACGGCGATAATATTGTTGCAACGGTTTCGGAAGAATATAAAGAGATTGTGGAACAGTACATCAATAAGTACTCGGTGGCACATTGTTTTGAAACACCGAATATGCATGTTTTAAATGATGCATTTCAGAGAGCGGGATACCGCGTATGTTTTATGGCAGAATATTTCCTGCCGGATGTAAGGCATTTGCAGGCATTACCGTGTGAGTATGAATTTAAGGTTTTGATACAGGAAGATTTTAAGGAGTTATATAAACCGGAATGGAGCAATGCTTTGTGCGAGATGCGTAAGGAGCTTGACGTTCTCGGCGTCGGTGCGTATGACAATGGAGAGCTGATTGGGCTGGCGGCCTGTTCTGCAGACTGTGAAACCATGTGGCAGATTGGGGTAGATGTGCTTCCGGCATACCGCAGAAAGGGAATTGCGTCAGCGTTAACTTCAAGGCTGGCAATCGAGATTCTGGAACGGGGTAAAGTACCCTTTTATTGTTGTGCATGGTCGAATGTAAAGTCGGCAAGAAATGCAATCAGAAGCGGTTTCCGCCCGGCATGGGTACAAATGACGGTGAAACCGGCTGCATTTGTGGAAGAGATGAATCAGTGAGGTGACGGAAATGAGAATCAGACCATATCAGGAGAAAGATTTTGCGGTGATATCCGGTTGGATTACGGATGAGCGTTCACACGCACTGTGGTGTGCTAACTTGATGCCTTTTCCGTTGACGAAAGAAGGATTTGATGGTTTGCTGCGGGATGCGGAAGAACGTTTCGGAGACAGCCCGTTTGTTGCTACGGAAGATAACGGTAAGGTAGTTGGTTTCTTTTGCTTCTCCGTCAATATCAGTACGAATGAAGGCATGTTCAAATTTGTTATGGTTGATAACTCAATCAGGAATAAAGGATACGGTTGCGAAATGATTAAGTTGGCCGTAAAATATGCATTTGAAATTGCCAACGCAGATGCCGTGCAACTGAATGTATTTCCGGAGAATCCGGGGGCAAAAAGATGCTATGAAAAGGTTGGGTTCAGAGAGCGAATGTTAACGGAAAATGCATTCAATTTTAAAGATGAATCATGGGGAAGATGCAATATGGTTATTGCGCGCAATATAGAATCTTAAACTTTGAGGAATGCTGTATGGACAGAAAAGAAACAATAAGAGAAAAAATATTGGACCTGGGCGTTGATGTGTGCGGGTTTGGAGGAGTAGAGCGATTTGCGGAAGCACCGGTAAATTTTCACCCCACAGATTTGTATCCGGATTGTAAGTCTGTGATTGCAGTGGGAATAGCACTTCCCAAGGGGATTTTTCATGTTAAATCAAGACTGATATACGGACATTTTAATGAGGATGTGGTACACAAGGTGGATGAAGTCGTGATTTCGGCGGCAAAATTCATTGAAGAAAAATATGAAGGAATATGTGTACCTATTCCTACGGATGGACCATATGAATATTGGGAAACGGAAACCATGACAGGGAAAGGGTTATTGTCAATGAAACATGTGGCGGTAGCCTGTGGAATCGGGCAGATTGGCAAAAGCAGTTTGCTTCTTAATCCGAAATACGGAAACAGGCTTGTACTGGGTGCTGTCTTAACCAATCTGGATTTTGAAAGTGACCTGCCAAGTGAGAATATATGTATCCCGGAATGTGCCAGATGTTTAGATTCCTGTCCCGTATCAGCGATCAGTAATAAATCTGTTACACAAATGAAGTGCAGACGGAATACTTATGGCAAAACAACAAGAGGGTTTGATACTGTTGATTGCAACAAATGCAGAAGTGAATGTCCGATGCGTGACGGACTTTTTTGAAGTGGATTACCGACTTTCAGCCTGCTGTTACGTTTCAAAATACACGTTTATTTGAATCCTACTCAACGGTGCGTTGCTTGAATGATATCAGGTGTAATTGTATCATGATGCCATGGCCATGAAACATTAATTGATATGATTCAAAAAGGAGGATAATCATGAGTACAACACTTGGTAAAAACATTAAAACTTTTAGAAAAAACAAAGGATTTACACAGGAAGAATTAGCAGACCTTTTAAACATTACGCCGCAGGCTGTCAGTAAGTGGGAGTCAGAGAACGGACTTCCGGATGTTTCTATGCTGATTCCGCTGGCGAAGGTCTTGGGCGTCAGTACGGATTCTCTTCTGGGGTACGACAGCATTCTGGAGAATGATGAAGTGACTGCCAGAATAAAAGATGCCGTACAAAGCCTTAAGTTGAGTAATGACCGTGCACAGAAAACCCTTGCCGTATGTGAGCTGCTTTCAACGGAAACAAACCTGAATCCCGGCAACTTCGAAATTATCAAGGATTATGTGCAGGAAACCGCAAACTTAAGCATGTATGAGGATCCTGTACTGGAAGGTTGTTTTCAGGATGAACCGGAGCGTATTCAGAAGATTTATAAGGATTGTATTAGAAAAGGTGCGTATCTGATCAGCCACTGCAGTGACAGGGAACTGGTAGATAAAACCCACTATGCACTTGCATGGATTTATATACATAAGAAGGATTTTGAGAAAGCCAAAGACCATATCAATGTACTTCCGAGTTTATCGACCGGCAGCATTCGGGAGAATTTGGACATGGAGCTTGTATTCTTTGAAAGCGGCTTCGATAAGATGAAAGACAAGATGCAAGACAATGCAATTCTTCTGTTCTACCTGGTGGCGGCTATGCTTGATACAATCGCCGAGAACTATGGCTGGTGGGGAGAGAAGGAAGAGGCATATCAAATCTGTGATTGGTGTCAGGAGGTGCTCAAAGCATATGGTTCCAATCGTAAATATATTGATGTGGATAAATATCTCAGAGCAAGAAGAAGTCTTGCATTCTTCAAAATGGTTGCGGCCAAGAGAGCCGGAGACGATGCTTATGCAGAGCAACTGTATGCAACTTTTGCCGAAGAAATAAATGCTGAGGATCTGACGGATGAGGAGAAGCAAAAGGCAATGGCTCTGTTAAACAGCGATATTGCATATTACGGCAAGTACAGTGAATGAAATATTTGTGGTTGTAAATGAATGAAGGAATTAAGAAAGGATGACATCTATGCGATATGCAAGGAAATTAAGAAGAGGAGATAAGGTTGCAATTGTCAGCTTGTCAAGCGGAATGTTAGGCGAAGATTTCTGCAGTCACAACATCGAGATAGGGGTAAAGAGATTAAGGAAATACGGGCTGGAGCCGGTTTTTATGCCGAATACCCTGAAAGGAATTGACTATCTGAATGAGCATCCTGAAGCAAGAGCCGCGGACTTGAAAGAGGCTTTTCTGGATGAGTCCGTTGCTGGGATTATTTGTGCAATCGGCGGTGACGATACATACAGACTTTTGCCGTATTTGATGGAAGATGCGGAATTTGTAAAAGCAGTTGAAGAGAACCCGAAACTGTTTACCGGTTTTTCGGACACTACGGTGAATCACTTGATGTTTTATAAGTTGGGACTGTCTACATATTATGGTCCGACTTTCATTTGTGATTTGGGAGAAATTTCGAATGAGATGTTACCATATACGAAAAAGGCATTTGAGAGTTATCTGGAAGGATATGAGTCCGGTGAAATTGTTTCGAGTGATGTCTGGTATGAAGAAAGAGAAGATTTTTCCCGGGCTGCAATAGGGACGGATCGGGTTGCACATAAGGAAGAGCGCGGATTTGAACTTCTGCAGGGACCTGAGGTTTTTGAAGGTGAATTGTTGGGCGGATGTCTGGAAAGTTTTTATGATATTCTTGTCACGAACAGATATGAAGACCAGAAAGATATCTGCGAAAAATACGGATTGTTTCCGGATAGAAATACGTGGAAAGGTAAAATTCTGTTCATGGAAACCTGTGAAGAGAAGCCGGTGCCGGAAATGTTTCGGAAAGAGATTACGGTACTTAAGGAGAAAGGTGTATTCGATGCAGTGTCCGGCGTTCTGGTGGGGAAACCGCAGGATGAAGCGTACTATCAGGAATATAAAAGCATTCTGACAGAAGTGATAGATAATGAGAAACTGCCGATTGTTTATAATGTCAATTTCGGTCATGCGAATCCCCGATGCGCATTGCAATACGGTGTTTTGGCTAAGGTAGACATGAAGCAGAAAAAGATATTCATAGAACAGAAGAACGAAACCTTTTGACCGGCTGGCGCGGAGGAGACATGGAAGATAAAGCGAAGAGAATCATAGAGTTATGCTTACAGGAAAAAAGTAAAAATCCCATAGAGATTTTTCATAATATCGCGAAGATGGATTTCATCAGGATACACGGCCCGGAGCATCATGTACTGGATGGCGCGGCGTTGTTGACTGCATATTATAATGCAGGAGGTCAAATTGATTTGCAGGCAGGCTTGCACGAAGTAATGCGACGCGGGTTGCAGATGCCCGGAGCAACCTGCGGCATGTGGGGCGTCTGTGGTGCGGTAAGCGCAATGGGGGCGGCACTGTCGATTATAGACGGGACAGGGCCGCTGAGTACCGATGGTTCATGGGGAAAGCATATGGAATTCACCTCCAAAGCATTATGGCGTTTATCTGAAGTGGGTGGACCAAGATGCTGTAAGCGGGACGCTTTCTTAAGCTTTCAAAAAGCCATTGAATACATCAATGACAATTATGATGTAAAATTGGAAAGTTCCGACATAGAATGTGATTTTAGCGAGAAGAATGAACAATGCATTAAAGAGAAGTGTCCTTTTCACAAAAAGCCTAAGAAGAAAGTAGCGTTTATCTGTGTTCATAATTCCTGTCGCAGCCAGATTGCGGAAGCATTGGGAAGGCATTTGGCTTCGGATGTATTTGAGAGCTATTCTGCGGGAACGGAAACGAAACCTCAAATCAATCAGGATGCAGTGCGAATCATGAAAAAGTTGTACGGAATAGACATGGAACAGACGCAGTACTCTAAACTAATTTCTGATATTCCGGCTCCCGATATCGCAATTTCCATGGGATGCAATGTAAGTTGTCCTTTCATAGGAAGAGCATTTGATGACAATTGGGGTCTGGAAGATCCTACAGGCAAAGCTGACGAAGCGTATGAGGCAGTCATAAAAGAGATTGAGAAACGCATTTGGAAGTTGAGAGAGGAACAGAAGACAGAGGAGGAAAAGTAACATGAAATTACCGAAATTTTCGAAGGAAACAAAGAACAATCATCCGATTCCGCCTTGGATGGAAGATATGGCTGAGGGAGATTTCATCAGCTGTGATACCGTATTTAAAATGGGAGGATATTGGGATGCATAGAGCCGATAGAGAAAGAACTGCAGAACATGAAGAATTGTATTATCAATGCCATTCAGGGAAATCTGATTTATACCGATGGCACTTGTTATGACGAGATTCTTCCGAATGGTGTCACCGGATGGATTAGAGAGGTGTGCCAAAGATAACTTGGATTATGAAGTAAAAGGAGAACTATGTTAGCAGTCGATCAGGCAGGAAATAAATTACTGGATTTTATTAAAATAACGGAAGAGGATGCGACTTTGCGATTTTCACAGGTATCGGTTTGCCTGCTGGTTGTAAAAATTGGTGAAGATTATCTTATGGGGTTTAATCATTGGCGAAAATGCTGGGAAATATTCGGAGGATGTCCCGAGGAAAGTGAAACCATGCGTGAGGCAATGGTACGGGAGGCGAAAGAAGAGCTGGGAATTGATTGCGAACCGCAATGGTTAGGTCTTGCTCATTTTGAAATGCAACCGGATTATTTTAGTAATGAGGTACGTGAGGAGTATGGGGCAATATTCGGAATATCTTTAGGCGAAGAATATTTGGCTCAGATTGAGAACTTGCGGACAGACAGGGAAGAAATCGAAAAAATCGCATTGTTAAGGGATATTCCCTCCGGGGAAGAAATAAGAGAACTTGACAGGAAACTGACGGAGTTTTATTAAGCGTATGGGGAGCTTAATAAGAAACGGACAACGTATTTACGGAGGAGACGGTGACGATGAATTTGGTTGGAAATATCCGGAGGGGCCGTTCGAATATTCCAAAAGGGTGGCGGAGTGGTTAATGGAGAGATAAATTTGAAGTTTACAGCGAATGGAGGATATGATGAAAATACCATCAGTTGAAGAGGCGGAAAAGTTGATTGAAGAAGCAGCTGAATTAAATCCGGGTCCTTGGATTGAACACAATAAAACAGCAGGATTTTGTGCAAGAACAATTGCGGAAAAATGCGATGATATGAATCCTGATGCTGCATATGTAATGGGACTATTACATGATATAGGCAGGCGTGAAGGCA